>JAFGRD010000085.1 GCA_016935315.1 Pirellulales bacterium
TCCACAGACACAACACATGCCCCGACTGGAACTACACCATCAAGCCGAGGGCGAAACCCGGGAAGTAATTCTTGTACGAGTTCTAAGGACTCGTAAAAGAACAAGTTGGACATGGATGAAAGTGCAAGGACGCGTAGCGGCCTTGGTCTTTCATCACGCGCAGACGGAAGATGCCTTTGACTTTCGGGGTTCTTTCCCGATCAGAAGTCACCGGAATCGACGTTTCACACAGGGCGAGCATTATGGCCGGAAAGGCGTCTGCGCCGCCTTTCCCCCATAAGAATGCCCAACTTACTCTTTTGCGAGTCCTAAGCGGCGCACCACCGCTCGCGTGTACTGGCTTCGAGCTTCTTCATTGCATCGTGGAGGACTCCAGCGAGCATCAGACGCTGAAGCGAATCAGCACGATATCGTCGTCCTGGATCACGTAGTCCTTGGGCTCCTGGCGCATCAAGTGCTGCGCTTTGACCTCGCGCTCGCTGCCGAACTGGACGAGATCGCTGACAGTCATCACTTCGGCACGGATGAAGCCTCGAGCCAGATCGGTATGGATGTTGTCGGCGGCCTCCAGTGCGGTGCCGCCTCTTGCCAGCAGCCAGGTGCGGACTTCCCGATCGCCGCAGGTGAAGAAGAGCATCTGGCCCGAGGCCTCCAGCAGCCTGCGAATCACGTGATCGCGATCGACGCTCTCCAGGCCCATCTCCTCCTCGAACTCGCGCCGATCGTCGGGGCTCATTCTGGCTAGCTCCAACTCAAGCCCGGCGGGAATTGTCAGCACGGGCACGTCGGCGGCAGTCTGAGTGAAGCGATCGGGGTCCGCCTCGTCGTCGGCGGTGTTGACGATCACCATTCGCGGCTTTTCGCTCAAGAGCCGGAACGCCCGGGTGACCTTCAATTGTTCGTCGGTCATGTCGGCCTCGCGCAACGGCTTGCCCGCCTCCATGGCCGAGAGTACCAGGTTGAGTGTCTCTTCCTCGTGCCGCAATTGCTCCTGCTCCGTTCGGGGAATGGGCTTCTTCAGCGTCTCTTCGATGCGGCCGATGCGTCCGGAAAGGACTTCCATGTCGGCCAGCATGAGGTCTTCATCGAACGACCTGCGATCCGCCATCGGGTCGGAGTCGTCGAAGGCGGCCACGACCAGCACCAGGCATCCGGCCTCGCGAATCAGGGCCAGCCGGGCGGCGTTGCCCTCGTGCGTGCGGCTGAGGCCCGGGGTGTCGACGATCTCCAGGGCCGCCTGGGTGATCTTCTTCGGGTGATAGATTTCCACAAGCTGTTCGACTCGGGGCTCGGGAATGGTGGCCATGGCGCTCTGGGCGGTGTGGGCCTGCGACGGATCGGCCGGCACGGTGGTCAGCCATTCGAACAGCGTGCTCTTGCCTGAGCCCTGGTAGCCGACGAGGCCGATCTTCATAGGTCGCTCCTTGACACGGACCGAGATAGGTTGCGTGCGAGCCCCTCGCTCCGGGCAGGCTCACCAGCGGCGATCTGCCCCAGTGCTTGTTCTACCGTTTCGGCCTGGGTACTGTCCAGGGGGAGACGGCCAAAGCGAACCCGGTAGAAGGCTTCGACCACCTGCAGTGACAGCGATTCCCAATGGGGGCAGCCGGCGCCGGCAGCGAGCCGGGCCGCGGCGTCGGCGGCGAATTCACGCGGGGTCTGGCCGCGACGGCGTATCAAGCCGTTTCGCGCCAGCAGGCGCTCGAACCGCCGATAGAACTCGACGTCCGCCCGGTTGCCTCCGGCTTCGGCAGCCGGCCGGCCGCTCCAGCGGCCCCAGACACGGCGAAGCCAGCGCCCCAATCGCCGCCCGGCCAAAGTCAGCAGCAACAAGGCTGCCATCACCACGGGAACGAACCACAGCCAGAAGAGCACGCCCCCACTGAACTGGGGGAGATGCAGCGCCGCGGCGAGCTTACCAGCCAGGCCCCGCCACCAACCGGGATCGCGGAGATTGCGGATCGCCGCCTTGATCACTCGCACGGTCGGCTGGTAGATCGCGTCGCGTTGACGCTGGCGATCCATTTCGATGACGTAATCTGCCCAAAGCGATTGCAGCCACTGGAATCGGTCGGCGATCCGTTCGGTCATCGACGGCATGGCGTCGGGCATCGCGGCGCCGGCGGGCGTCGGCTCCAGCCGTAGCCACCCGCCGCAGGCCCATCGCCGGGGCCGGTCGCCGTCGAGCCGGTCTGGCGGGAGGTCCTCGGGCGGGAGGTAGGCCTCGACCCAGGCGTGGGCGTGCAGTTGGCGAACCTGGTAGAACTTGCCGGCGTCGTTCAAGGCGCCGCACTTGTATCCCAGCACAACCCGCGACGGGATTCGCTGGCTGCGAAGCATCATGGCCAAGGCGGTGGCGAAGTACTCGCAATGTCCCCGGGGGTTGGCAGACACGAAGTCCTCGATCGGATCGACGTCGAGATTGCGGGCCTGGCCTTCGAGGCTGTATTGGAATCGCTTCGGATCGTGGAACCGTCGAGCCAACTCCCGCGACCGGCCCAAGGGGTCGTCGGGTGGCAGACCGCTTTCGGCAATCCATTGCCCGGCCAGCTTCGACAGCTCGGGCAACTCGGGCAGTTGTAGCAGCCCTTCGACTTCGGTCGGATCGTCGCAGGGAATCAGCGGAACCTGCACGCCGTCGACCATCGCCGAGGTGGTCAGCTCGTAGGAGAAGCGAGTCCTGCGCAGGTCGCTGCGGCGAAACAGTCGTCCGTCGCGCGCCTGCACGCCGGCATCCGGGCCGACTACCTGAAACGGCCAGATGCAGAACAGCTCGTCGCGGTCGAGCGGCTCGATTGTGATTTGCTGGCGGACTCGCGCCGAAGAAGCCAAGGGAAAGCCGTTCTCCGAGGAGCCGGCTTGCCGCGTGACGGGAACGCTGTGCGAGGGTTGCTGTTGTGTAGGAACGCCGCGAGCCGGCTGCAGCGGCGAAGCGGAAGATCTCGCACCGGTCTTTGTCCGATCCGCCCATTGGCCGTCGCGATAGTACGTCAAGATCGAGCCGCGCAAGTAGAGTTCGCCCCGGGCGGGATAGGACCGGCCGGTGGCCTCGTCGCGCAGCCACACCCGCATCACCTCTTCGCGGCTCTCGATGATCTCGCCCAGCTCGCCGAGCTGCACCTCGTCGGAGAAGCCGACCACGTGTTTCGGGGCCAGCACGGCGCCGCGCCAGGCGGTACGGCCGAAACGCGGCAAAGTGAGGAACATCAGCAGCGTAAGGACCAGCGTGCCGAAACCCATGCGCGTCAACCGGCTGAACAGCTCGCGTCCGATTCCTTCGCGGTCGCGGCCGCCGAGCCGGCAACTGAATTGCGGGCGTTGCCCGGACAGCGGCCAGCGTTTCTCAGCGTCGGGTGGTGGGTTTGCGGGCAAGGCCTCCGCCGCCCGAAAACGGAGCCACTGGCGGTGCATCCACAGCAGGCTCAGCGAGGAGAAGCCGACCAGCATGTAGACGACCAGCAGCACGCCGAACCAGAGGCCCTGGCTGAAGACGGTGGCGGCGACCACTTGGAGCAGGCTCAGCATGATCAATTGCCAGTAGACGCGATCGTCCTTGCGCTGGAACAGGAGGATGATCTGCAGGTAGACGAAAAGATCGGCGGCGGCCAGGATGGGGGCCTCTCCGCTGAACGGCTGCAAACGCCCGGCCACGACGACCACGGCCACCAGTGCCGCGACGTTAGCCACGTTTCGGCTCAGCCGCAGCCAACCGGTCACATCGCAGAGCCAGACCGAGCCGAACGCCGCGAGCATCACCAGCAGCGGCCAGCCCGCGTCGCGCTGCCCCATGCCCAACAGCAAGGCCCCCAAGGCGGCCAGCGTGGCGATGTTGATCTGCAGCAGCTGTTCGAGCAGCATGGCAAGTCCTCGGCGATCACTCGGGCTGATAGTAGCGGGCCAGCTCGTCGCTGGCGGCGTCGAGGTAACGAATCTCTCGGTGGCCAGCGCGGCGTGCGAGTCGCTGCCGGGCGGCCTCGCGTCGCGAGGCGTCGCCACAGGCGCTGGGGCGGGTGCCGATCACAATGACCTCGGTGCCGGGGTCGATCTGCCCGGCGGCCCGGGTGAGCAACTCGGGCAGCGTATCTTCGCCGTGGGCCTCGGCCACCGCCAGCCGCTGCATCAGGTCCTGCAACAAGGCGACGGAAGCCGGGCCGCGGATACACTGTGGCTGCGGGCCGCCAATGCCCAGCAGCATATCGGCGTTACCCCGGCGACACAAATCGGAGACCACCGTAGCAGCGAAACTCACGGCCAACTCCACGTTTTCGAGATGTTCCGGCGTGGGCCGCTCGGGCTGCCAAAGGTCCAGCAGCACGGCCAGATCGCGGTTGCGCGGCTGCTCAAACTGCCGCACGACCAACTCGCCCGCCCGGGCCGAGGTGCGCCAGTGGATCCATCGCCGGCTATCGCCGCTGCGCCACGGGCGGACACCGTACACGTCGCCGTCGAGGCCAGCACGCCGCTCGCGGCGCTGCGTGCCGGCCAGCGACTCGCGGTGGCGTCGGAGCCACGAGCGGGTCAGCCGCCCCAAACGCGGAAAGACGGTCAGTGTCTCGCGTTGCCCCACGGAGATCGTGCGGCGAAACAGGCCGAAGGGAAACCGCGTGGAGAGCCGCAGCGGGCCCAGACGATAGCGTCCTCGCTGCGGCAGCCGGCCGCGATAGACGCCCGTCTGCGGGCGGCCAGCGGCAATATAGGGGAACAACACCTCGGCGCGGATCGGCGGCTGGCCACGAGACTTCCCGCCGACATCGCCCGCCGCGCGCCCGATCTCATCTTCGACGACCACGCCCCAACTACCGATCCTCCGCCGGGTGTTGGTCAGCGTCAGGCTGGTCACCAGCAAGTCGCCGGCACAGACTCCGTGGGGGACCTTTCGCTCCACCTGTAATCCAACCAGGGTTCGGCGGACGGCCTGCCAACTGAACCAGAGCGGCCCGGCCATTATGCCGGCCAGCAGCAGCAACAGGTTCACTTCCCGAAACATGGCCCCGCCGAGCACCAGCGCGAGCACGACCAGGTAGTACCATCCTTCGCGGCAGATGACAGTTCGGCGTGGGCTCAACACGACGGGAAAACCTCACAAGCCTCCAACTGACTACGTCGGCACGGGCACGTCGTCGACCAGGCGCCCGATCAGGGCCTCGACGGCCTCACGCTGGCCGCCGTGCAGATAGCCTTTGGTGATCACGCGATGAGACAGTACGGGGACGGCCAGCCCCTTTACGTCGTCGGGCACGACGTAGCGGCGTCCGGCGACCAGCGCCGTCGCTTGGGCCGCGCGATACCACGCCAGCGCTCCGCGGGTGCTGGCACCCACGTGCAAGTCGTCGCACGATCGGGTTGCTTCGACGACGTCCATCAAATAGTCGTTGATTGCGCCGTCCACTTCGACTCGGCGGACCGCCTCCTGCAGAGCGGCGATCTGGCCGCAATCCAGGGCCGGCTCCAGCCGGTCGACCGGCTCACCCTTGCGGTGGGTGGTCAATACCTGCAACTCCACATCCCGGGCCGGATAGCCCAACGGAATCCGCATCAGGAACCGGTCGAGTTGGCTCTCCGGCAGCGGATAGGTGCCCTCGAACTCGACCGGATTCTGCGTGGCGATGACCATGAACGGCCGGGGCAAGAGGTGGGTCTGGCCGTCGGCCGAAACCTGCCGCTCGCTCATCGCTTCCAGTAATGCACTCTGGGTGCGGGGCGTCGCCCGGTTGATCTCATCGGCCAGCACCACGTTGGCGAAGAGCGGGCCCGGCTCGAACGTGAACTCGTGCGATTCGGCGCGGTAGATACTGCTGCCGGTCACGTCGCCGGGCAACAGATCGGGGGTGAACTGGATGCGACAGAACTCGCCGGCCAGGCTGCGGGCGATCGCCTTGCCCAGCAGCGTCTTGCCCACGCCCGGCACGTCCTCCAGAAGCACGTGCTCGCCGGCCAGCAAGGCCACCACGCAGAGCCGCACGGCGTCCGGCTTGCCGAGCACGACGCTGCCGATGTTCTCTTGAAGTCGTTCGACCAGGGCGTCGGGGTTTGCTGTCATGGGGTTTCCGCAGTAGAAGACCGAGCGAGGCCACCTTTTCCGTGCCCATTATAGTTGATCGGTCCGCCACCGAAATAGTCCTCGGCCTGACCGCCGAGTTCTCTGGTAGCTGAAGTCGCAAGACTTCAGACATGGGAGCTTCCCGTATCGTGGCACTCTGACATTCTTGCGAATGCAGCCACACTTTGCGAATTCAGCTGCAACTCCGCAGTATCCCGGAAGAGCGCGACGGCAGGAGGAGATTGCATAGGCCAACGGCAGGGCACCCACGCTTCGGAGGGGTTTCCCTGCTTGCGTGACGTGGTGCCGGGCTGCTAAAATCAAGGGTGGTCGGGAGGGTCTCGGCCGCGGAATCACGCTACCGCGTTTTGATGTCTGCCACCAGCAGCGATTCTAGCATGGAAATCGGGCCCGAGCCGGTTCCCGTTACGGGGATCGCGCGCAAGGCCGAAACGTCGTCCGGGGACTGTTCCATCTGGCTCGACGGCGGAGTGCTGGCGTGCGCCTGTCCCGAGTGCGGCGCACCGATGTCGATTCGGCTGTGGCTGATGGTGGCCGACTGCTTCCGATGCGGCGCCAGCATCGAGTTGACCGATGAGCAGGAGCAGGAGGCACTGCGGCTGCTGCGGGAGCACGAGGAAGCCCGCCGGGCCGACTCGCGCGATGCGGTCGCGGCCATCTCGCCCACCGTGCTCCGCAAAACGAAGCCCCGGCCGGCAGACAGGCTCGAGCCGCCCGCCAAACCTCGGCCCGAGGCGCCGTCGCGGGCTGAGCCGGGCGTTGCCCCGCCGGCGGCGCCGGCCACCATCCCCTCGCCGCGTCCTCGCCGCCTGGCCGCCTCGGAAGTCTATCGCGGTGCCCGAGCCCGCGTCCACGAGATCTACGAAAAAGGGGGCACGGCCGTCTTTTTCGGCAATCTGTTCAGAGATCTGCCGGCGTGGCTGGTCAGCCTGGTCGTGCATCTGGTAGCGATGCTCCTGCTGGGTCTCTGGTACGAACAGCCCGGCGACGACTCGCGTTCGATCACCTTGTCGACCGCCGTGAGTTGGGAAGACGTCGAGGGCGACCAGGGAAAAGTCAACCAGACGGAAGCGTTCGAGTTTGAGGATCCGGGCGCGCGGGAGCTGCCCAACGCGATCTCCGAGCCGGGAGCCCCGACGGAAGAATCGCCCGATTTCCGGCCGGTCGAGACTCCCTTCGAAGTTCCCAACCCGGTGGGCCGCTTGCCCGGCTCGATCCGGCGTCCGACCCGTCCGGCCCCGCGCACCGCCGCCGGCCGCATGTTCGCTGGCCGCGACCCGGAAGCCCGGGCGCACGCGGTGGAGCAGGGAGGAGGGACCTCCTACACGGAAGCCGCCGTCGCCCGCGGGCTGAAGTTTCTCGCCCGCCACCAGAACCGCGACGGCAGTTGGAGCCTGCACGCTTTCCACCGCACCCCCGACTGCGACGAGACCTGCCGTGGCGAGGGCCACGTCCACAGCGACGTCGCCGGCACGGCCCTCTCGCTGCTCCCGTTTCTGGGGGCGGGCCAGACGCACGTCAAGGGCAATTACACCAACGAGGTTCTTCGCGGTTTGAATTGGCTGGTGGAGCATCAGCAAGAGGGCGGCGATCTGCGGGACGGCGGCCAGATGTACGCCCACGGCCAGGCCGCCATCGCCTTGTGCGAGGCCTATGCACTGACCGGCGACGAGCAGCTCCGCGAGCCGGCCCAGATGGCGCTGAATTTCATCCTCGATGCCCAGCACGAGCAGGGCGGCTGGCGCTACACGCCCGGGCAGGCCGGCGACACCAGCGTGGTCGGCTGGCAGTTGATGGCCCTGAAGAGCGGGCAGATGGCCTATCTCTACGTGCCTAGCCGGACGTTCGAGATGGCCGAGCTGTTTCTCGACCGCGTGCAAACCGACAGCCGGGGCGGCCGATACGCCTACCAGCCACGCGGCAATCCTACGCCCGCCATGACGGCCGAGGCCCTGCTGTGTCGCCAGTATCTCGGCTGGCCGAAGGACCACCCGGGCTTGCAGGCGGGGGTCGAGTTCCTGCTGGAGCAGCATCCACCCGACCGCAAGGAGGCGAACATCTACTACTGGTACTACGCGACCCAGGTGATGCACCACCTCGGCGGCGCGCCATGGGAGAAGTGGAACGAGCGGATGCGCCAAGTGCTGGTCGACTTGCAGCAGACGCACGGGCACGCCGCCGGCAGTTGGGCTCCCCGGGGCCGCGGCAACCCCGGTGGCCACGCCGACCGGGGAGGCCGTATCTATATGACTGCCCTGGCCATCTGCATCCTCGAAGTCTACTACCGCCACATGCCCATCTACCGCGAAGAGGTCCTCCAGGGATTCGAGTAGCCGAATCCGCTTCGGGCGGTAGACATCGGCCGGTCGCACCACTACCATAGTTGTCGCTACAAGTCGGGGCGGCAACCGGGCTTGCGGTGCATCAACATACCCCCAACCCAACGGAACGCTTCGTGCGACAGGAGATCATGCTCATGGGAAAACGTCAGATATCGAGGCGCGGCTTCCTTCACCAAGGCGCAGCCGCCTCTCTGGGCATCCCGCTGGTAGCCAGCTCCCGGGCATTCGGCGCCAACGACCGGATCGTGATGGCCGGCATCGGCATGGGAGGGCAGGGCCGCGGCGATCTGGGAGGCTTCTTGGGCTTCTCCCAGGTCCAGGTCGTGGCCGTCTGCGACGTGGTGGGCCGGCACTGCCAATTGGCCAAGGACCAGGTCGACCAACGCTATGGCAACAAGGACTGCAGGGCGTATCGCGATTTTCGCGAGATCACCGCCCGCCCGGATATCGACGCCGTGCTGATCGGCACGCCCGACCACTGGCACGCGATTGTCTCCATCGAAGCAATGAAGAACGGCAAGGACGTCTACTGCGAGAAGCCGGAGACGCTGACGATCCGCGAGGGTCGGCAGATGACCCGGATCGCCCGGCGATACGGGCGGGTCTTCTCCGGCGGCAGCCAGCGGGTATGGGGCGACTACAACTGGTTCCACAGGATGGTTCGCGGCGGGGCCATCGGCGAGGTGAAGGAGGCCTGGGTCAACGTGGGCGGGCCGTCGGGGCCCTGTTATCTGCCGCCCGTGGAAACCCCACACGATGTCGATTGGGATATGTGGCTGGGGCCCGCGCCGTGGCGGCCGTACCATCCGAGCCTGACGACCGGCGGGTTCCGGGCGTACCGCGACTATTCCGGCGGGGGCACCACGGATTGGGGCTGCCACACGTTCGGCGGCGCCCTGTTCTGTCTGGGATTGCACCAAACCGGGCCCGTCGAGGTGATTCCCCCCGACGGGAAGGAATGTCCGCAACTGACCTTGAGGTTCGCCAACGGCGTGAAGATCTACCACGGCGGCGGCTGGGACGGCATTCTGAACTTCCGCGGAACCGAAGGCGAGATTTCCGAGAAAGGATTTCGCGACCAGACCAAGCCCGCACCGCCGGACATCTACATCCCCAACTACAAGGGCAGCGGCGGCATCTTTGGCGATTTTCTCCACTGCGTAAAGACCCGCGAGAAGCCCTTTCGGGACATCGAAATCGCCCACCGCACGGCGACGGTCTGCCACCTGGCCAACATCGCCTATTGGCTCAATCGGCCGCTGAAGTGGGACGCCGAAAAAGAAGAAATCGTCGGCGACACGGAAGCCAACCGCTGGCTGGACCGGCCGAAACGCGGCCCGTGGGCCATGTCGTAGCAGGGACTTCGAGGCATGTCATGAGCATAGGAGATACTCGGATGAAACATACTTTCAGAACCACCCTTCTTCTCACGGTGCTGACCGCGGCGAGCTGCGCCCTGGCGGCCGAACCGGAAACGCTCGCGAAGCTGGACGAAGCGCTGAAGGCCGTGCCGGCGTTTCAGCACGGCGACAGCGGCGGCCCGCTGATGGAGATCGAGCGGATCGTCTTTCAGTTGCCCACCGACGATCCGTCGCGCGAGGCCATCGAAGAGAAGGTGCTGGAGACGTTGCAGGCCGCGACCACGGCCGACGCCAAGCAGTTCCTCTGCACGCAGCTCCGCGTGATCGGGACCGACCGGTGCGTGCCCGCGCTCGAGGGGCTACTGGCCGATCCGGAAGTGGCCGACGCGGCCGTGTATGCACTCGGCCGGCTCGAAACGAGAGGAATCCCAGCGCTCAGCAGGGCTTTGGAGAAGACCTCGGGCAGGGTGCAGGCGGCCATCGTCAACGCCTTGGCCGACCTGGAGGTCTGCCAAGCCTTCGGGAAGATCAGGCCGCTGCTGGGTGCGTCCGACCCGATCGTGGCCACCGCCGCCGCCAGGGCCCTGGGCCGACTCGACCTGGGGCGTGGGGTGGCCATCGCGCCGTTGACTGCGGCACGACCGGACGCTGCCGGCCCGTTGGCGCTGGAAATCGACAATGCCCTGCTGCTTTGTGCCGAACAGATGGCCGTCCGGGGCGAAAAAGCCAAAGCCGCGGCCGTCTACGAGGGCTTCTACAAGCCGGATCGGCCGATCCAGCTTCGCTGTGCCGGCCTGCGAGGGCTGGTGCTGACGCAAGAGGACAAGGCCGTGGGGCTGCTGCGCGAGGCGATCCAAAGTGAGGACCCCGAGCTGCAGCGCACGGCCATCGCCTATATCCCCTTGGCAGAAGGCCCTCAGGCCACGCTGGGCTTCGCCGGCGCGCTCGACGCGCTACAGCCCGAGGGCAAGGTGCTGCTGCTGCAGGCGCTGGGCGATCGGGGCGATGCGGCGGCCGGCGGGGTCATTTGGGCGGAGGCGAAAGACCCGGAGCAGGCGGTGCGCATCGCCGCGCTGGAGGCGCTCGGCAAGCTCCGCGACGTCTCGGTCGTTCGCGCGTTGGCGGAAGCCGCCGCCAAGACCGAGGGCACGGAGCAGAAGGTCGCCCGGGCGAGTCTGCTACGCTTGGATGCCGACGACGCCAACCGGAAGCTGATCGAGTTGGTTGAGGGCAACGAATCGTCCGTGCGCATCGAGGCCCTCGGCGCCCTGGCAGGTCGTGACGCGGCCGAGGCGGTCGGGGCCGTGCTTGAAGCAGCCAGCGACGATGATTCATCGGTTCGCCGTGCGGCGATCTCGGCACTGGGCACACTTGTCGAAGCCTCGGATCTGCCGGCCGTGATACGACTGGCAGTCGAGCCGAAGCAGGCCGAAGACCGGCCTGTCGCCGAGGAGGCCTTGGGCCGCGTGCTCACGCGCGTCGAGGACGCGGACGATCGCTCTAGGCCGCTGCTGGCCGCCCTGAAAGCGGCCCCCTTGGAAGCCCGGCCGACCCTGGTGCGGCTGCTGAGCAAGGCGGGTTCCTCGCAGGCCTTGGCGGCCGTTCGCGCCGCCCTGGGCAGTCCCGACGCGGCGGTTGCCCAGGCTGCCGTTGCGGCCCTGGCCCGGTGGCCCGATACCACGGTGACCGACGATCTGCTGAAGCTGATCGCCTCCGCGCAGAACGACGAGCAGAAGTCGCTCGCGCTGGAGGGTTTCGTCCGGCTGGCCGCCACGGCCGACAATCCGACGGCCATGTACGTCCGCGTTTTGGACCTGGTCGAGCGGGTCAACGACAGGAAGCTCGTTCTGGCCAGGCTCGGCGAGAGCGATTCGAGTGATTCGGTCGAGGTTCTCCAGTTGGCGAAGCGATTCCTCCATGACGAGCAACTCGGACCGTCTGCCGGGCTGGCGACGCTGCGGATTGCCAACCGGCTGAAGGACCGGGATGCCGAGCGTGCCCGCGCGGCGCTGAAAGACGTGATCGAAACGGTCCGCCACGACGACGTCCGGCAGCGTGCCCAAGAGGTGATCAACGACATGGAGAAGTACGACGATCATATCCTCAAGTGGGTCGGCGCGGGCCCCTTTACCGAGAAAGGTAAGGCCAGCGGCGAAGCGGCCTATGCGACCGTCTTTGCGCCGGAGCAGTCCGGTGTGCAAGGCATCCAGTGGCAGCCGATCACCAAGGGGATTGGGTCGTGGGAGATCAACCTCGAATCGACCTTCGGTGGCGTGGACCATTGCGCGGCCTACCTGCGGACGCGGGTTCTCTCACCGGCCGAGCAGGAGGCGCAGCTCGAAATGGGCAGCGACGACGCGGTCAAGGCGTGGCTCAACGGCGCGGCGGTCTATGACCAATACGGCGGCGGCGGCGTGGCGCCGCGTCAGAAGCGTGTAAAGGTCAAGCTGCAAAAAGGCTGGAACGAACTGATGCTGAAGGTAGTCGATCACGAAGGCGGCTGGGTCTTCTGTTGCCGGCTGCGCCGGCCGGACGGCACGGCCCTGGAAGGGCTGAAGATCGAAGCCCAATAGCCGCGCGGCGATCATTCGGCCGCCAAGCTACTACAGGAATCGATAGCTGCCGGGCATGGCTACCGGCGGCGTCGGATAGGGTCCGAATTCGTATTTCTCGGGTCCGAGTCGCTTGGTCGACTGCATGGCCGCGTCCCACGACACCCGTTTGCCGCTGTAGACGGCTTCCCGGCCGATGATCGCCGTCATGGTGCTCTCCGCCACCGACTGGGCCTCGTTGATGGGGCTACCGGCGCGGATGCTGGCGATCAGGTCCTCGTGCTCCTGGTGGTAGGGGCTCGGGTCTTTGTCGCGAAACCGCCAGCTCTTGCCGTCGCTGGAGCGGATGTAGTCCTTGCAGTTGCTCCGGCCCCGGGTTCCCACGACGGCCTCTTCCACCAGATTGTCACAGCCGTTGATCTGCCGGCTCTGGCTGACCATGGACACGCCGCCGGGGTACTCGAACTCGACGGCGAAATGGTCGAAGATGTGGCCGTGTTGCTCGCCGGTGCGGACCTGGCGTCCGCCCAGCCCGGAGACGGCGCGGATCGGATGCGTTCCCATCACCCAGTTCATGATGTCGAGGTTGTGGACGTGCTGCTCGACGATGTGGTCGCCGGAGAGCCAGGTGAAGTAGTTCCAGTTGCGCAACTGCCACTCCATGTCGCTCCACTCGGGCTGTCGCGGGATCACCCAGATTTCGCCCCCGTTCCAATAGCACTTCAGGTAGACAATCTCGCCGATGGCGCCTTCTCGCAGCCGCTTGATCGTCTCCTGGTAGCTCCTCAGGTGGCGTCGCTGGGTGCCGGCGGCAATCCCCACTCCCTTCTGCTGGGCGATTCTGCCGGCCTCCATAATCGTTTTGATGCCTGGCACATCGACGGCGACCGGCTTCTCCATAAAGATGTGTTTGCCCGCCTCGGCAGCCGCCTTGGCGTGCTCGGGCCGGAAATGGGGCGGCGTGGCCAGAATCACGTAGTTGATTTCCGACTCGGCCAGCAACTGCTTGTATGCATCGAAGCCCGTGAAACACCTCGCCCTGGGGATTTCGGCACCGAGCTTGGCAAGCTGCTGCCTGCAGTTCGCCAATCGATCCTCGAACAGGTCGGCCAGCGCAACCACCCGGATGCTCTCTCTACCGATCGTGGCGCCCTGGGCCACGTCCTCGGTGTGGTATCCGGTGGCCGGATAGATCACGTTGGTGGCGGCGCCCAAGGCATCGAGCACAGCCCCGGTTCCGCGGCCGCCGCATCCGATCAGGCCGATCTTGATTTCCATGTCGGTTGCGGCGTGGGCGGTGTGGACAAACGGCAGCTCGGCTGCCACCGCCGCGCCGGCCAGTGCGAGCGAGGAACGCTTGAGAAATCGCCGTCGCGAGAGGTCCGTGCCGGGCTGGTGCTTCTGTTGGCTCATCAGGGTCAATGCTCCTTCCAAAGGGGTGCTCGACTTGTTGTTTTGCGAGTCTTGGGGTCGCTGTCCGAATTTCAGTCTATCAGCTTCCGCCATGGCAAGAAAGCGGCATCTTGCCCATGGGGTTTTAGTACAATCAGGCCCGGTCGGTGCGTGTCGGACCCCAGAACGGGGCAATTCCGTCGCCGGCTGGGCAAACCTCGGAACCGAATGGCCGGCAGCGGCGTCTATAATGGGCTGGAGTGCCCCGCGCCCGCGTTGTGGCCGTAAGGTATCATCAAACAAGGAGTTCCGTGCAATGCCCCCAACCACACGGAGAGATCTCATGAGACCCTCTCGCTCGCATCTGACCCTCGCCTCTGCAATTTCGGCCGTCCTGATCGCTGTGACGGCGACGGCCGCGGAACCGACTTCCGCCGACACCCCTCTGGTGGTGGAGGAAATCAGGGAGCTGATGCAAGGCCGCGACTACGCCGGGGCCATTGAAGCCATCGACAAGGCGGCCGAGGCCGAAAACGCCCCGCGAGATTATCTGGCCTATCTGAAGGGCCGGGCCCTGTATCTGCAACAACAGTACGACCAGTCGGTGGTCGTGTTCGACGATCTGCAGAAGCAGTTTGCCGACAGCCCGTGGACACGCCGGGCACGCTTCGGCAAAGCGCTGGCCCTGGCCCGCAAGGGCGACTTTCGAAGTGCGGAGTTGATCGTGCGGGCCGAGGCGGAGTATCTTCTCTCGGCAGATCGGAAGCAGCAGATCGCCGACATTTATCTGGAGTATGCCGACGATTACTTCAAGCCGCCCAAGGAGGACCAGAAGCCCGATTACCAGAAGGCGCTGGAATTCTACCAGAAGGCCTTGGAGGTGGGGCCCAAGGCGGAGAAGCGGTTGGAAGTGGAACTGGTGGTGGCCCAGTGCCATCAGGAGCTTGGCAAGCTCGACGAGGCCGCCACACTTTACGAGAAGTACGTCGAAGAGCACCCCGACAGCCCGCTGGCCGTCGAGGCCCGATACCGTTTGGGCGAGTGCTGGCTGGCCAAGGGGGACTTGAAGCAAGCCCGCCGCACGTGGCAGGACCTGCTGGCCAAGCACGGCGAGGCCGACTCGCCGCGGATTGCCGAGGCGACGTTCAAGCTCGCACAGACCTGGAAGATCCCCCAGCCGGAAAACGACGAGCAACTCAGTCTGGGTGTGGCCGCGCTGGAGACCTTTTTGAAGCAATTCTCCGAGCACAAGCTCGCCAGCCAGGCCCACCTCCAGATCGCACAGAGCAACATCCATCGGGGGCGCTATGACGACGCCGTCGCCGCGTTGCGGCGGTTCCTTGCCGACGAGCGATACCAGGATCGTGAAGAGATTCCCGACGCGAGAAACCTCCTGGGCCAATCATACCAATTGCAGAAGAAGTTCTCCGAGGCCCTGGCGGCCTGGAAGGAGCACTTGACGAAGCATCCGGCCCATCAGTCATGGAGTGACGTGCAGCGGCGGATCATCGACACCGAGTACCTGATGGCCCAGGAAGCGTTCCAAACCAAGCAGTACGATGAGGCCCGGAAGCTCTACGACGAGTTTTTGGTGAAGTATCCGCTGGACGGCCGAAATGCCGCAATCCTCCACGTCTTCGGACAGATGCACTACTTGCAGGAGGAGTGGGACGCGGCGATCGCCGACTGGCGGCGGCTGGTGTCGAAGTATCCGCAGACCAACGAGGCCTCGCTGGCCCAGTTCTCGATCGCCGAGGTGCTGGCAGGGAAGCTGGACAAGCTGGAAGAGGCACTGGAGGAGTATCGCAAGGTGACCTGGGGCAGCCACGCGGAACTGGCCAAGCAGGCCGTCGCCCGGCTGACGGCCAAGAGCATGACCGTGGCCACCGAACGGGTCTTCCGCAGCGACGAAGTGCCCAAGCTGAAGCTGACCACACGGAACCTCGAGAAGGTTACCGTGCGGGCGTACAAGGTCGACATGGAGACCTACTTCCGCAAGATGCACCTGGCTCGGGGCGTCGAGAGCCTGGATATCGCGCTGATCGACCCCGACAAGACGTTCGAGTTCGAGATCCCCGAATACGCCAAATACCGGCAGTTGGAGAGCGCGCTCGATGTGGCGTTGCCCGAGGAGGTCACCTCCGGCGTGCTGGCCGTGACCGTCAGCAGCGAGACGTTGGAAGCCACCACGCTGGTGATCCAGAGCGACCTGGACGTGGTCGTCAAGAGTTCCCGCGACGAGGTGTTCGTGTTTGCCGAGAACATGCTCACGGGCAAGCCGTGGGAAAACGTGCGGCTGTTGATTTCCGATGGCAAGGAGGTCTTCGCCGAAGCCACCACCGGTGCCGACGGCGTATTGCAGCAATCGTACAAGCAGTTGAAGGACGCCGGCGACGTCCGTGTATTTGCGACCGCCGGCGGCCATATGGCCTCCAACGTCGTGGGGCTGAAGGGAGTGGGCGTCGCCCAGGGGCTGTCGGACAAGGGCTATATCTACACCGATCGGCCGGCCTATCGCGCCGGTCAACTCGTCCACCTGCGCGGCTGTCTGCGGCGGGCCGAGGCCGACGCCTACGCCATCGACGCGGGCAAGTCATACACGGTCGAGGTCTTCGACAGCCGCAGCCGGCTGGTTCGCCAGGAGAAGATCAGTCTGAACGATTTCGGCAGCTTCCACACCCACTTCGCGTTGCCGGCGACCAGCCCCCAGGGACAATACCGCGTGCAGGTTCGCGACGACGACGGCAAGAGCTACCAAGGCACGTTCCAGGTCCACCAGTATCAACTCGAGCCGGTCCGCCTGGTCATCGACACGCCGCGGACCGTCTTCTACCGGGGCGAGGAGATCGAGGGGACGATTCGCGCGGCGTTCTACTATGGCGCCCCGCTGGCGGGGCGCGAGATCCGCTACCAGTTGGCCGACGGCCGCCTGCAGGTGGCCAGAACCGACGACCAGGGGGAAGTGAAGTTCAAGCTGCCCACGCGCGACTTCCGCGAGACCCAGGTGCTGCCGCTGGTAGTTACCCTTCCGGAGCGAAACTTGGCGACCGTGGCCAATCTGGTCCTGGCGTCGCAGGGATTCGCAGTCGGGCTACAAACGGTTCGGCCGGTGTACGTCGCGGGCGAGACGTTCGAGGCGACCGTCAGCACCCGTGACGCCGAAGGCAAGCCGGCCGGCCGCAAGCTGACCTTGAAAGTCTTCGAGCAAACCACCGTTCAGGGCAAAGTCGGCCAACGGCTGGTCGGAGAGCACGAACTCGAGACCGCCGAGGAAGACGGCACGGGGCGGCAAACGCTGAAGCTGGACAAGGGGGGGCGCTACGTCTTGCGGGCGGAGGGAATCGACCGCTTCGGCAATGCCGTTTCCGGTGAGCACGTGGTGCAGATCTCCGACGACGAAGACAAGGTCCGGCTGCGAATCCTCGCCGACGCCCATACCTTCAAGGTGGGTGACACGGCCGACGTCACGCTCCATTGGCGTGAAGATCCGGCGCTGGCGCTGGTTACCTTCCAGGGTGCTCGGGTGCTCGACTACCGGCTCTTCGAGTTGAAAACGGGCCCGAATCCGTTGAAGATCCCCATGACCTCCAAGCTGGCGCCCAACTTCGAGTTGGCCGTGGCTGTGATGACCGATCCACGCGGGCACGAGAAGCCCGAGGACGAGAACGCCGAAGGCGAGACCTCGGCGACGAACCGTTTCCACGCGGCATCCAGTCCGTTTGCCGTGCAGCGCGAGTTGCGCGTGAAGATTGAGGCCAACCGTACCGACGGCGCCAAGGGCCCGGCTCGCCCCGGCGAGGAGATCGAGGTCGCCGTGACCACGACCGATCCGCAGGGTAACCCGGTGGCGGCCGAGGTGAGCCTGGCAATGATCGAGCAGTCGCTGCTGGAGCAGTTCGCCTGGCAGGTGGCGACGATCCAGGATTTCTTCCGCGGCAATCTCCGGCAATCGGCCGTCCGCACGACCTCGAGCATCACGTTCGCCTACCGTCCGACCACCCGTCCGATCAACCGCCGCCTGCTGGCCGAGCGCGACCGCCTGGAAGTCGCCGCGGAGGAAGAGGCCAGCCTCCGCGACGCCGAGTTGACCGTTACGGCCGATCCCTTTGCCGCGCCGGCGGTGGCAGATTCGGCGGAGAGCGGCGCCGCTACGCCGGGCGATGACGCCACGTCATTCGTAGCCAATTCGCCAGCCCAGACTCGCTATACGGTCAGTGGCCTGCAGACACAGATCCAGAACGAACAGCAGCTTGCCGACTTCGGCGGCGGCATGGGCGGCATGGGCGGTATGGTCGGAGCGGGTTCGGTCGACGCTCGACTCGGCAGCGTCGCGCAGCTCGGTCAGCAACGCGGTAGGCGCCGCGGCTACACGGGTCGGCTGGCCCCGGCTGGGGCAACGAGTTCCAGGGGTGGGCAGCGCGTGGAGTTCTTCGACTCCGATGCCGACTACAACGGGATCGCCGCGAATCAGAGCGTCGCGGGCACACTCGACCTGAGCCTTGGCAGAGTCTATGTCAATGCCAACGGTGACGGGCTGCTGGATCTGGCCGCTCAGAACCAACATCGGGTCTACGTCCTCAGCGGCAACGGTACGATGTTCAACTGGGGATTTGCGCAAGCGGGCCGATGGGATGTGCAAGTGGCCGAGGCCAAAGCTGCGGAACTGACCCGGGCCGGCGCCGTATTGCTGCCCGGGCTGCTCCACCAGGAGACCGGTTATTGGAACCCGGCCGTGACCACCGGCGACGACGGCAAAGCGACCGTCACGCTCGCGGTGCCCGACCGGTCGACCGCCTGGGAGTTCGTGGCCAAGGGCATCACCACGGAGACGCTGGCCGGGGAGGCCACCGAGAAGCTGGTCGTCAAGAAGGACCTGTTCGGGCAGTTGAAGCTGCCGCAGGCCTTTACCGACGGTGACGAGGCGGAGGTGATGGCCTCGGTTCATAACGACGCCATCGAGAAGGGCAAGATTCGCGTCACACTGGCGACCACCATTGCCGGCCGCAAGGTCGAAGAGACGAAGACCATCGACGTGGAGAAGAAGGACATCCACGAGTTGGTGTTCAAGACCTCGCTAAGCCGCCCGCCGCAGCCCGAGGGCGACCAGCCTGCCGAAGCGGCGCCTGAAGTGAACGTCTCCTTCGAGTTGACCGTCGCCGCGGAGGCGCAAGGCGACGTTGCCGGGGGCATTGCCGACGTGGTCCGCCGGACGGTTCCGCTGAAGCCCTACGGCATGCCGGTCTTCGCCACGGCCGCCGGTTCGGCCACGTCGGATACGACCACCTGGATCGAGGCCCCAAAGGAGATGCCGATCCAGGCCCCCAGCCTCCAGATCCTCGTCGGTCCCACCGTCGAGCGCAGCCTGATGGACATCGTGCTCGGTTCGGCCCCCTGGTGCCAGATGGAAGCCGCCCGAATCAGCGTCGGCCTGGAAAGCTCGACCAGCGACCTGATGGCCTCGCTGGGGCTGTTGAAGCTGCTGGGCACCAGCCGCCAGGCCGGTGGGCCGGAAGCGGCGGCGCTGGACGGGCGGATCCGTTCCAGCATCAGCCTGCTGGTCTCCTCGCAAAACGACGACGGTGGTTGGAGTTGGACCGGACGCGGCGGAGACAGCCAACGCTACGGCAGCTCGCGGATCGTTTGGGCGCTGAGCCTGGCCAAGGAGGCAGGATACACCGTGTCCGAAGACTCGTTCAACAAGGCGCTGGGCTACCTCCGCACGCAGGTCGCGGCCACCGCCGACAGCGACTACGAGAGCAAGGCGATTCTGTTGCACGCGCTTTCCGCGGCCGACAGCGGCGACTTCGCGCTGGCCAATCGCCTCTACCGCAACCGGCCGAGCCTCTCGGCGGCCGCCTTGGCCTACCTGGCGTTGTCGTTCGCCGAGATGGATCGCCAGCCGACCGCCGGCGAATTGCTCGACGTGCTGGCCGAGCGGAACCTCGACGCGGCCGGCTCGCGGCGCCAGGCGGCGCTGGGTTCGCTACCGTGGAGCCACTCGGGGACGGAGCTTCGGGCGCTGGTCGCCCTGGCCACCGAGGAGGTTACTCCAAAGTCGCCCAAGGCCAAGGAACTGGTCGATTGGCTGCTGGCCCATCGCACGGGTCACCGCTGGATGCCCGACAAGGCGACCGGCCCGGCGGCACTGGCCCTGTGCGGCTGGTTCGCCGAGAGTCGATTCGAGGGCGAGCACTACAAGCTGGCCGTGTTTGTCAACGACGTGCTGGCCAAGGAACTGGAGATCGACCAGGCGGCCGGCACCCAGACGATCGATGTGCCCGCCGGGCTGCTGAAGCCGGATAAGCAACGGATCAACTTCCAGCTTACCGGCCGCGGCCGCTACACGTATCAGGCCATCTTGGGCGGCTTCGTGCCGGCCGAGAAGCTGGCCAGCACCACCGACGACTGGCGGGTGGAGCGGACGTACGAGCCGGCGCCGCTGGAGGTGGACGGGCGTGAGATTCCGCGCGGGTTCGGCGTGCTCAGCGGCAGCTACTCGTCGTTCCGCAACCCGCTGACGCAACTGCCCGTGGGCCGACGCGGGCTGGTCGAGCTGACCATCCATCGCTACAACCTTCCGCAGAACGTTCCCGAGCAGGAGCTCGAGTACCTGGTGGTCACCGAGCCGATTCCCAGCGGGACGACCGTGATCGAGAAGTCGGTGCAGGGCCCGTTCGAGCGTTTCGAGATCTCGCCCGGCGCGATCACGTTCCATATCGGCAGCCGCCGCTCGATCGGCACGATTCACTACGAGCTGTACGGCTATCTGCCGGGCGGCTACCGGGCCGGTCCTACGGTGATCCGCAACGCCCATCGGCCCGAGCAACTGGCCGCCGCCAAGCCCCAGTCGCTCGGCGTGCTACCGCCGGGAGCGGAGAGCGCCGACAAGTATCGCTTGACACCCGACGAATTGTACGAGTTGGGAAAGCACTACTTCGCGAAAAGCGAGATGCAGACGGCCGCCGGGCACCTGACCGAACTGATCGAGAAGTGGAACCTCGACCCGGATCCTTACAAGAACTCGGTGAAGATGCTCCTGGACGCCCATTTGCAGCTCGGTCCGCCGGCCAAGGTCGTGCGCTACTTCGAAATCATCAAGGAGAAGTGGCCGGCCGAGGAGATACCGTTCGACAAGATCGTGAAGGTGGGGGCCGCCTATCACGAGATGGGCGAATATGAACGGAGCTATCTGGTCTTTCGGGCGACTGTGGAGAGCAGCTTCATGCGGGAAAGCGGCGTGGCCGGTTTCCTGCAGGCGCAGGGCGAGTTCCTGCGAGGCGTCGACGTGATGGACCGGCTGCTGCGGGAGTATCCGCCGGAAGGCTACCTCGCCTCGGCCACGTACGCCCTGGCCCAGAGCGTGTATGCCAAGGCGCCCGAGGCGGCCCAGGATGAGAAGCTGCGCAAGCAGAAGGTCAACCGCGTGGATCTGATCCGCCGTGCGTGGCGGATGCTGGAGAGTTTCCTGACGGCGTATCCCGAGGACCCGGCCGCCGATCAGGCTGCCTTCGCCGCCGCCAACGCGCTGCTGGATCTGGAGATCTACGAGCAGGCCAGCGCGGCCTGCAGCCGCTACGCTCAGCGGTATCCCCAGAGCGATCTGCTGGACAGCTTCTGGTACATGATCGGCTATTGCGATTTCGCCACCGGCCAGCATCGGGCCGCGCTCGAGATGTGCCGCAAGGTGGCCGAGGCCATGCGGACCGACAAGACGACCGGCCGGGAGGTGGAGAGCCGCAACAAGTGGCGGGCGATCTATATCCTCGGCCAGGTCCACCACAGCCTGGGCGAGGCCGCCGAGGCGATTGCCGAGTATCGCCGGGTGGAGGACCGCTTTGCCGACGCCAAGCAGTCGATCGAGTACTTCACGCGCAAGGACATCGGCCTGCCCGAGGTGACCACGGTCAAGCCGGGCGAGGCGGCCGCGGTGGAACTGAAGTTCCGCAACATCGCCGCCTGCGATGCGAAAGTCTACCGCATCGACCTGATGAAGCTCAGTTTGCTGAAACGCAACCTGGGCGGCATCGCCCAGATCAATCTCTCCGGCATTCGCCCCTACCACGAGGCGGCCGTCGAGCTCGGCGACGGCAAGGACTATCGCGATCGCACGCACAAGCTGCCGCTGCCTTTGAAGGAGGAAGGGGCCTATCTGGTGGTCTGCCGGGGTGAAAACCTCTACACCAGCGGCCTGGTCCTGGTCACGCCGCTGGGCGTCGAAGTGCAGGAGGAGGCGGCTTCCGGCCGGGTCCGTACGACCGTCAAGGATCTCACGGCAGACCGCTATCTCGACAACGTGCACGTGAAAGTGATCGGCAGCCGCAACGACGACTTCTTCTCCGGCGAGACGGATCTTCGCGGCGTCTTCGTGGCCGACGGCGTCCAGGGCACCTCGACGGTGATCGCCCTGGCCGACAACTCGCGCTACGCTTTCTTCCGCGGAAAGACGCCGTTGGCCATGCCCGGTCCGAAGCCGGCCGAGGCCGCCGCGCAGCAGCAGAAACGCGGTGCCCAGCCGGCGCCCTCGCTGAAGCAGCAGCTGCTCGAAGGGCTGCAGCAATCCAACATCAAGCTCCAACGCGAGCAGGTCGACCAGCTCCAAGAGACCTTCGAGAGCGCGCCACAAGGCCTGCCGGCGATGAAGGCGTTTTAGACAAACTGGTACGATTCAGGACTCGCCCGGGTCTTCGGCCAGATTGGACAGTTCGAACTGGACCGCCCCCTTCGCGTAGGTCAGGGCCTTGACAAGCCTCGACTTTCCCGGGATGCTGGTCTGGATGTCTGCCAACGATCTACCTCTGGACCTGCCTGTGCGCCCGTCGGTCTACGTCGTCCATGGCAACGGGGCCTACGCCAACACGCGTCAGGCCTTGCGGCCGGTTGATCTTTCGGCGGTTCGGGGCAGGCGTGTGCTGCTGAAGCCGAACGTGGGCCGGGTGGCACCGCGGGGATCGGGGATCGTCACCGACGCCGGCGTCGTCGCCGCGGTGATCGACGCATTCCGAGAGGCCGGCGCCGAGGTGGCCGTCGGAGAGAGCCCGATTGTGGGCGTTGACGTCCGGGAGGCGTTCGAGGCCGCGGGGCTCACGTCGGCTGCTGCCGAGCGCGGTTGTCCGCTGATCGACATGGATCGCCGCGACTCGGTAGAACGGCCCGTGCCGGGGGGGCGCGCCCTACATCGCCTCCGCGTTTGCCCGGAGGTGCTCGAATTCGATTTCGTGGTCTCGATTCCGGTCATGAAGATGCACATGCACACCGGGGTAACGCTGGCGGTGAAGAACATGAAGGGCTGCCTTTGGCGACGGAGCAAGGTGGAATTGCACATGCTGCCGCCGGTCGAGGGAAGCGACCAGAAGCCGATCGATGTGGCGATCGCCGACATGTCGTCCGTGTTGCGTGCCGACTGGGCCGTGATCGACGGCACGGTAGGCATGGAGGGGCTGGGGCCGAGTGCCGGAGAGGCCAGGCCTCTGGACGCCGTGGTGGTCAGCCGCGATCCTTTCGCGGCCGACGCCGTGGCCTGCCGGCTGATGGGGACCGAAGCCGAGTTGGTCCCACATCTTCGGCTCGGCGCTGCACGCGGCCACGGAGTGATCGACCTGGAGCAGATAGACGTGACCCCGGACCACTGGCGCGACTGGATCTCGCCGTTCGCCCCGCCGCCGAAGGATCTGACCATCGCGTTTCCGAATATCAGGGTTTTGGACGAGCGTTCGTGCAGCGCGTGCCAATCGACCCTGCTGCTGTTTCTGATGCGATACCAGCAACGCCTTTTGGACTACTTTCCTTCCCGACAGGTCGTGCAGATCGCGATTGGCAGCGGCCACGCGGAGTTGCCGGAAGGGACGCTCTGCATCGGCAATTGCACGGCCCGGCACCGAGACGGCCGCATCTTTGTACCGGGCTGTCCGCCGGTCGGCAGCCAGATCCTCACGGCCATCTCCGGCGAACCGATGGCCGACACCCTGGACGGCTGCAGCAAGAGGGCGGAAGGGAAAGAGGCGCAGACGCGGGCCAACTCGGACAAGCCTTGAGTTTCGCCCGCCAAGGCTGGTAAGATAGCAGGCAGTCGGAGACTCCGTGGCCCCCGCCGGTCCGTTCCCTTCGCATCGCAGTAAGAGGATCTTCTCATGAACGGCATGCTTCGCACCGCAAGACGGCCGATTGCCTGGGCCCTCGTCTTCTCCCACGCGGCGGTGGTCTTCTGTGCCGCGACTACGCTGCTCTGGGCCGTGGCCGCCGTGTGTGCCGAGGGAGCCGATTCGACCGGCAACACCGATGGCCTTCTCACCTGGCAGGTCGGCACGCTCGAGGCCGGCAAATCGAGCCGCCAGGTCGTGCTGTTTGCCTTCGACCAGACGCACGACGAGGTGATGGAACGACTGCAAGCCGCCCGGGAGCACTTCGCCGTGCTGCCCGAACCGCCACGATCCGACCAAGACCTGCCGGTCCCGCCGATCGCCTGGATTCGCAACGACACGACGGATTTCGCCTTGGCCGGGCCGGGGCACTTCTTCTGGGAAGGGCAGCGGCAGACGTTGACCGGTTCCAAGGGCGGGCAGTGCAGCCGTTTCGGCTATTACCTGCACTATCGCGACGAGCAGGGAGCCGCCCACCGTGCCGGCACACACATCGACGCGGCACGTCTTGAAAACCTCCGCGTCGTCCGACCCATGTGCCCGGTCGACGAAAGCCAGGCAGTCGGTGTGGTGGAAACGACCGACGGGCAACTCGGGGTCCGGATCCGGGCCGTGATGGGAGAAGGCACGACGGCGGCCGTGGAGCTGCTTCTGACCAACACGTCGGCCGGGCCCCTGACCGACGTGCGGCTCTCGGCCTATGCCAACCTGGAAGCGGCCCATTCGCATCCGGACGACTACAGTACGCTGGATCGCAAGAGCGAGGCGCTGTTGACCGTCGATCCCCCGTCGGGCATGTGTCTGGTGATGGCCGGCCTTCAGCGTCCGGCGTCCGGATACTCGGGCACCTGGGCTTCGCAGGGCCAGCTCGAAACGGCGTCAGGCGTTGCCTTCCAGCAGTGGGAGAGCTTCGCGGCCATCCCCGATCACGCCCGCAAGGCCCTGGCGAGCTTGCCGCGTCCCGGCATTCCCCACGCTCCGGCGGGGCCATCCGAGCCGGCGGAGCCTGAGACCCGCGACCTCACGCCGGAGGAAGCCGCCGCCGTGCTCCGCAGTGACTGGCTCTTGCAGGCCGACGGTCGTCCGACGCCACAGCGGGCGCTGCAGGAGATTCAATGGACCCGGGAGTTGGCCGCTCGGTTGCAGCGAGATCCGAAGACACCCGACCTTTCGGCCGATCTGGCGGAACTGGACCGCCTGGAGCAGCGGCTCAGTGAAGCCCGCCCGGACGGCAGTACCGCGACCACGGAAGACGCCCGATCGCTCGAAGCGGAGGAAGCCTACCTGGCGGTCCGAAAGGTCAAGCGACGGATCACGCTGAAGAATCCGGTGGTGGATTTCACGAGGATTCTGTTGATCGACAATCCGTATCCGCAGGGGGCCGAATGGCCGCACCAGGCCCGGCATCGCAACGGCATGATGGCGGTCCCGGGCGGCCGCTTGCTGGTGCTGGAGGGCCTGGGGCCGGGTGGCCACGTCCGCAAGCTGGCCCCCGAGAAGCCCGGCAGCTTCTGGCGTCCCGATCTGTCTTTCGACGCCGAGCGGGTCCTCTTTTGCTACAAGGCCCATGACGAAAAGGCCTTTCACCTTTACGAGATCGACATCGACGGCTCGGGCCTGAGGCAGTTGACTTTCGGCGATTACGACGACACCGATCCGCTCTATTTGCCCGACGGCCACATCCTGTTCACCACTACCCGCGCCAATACCTACGTCCGCTGCATGCCCTACACGTACGCCTACGTGCTGGCCCGCTGCGACGCCGACGGGCAGAACATCTACCTGGTCAGCCGCAACAACGAGCCCGACTGGTGCCCGTCGCTGTTGAACGACGGCCGCGTCGTCTATTCACGGTGGGAGTACCACGACAAGGCGCTGTGGCGGATCCAGAGCCTTTGGGCGATGAATCCCGACGGGACCGGCGTGGTGACCTTTTGGGGCAACCAGAGCGTGTGGCCCGACCACCTGGCCGAGCCGCGGGCGATTCCCGGCAGCGGGCGGGTGATGTTCACCGGCCTGGCCCATCACGACTGGTTTGCCGGGTCAATCGGAATCGTGGACCCCGACGAGGGCTTCAACTTTCCGCACGGGCTGACGAAGGTGACCTGCGACGTGCCTTGGCCCGAATGCGGCACACCGCCGCTGGATCGGCACGAGGCCGACGATTACCACGTCTCGGGCCGCTTCGCCGCCTACAAAACGCCCTACCCGCTCTCGGAAGAGGACTTCCTGGTCTCCGCCCGAACCGACGGGCGGCTCGACAAGTTCCAGCTCTACCTGATGGACGTCCACGGCAACCGCGAATTACTCTACCAGGGACACGACAACGTGATCCATGCCATGCCAATCGTCCGGCGCACGCCGCCGAGGCGACGTCCCGACCGCGTGGCCTGGCCGGGCACCGGCGATGATCGGCAAACACCCCAGCCGGGTGTCCTCTACAGCGCCGACGTGTACCACGGCGTGCCCGACCTGCCGCGGGGAAGCGTCAAGCACTTGCGCGTGATTCAAATGGACGCCCGCACGTATTCAACCTGGACGCGGGACGGGCGGTTCTCCGGACCGGTCGTCTCGGGCGTGCAGGACGATGGCGTGAAGCGAGTTCTCGGCACCGTGCCCGTGCTGGCCGACGGCTCGGTCTCAATGAAGGTCCCTGCTGGACGCGCGTTGCACTTCCAGCTACTCGACCAGGAGTATCGAGCAGTGCACACGATGCGATCGTTTACCGGGGTGATGCCGGGCGAGCAGCGAGGCTGTGTGGGCTGCCATGAGCTGCACAGCGCCGCGCCGGCCGGCGGCAGCGGCCTGGCGCTGAAGGGCCCGCCGCGCGAGCCGATTCCGCCGCCCTGGGGTACCGCCAGCCTCAGCTACCTGCGGCACGTCCAGCCACTGCTGGACCGCCATTGCGGCAAGTGTCATCAAGGCGACGGCGACGCGCGGCAGGCGTACGACCTGACGCTGCGGCCCGGCCAGGGCGTGTTCCGGGAGCCCTACTTGACCTTGATCGGCTATGCCCAATACGGCGGCGCCGCCGACCAGAACAGCCCGGGCATCGCCGGAGCCCTGAAGGCCGAGAATTTCGACCAGCGGGACCCGCAGAGTTACGGGACGTTCCGGCCGATGCGGTATCTTTCATACACCAGCCCGCTGATCCGCCAGTACGCCACGCCGAAACACTACGGCGTGGAATTGGCGCCGGACGACCTGCGGCAACTGATCGCCTGGGTCGACGCGAACTGTCCCTATCGCGGCGACGAGGACGTACGGTCGCTTGCCGACCCGAACTTCGCCGGCATCGATCAGTTGCCGATCCGACCTCGCACCCGGACAGCTCCGGTGATCCCGCGGCCATGACCGGCCCTGAGTGATTGGGCGAAAAGCGGAAGAAAGCGGGGCAGGTGAAGACGTCGCGATAAGCCCGTGAAGCCAAGAAAGTCAAATGTCTCAGGCTGGTCCTCGCCGCCTGCCCAAGTCGCTTCGACGCACCATCAGGCTTGACAAGGGGCAGGAATTCGCCGAGCATCATCAACTCGTGGAGGACCTGGGGCCGGCCGTTTGCTTCGCCCAGCCGACTGCGCTGCATGTGACTCTTGACAGAACCCCCATTTGTGGGTTATGGCATGAGCCCCTTGTTCCGGCTGCCCTTGTCTCGACCTCGCTTCTTCCCAGGCATCCCTTGGCTCTCAGCTGCCAGTACAGTAAGATACCGACATGTGACGTGCATCTACGATCAGCGTAGGTTGCGTCATCGCCGTCCAGAATCGCAAGGAAGCCGCACTTCGCATTGCCAAGATTATTGGCAAGTTTTTTGACATGACCCTCAGGCAGAGTCCGAAACCCTTTGTCTGTCAATAGTCTGCAACACACGCACCCCTAGCTCAATTGGATAGAGCATCGGTCTACGGAACCGAAGGTTACAGGTTCGAATCCTGTGGGGTGTACTTGGTCATCTCCGGTCAGGAGGTGACAACAGCAGTCTAAGCTGCTCTCTGACAAGGGGTTGCACACATTCGTTGCGTAACCCTCGGGAGGCGGGGTTGGGTCATCGTCGGACAACTGCGGACAGTCATGGACGCCAGGTCCGACAACCATAGCGGCAACCAAACAGGTGTAGGGCATCGCGATAGCTGCCGCGTCCGGCTGTTCGGATTGGTTGTCCGCGTCGCCGGTTGCCCCCGCTTTTGGAGGTGGTGATAATGCCGCAATGGCCACGGCCTTCTCTTCGATCCCGTAATGATCGTAGGTGTTCTCGGTCAACGAGGACGTGAGATGTCGTGCCAGCTTCTTCCTGGCCGTCAGTGTCCTTCCGGCAAGCGTGCATGAATCGTCTGGGCGGGTGTGGTATCGTTGGCTTCTGACACAGA
>JAFGRD010000086.1 GCA_016935315.1 Pirellulales bacterium
AGCCCCCTCGACGAGGTGGCGAACGGCCGTGGTGACGTCGTGTTCACTCACATCGACGTAATCGACGAGCAGATACTTGACGGCCAGCAGCGAAACCCGCCAGGCGAAATCCGGATGCGACCCGAGTGTGTCCCGCGCCGCCGTGGCGAGCGTGCTTGGGTTGACCGGTCCGCTTTCGGCACATTGCAGGGCGATGTCGTACAACTCGCACTTCCGCGCCGAGGAAAACCACGCCTGTTTGGGGCGGCCCGACTTCTCGATCAGATCCATCAGAATTTCGCTCGGCTCGAATTCCGGATATCGCCGCACCAGGGATCGAAAGTGATTGAGGTAGGTCGTGTCCGGTTGCGCCGCCAGCGAGTAGTGTTCGTAAGCCTCGCGCCGGCGCCCGGCATCGTAGAGCGTTTGCTCGCAGAACCGCTTGATCTGAAGTGTATCCGGGCTGTAGGCATGGAAGCCATCTGCATCGCCTTCGTCGTCGCCAGGCAAGAGCGATTGTGCATGCCGGATCGCGTCGTCGATTTGATCCTGCCGCAGTAGAGCCTCCGCCCAATACGATTCATAATGCCAAAATGGCGGATCGTCGAGGTCGAGCAGTCGGCGCAGCCCATCATAATGCCCGGATTCCAACAGGCAGGACAAGCACGCCGGCGTGCCGACGAAGTAGTAGTAATCGTCCCGCCGGCTCTCCAGGGCTTTTTCAGTAAGCGGCAAAAACTCCTCGGCCCAATAGCCCCGCAAGGAATCCGTAGCGCAGATTCTTCCCCATTGTTCGGTCAAACGGCCGAGGTATTCGACACCGTCGTCACACACTGCCTCGAAGAGTCGACACGTCCATTTCTTGCGGAGCGGCTCGTCGGCTGGCGCCGTGAGGCAGCTCAATTGAGCTGGTTTCATCCGTCCGGGTGTCGACGAGCGTCACGACGGGCCTGACATCGAAGCTGAAGAGCGTATTCGTCCGTTGGTTGGGCAGGTGATTGGCCACCAACAGCGCGCGGCCGTCGGGCGTGAGCGCCGCGGCGATCGGTTCGCGGACGGCCGGAAGCCGCGCCACCTCCTCGCCGGCCGACAGATCGATCACCGAAACGTCGTTGTCGAACCGGTTGCAGACGTAGAGTCGTTTGCCGTCCGGGTGGATCACGGGGCTGATTGCCGTATGTCCGGCCGGAATCGTCTGGATCAGGTCGCCCGAGACTGCGTCGAGCACCGCCACCTGGCTCCTCGGCGCCGCACAAGTGACCAGAAGCCGCGTTCCGCCCGGCGCAAGGACCATGCCGGTCGGCTCGGCCGGGACGGCCACTCGCCGGGCGACCTGGCCGCCGGGCAGTTCGACCCACGCCACTTGCCGTGCGTCGGCACAGGCCACGTAGAGGATTCTGGCGTCTGGCGACACCGCCAGGGCGGATGGCCCCAAATATCGTGCGGCCGCAGCGACCGAAGAAAGCACCCCGCCAGCGAGAAGAACACGGAGCGTCAGCAGACCCATCCACACGATGGCTCCCCACAGGCGCCTCGGTCTCATGTTCACGCTCCGGCCGGGTGGTTCGTCCAGGACTGCTCCGGATGTCAGATGACCGGCTTCGCTGTTGTCCGGATCTGCCGGGAATCTCAACACGACCTTCAGTGTACCCGCCGAAGCCGGGTATGAGGAATCCCAAAGCCTGCCAATATGGCAGCCCGCGGCGGCAGGATTTGGGTCATTGTACGACAACCCGGCAGGTCGCAGGCGGCGACCGGCTGCCCATTGCACGTGCAACGGGCGGAAGATTCTTCAAAATCGCCCCAGTCTCGTCCTGTCGATCCAGGTGGTTGCGACGCGGCGACCACGCATCCTAACTACCCGCTAGAAAAGGTGTTGCCGGGCCGGCGAAGTGTTCCGATGGGGTTTTTTTCTTCGTCCGTGCCGTTTGGGCATGACGGTTGCATTGTACCAGTCGCGACGGACGCCGGGACGTCGGAAGCTCTTCTCTACCCTCGGAAGGTGGTTCTCACACAAATTCGCCGCAAGATCTGCAGCATTTGGTAGAATACGAGTGTGAGGGAGTTTCTGAGCCCCAGCCCGTGTTGTGGCGAATTTCGGCCATGATGCGGGGCCGGACCGAACTCTTCTCCAGACAGGTGCGTATCGATGGTGAACGGCACGATTGAACATATGCAGCCAGGTGCGACGTCGCCCGACTCGCCGGACAGGTGGACAGACGAGGAATTGCTGCTGGGGTACCGCCATCGGGGGGATCGCGATGCTTTCAGCGAATTGGTCCATCGATACGAGAGGGAGCTGTACGGCTATTTGCGCCACTATATGGGTGACGCCGAGATGGCCGAGGATGTCTTTCAACAGACGTTTTTGCAGGTCCATCTGAAGTGTGAGCAGTTCGAGCCGGGCCGCAAAGTCCGCCCGTGGCTGTACACGGTAGCCACCAACCAGGCGATCGACTTCCAGCGGCGCAACCGGCGCCACCGGATGGTTAGTCTTGACCGGCGGACCGCTTCGGGTGGGGCGGACGAAACCGGCGCGTTGATCGAGTTGCTCGACAGCCCGGAATTGGGGCCGGACGAAGAGGCCGAAGCCGCCGAGCGGCAACAACAGGTTCGACAGGCGATCGAGAACCTCCCCGAACAAACCAAGCAAGTGGTCATCCTGGTCTACTTCCAAGGGTTGAAGTATCGTGAGGCCGCTGAAGTGCTTTCCATTCCCGTAGGAACGGTCAAGAGCCGCCTACACGCCGCAATCCAAAAGCTTAGCGAAACGCTTACCGACATTCACCTTCCCAAATGATTGATTCCCGGCAAGAGCAATTGCTCGGCCATCTGCTCGGAGTGCTGGACGACTCGGAGCAGGCGGTGGTCGAGGCGCGACTGAAAAGTGATCCGCTTTGGCGCCAGGAGTTGGCCGGCATTCGCCGCCAACTCGAACCGTTGGACGCTTGCCGGTGTCAGTTCGATCCGCCACGGGGCCTGGCCGAAAGGACCTGCCAGGCAGTGGCCTCGTACGTCCCGCGAAACGGCCACGCGGCGCAACCGGGCGACCATGCCGTGGTGCCCCGACGCGAGATCCCAAAACCGACGCGCTGGTTCGAGCCGCCTTGTTGGGTCGGGCAAATCCGTTTGGCCGACGTGGTCATGGCGGCTACGGTTTTTGTGGCCGCTGCCCTGCTGACCATCCCGGCGATCCAGCACAGCCGTTTCCGCTCGCGGGTGGTGGCCTGCCAGAACAACCTCAAGGAGCTCGGCCAGGCGATGAAACTCTACGCCACCGGGCAATACGGCTTCTTTCCGCGAATTCCCTCCCAGGGCAAACTGGCGGCTGCCGGAATCTACGCACCGACGCTCAAGGAGGCCGGCTTGCTGACCGACGATCGTTGGGTACTCTGTCCCGGCTCGCCGCTGGCCGACCAGGGGCCATTGGACGTCCCGTCGATGGAGGAATTGGATGCGGCGTCGCCGGCGCAACTGGTCGCGTGGCGCAAGTCGATGGGCGGCAGCTACGGCTATCACCTGGGCCATGTCCGCGACGGGGTCTACCAGGGCACCAAGGACCTGAACCGGTCCCATTTTCCCCTGATGGCCGACGCTCCTGCCGGGGTGCTGATTCCTGGCTACCAGAGTGACCACCACGCCGGTCGCGGCCAGAACGTTCTGTTTGAGGACGGCCGGGTCCAGTTCCTGACCACGTCCCGGCTTGTTCCCGACAACGACGATATCTTTGCCAACGACGACGGCGACGTCGCGGCCGGAAAGCATCCGGATGACTCGGTGATCGGCCCCAGCTACGCCGTGCCCTTGATCTACCTGGACAACCCACACTGAAGCGGTTGCCGCATCTACGGACAGATGCGACGGGGTCTCCGCCTTGACCGGGCTGTTGCTTCCGCCTTCTGTGATGTCGGCACGACTCGATCTCTTGGCCGACTCTCGGTCGTCGATTCCTTTTATGCCCCCCTGTTGGTGGCGTATAAGTCATCTTGCGGCGTTTGGCCCGCGGGCATACAATCCCGCCCGCCATGAGAGGGTCGCAGAAGAGGATCGGGCTGCTGTTGCTGGCCTCGCTTGCCTTGGGGCTGCGAGTGTGGGTCGTCGGTGCGCTAACGACGGACCATCAGCGGCCGCTGGCCTATGAGCACGGCCAGATCGCCGAGAACCTGCTGGCCGGGCGTGGCTTCTCGATCGAGTTTCTCGGGACCGAAGGCCCCACGTCGCAACAGGCCCCATTCTACCCATTGTTGCTGACGGCCGCCTGGTGGTGGTTCGGCGTGGCCACGCCCCAAGCGATTCTGGCCGTGCAGTTGCTGCAGTGTTTGGCCGGGACGGCCTTGGTGTTGGCGGTGGTGTGGCTGGGTTGGTCGCTGATGCCGGATCGGCCGAGTGTCGGCTGGGTCGCCGGCCTGGGGGCGGCCGTCTATCCGACCCATCTCTACATGGTGACCCATTTGCAGGTGGCCCTGTGGGCGGCTTTGCTGCTGACATTGTTGCTGGCCACGGTGCTTTCCGCCCGGTGGAGAGCGACTTGGGGCGGCGCAGCCCTGGCGGGGACTATGGCCGGGATGCTGCTTTTGGTGGAGCCGATCCTCGTGCTGGCGCTGCCGGTCTGTGTGATCGCCTTTTGGCTAGCCGAGGGGACGCCGAGTTGGATCGGGTGGTTCTCCAGAGCCGCGGCGGTTCGCGTGGCGCTGATGGTCGGCATTGCTGCCGCCGTGATCGCGCCTTGGATCATCCGCAACTGCCGGGTCCACGGCGAACCGGTGTTCATCAAATCGACCTTCGGCTACGCCTTCTGGCAAGCGAACAACCCGATTAGCTGGGGAACCGATAAGATCCCGAAACCGTCGGCGGAACCATTGCGACACCGGCACGACGGGAGCCTGGCGGGCATGGATCGGGCGCTCCGAGAGGCCCGGCACGAAGCGCTCTACATCGACGATGTGCTGTTGAAGCCGCAGGGATACGGCGAGTTTACCGGCTTGAGTGAGCCACAGCGGAGCCGCCTGTTGGGCCGCCGCGCGTGGGAGTTCATTCGGGCCAACCCGTGGCAATACGCGGGGCTCTGCCTGCAACGGCTCCAGTACTTTCTGCTCTTCGACGAGACCAATCCCAAGGCCGCCAACCGGCTTTACCGCATCGCCACGGTCACTTGGCTGGTGCTGGCGTCGATCGGGCTGCTGGTCTCGTTGCCTCGCTGGCGGGCGCTTTGGCCCACCTATGTCATTGGTGCGGCGGTGGTGGCGTTCCATACGCTGGTGATTACGTCGGTTCGATTCCGCATTCCCATCGAGCCGACGACGTTCGTCTGGGCGGCCTGCGCGGTAGCCCCGCCGGTCAGCCGGCTGATGTGGCGCCGCCAGCGGATCCGCATCTATCGTCCCGGCGAGCATCCGCACGATCCCCTGAGCCCGCCGCACATCTTGCAGGGCCCGCACTACGACGTTCCCGCCCGGCGGCGGGTGGGGTGACCGAGCGGGGCGATGTTGACCGAGCCAGACGGCGCGCGTTGTCATTGGTCAACGCGCGATTCGTCGATCGCTGAAGAGCGGCTTGATTCGATGGCCGTAAGTCTCTTCTTAATAAGGCTTTGCGGCAAGTGGTTCTTGCCGATTCTCGTTGCCTGGCCGGTTCGGCACCCGGTTTGCTTCCACCTGGGTCTCTCGTCGGGATATTTGCACGATGCCCGGCGTCGGGAGAGCCTTGGTCCCCTCGGGCTCTCCCGACGACCGGTCGTCGAAGCGGCTGGCGGTCGGATCGCCGTGCCGGCGTCAGAGACGCTGGAAGGTCCTTGGGCCGGGTGATGGCGACCGCAGCCGCGTGCGAGTGATCCTCAAGAGGCTTCTCGTCTGCATCGATTTCTCCAGGCTCCGTATCCAACCATGCACGCACGCGAACTCGTCGAACTGGCCGCTATCATTTCCGCCCACGGCCCCACCTTGGTTCGAGGAACCCACCGCCTTTCGACCACTAGTATCGAACAATACTGGACTGCGTCGAAGTGCCGGCTGGACCGGTGGAACCGCAACCTGAAGGCCTTCGCCAGCGAGGCCGCCGAGGCTGGCCCGAACGTGCTTACCGCGCGATGGCCGTTCGTCCGCGGCGTGCTCGAAGAAGTGCTTACCGGCGAGGTGCTCACGCGGGTGTGGACGGCCGTGCTCTGTGCCTACGATCGGCACCGCGGTACCAATGAAGCCGAGGCCGTCGCCCGCAGCGTGTTGATCGGCCACCTGGAAGCGCGGCACCGCGTATTGACGTTGCTGGTGCGTGGCCCGGAGATCGACACGGAGGCGGCCGTGAAGCTGAACCATTTGCGGCGTCGTGTCGAGCGTTGGACCGATTTGATGATCGGTTACCTGACCGGCCTTTGCGACGTCACCGAGTTCGCCTTCGATCCCGCCCGGGCCAGGGATTCCGCCGAGGATCTGCGGTATCAGAGCGACTTGCCGGGCGGACGGCACGCCTGGCCGCTGGTGCTGGCGTCGGTCCGGTCGGCGTTTCAGCAGGGACTCTGCACGGCCAGTCCCAACGCCGATCTAAACGGCAAGATCGCCTCGGCCGTGCTCTCCTGTTTTCAGGCCGAGCTGTTCGACTCGACCGGCCTGTTCCGCTCGCTCTGGATGGTGCGTCTTGCCAACGTGACCAACGACGCCCAGGGATTGTTGGAAGATCTACTGGCACTGGAAGGCGCGGCGACGAAGCCTCCTCTGTCCACCCGACTGGAAGACCGGCTGAAGCGTTTCGGCGAAGCGTAGAGCTTCGGGCGGTCTCGGCGCGGGGTGAAGCCTCGAAATGTCTCGGCCCGGCAGGTGCCCGGCTGTCGACGTGCGGTGCGCTATCGGCTGCGAACGTGCGTGCGATACTGTGCCGGCGTCATTCCCCACCGGCGACGAAACACCAGCCCGAGGTAGCTGGCGCTGCCGAAGCCCGAGGCCTCGGCCACGTGATGCATCGGGGCGTCGGTCTCCCTCAGCAACTGCCGGGCCCGCTGGAGATGAACCCGCTCGATTTCCGTCTGGATTGATCGGCCCAGCGCCCGCCTAAAACGAATCTCCAGGGTCCGCCGCGACAGTCCGGTCGACTGCACGATGTCGCTGACGCAGATCGGTCGGTCGGCACGATCGCGGATGAATCGCATCGCCCGGGCCAATTCCAGATCATCCAGCGCGACGACGTCGGTCGATCGGCGCGTGGCCACGCCCAGCGGCTCGACCAGGATCCGCCGGGGACCTTCGGCTTGCCCAGCCATCAGGGCATCCAACAGCGCGGCCGCCTCGTAGCCGCCCCGTTCGGCGTTGAGCGTCACGCTCGACAACGGCGGATCGGACAATTCGCAGAGCAGCTCGTCGTTGTCCATGCCGACCACGGCGACCTCTTCGGGCACCTGCAATCCGGCCGCCCGACAGGCCTCCAGGACTTGCCGGCCGCGGTCGTCGTTGCAGGCCATCAGGCCAACCGGCTTCGGCAGCGTTTTGAGCCACCCGGCCATGACAGCTTGCTCTCGGGCCCATTGCTGATCACGTTTGCGGCGCGGCGCCGCGTATTGCTGCACCTGGAAGCCGGCCTCGGCGATGCGCTGGCAGAATCCGTCCTCGCGGCGCCGAGACCAGATGCGGTTGGGGATGCCGACGAACGCATAGTGCCGGAATCCCCTGTTGAAGAGATGCTCGGCAGCCATGCGGGCCGCAGCCTGGGAATCGGGAGATAACTCGGCGACGCCCGAGAGCGGGTTTTCCGGCGCGAGCTGTTCGGCCGACAGGTCCAGCGCAACTAGCGGCAGCCCGGTTGCCAGGACGGCTTGGGCCACGGCCGGGGTCTCGATCCGCGCGATAATGCCCGTGCCCCCCCATTGCTCCATTTCGGGCACAGCCTGTTTGAAGTCGCCGGGCGAAACGTAGAAGGCCCACGGTCCGTGCAGCCGGGCATAACGCACGATTCCCCGCAGCACCCCCCGTCCGTATCCCCGGGAGGTCTCGATCAACAGAGCGACTTTCGGAATCCGGACCACGGCTTGTCTCCCCAACGTACGCCAATTGTAGCGTTTTTCTGAGCATCGCGGAGTGTATGCTGCGCGATTTTGACGAACCATTTGAGAACCACAGAGGCTCTCGCTGCTTCTGTTCCCCCCATTGAATTGCCCGCAACGGATGCCAAAAGTCTGGATGAAACTTGCGTCCTCCGGGGGGGATCGGTCATAATGACCCTACGGGTTTTGTCACAATTACCGCCCGCTTTGTCTTTGGAACCGGGACAACTCTCCCACGGAATCGTGGCCAGCCGCCGCGAGAGCGGGGCGGCGGCTGGGCCGGGACCGTGGAACAGACCAGCCGAAAGAGGTTGCCGTGCGGCGCGATCCAGAAACACCGGCCAGAAAAGCACGGGTCCAGAGAACGAGTCTGCTGCCGTTGTGCCGGAGAGGGAGCAGCCGCCGGGTCGAATCGGCGCGACAGGGCCGGCTGGTGTTGGAACGGCTCGAACCGCGCCGGGTGCTTAATTCCGGGCCGCTGATCATCAGCGAGTTGATGGCGGACAACCACGACGTGTTGGCCGACGGGGACGGCGATTACTCGGATTGGATCGAGATCCACAATCGCAGCGACGCGACCGTCAGCCTCGACGGCTGGTATCTGACCGACGACGCGGCGAACCTGGCCAAGTGGCGGTTTCCGGCGGTCGCGCTGGCCGCGGGCGACTATCGCGTGGTCTTCGCGTCGCAGAAGGATCTCGACTCCCCGCCCGGCGAACTGCACACCAGCTTCAAGCTCGACGCGGATGGCGAGTATCTGGCGCTGGTCGAGCCCGACGGCCTGACGGTTGCCCATGAGTATGCACCGCAGTTCCCTCAGCAGTTGGAGGATGTTTCGTACGGCCCGGCCGACGTGACCACGGTCTGGGAGACGCTCGTCGATTCGGCCGCGCCGGTGAAGTACCGTGTCCCCACCGCGACCGACGACTTGCTCGGCTGGGCCGCGGCCGGATACGACGACTCTGCCTGGGTGGACGCCGTCGAGGTCGCGGCGGCCGAGTTGGTGATTGCCGAAATCAACGCCGGCGAGGTGGATTGGGTCGAGATTCAGAACGTCTCGGATCAAGCCCTCGATACGGACGGTTGGTTCGTGGCGGTCAACGACACCTCTTCCGGCGACATCCGCGACATCCATGAGGTCGTGTGGAACCTGCCCACTTCGGTTGCCGCCGGCGAAGTGCTCTACCGGACCGACGACAGCGGCGAGCACTACTGGGGGAGCGAAATCGACTGGAGCACCGGCAACGGTTGGGCGGCGATCGTGGACGACTCCGGCGAAATCGTCGATTTCCTGGTTTGGGGCTATAGCGAGGCCGAGATCGAGTCGCTGGCGCTGAGCGTGGGCGGCTTCGACGGCATTGCCGTCGGCGACCAGTGGCGAGCCGAAGCGGCCCAAGGCGGCGCGACCGAGGCGGAGGTGGTCTCCATCGAACAGGTCTGGTCCTACGAGCAATCGAACACCGACCTGGACACGGCCTGGCGAACGGTCGGCTACGACGATTCCCAGTGGGCCAGCGGCGCGGCCCTGCTGTACGTGGAAAGCTCCGGGTTGCCGGCGCCGAAGAACACGCCGCTGACGTTGGGGGCGACCACCTACTATTTCCGCTCCCACTTCCAGCTCGACGCCCATCCGGCCAGCGTGACGCAGTTGGACCTGAGGACCGTGATCGACGATGGGGCCATCATTTATCTTAACGGCGTCGAGGTGTACCGTCTCGGCATGCCCGAGGGGGCCGTCGGCCACAGCACCTTCGCCGGTCGGGGCGTCGGCGACGCGAGCTTCGAGGGGCCGTTTACGATTCCCACCGAGCATCTGGTGCCGGGCGACAACGTGCTGGCGGTCGAGGTCCACCAGACCAGCGCCGGCAGCAGCGACGTCGTGATGGGGCTGGAGATGACCGCCACGATCCGCGAGCCCGCGCTGCAGCGAGTCGGCGACTTCGACGCAAACCAGGCGGCCGACTTCGTCGTGCCCGCCGCCGCGACCCGAGGCACGCAAAACCCCGGCCTGGCGCGCCCGTTCGTCAGCGGGTCGTTTCCGGCCTTGACGGGCGTAGGCTTCAGCGACGACGCCGACTTCGACGCCGCCCTGCGAACCGACGTCGGCGCCGCGATGCTCGACGTGAACGCCTCGCTATGGAGCCGGATCGAGTTCGAGGTGGCCGACCTGACGCAGTTCGACGTGTTGACCCTGCGGATGAAATACGACGACGGGTTCGTGGCCTATCTCAACGGCACCCAGGTGGCCCAGCGACTTGCGCCGGATCCGCTGCGGTACGACTCGGCCGCCCTGGCCGCCCGGGCGGATTCCGCGGCGGTCGTCTTCGAGGAGATCGATATCAGCGACTACCTCGGCTCGCTGCGGACGGGGACCAACGTGTTGGCGATCCACGGCCTGAACGTGACGCCCTCCGACGGTGATTTGCTGATTCTGCCGGAGCTGGTCGCCACGAGCATCCTCGACGGGCCGCAATACATGACCACGCCCACACCGGGGTCCGCCAACATGGCGGGGGCCTTGGGTTGGGTGACCGATACCCGCTTCAGCGTCGATCGCGGGTTCTACGATGCCCCCTTCGATCTGGAAATCACCACGGATACGATCGCCGCCGAGATCCGCTACACACTCGACGGCAGCCAGCCGACGGCCACCACGGGCACGGTCTTTGCGGGGCCGATTACGATCGATCGGACCACCACGCTGCGCGCCGCGGCCTTTAAGACGGGCTACATTCCCACCGACGTCGACACACACACGTACCTCTTCCTCGACGATGTGCTCACCCAGTCGCCCGACGGTCTGCCGCCGGAGGGCTGGCCGGCCGGGCCGGTCAACAACCAGGTGCTCGTGTACGGCATGGACCCGGATATCGTCAACCATCCGGTGTGGGGACCGCAGATGAACGACTCGTTGGCATCGCTGCCGACGCTGTCGCTGGTCACCGATCTGGACAACCTGTTCGATCCGACGACGGGGATCTTCGTCCATGCCGGCAACGATGGCGCCGATTGGGAACGGCCGACGTCGGTGGAGCTGATCTATCCCGAGGGTGCCGACGGGGCGGGCTTTCCCGACGGTGCCGGCGAGGGATTCCACATCGACGCCGGGCTGCGGATCCGCGGCGGCTACAGCCGCAGCGGCAGCAATCCCAAGCACGCCTTCCGGCTGTTTTTCCGCGACGAATACGGGGACGCGAAGCTCGATTATCCGCTGTTCGGCGCGGAGGGCGCCGACGCGTTCGACAAGATCGATCTGCGGACTTCCCAGAACTACTCCTGGGCGTTCGGCGGCCCGGACAACAACACGATGGTGCGGGAAGTCTTCTCCCGCGACGCCCAGGGGGCCATGGGGCAGCCCTACACCCGCAGCCGCTACTACCATCTGTATATCAACGGCCAATACTGGGGCGTCTTCCAGACCCAGGAGCGCGCGGAGGCCCGCTACGCCGCCTCGAACATGGGGGGCGATCCGGAAGACTACGACGTGCTGAAGCCCAACGACAGCATGGAGATGTTTGCCACCGACGGCAACATGGACGCCTACACCCGGCTCTGGCAGGAGACGATCGACGGGTTCGCCAACGACGTCGACTATTACCGCGTCCAGGGACTCAACCCCGACGGCACGCCCAACCCGGCCTACGAGCGGCTGCTGGACGTCGACAACCTGATCGACTACATGATCATCACCTACTACACGGGCGACCGCGACGGACCGGGCTCCCGCTTCACCACGCCCCGGCCGAACAACTTCTACGCCATCTACAACCGGGCCGATCCCGATGGGTGGAAGTTTTTCGAGCACGATTCGGAGCATTCGCTGGGCACGGGCGACGACAACATGGTGACGCCGTTGCTGAGCGAGCATCCCGACCGCTCCCAACTGCGGTACTTCAACGCCCATTGGCTCCACGAGCAGCTCTGCGCGAACCAGACGTACGTGCAGCGGTTCGCGGACCGCGTCTACCAGCGTTTCTTCAACGACGGCGTGTTGCAGTACGAGAACGCCTTGGCCGCTGTCGACGGTCGGGCCGCCCAGATCGACTCGGCCATGATCGCCGAGTCGGCACGCTGGGGCGACACCAGGACGAACCCGCCCTGCGACCACAACACCTGGGCCAACGACGTGAACGAGGTCCGCAACTGGATCGTCAACCGCACCAGCACGGTGATCGGCCAGTTGCGGGCGGTGGGCTGGTATCCCAACGTGGACGCCCCGGCCCTGAATCAACCCGGCGGCCAGGTGCCCGCCGGCTTCGAGCTGCTGCTGAGCGCGCCGGCCGGCACCATCTGGTACACGCTCGACGGCACCGATCCACAGATGGCCGACGGCGGCGTGGCGCCCGGCGCCGAAGTCTTCGTCAGCTCCACGACTACGACCACACTGGTTCCCCAAGGCGCCGTCTGGGCGTATCTCGACGACGGCTCCGATCAGAGCACGGCCTGGTACGCGACCGGCTTCGACGACAGCGGCTGGGACTCGGGCCCCGCACAGCTCGGCTACGGCGACGGCGACGAGGCCACCGTGATCGGCTACGGCACCGAGAACAACAAATTCATCACCACCTATTTCCGGCGGGCCTTCCAGGCGTCGGAGATTACGGAGATCGACGAGCTGACGGTGGAAGTGCTGCGGGACGACGGGGCCGTGGTCTATCTCAACGGGCAGGAGATCGCGCGCAGCAACATGCCGGGCGGCGAGATCAACTACCTGACGCCTTCCGGCGATGCCACCGGCTCGGAGTCGACGTTCTACGCCTACGCCGTCGATCCGGCCCTGCTGGTCGAGGGCGAGAACGTGCTGGCAGTCGAGGTCCACCAGCGTTCCGGGACCAGCTCCGATGTGAGCTTCGATCTGAGACTGCGAGCCACCTCGACGACCAGCCCCACGCCGCTGTTGCTGGGAGATTCACTCGTGGTCAAGGCCCGGGTGCAGGACGGCGGCCAGTGGTCGGCGCTGTGCCAGGCGGAATTCCTCGTCGGCGCGCAGGCCTCGGCCGAGAACCTGATCGTCAGCGAGATCCACTACAACCCACCCAATCCCACGCCCGAGGAAGAGGCGGCCGGTTTCACCGACAACGACGCCTTCGAGTTCATCGAGTTGTACAACACCGGCGACGAGCCGATCGACTTGACCGGCGTGCGCTTCACCCGGGGCATCGCGTTCGACTTCGCCGGCGCCGCCGTGACGCAGCTCGGCCCGCACCAGTACCTCCTCGTGGTGGCCAACGAGGCGGCCTTTTCCGCGAGGTACGAGACGGCCGGGCTTCCGCTGGCCGGGCAGTATACGCTTGGGCTGGACAATGGCGGCGAGCAGATCACGCTGGCCGATTGGACCGGCCAACCGATCGTCGATTTTGCCTACGATGACGGCGGCGACTGGCCCGGTCGGCCCGACGGTAACGGGGCCTCGCTCGAGCTGATCGATCCGGCGGCGGTTCCCTGCGACACGCCGGGGCGCACCGACTACCTGGAAGACGGCGACCACTGGCGAGCGACTAGCGAGTACGGCGGCACACCGGGATCCTCGGGCAACGGCGTCATGGGCGAGGTAGTCGTCAACGAGGTCCTCTCGCACACCGACGAGCCCTGGACCGACGTGATCGAGCTGTACAACACCACCGGCGAGCCGATCGACCTGAGCGGCTGGTACCTGAGCGATTCGAACAACGATTACCTGAAGTTCCGGATTCCCGACGGCACGACCATCGTAAGCGGCGGCTACGTGGTCTTCGACGAGGACGACTTCAACCCGACGCCGCTGGACCCGGCGCCCAGCCATTTCGCGTTGGACGGAGCCCACGGCGACGACGTGTGGCTGATGGCCGCCGACGCGGCCGGCCGGCTGACCCGATTCGTCGATCACGTCGAGTTCGGCGCGGCGGCCAACGGCGAGTCGTTCGGCCGCTGGCCCAACGGCAGCGGCGGGCTCTACCCGATGACTGCGATCACCCTGGATCCGGCGGACGGTGAGAACAGCGGTCCGCGCGTTGGGCCGGTGGTCATCAGCGAAGTGCAGTACAATCCGGGCAATTCCCCCGGCGCCGCCGATTTCGAGTTCATCGAGATCTACAATTCCGCTGCCACGGCCGTCGATTTGACGAACTGGCGGATTCGCAAAGGCGTCGACTACGATTTTCCCGCCGAAACGGAGTTGGCCGCCCACGGCGTGATCGTGATCGTGCCGTTTGATCTGACCGACGCCGACAAGCTGGCAGCCTTCCGCACGTTCTACGGCCTGGACGCGTCGGTGCCGCTGTTGGGCGGATACTCGGGACAGTTGGACGACGGCGGCGAACGCGTGCAACTGCAGCGCCCCGACGAGCCGCCCCTGGGCGAGCCGGACTATTTCCCCCGGCTGTTGGAAGACGAAGTCGACTACGACGATGAAGGGGCCTGGCCGGCCGAGGCCGACGGGACCGGCAATTCGTTGAACCGGACGCAGACGGACGTCTGGGGCAGCGACGGCGCCGGGTGGGTGCCCGCGCTGCCGACGCCCGGGACCGTGGGATTGGCGGCATCGGCGGAAGTCGCCGGCCGTTACGTCTTCTACAACCATTCGGCGTTCGACGGCAACGACGCGGCGGCCAACGCCCGGGACGACGACGCGATCGCGCCGGATAAGGTGGCCTTGCGACCGGGCGAAACGGCCACGCTGGCCAACTACACCAACTACACCCGCGGTATTAACGGAATCATGGTCGATCTGGCCGGCCTGCCGGAGCCGCTGGCACTGGGAGCCGACAGCTTTCAGTTTCACGTCGGCAACAACAACGACCCGAGCAGTTGGGACGCTGCACCGGCGCCGAGCAGCATCAGCGTTCGACCCGGTGGCGGCGTGGCCGGCTCCGCTCGCGTGACGATCGTCTGGCCCGACTATGCCATTCAGAAGCAGTGGCTGCAGGTGACGGTGCTGGCCGGCGCCGAGACGGCGCTTTCGACGGACGACGTGTTCTACTTCGGCAACGCCGTGGGCGAAGCGGGCAACTCGACCAGCGACGCGAAGGTCAACGCCACCGACATGCTGCTGGCGCGGAACAACCCCCGCAACTTCCTCAACCCTGCACCGCTGGACTTCCACTGCGACTTCAATCGCGACGCCCGCGTCAACGCCACCGACATGCTGATCGCCCGAAACAACCAGACAAACTTCCTCAACGCCCTGCGACTGATCACGGTGCCGTTTGGAGAAACGGCGCCGAGCGGGAAGGTGGCCGCCGAGAAAGCAACTGACGAGAAGGAGGGCGGGGGCTCGGCGGCGGAGACCGAGCCGTGGACGCCGCAAGCGACAATACCGGCGCAGTACGTGCTGGAGTTGGCCGCCGGCGAGATGTCGCGGTCAGCGAAAGCCGAGTCGATCGACGACGTCATCGACATGCTGCTGGCCGACGGCGCGCAGTAGGAGCCGCCTGCCGCGTGCAGGAAGCCACGGGCTTGCCCCTTGGTGGCCGAAGATCACTCTTCGCGCGGCCGCATGCTCATCAACGGCAGTAGGGCGATGCAGAGCAGCCCCAGCACGGCATCGAGCGACAGCGTGAGCGGATAGCCCCAGTTCTTGGCGGCATATCCCGTCCAAACCGTGCTGTAGGAGATCGTCACGTTCAGCAGGGACATGTATGCCGTGAACTGCGTGGCCGCAACGGCCGGCGTCGTGATGTCCATGAACAGGGCGATGCGGGTCCCGTACATCAGCCCCTGGAACACGGCATAGACCAGCATCGCCGCCCATAAGGCGATCAACAACGATCCGCCGACGGCCGCCGCGGGATCGCCCGGAGTCTCCCACTGACTCGTCTGCAGGACGGCGGCCAGGCCGAGCGTGGGAACCGCGGTACCGACCAGATACAAGGCGAGCATCCGTTTGCGGCCGAACCGGTCGGAGAGATAGCCTCCGACGACGCATGCCACGCCATTGACGGTTCCCACAATGCCTTCCAGCACGGCGACGGTCGACTTGTCCATGCCGAGCCGGGTGGCCAAGGTGATTCGAATCGGCAAACTTAGGGCAAAGGCCCCGTGCGGCAGCAGCGCGAAGACCATGCCCACAAAAGCGGCCCGCGTTCCGAAAAAGGCACGGGCCGCGTCGACGACGAACTGGCGGATTTCGGCTAGCGCGGCGGCGCAAGGCGAGCCTGCGGGCTTGGGCCGCGGCGACTCCGGCTTCTCGCGCAGCGGTAAGGCCACCAGCAGCGTGATCACCAGGATGCAGGCGGCCACGAACACGAATGCCGGCTGGAACCCGAGCCAGGCCACCACCAGCAGGGCGCCGGAGCCCCCCACAGCGGCGCCGGCAAAGGCGCCCGCGTACATCAGGCCGTTGGCCAAACCTCGCTCCTCCTCCTTCAGCACGCCGCACGCCAGCGCGTCGATCGCCACGTCCTGGGTGGCCGAGAAGAAGTTCAACAGCAGCATCAAGAAGGTGAAACACTTCAACTCGGCCGAAAGCTCCACCGGCAGGGCTACGATCAGGGTGGCCGTCATCAGACACTGGGTGCCGACGATCCACACCCGGCGCCGTCCCCACTTCTCCGAAGAGACGACGTCGACAAACGGCGCCACCGCCCACTTGCACATCCAGGGCAGAAGGATCAAAGCGGCGAAGGCACTCACGCGCGCCTCGTCGAGCCCCTGATCGCTCATCTGCTTGACCACGGCGGTCTGCGTGAAGCCATGCGGCAGGCCTTCGGCCAGATAGAGGCCGAAGAAGGCCGCCAGGCGGCCCCGTTTGGTGGCGAGCAGGTCGGGATACCGCATCGGCAGCGTCGGACCAGGTGGGGAGCGGGTCGGGGTAAGGCCGTGTCAAACAACAGGTTGAGTATGCATGGTAGCAGGTCGCCACGGGCACCGGAATGCTCCGGCGGGCGGTAACGTCCTTCTGGTGGTTTTTTGTACAAAAAGTCCCCGGCGATCCGTTGCCCCGACTCTTGCACTTCGCGCCGAATCGGGTATCCTAAACGGCCTCACCAAAACGGTCTCCGCAGGACGCACAGCGTGGTGCAGGATGCGTAAGACGGATCCCGAGCCCAGACCCTGACCGGGGACCCCAGCCTTCGTCGAGCTTGCAGCGGCGCGACGGCCTACCTTCCGACCGCTGCGGCGACGATCCGACCGTCCGTTTACCGGAATTGACCTAGAGGAGAAGCGAATGATGATCGCGAAGTTGACGATTTGCGCTTGCACGTTGCTGCTGGCCGCGGGGCCTGAAGACCAAGCGAAGTCGCCGGAAGTCAAGAAGGCGCCGAGCGTCGAGGCGACGCCGCAGGCCGAAAAGCCGAACGGCGCCCAAACTGCGGAAGCGTCGAAGGACGAGAAGTCGAAGGACGAGAAGTCGAAGGACGAGAAGTCGAAGAAGGACGAGCTGTTGGTCATCGAGGCCAACATCGTCAGCTACACGAACGCGGCCCGGGCGAAGTACGGCCTGCCGCCGCTGAAGGTGGACCACGAACTGATGAAGACGGCCCGCAGGCACTGTGCCTGGATGACCCGCAGTCGCCGACTGACCCACACGGGGCTGCCGGTCGCCGAGAACATTGCCATGGGCCAGCGGGACAGCAGGATGGCGGTGCGCGACTGGATGAACTCGTCGGGGCACCGGGCAAACATTCTCAACCGGGCATACCAGCGCATCGGCGTGGCCGCTTACCGGACGGCCAGCGGGACGATCTTCTGGTGCCAGCAGTTTCAGCGATAGGGATTCGAGAGGCCAGGCCAACCAGTTTTCTCACGGCCCCCGCGGCGCAGAAAAGTCCCCCGCCGAAGAGCGCGGCCTGCGCGGCCGGTCTTCGACGGGGGAAACGCACCTGTCGGAGGACGCATGATGGATCGCCGGTCTATTTGACCAGGACTAGCGGCCGATGGTCGGCAATCTGGCGAAACACGGTCAGCAGTTGTGCCTCGTAGTTGGTCACGGCCTCGCCGCCGGGAACGTTGAAGTGGACGCCGCCGGTGGTGTCGGCGACTTCCTGCATCAAGCTGGTATCGGCGGCGTTGCCGAGACTGATCGTGACGATCGGCCAGTGTTCGTCGGCAACGAGCTGGGTCCGCTGGCGGACGTAGTCCTCGGCGTAGCCGGAAGGCCGGTTCGCCTGGCCGTCGGTCATCAGCACGATCATCTTGAAGGCGCCGGGGCGACCGTTGCTCAGCAACTCGTTGCGCGCGTACTCGATTCCGGCCCCGATGTTGGTGTACTGGTCGTAGTGTCCCGCCTGGCGCTGGTCGACCGTGTCGCCGATCATCTGGAAATTGTCGGTGAGACTGTGTTCCACCTTCGCCGTTTGCGTCGGGGAATTGTAGACGACCAGGGCGACGCGATCGTCGGTGTCCACCTCGCCGATATACTGCATGAACACGCCGGTGGCGTCCTTGACCGCGGTGACGGGCTGGGCACTGACCGCCCACAGACTGGGCGTATCGTGGTTGACCGGCCTTCTCTCCAGCCAGTAGTTGACCAGGGTGAGATAGCCGTATTTCTTCTGGTATCCGGCCCGTTGGAGGTAGGTGCTGTAGTACGACTTCACGTAGTCGATGTACTCGTTCCAACTGCCGCCGGGATACGGATACGGGACGTAGGTCAGTCCCAACTGTGCCTTGATATAGTTGGTGTCGGTGGAACTGATGTACTGCGGCTCGAACTGCATGTTGCCGTAGACGGGCGATCCCAGTTCCTGGTAGATCTGCAGGAGATTTGCCTCGACGATGGCCCGTTGGGCTTCTCCGTACTCGTAGATTCGGCGCAGTTCGCTGTCGTCGTTCATCGAGGCAGAGAAGTCGAGCACCAGCACGATGTCCCGCGGCTGGTAGCGGGCGATCGACTCGGCCGCCAGGTCGATCGGGACCCATTCCGTCCGCCACTGGCCGTCTTCGTAGACCGAGTGTTGGGCGCGCATGAAGTTCCCGAAAAACAGAGGTGCGTCGCGGTAAGCGGCGCTAACGCGCATCGCCGACGGCAGGACATCGCATTGCGAGAAGACCTTGGCAGCGGGGTCCCAGTGGCCCATCTGGACCGCCAACTCGAGGTCCTGGGCCGCCAACAGGTTCGGCAGATCGTCCTGCCAGTCTTCCTCCCCGGTCACGTCCCGATTGCCGATCGCATTGCGGGCGAAGTACTCCAAGGCGCAATGCTCGGCCACCTGGCCGCCATCGACGAGGGTGCCGGCCCCTGCCAGGGCCGCCGCATCGGTCGAGCGTTTCAGCTCGGACCGGAGAGTCATCAGATAGCCCATGTCCACACTGAACGCGAGCAGGGCCAAAGCCACCACCATGAAGAACGCGGTCAACACAAGGACCGCTCCGGTGCGCTTTCGGCGACGTGATTGCTTGGGCACCAACCGAGCGCACGACGCTGGCACGCTGACCATGACATACCTCCGCGAGTTTTCCGGGTGAGAAGAAATGTGACAAGCATGGAGGTGCGCTGAGAGCTGGATATCTCTCTAATCTAAAAGATAGCTTAGGAATCGCCGGAAGGTGTCCCAGGCCGTCATTTTTTCCGAATCACCACGCAAGCCGACCCGGGGCAACGACTTCGGCTGGTCTGCAGCGGTCCCGGAGTGCGTCTGCCGTGGGTCATCTGCCGCGGGTTAATCGTCGGCAAGGCCCGGCTTGTAGAATCTGCCGGCCAACTGGGGTCGAAAATCGGGGTGACCGGCCAGTCTGGCGATTTCGAGCAGCAAGCGGCGGGTGAGGTCCTCGATCAATTCACGATCGTTTTCTCGGCCGTAGTAGGGCGAAAGGTCGATCGGCCGGCCTACCTGCAACCGCACCTTGGCCGGCATCGTCATGCACCCCAACGGCGTGCCGTCGTAGGGTGAGCCGCTGACATAGCAGGGGATCACCGGCACCCGGGCCTTAAGAGCGATCATCGCCGCGCCGGGCCGCCCGGGCAGGAGCAACTGGTCGGTGGTGTTGATGCGTCCTTCCGGAAACAGTCCCACCAGTCCACCCTCTTGGGCGTAGCGGATGGCCAGTTTCGTCGCGGCCGTATCGACGCCGCCGCGGCCGACGGGAACGACCTCGCAGAGTTGCAGAAACCATCCGAAGAACGGATGCTCGCAATACTCCCGGGCGACCAGCCAATGGACCAGGCGATTGGCCGAGACCGCGATGAACGCGGGATCGACCGAGCTGCGGTGGTTGCAGACGATGACCGCGCCCTGGCCGGGGGCGACCGGCAAGGGGCGGCTGACATGGGCCCGCCACAGCAACCGTGCCACGCAGAAGTTGAAGGCGAAAAAGAAGGTTTGCGCCGGCGTGTACGCGGAGCGGCGCCAGTACGACGCGGCCCACCCGACCAGGGCCAGACCCGCCGCCACCAGAACGCCTGTCCCGAGCATATCGGCCGATTCCATCGAGACGGTTCCCTTTCATGAAACGATCGACTCTAATGTAGCTTCCGGGAAGATCGTCCGCGAGCACCGCCATCACGGGACCACCCCATGCGGATCGGCATCGTCAGCGACACGCACGGAGAGGCATGGACTACCCAGCAAGCGGTTCGGATGTTCGATAGCCTTCGGGTGGGCTCGGTGATTCACTGCGGCGATATCGGCACGGCGGAGATTGTGCGGCTGTTATCGCGTTGGCCCTGTCATTTCGTGCTCGGCAACATGGACGACGCGACGACGCTTCGCGAGGCGATCAGCCTCGCCGGGCAAACGTGTTACGAGCGGTTCGGCCATCTGAAGATTCAGGGTCGCTCGGTCGCCTTTCTCCACGGCGACGACGGCACGCTGCTGAGGCAGACGATTCACAGCGGCCAGTGGGACCTGGTGTGTCACGGGCACACGCATGTGGCCGCCAACTTCTCGCTGGGGCAGACCCTGATCGTCAATCCGGGGGCCATTCAGCGAACGGGTTGTCCCTCGGTCGCCGTGATCGATCTGCCGTCGCTGAAGGTTACGCACGTGCCGCTGTAGCGATTCGGGCGCACATTCAGCCCGCCAAACGGGAGATGCGGTTGATCGGCTCGGTCGCCGCGGAGGACTCCGTGCGATAGCGGTACTGCATGATGTAAGCGTCTTCGGGCGTGTCTTCGTAGTAGGACCGCAGCACCGAAACCGCGCGAAAACCATTTTCGCGGAAGAACAATTGGGCGGCCAGGTTGGTTTCCCGCACCTCCAGCATGATCCGGCTGCGGCGCTGGGAAGAAAGCTTGGCGACCAGCTTGGCGACCATCTGGCTGCCGACGCCCCGGCGGCGAAAATCCACGGCCACGGCGAAATTGAGCACGTGGATGCGGTTCTTGTGCAGTTCATAGATCATGAACCCCACCACGCGGTCTTCGTGCTCGGCGACCATGCCGATGCAATTGCGCTGCCGCAGGCAGCGGATGAAATCCTCTTCCAGCCAGGGGAACTCGAAACCCTCTTGCTCGATTCCGAGGACTTCGGGCATGTCGCGCCGAATCATCCAGCGGATATGGACGCGTACTTCCTGTTTCTGATCGAAATGCATGTCGGCCTCCTTCCTTGTCGGCCCGCCGCGTACGCGCGGCTGCTGCATGATCTCCATGACGTTCTTGACCATCGATCGGCCCGGTGGATCCTCATTCCCTGCTACCCCGGGGCCGGTCTTCGTCAGAGGGGCCAACAGCGTACCACAACCGCCGAATTCCACCAATACGAACTCTCGGAGGTTTCCTTCCTCTATATCGTCACGGTTGCGGCCCATTGCGCCACGGGCGTGACCCACCCGGTACGTCTCTCCCAATCCGACCATCTCGCGAGGCTGACGCGACCGGCCAGACACCGGACGGCGCGGCGGGGCGGCGCGGACGGCCAAGGCGGAATATGCTTGACAACAAGCACTTATGTCTGATTCCCCCAACTCGCCCCAGGCGGATCTTGGCACGGGGGCTGTCTCGGATTTCCCCGATTGTCTTCCGGAGGCCGTGTTCCAGGCGACGCACGTTGGCCGAAGAATAGTACGACGTCGATACTTAGTTAGAGAACAGAAGGAGCACTCTGATGCGATGGATTTGTCGGGTTTCCGTTTTGCTGGCCGCCTGTGGGCTGGCATGGCCGGCGGCCGGCGCGGAGCAAGCGTCTGGCGGCGGGACCGTGTCCGCCGGCTGCGGACATTTTCACGTGCACCAAGGGCCCACCCATGCCGGATCGTTCTGTGGCATGACGCCCGGATGCTGCCGATGCGGCCCGTCGGCGTGCGACAATGCCTGGGACGGCTACTGCCATGAGAAGGCTCGCTGGCAGGCTTTCTGGTACAAGGTGGGCACGGGAACGGCGTTTGGCCACGGTGCCGCCTGCCAGAGCTGCCAGCCCACGCCCGCATGTGAGCCGGGCTGCCAGCCCAGTCCTGCCTATCGCCCGTACTACCAGCCGGCCGAAACCGAACCGGTCCTCACGCGGCCGGTGCTCACCCAACCGGTCGTCAGGCGGCTGCCGGCCCCGGTGGAACGCGTGTCGCCTGCCAGGTCTGCCCAGTCTGTAGAATCGCTGCCTCTTCCGCCAATGCCGAGACCGATGCCGGAGAAGACAACACGGCAATCGTACGATCCGCGGTTCCGCTGATCCAACGCTCGGACCACGGCTTTGGCTTCCCGACGACGGCCCCCAGGGGCCGAGGCAGCAATGCCGGTCCTTATGGGGCCAGGTCAGCGGGGACACTGTTGCCGGCCAGCTTCAAGTCCTGCCCAACTCATCGGCAGTCTACGAGGGGGGATCGACCGGGCTGACGGCATCATCCGGTGGCGGGGTCGAGTCCGGTATGGGCTCGATTGGCGGCCCCGTCTCGTTTCCCGGCTCGGGCGCGGTCTCCGGCGCCGGCTGGGATTCTGGCCCCGAGGCGGGGCGGCCTTTGGGTGTGCGGCCCGTGGGATCGACCGGCGGCGTCTCCGGCTGGGCTGGGCGACCCTCGCCCGTGAGCGGCCGGGGCGACGCCGGCCGCCGGGTCGTTGGGCCCGGCTCGGCGGAATCGCCCGTCCTCGGTCTCTTGGTGGCGTCATCCAACGGCTGCACGTCAGCGTCTTTCGCCGCAGGCCAATACTGATACGTGTGCGGCACACCCGGCAGATAAACGTTCAGGAAGTCGAAGCGCTGTCCGCCAAACCAGTTCAGAAGATAGTAGCCGATGGCCAGCCCCAGCAGTCCACCGAAGACTGCACCGAGCAGCTCTTTGGCCACACTCTTCTGTTTTCTCTGGGTCGGCCTCCGATGTCTCGCGGGGGTTTCGCCGGCCGGCTGGTCTGGCGGCTCGTCGCCTTCGATGCGCAGACCGGCCAAGGCCTCGGAATCCACCGGGATCTGCCCGGTGTCGATGGCCGGCGAGCCTTCGCCGGCCCCGGTCGTGTTGATTTGCGGCGCCGCGTCGACCTTCTCGGCAGAGCCGAAGCGAGGGCCTTCTTCCTCGGTCGATGGACCTTTTCCCACAACCGATTCCGTGGCCGCTTTGGGCGACCGGTCGACGTGGAAGGGCTCGCAGACGAGGCCCGAACCCGATGTCGCGTCCGATCCCCCAGGTTGTCCCGTGGTCCCTTCGGTTTTGACGGGAATCAGTGCGGGTGGAACCCCGGCCATGGCTTCGCCCAGCGGATAGACGTCCGCACACAAAGGGCAACGGACTTCGATGTCGCAACCGATCCCATCGGGGATGGTCACCGGCTGCCGGCACTTTGGGCACTGGGAAATAACGGCCATGGCGGCTCCTGCACACGTGGGGGATGCCCGCTTCGTCTAGTCTAGCCTCAGAATCGGTCGTCAACTACCGTCCGGCCGGGCAGAATGCCGTCCTCCAGTTCCTGCGACCGATCTCGAACGGTATCAGGAGATCCCGTACAGCGGGCCCAGCTTCGCCCGCAAGTGCTCGACCAGCGGCATCGGCGAGAGCGGCCGGCCGGTGATCCGCTCGATGAGCTCGGCCGCCGAGTAGCGTTGGCCCTGCCGGTGGATCTTCTCGCGAAGCCAATCGCGAAGCGGACGGAACTGCCCCCCGGCGAACTGCGCGGCCAGTCCGCCCAGATCGGCGTCGGCCTGGGCGAAGAGCTGTGCCGCGTAGAGATTTCCCAAGGTGTAGGTGGGGAAGTAGCCGATCAGCCCGGCGCTCCAATGGACGTCCTGCAGCACGCCTTGGGCGTCGTCGGGCGGCTCGATGCCCAGGTATTGCCGATACTTCTCGTTCCAGGCACCGGGCAAATCGGCCACCGGCAGGTCGCCGTCGAGCAGGGCTTGCTCCAACTCGAAGCGGACCAGGATGTGCAGGTTATAAGTGGCTTCATCGGCCTCGACGCGGATCAGCGACGGGCGGACCTCGTTGACGGCGAAATAGAACGCCTCGGGCGAGACGTCGCCGAGGGCTTGTGGGAACTGTCGTCTTGCCCGGGGATAGAAGTGCTCCCAGAATGATCGGCTGCGTCCGACGAAGTTCTCCCAGAGCCGCGACTGAGACTCGTGGATGCCCAGCGACACGGCCTCGCCCAGCGGCAGCCGGTAGTGGCCACCGGGCAGCCCCTGGTCGTAAATCCCATGGCCGGCCTCGTGCAGGATGCCGAAAAAGGCCCCGCTGAAGTAGTCTTCGTCGTACCGCGTGGTGATGCGGCAGTCGTGTGGCCCGAGACTGTCGCAGAACGGATGGGCGGTTACGTCGAGCCGGCCTCGGTCGAAATCGAATCCGATCTTCGCGCCGACCTCGCGCCCGAACGCCTCCTGCACATCGACCGGATAGCTGCGTGTGAGGATTGCGACGTCCGGCCGGCGTCCGCTCTGCGAAACCTCGGCCACCAGGGGCACCAACCGCTCGCGTAGCCCGGCCAGCACGGCGGCCACGTTGGCGGTCAGCTCGTCCGGCTCGTAGTCGTCGAGCAACGCGTCGTACGGGCACTGTGGATAGCCCAAGGCTTCGGCCTCTTGTCGCTTCAACTGGACTGTCTTCTCCAACAGTGGCCGGAACGAGGCGAAGTCGTCGCGTCGCCGGGCGTCCTCCCAGGACTGTTGGCCCAGCACGGCCGTCCGGGCGAGTTCTTCGACTAACGCGGTGGGCAGCCTGACCTTCCGATCGTGAAGTCGTTTCAGCCGACGAATCGTCACGGCCGTGTCGCCGTGCGGGGGCTCGGCCAGCGGGCTGTCGGACAGCTCGGCGAGCCAGCGGCCGAATGCCGGATCCGTCCAACGCCCGTGAATCATGCCCGCCAGCAGGGTGGTCTGCTCGGCCCGGTACTCGGCCCCGGCGGTAGGCATCATCGTCCGTTCGTCCCAGCCGAGGACCGATTCGATCGATTCGAGCATCGCCGTCTGGGCCGCGTGGCGGCAAACCCGGTCGTGAAGTGTTTGGGGGTCGTCGGCCATGGCGGAATCTCGGCGCTGGTGGTCTGTGGGGCCGGGTCACGGGCTACGAGAATGCCCGACTGGCTTTCTTCTGCGGCCCAGAGGCGAATCGACCGATAGAGCCTAGCGACTTGACGCCACGCGGACAAGCCGCCCGCCGGTTCACGGAAGCGAGTGCCGGGCGCGTGAGAAACCGTGCTACCGCATACAGTCTCTTTCGATTTCTCGGGCCTTATTGCTGACCCCAAAGAACTCGCCTCTGATGTCGGGCGGGCTGGGGGATGCGAACAGGCCGGACGAGGAATCGTCGCCAAGACTTGCGCAATTGAGATCGAGGTTCGCGCAACCCGACAGGGCTAGGCAGACGACAGCCGCCACGCCACCGACACGGCGGCCGAACGGAAAGCCTCTGCCAGAAAGCGATCTGCAACGGAACATAATCCAACCCGCCCTGATCGTGCCAAGAAAAGTGGCGGGAGTCTCCCAGATTCCGCATACTGAGTCCAGGCCAATTAGGTGGGTCAAAGCGAATAATTCTCTTTCCTGGGCTTCCCGATTCATCCATCTTGCCGGGTCCGGCCGGCAACCGATCGGAATCAGGCCGATTCCCGCATACAATGGCTGCAACATCTCAGGCTCGTGAGCTCAGCTACGATCTGGCCGAAGCCTCACGAAGACCGCACAACCGGAGAGCGACCCAATGCTCGATATCTTGGTGGTTGCCCCACATCCAGACGACGCCGAACTGGGGATGGCCGGGGCGATGCTGAAGTTCAAGGCCGAGGGGTTTTCGGTCGGCGTTCTCGATCTGACCGACGGCGAGCCGACGCCGTTGGGGTCTGCGGAGATCCGCGCTCGGGAAACGGCGGCGGCCACCGAGATCCTCGGGCTGGACTGGCGCGAGAACCTTGGGCTTCCCAACCGGAGGCTGGAGCCGACGCTGGAGGCCCGGTCGCAGTTGGCCGGCGTGTTCCGCCGCACGCGGCCCCGCTGGATCTTCGCGCCGTACTGGGTCGATGCCCATCCCGATCACGTGGCCGCCACGCAACTGATCGAGGCCGCCCGGTTCTGGTCCAAGTTGAGCAAGACCGACATGCCGGGCGAGCCACACCATCCCGAGCGGATCTTCTACTACTACTGCATCCACCTCCACCAGATTCCGCGACCGGCGTTCGTGCTGGACATCAGCGACCTTTGGGACCGCAAGCAGGCGGCGATCGAGTGTTACCGCAGCCAGTTCGTCGACAACCAACCTGCCGACCCGCCGCGGTTGATTGATCGGCTTTGCGCGCAGGCCGCCACGTGGGGATGGTCGATCGGCGCCCGCTACGGCGAGCCGTTTGCCAGCCGCGAGCCGATCGGGTTGTTCAGCTTCCACGGACTGATCTGATGCGTCACGGGGCCCGGCGCCGGCCGGCCTGCACGGCGGCCAGTTGGGCTTGGTAGAACTGGGCCAATTCGGGCCGGCCGCCTTCGCGGAAGCGGGTGATCCCGCGCTCGTACATCTCGACGCAGTACTCGCTGAGTCGATCCCCGCGCATCCGCGGGATCTTCGGCAGAAACGCCTGATAGAAATCCAGCAGGTCGTTGCCTTGCCCTGCGGCCAGCCGGCAGATCTCTTCCAGCTTATCCAGCATCTGCGGGACGTATCGGCCCTCTTCGGGAAACTGCATGATGGTCAGGCCCAGCCCGTCGACGGCTTCGGCATATTGCTTGTCCTCGACGAGGTATTCCGTGTACCTCAGCCTGGCCTTGCACGCCAAATCGGGGCGCCCGGCCTGCTCGTAGAGCAGCACCAGCCGGCCGAACAGCCTGGCCCGCTGCTTGCGAACGTCCTGATAGGCCACCAGATCGTCGAAGACTTCCCAAGTGAAATCGGGGAAGGCGGCAAACGTCTGAAACAGCTTCTCCAGCGCCACCATCATGGCCCGATCGTGCTTCTTGGTTACGGTTCCGTTGCGCGACATCTGCGCGATGGCGCTCCAGGCGTCTTCGTTTCCCGGGCAGCGGTTGATCACGTTGTTGAGGAATCCCAGTTGTTCCGCGACGTCCATGTCGAGGCTGTCGCGGAGCATCGGGAAGGCCTTCATGATCAGTGCGGCGTGCCGCTTCGCCCGGGGACTCATGCCCACCGTGTGCAGCCGCAGCTCCAATTGCCGATCGGAGATTTTTTCGCCGGTTTGCGGGTCGACGAGGTTTCCGACGTAGTACTGGTCCAGCCGGTATCGACCGTGCGACTGCAAGGAAAACTGGATGCTGTTTCGCGTCACGTTCTGCAGCTCGACCCACATCACCCAGGCGTGCAACTCCCCGAACCTCGACTCCCCCCCCACGTAGGCTGCGGGGAGGCCAATGCTTTTTCCGACGCGTGCGGCGAAGTCGGCCTGCATGGCACAAACGCCGCCGAATCGCCGGATGTTCTCCAGCGTGTACGGCTTGCCGCCCAACGCCGTGGTGGCGCCCTGCGAATCGAGCATTCGCTCGTCGTAGGGGACATCCTGATAGCACTTCCCGTACATCACGATCTTGGCGTCGCTGCCGTAGTTCTGCATCGCCCACTGCCGCTCTTGCTGGGGCGTGGGGTGATTGACGACGTGGATCAGAAACTCCCAAGGCAGGAACTGCGCACGCATTTGCAGCGACTGGTGGCCGCCGGCCAGGTAGGCGAAGTTCTCGACCGACCCCAGCAAGCCGCCGGGTATCGTGCTCTTCGTCCTCCGCTGGTGGCGTGCGTAGTCGTAGACGCCCTGGTCTGGCCGGTCCCAGGTGACCGCCGTGGCCATTGCCAGTTCGGCGTACGTTTCGAGTTGATCGGGAAACCGCTTTCGCAACTCGTTGAACACGGCAAGGGCCCCGCCCACGTCGTCGCGATCCGGCCGAATCGCCGTGTAAAGCTCTTCCTGGATCTCCGTGTGGGCATCGAACCACTCGGCCATCGCCTCGGCGTCGGCTCCGAGCCCCAAACGGATCGAGTCGCGCTGCTGTTGCTCGAACCGCTCGGCGAAGATGCGTCGCAAGGTCGGGTACTGCTTGTCGGGGAACAGCCGGTTCCGTTTGTAGAGACCGAGGATCATCTTGTCGCTTTCGGCGGTCAGCGCCTCCGCTGGCGGCACTTCCGGTGAGACCGGCTGTTGCGATGCCCCGGAACTTCCGGTCGACGGTTCCCCACCCGCCGCCGAGGGATCGATCGGGACCCGTGACCGATCGTCACCCGCCGTAGCCGCAAGATCGGCAACGCTCGGCGCAGCTTCGGCGGCGACAAGCCGGACCGAAAAGCCCTGCTCGGCCTGCAAACCGTCGTCCCCGGTTTCTTCAACGCACACCTTGAATCGATGGGTCTTCCCAGGATCGGCTCCCGTCGGATCCCAGTGGAATTGTCCCGTCTTGGCGTCGATCCTGGCGCCCGGGGGGACTTCTCCCAGAAGGCGGAAGGTCAGGCCTCGCGAGGGACTGTCTGGATCCTCCGCCGTTGCCGTCAGTGTCAGCTCACTTCTGGCATCGATGATCCGATCGGCGATGGGCTGCAATACGGGAGGCCGATGCACCTCGGCGACGCGGACCGTGAATCGCCGCTGGATGCTCAGGGCGTTCGTCCCGGAGGTGGCAACACGGACTGTGACCTGATGCGTCCCCGGACCTTGCCGCTCGCTGGGACGCCACGAGAACCGGCCGGTTCGCGCGTCGATCTGGGCCCCCTCGGGGGCCTCGGGGAGCGAGTAGTGCAACCGGTCGGGGGACATGCCCGTTGCCTCCACCTCGACATCGAATCGCAGCCAACTCAACTCGTCGACTTCTCGATCGTCAATCGGTTTGACGGCCAAGGTTTCCGCATTGCCCAGCATCGAAAGTGCCAGGATCGCCAGGGCAAGACACCCCATGGCGGCCAGTCCGCCGGCAACCGGCAACGGTATCCCCTTGCGGCGCTTTCGGATACGCTGCGAATCGGTAGTCCTTTCGGAGAGAGCACCGAAATCGAACGGTTCGGCCGCCTCGGGCGCGGTCGCCGGCGGGGGCGGACGGGGCTCGCTACGGACTGGCGGCCTTCTCGCCGTGTGTTCGCCACGGCGCGGAGCGGGCGACGGAGGCTTTTTGCTATCTCCCGGCAATTCAGCCATGGACGAACCTCCCTCGAAACCCGTCTCCCCCCACGTGGATGACACGTGTTACAATACCCATATTATACCCACTATGGGCCGATGTCACGGGCCGAAGGCGAGAACACCGGCGACCAGGAATCGGGGTGAAGGCGGTTGGCGTGTTGCCATCGCGGGTCGCCGCGCCCATACTGGTATTGGGTTTGCCTACTTGCTGTGCGAATCGCCTTCCTGCCGGGTCTAGTGCGACCCACGAACGCCATGAGCGACGCAACCGACAAGCCGACCAAGACCACCCCTCGGGTCGATCTCTCCGGAAGACATTTCGGAGATTTCCGCCTGCTGCGACGGTTGGGCCGTGGGGCCATGGCCGACGTGTATCTGGCCGAGCAGAGCGGGTTGCGGCGGCGGGTCGCCGTGAAGATCCTCCGGCCCGAGTTGGCCAACGACCAAACCTACTTGAAGCGGTTTGAAATCGAGGCCCAGGCGGCCGCTTCCTTGGTCCACGCCAATATCGTGCAGATCTACGAAGTGGGATACCTCGAAGGCCTGCGGTTCATTGTCCAAGAGTACGTGCAGGGTCAGAACCTTCAGGATTGGGTCACCAGACACGGTCCCCCCGATTTGCCCCATGCGCTGTCGATCATGCGTCAAGGTGCCGCCGCACTGGCCAAAGCGGCCGAGCAGGGCGTGGTCCATCGGGACATCAAGCCCGAAAACATCCTGCTTACGCAAACCGGCGAAGTGAAAGTAGCCGATTTCGGGTTGGCCCGAGTCGCCCGTGAAGGCGAGGCGGTCGATTTGACCCAGGTCGGCGTGACGCTGGGCACACCCTTGTACATGAGCCCCGAACAGGTCGAAGGCAAGCCCCTGGACCCCCGCAGCGACATCTATTCGTTCGGCGTGACTTGCTATCAGATGTTGGCCGGTACCCCGCCGTTTAGCAGCGAGACGGCCCTCGGCGTGGCGGTCCAGCACCTAAACAGACAGCCCGAGGTCTTGGAGAACCTCCGACCGGACCTGCCGCCCGCCTTGTGCCGAATAGTCCACAAGATGCTGGCCAAGCCCCCCGAAAAGCGTTTCCAATCGGCCCGGGATCTGCTCCGGGAGTTGCGGCGACTGCATCTGGAACACTTCGGGGACGATTGGCCCGAAGAGCTGCCGGGCTGGGAGACAACTGGGGTCGAGCTGCCCGCCGATTCGCGGGCGGCCACGACCCAACATCTCGGTGCGTTGATGAAGACCATGGCACTGCAGAGGCCGTCCCGCCGCACGCGATGGGCCCTTTGGGGAGGCGCGGCCGGCTCGTTTCTGCTGGGGGGCGTGTTCGCCTGGTTTGCCGCCGCGGAGCCTTCTCTGCTGGCGGGCGCCAAGGCCCCGCCGCCCAAAATCCCGCGGCAGGAATCCGCGCTGCAGCAGTATCTGGACGCTAGCCGGATTGGCACCGAAGAGGCCTGGCAGTGTGTGCTCGACTACTTCCCGGACAAGCAGTATTTCACCCGCCGCGCAAAGCAGCAGTTGGCCCGCATCCATCTCCGCGAGGGCGACTACGACCAGGCGCTGATCCTATTCAATGGTTTCGCCGACCCCGGCGAGCCGGACGTGGGGCTGCGCGCGTTTGGACTGGCCGGGAAATGCGGGGTGCTGACGCTGCTGGGTAAGTACGGCGAGTCGGCCCTGGTCCTCGACGAACTCTGGCCAATCCGTTCCGAGCTGCGCGACGAGCAGATGCGGAAGTTGCTCGACTCCGTGGTCAAGACGAACCAGTCGAACCTGGGTGCCCATTCAACCCGCCAATGGGATGAGTGGCTTGCCGAGAAATTCCCGGAGGATGGTTGACGGTCAGTGCCGCCGCTGGTAGATGTTTAAGTGAAGTGGCGACCGACGTCGATAGGAGCCGTTGAGCTTTGCCCCCTTCGTCTAGTGGCCCAGGACATCGGATTCTCAGTCCGAAGACAGGGGTTCGACTCCCCTAGGGGGTACTGGTGTAACTCCACGGGGTTACACTCAGTCTTACTGGATCGCTCTAAGCCCTTGTCAACAAGGGCTTTCTGAGTTTCTTGGGACTCAGTGGGATTCGGTAAGGCAGGGTAGCGCGCCGGGTTTTGCGCCGCCTTTTCGTCTTCTCGCGCGCCGGATTTTGCGCCGCCCGGCCGGTGGTCACGGGTATCATCGCGACCGGGGTGCGTGCGATCGGTTGGCTCCTCACGGTGCGCGGCAGCGTTGCCCGGGGTGGGTGCGTCTGCCGGCTTCCCATCCACCCCGATCGCCTTTTGGAAATGGTCCTCGGTCACCTGGCGGTAGTGCCGGTTGGCGATGGCTTCGCTGTGGCCGAACCACGCCTCGCAGACGTGGCCGGGGAACTTGTCCGCCGCGTCGGTGACCGCCGAGGCCCGCATGTTCACCCACGGCTTCTCCCAAAGCTCCACCCCGGCCCGGGCAGCCAGCTTGCCGAGCCAGGTTCGGCGATTGCTCTTCGGGGTGATGTTCGGAAATATCCGGTCCTTGCCCTCCGGGGCCGCTACCCACGCTTCACGGAGAAACGGTGCCAGTTCTGGAAAGATGGGCACGATCCGCGTACCCTTGCCATACCGCTCGTTCTTGGGGGCGTGGACGATAAACCGGTCCCGCTCCCAGTTCACCTCCGACCAGAGCAGGCCGACCAACTCGGACGGAATCCGTAAGCCGGCATACCGCGCCAGTGCGACGATGAGTCGCTGCAATGGGCTGCGGCACTCGTCGAGCAAGAGCTGTGTGTTTTCCAGGGTGACATAGTGCTGTCGGTCCGGATTGACTTGCGCCGGAGTCGCGATGCCGGCAAACGGGTTTTCCGATACGAGTTTCCGCCGACTTGCAACCCGAAAGAACTGCCTGGCCCGCTTGACTTCCCGCGATACGGTCGATTCGCTCAGTTCCTGATTGACCATCCATTGCCGAAACCGGTCGGCCTCTCCCGGCGTTACGTCGCGTAGGTCCATTTCCTCGCCGAAGAACTCGATCAGGTGGTCGATCGGCGATTGCCAATTTCGGCGGGTGTTTGGCTTCAAGTCCTTTCGCTCGTCAAGAATCGACCGCAAGAACGATCCCAACCTGGCCACGCCGCGCCGCTCGAACAGCCCGGTGTCAGCCAGTTTGTTGTGCATGTCATCAGGGAGGCTCGCCACCCAAGCTGTCGTATCCGGATCGAGCGGCTGGCAGGCGATGCGAGCCGACACGATGGCCTCAACCCGCGATCGAATCAACCCAGCCGCCTTCTTGCTGATCTTTCCAAGACGTATCGTTCGCCGCCGACCATCCGGGGCCTTGAAAATCAACCTTCGTCGTCCATTCGGATCGTTTGCAATGGAGGCCATGCTTCACCCTCGTAGTCTATGTCCGCCTGGTTTTCCGACAGACTTCCAAGTCAAAATAGTCCATAAGTATGTCCGCCAAATCCAGTCGTAGTGACTGCTCGCCTCTGGCGAACTTGGCGATGGCTTGCCGTTTCAGCCCCGTATCCCGCTCCAGTTGACGCAAGCTGGCATCACAAACCTTTATTTCCTGAAGGAGAGCTTCAGTCAAGGACTTGTACCGCCTATTTCGCCGCATCACGTCCCTCGCATCCCGGCTTGGTGGGTTGCGTCCAACAGACTGGGCATCCAAGGTAATTATTATTACCTACCTCGCCCCGCAGTCAAGGGGCTGCCTCCGAGTTGTCCTCCGCCTTCTCACTTGCTTCGAGCAGCCATTTCCGCAGCCGTTCAACCGGGAATAGCCGGACTCGTCCGACCTTCACTGACGGTATTTCACCACTATTGGCCATGTTATGCAAGAAACTCTCGGACAGACCGCAGGCAAGAGCGGCCTCGGGAAACCGAAGCGCCAGACGCGGTACGGGATCGGTTTCGATTGGATGAAAGACATCGTTCTGTTTCGGCACGGACATTGGCGAGCGCCTTTCGTCACGAGTAGCTTCAAATTGGCACGGGAGGAGAAAGCCGGTGGTCATAAGGAATGGAGATCTCAACAACCGGCAGTGACGGTAGTAGCGAATGGTCAACCCGCCAGCACTGCATCGTCTGGCACAAGCGGCCGGCAGTTGTCGATAGCGCGGCGGATCAGGAGCGCGACGACGCGGGCGTCCTCTACGGCCGTGTGGGCAACCTCGCCGGGGATGTCGGCTCGTTCCATGCAGGTCTTTGTGTCAGGCAGTTCGACGCCATCGGTCTCCGGCTGCCAGTACAGAGCGGCCGGGTCCAGGATGCGGTGGTGGACCTGGATGTGCTTGTCCCAACTGGTGATTTTGCTCAGGAAACGAGCGTCGAAGCTGGCGTAGTTCTTGCCGGCCACCACGGAGGGCAATGGGGTCAACTCTTGACATTTGACATATCCGCCTAGACGGCGACGAAAACATCATCAGTTGTGACCCCTCTTCCCGACGCG
>JAFGRD010000087.1 GCA_016935315.1 Pirellulales bacterium
AGGCGGGATTGTTCAGCGTGGCGCTACCGACAACATCGCGGCCGGCCCGCAAGCGATCTTCCCTTGCTTGCGCACGTGGCCCGGCCCACCAGTCCACCTTTCAATTGTACTGGAGCCGCCCAGGGTGTCAAATGCAGCACGGCTCGGCAAACCCCCTAGGATAGCTCGCCTTGTAGGGGCTGTCAACGGGCGGGGCAGACAGTGTGTGGCAAGACCCTGAGCGGCCCTGACATCCTCCGTGCGCCAAAAACCACCCAGTTTGTCTCCGGGCCGCCAATGCCCCGACGGAGTGGGGCGTCGCGGCCTTTTTCCGATTTTCCGACTGATCCCGGCAAAGATCTGATTGACGAGGACGAATAGATGAACAAGAATCGCGGTAACAGCATGTGGCGGAGTCGGCGCCCGCGGGCGCGCGCCCCGTCGCGGAGAGGTGCGCTACGTCGCCCGTTCGGCTTTCCGAATCAGAACCCTTTTGCCCCATTGGAGGAGTCTCATGTGGAGGAAACCGATCCTGGCGTTGGCCCCGGCGTTGCCGGTCCTGGTGTTGTCGGTTTTGGCGTCGTCGGTTGCCCGGGCGGCCGAATCGTTGCCGCCGGCCGCCGCATGGATTCCACCCAATGCGGTCGTCGCCTTGGAGATACCCGCGCCCAGGGCGTTGCTCGATCGGGCGCTGGATCCGAAGCTGACCGCGGCGGTCACCTCGCTGCCGGTCTATCAGAAGGCATCCGCCGAGCCTGGCTTCCAGCAGTTCCTGGCGGTAGTTTCCTACCTGGAGGGCAGCCTGGGCACCGACTGGAAGACGGGTGTCAAGAAGCTTGTCGGCGGCGGGATCACGTTGGCGGCGGCGCCCGACGGCGCGGTACTGCTGTTCGTCGACGCCGAGGACGAGAAGCTGCTGGCCCAATTGCACGCGACAATCCTCGGCTTCGCCCGGGGCGACGCGGCCAACAAGGGCGAGTCGGAGCGCATTGCCTCCCATGAGTACCGGGGCGTCACCGGATGGACCTTTGGCAAGGAGGAAGCGCACGCCATCATCGGCAGGCGGCTGGTGATGTCGAATCGCCCCGACGTGTTGAAGGCCGTGCTTGATCTCCGCGCAGAGCCGGACGGCCGAAGCCTGGCCTCTTTGCCGAGCTATCGGGCTGCCAAAGATGCTGCCGGTCCCGACGCCGCTGTCAGGGCCTTTGTCAATCTGGAAGTCGTCAAGCAACATCCGCCCGTGCAAAAGGCACTGACGGAAAACGAGAACCCGCTGGCCGCCCTGCTGTTCGTGGGAATCACGGAGGCCTTGCGCGGGTCGAACTGGCTGGCCTTGGGGCTGGAGCTTCAGGGCGACACGCTGTCGCTACAGGCCGTGGTCGACGGCAAGGCGGTCGATCCGTCGGGCCCGGCGGCGTTCGCGCTGTCGCAGCAACCCGACCAGGGCGCCATGCCCAATCTGTCGGTCCCGCGCCAGATCGCCGGCTTGAGTCTCTTCCGGGATCTGCACGCCTTCTACGCCGCCAAGGACGATCTGTTTCCGGAGCGGACTTCCGGGCTGATATTCTTTGAGAACATGATGGGTATCTTTTTCAGCGGGCTGGATCTGACCGACGAGGTGCTGGGCGAGACCGAGCCGGAACTCCGTGTGGTGGTGGCCCAGCAGCAATACGATCCGGCGGTTGGCACGCCGCAACTTCAGTTGCCGGCCTTCGCGGCCGTCTTCCGTCTTCGCAACCCCGGGGAGTTCGGCGAGGTGGTCGAGGAGGCGTGGCAGAAGGCCATCGGGCTGGTCAATTTCACCCGCGGCCAGCAGGCCCAGCCGGGGCTGATCATCGACCGGCTTCTGCACGCGGACGTCAAGTATACGATGGCCTATTTTCGGAGCCCGACAGGCGAGGATCGCCAGGCGATCGACTCGCGATTCAATTTCCGGCCCGCTTTGGCTATGTTCGGCGATTATCTCATCTTGAGCTCGACCGACGGCCTGGCCGCCGATCTGATCGACGCGCTGAACAGGGAGATTGCCGATCAGGCAAGGCCGCTGGCCGAAGCCCACAGCCTGTTGGAAGTCAACAGCGCGCAACTGGCCTCGATCTTCGACGCCAACCGCAACAACATGGTCCGGCAAAACATGCTCGAAAAGGGCAGCACGCAAGAACAGGCCGAGATACAGGTCGACCTGATCGCAACCGTCCTGAAACACCTGGGCGAGGCTTCGCTCCAGATCGGCAACCGCCAGGGGCAGCCGCGGGCGAGCCTGGTGGTCAAGCTGAGTATGCCTTAAGGTCTCGCCATTCCGCGTGAGCCCGTATTGAAGCACTCGAAGGGGGTCCCGCATGTTTGACGCACCGCAATCGCCGCTACGCCCCGCTGGGACGACAGCGGCCGAACCGCCGGAGACGGCGGCCGACAAATGGTCCGATCCCCGTTGGGCCTGGGCACCCTACGAGCCCGACGACGCGCGCCGGTGGAACTCCCGCCTTGCCGGACATCTCTATCGCCGCGCAGCCTTCGGGGCCGACTTCGGCCAACTGGAACGGGCATTGGACGACGGACCGCAACGCACCATCGACCGGCTCCTGCAGGGCGAGGCCGATGCGACCGTCTTCAATCAGACCTACGACGGCTATGAAGCCGGGGCCGCGTCGGCAGACGGTTTGCGGGCGTGGTGGCTGCGCCGGATGATGCTCACGCCGCATCCGCTGCTGGAGAAGATGACGCTCTTCTGGCACGACCATTTCGGCACCAGCAACGCCGACGTGAAGGACGCCCGGCTGATCTGCGCCCACGTGCACCTGTTGCGCAGCCACGCCCTGGGCCGCTTCCAGCCGTTGCTGGAGGGCGTCGCCCGCGATCCGGCCGTGCTGGTGGGACTGGGATGCCAGGCCAACCGCAAGGCCCAGCCGAACGAGAACTACGCCCGCGCCCTGATGGATAACTTCACCCTGGGAAAGGGCAACTACGCGGAAGCGGATCTCCGAGAAGCCTCCCGCGCGCTGACCGGCTGGTTCGTCCTGCGAAGCCGGCTGCGCTACATCGAACGCGAGCACGACGCGGGTACCAAGAAGGTCTTGGGCCGGGAAGGCGATTTCGACGACAAAGATATCGCGCGGATCGTGCTGGAGCAGCCGGCCGCGTCACGTCTGCTGGTGGGCAAGCTCTACCGCTGGTTGATCTGCGAGACCGACCCGCCTGGCAAGCCGCTGATCGCCCCACTGGCCGAGTCTTTCGCCAAGGATTACGACATCGGCAAACTCGTGGAAACGATGCTCCGCTCGAACCTGTTCTTCTCGCCGGCTGCTTACCGCCGGCGGATCAAAGGGCCCGTCGAGTTCGCCTTGGGGATCATTCGCGGCCTGGAGGGCATGATCCCTACGGGGCCGCTGGGCCACGAGCTGGCCGCTTTGGGCCAGAATCTGTACCATCCGCCGACCGTCAAGGGGTGGCCGGGCGGACGCCACTGGATCAACCACGCAACGCTTCTGGGGCGCAGCAGCCTGGCACAGGCCCTGCTGGCAGGCAAGGAACCATACGGCGAGACACTCGACCCCCTGGCGGTGGCCCGCAGGCACGGCCACCGATCGCCCGAGGCGGCCGGCCGGTTCTTGCTCGATCTGTTCTTGCAGGGCGACGTGGAACCCGGCGTGCGCGAGGCGCTGCTGCAAACGGCGGCGGCGTCCGATGCGGCGGCCGGCAGCAACGCCGGGCAACGTTTGCGACAGCTCGCCCATCATGTGGTGATGCTGCCCGAGTTTCAGCTGGCCTAAGAAACCCCGCGCTCGTACGACCGACGCCGGACAAACCCTGGAGAAGACCTCGATGACTGCAAGACGCATCCTGGACGTGATCACCGACATCCTCACCTTGCTTGCGCTGGTGTTTGCGGGTTTTGGGCACCTTCTGCCGTGGATCCGCGTCGGCGACGGAGGGCTGATCGGTATACCGATGGAGTTTCAAATGTGGCACGCCGCGCGAAGCGGTATCGCGCTGGGCGCGGCCGCCTTGCTGGTGGGGGCGTCGCTCGCGTTCGATCTGGGGACGGGGGCAAGGAAGCTGCTGGTCCTGCTGATGTTTGCGGCCGTATTGACCGCCTTGGTTTTTCAGGTGCTGATTTTCTCGCCGTACCCGATGAGCGAGATGCATCAACTCTTGATGCGGGACCCCTCCTGGCGCCAGGACGACGGATTCCTGGTGGCCCTGGTTCCCAGCATGATCGCAGGCGGCTTGTGTCTGGTGCGGATGGCCTGGACGATGATCCCCTGGGGCAGCGGAAGGCAACTGCCGCCCATTCCGTCTTTTGAATCCGCGGCAAGCAGTGATCCGGACTGATTGGCGCCCGCATGGGCGTCGCAACGCGAAGACCAAAGAACCACTGGGGAGGCAACGAACCATGTCCTCGACCCGACGCGATTTTCTCAAGACCTCGCTAGGTACCGCGGCCCTGGCGTCGTTGGGCCCGATGGTCCCGGCAGTCCTCGGCCGCCCGGCCTGTGCCGCGGGGATCACTCCTGACGCCGGCGAGACGATCCTGGTCGTGGTGCAACTGGCCGGCGGCAACGACGGCCTGAATACCCTGGTGCCCTTCGAGGACGACGTCTATGCCCGAAACCGCCCCACCTTGCGGATGCCGCCCGAGAAGGTCCACAAGATCGACGACCTGCTGGGCTTTCATCCCAACATGACGGCCTTCGCGAGACTCTATCGCGAAGGACGTCTCGGCGTCGTCCAGGGTGTGGGCTATCCGAACCCCAGCGGCGATCACGATGCCTCGATGCGTTACTGGCAAACGGCCAGGCCTCATCAAGATGGCTGCCAGACCGGTTGGTTGGGCCGGGCCGTTGACCACGCACGGTGCCCGGACGACGCGAGCGTGCCGGCCGTCTTCGTCGGACAGATCAAGCGGCCGCTGACCGTCAACGGCGAAACGGCGATCGTTCCCACGATTCGGTCGCTGAAGCAGAACGTCATGGAGCCCATGCCCGGTCCCGAAGAAGGCCCCGCGCATCAGCGCCGTCTGGTCGAGGCGGCCCGCCTCCCGCGACCCGGCCAGGACAATCCCCTGCTGGGTTTTCTGCAACGCAGCTCGGTCGATGCCTATGCCGTCGGCCGGCGGCTCGAAGAGGCGGCCCGGACGGCGACTTCAGATCGCACGGCGGAGTATCCGGCGTTTCAAGTCGCACGAGACTTCCACACCGTTGCCCAGCTCATCCGCGCCGACCTCGGCATCCGAATCTACTACACCGAGCTCGGCGGCGAAGGGCCCGGCGGTTTCGACAACCACGCCAATCAACTCGGCAACCATTGTGCCCTGCTGCGCCAACTGTCCGAGTCGGTGGCGGCCTTCGTCGATGACCTGGCACGCGACAAGTTGTTGGACCGCGTGTTGCTGATGACGTTTTCGGAGTTCGGCCGCACCGTCAAGGAGAACGGCCGCCGAGGCACCGGACACGGCTCGGCCGCCCCGATGTTCCTGGCCGGAGGCTGCCTCAAGGGTGGCATGGCCGGGGAGCACCCCAACCTCACCGACCTGGAAAACGGCGGGCAGAAGTTCCACACCGACTTCCGCCGGGTCTACGCGACCGTGCTGGACCGCTGGCTCGGCTTCGACAGCCGGGCCGTGCTCGGCGAGACGTTCGAGCCGCTCGACGTGCTGCGGGTGTGATCGATACTATCTGAGGTTGGGTATCTATCCATCGCCAGAGTCACTCCCTGATGGCCTATCCGCCTGGGGTCCATGCGGCGCCCGTGTAGGCTGCGCCCGGAATATTGCTCTACAACTCAAGAACATTGACTTCTGCGCCGATGATTAGTATAATCCAACAACGTGGGAGGCAGCGCAGGAGGTGAAGGCCATGGCGACCAGAGATACGCGGACGTTCGACCACAGACGGGTGGAGTTGGATGGGATTCGATACGTCATTCTGCGGGAATCGGCGTTCGAGGTCCTCTGCCGCCGAGCAGGGCTTGATGCGGATGATCCCCCGATCGACGGGACATCGTCGGTCCCAGGCTTCGGGCTGGACCGCGCGTCGCTCGCGGAGAAGCTGGTGCGTCGCCGCCGGGCAGCGGGGCTATCCCAGGCCGAGCTGGCGCGTCGTGCCGGCATCCGCGCGGAAACCCTCAACCGCATCGAGCGCGGGCGGAGCACGCCCGATTTCGCCACGGTCCGCAAACTGGTGGTCGCCATGGGCGTCGCCGAACGCGAATCGCTCGCACTCCCAAAACCCAAGGATCGTTGACAGTCAAGGAGCAATGCGATGATGCCCACCGAGAGCCCTTTGGCTCATAGAGGCTGCCTTTCCCGCCAGGAGGTTCTGGCAGAAGTGAAAACCATCGTCCAGGAATTCACCGACGTGCCCCTCGAAAACACCCAGGAGAGTAGCGCCCTGGAAGGCGATCTCGGGCTCGACAGCCTCGACATCGTCGAGTTCGCCATGGAGGTCGAGGAGCATTTCGGCATTACGATCGGCGACGACGCCGTGGAGCAGAGCCGTACGATCGGCGCCGTTGTGGACGGCGTGCTGCGGCTGCTTTCCGACGCTCGCGCCAGCAAGCCGAATTCCTTGTGACGCGACGGCACTCAGGAGGCCGTGGTCTATTGTTGGCTGACGTGGCTGGCGACCAGGTGCGGCATCCAGAGGGCCTTCTCGATCAGTTCCAACAACACCTCGCGGTCGAACGGCTTGCGGAGATAGTATGTGCCGCCCACCGCGTGACTGCGGCGGATGATGTCGGGAATCTGGGCCCCCGACAGGAACATCACCGGCACGTCTCGCAGCGCCTCATCCTCCTTGATCCGCTCGCACATTTCCAGTCCGCTGTGTCCCTGCAAATTGATGTCGGAGATGATCAGGTCTGGCGGATCGGCCGCGGCGGCCTCGACGGCGTCTTCGGCACTGGTACAGCAACGGCACCGGTAGCGGGCGTCGGCCAGAATGGCGGCCACTTCTTCCAGCACGTCGGCTTCGTCGTCGACGACCAGAATTAGCGGGCGGCGCGGTTCGATGGGGTTCATGGGCGCTCCAGGTTTCGGGGAGTTCGGGGTCGGTCTGGCGCGGGTGGGCAACTTAGTCGGGTGCCGGAGATCCCGCTATCCTCTTGATTCGTCCGCAGAGACCCCGTGGTTGATGAAGCTTTCTCTGGATCGCCTAACCGGCACGACCGCTGCAACCATTCGATTCAATGGCTCGCAGAACAGCACGTCGGGCATAACACGCCGGAGCAAGGAATCACAGCGGCCTTGCTCTGGCATGAGCGGACTGAACCGAGAGATTTGCATCGGCCGAACGTTTCGGGTACAAAAGGGCCCCAAGCCCGGTTTTTTGCAGGACGCCCAGAGCACTGCTCCCCATGGGAGCCCAGCCGCGAGGCCCCACCATGACGCTTCTCGACTACGCGGTTCTGATCACGTACTTCATCATCATGGCCGGTATTGGGCTCTGGTCGATGCTGAAGATCAAGAAGCAGGAGGACTTTTTTCTCGGCGGCCGCGCCTTTGGGAAGGTTCTGCAGGCCTTTGCCGCCTTCGGGGCCGGGACCGGCTCCTACGACCCGGTGACCGTGGGACGCACCACCTTTACCAGCGGGCTCAGCGGCATCTGGAGCGTGATGCTCTGGTTGTTTGTGACCCCGTTCTACTGGATCACCGGCGTCTGGTACCGGCGCATGCGCCACCTGACCCTCGGCGACTGGTTCGTCGAACGCTACCAGAGCAGAGCCTTGGGGTTGGCCTACGCCCTGTTCGGCGTGGCGCTGATGATGTCGTACCTGGGGCTGGGTTTCTCGGCCGTGGGCAAGGTCTGTGCCCCGCTGATCGGCCAGAAGACCTTCGACCTGCCCCAGTTCGGGTCCCTGGGAGGAACCGTCGGAATCGAGTTCGTGCTGGTGCCGGTGATCGCGTTGGTGGTGTTGATCTACGGGATTCTCGGCGGGCTGCGGGCCGCCTATTGGACCGACCTGGTTCAAGGCATCTTCATCATTCTGCTCTCGGTGCTGCTGATACCGGCCGGGCTCAGCGCCCTGGTCCAGCGATACGGAAATCCCGATACGATGTCCATCGCCGATGGCTTCCAGGTTATGCACCAGCAAGTGCCCGGCGAGTTCTTCCAATTGGTCGGCACGCCCCGCAGCAGCGATTTTCCCATCCAGTACATCGTGGCCATCTGCCTGCTGAACCTGGTTGGCATCGTGGTGCAGCCCCACTTCATCGCCACGGGTGGCGGCTCGGCAAAGTCGGAGACTTCGGCCCGCGTGGGGTTGGTGGTGGGCAACTTCATGAAGCGACTGTGCACCATCGGCTGGGCGCTGACGGCGCTGATCGTGCTGGCCTACATGGCCGACAACGTCGAACTGGCCGAAGACCCGGACCAGGTCTGGGGCGTGGCGGCCCGAGAGCTCCTCGGCCCGTTCAAAATGGGGCTGGTGGGGCTGATGCTGGCCTGTCTGCTGGCCGCGCTGATGTCATCGGCCGACTGTTACATGCTGATCGTCTCCGCCCTGATCATCCGCAACGGCTACGCCGCCTACTTGCACGCCAACGCCAGCGAGCGGGTCTACGTGCTGGCGGGCAGGCTGGTGGGAATCGCCGTCATCGTCGGCGGGGCGGTCATCTCGCTGTCACAGTACAACGTTTTCGACCAGTTGAAGGTCGTCTGGGAAATGCCCATCCTCTTCGCCGCCCCCTTCTGGGTGGGCATGTACTGGCGTCGAGCTACCCCGGCCGCCGCCTGGCTGACGATGTTGATGACGCTGGTCTTGTTCTTCATCCTGCCGCTGGCGCTGCCCCAGATGATGCCCTCGCTGGCCGAAGACCAGCGACTGACCGCCGCCAACGACCAGATCACAACGATCACCACCCGGGCCGTCGCGCCCGCCGATGTGGCCAAGCGCGAAGGCGAAATCGCGCTCTGGAAGAAACGCGTGCGACAGTTGATTATCAAAGAGGGCCCCAAGGCCGAGGCCGACGTGTTGCGCCAATTCGGTCCGTGTCCCGAACCGCGGGTGCTGGGGCGGACCATGACCGATACGCACATTACCGGCGGCAGGCCCATCTATTGGAGCGGCCCGTTGGAGCCGATTGGCGAGAAGATCTACTTCAAGCAGATCGGGCCGCCCGAAACAGCGAAGCAAGCCGGCGACCACGGCAGAGAGGTGATTCGCCGGCAATATGATTGTCCCATGCGGGGCACGGGCAGCTTCCAGCCCGATTTCCTGCTGTACGACCTGGCCGGCGTGCCGTTGACAAAGCTCTCCAACGCATGGATCGAGACACTCCGGCTGCCGACCCGGGCGGTGCTGCCTTTTCTGATCATGATCGTGCTGAGCCTGATCACTCCCAGGGCCCGCAAGGAGGCTCTGGACCGCTACTACGTGAAGATGAAAACGCCGGTCGACCCCGATCCCGTCATCGACCAACAGCAACTGGAACTCTCCTACAAGAACCCGACTCGCTTCGACCATCGCCGGCTGTTGCCCCTCTTCGGACTGGAGTTCCAGAAGCCCCGATTGATCGACGTGGCGGGGTTTGTGGGGAGCTTCGTGGTCTGTTTTCTGTTGATCTGGTTGGTCGTGTGGGTGGCGGCGTTGGGAAGTTGAGGGCTGGGGAAAATGGCGAGTCGGGGAATGGTTCGACTGCGAGTTGTATGCCGAGATAGACCCCGCGGGGCGCCGATCGCGCGGACGAGTTGGCCGACGCGTCGTTCGCTCCCGGCGACCGCCATTCGCGCCGGGATGAACCCGGCGGCTCGCTGCTCATGATGAGAGCAACTCGCCGCGGCGCTATGTCCTGGCTACGGCTGGCCCGTCGTCTGGACCGTCTCGACGAAGAAGCCCTCTCGCGGTTCCCACTCGGAGAGGTCCCTCGCCCACGGATCGTTCCGCCCCGGATTCAGGCCGACGCGCACATTGGTCCAAGCCTGGGGAACGGTCTTCCTGGGAAAACGGCCCTGCCAGGCGGCCACGTGCAAATGGGGCCCCGCACTGCTGCCGGAGTTGCCCACCAGCCCTACCTGTCGGCCGGCGGAGACCCGTTCGCCTGTGCGCACCGACACGCTGTCCTGCTGCAAGTGCACCAGGTCCAGGTTGAAGCCGTTCGGCGAGGCAATGTATACCTGGTTGGGCACGGCCTGGCGGCGATCCGTCTGTTTGCCCGACTGGTCGGCCATCTGCCCGCGGGCCATGAGCACGCGGCCCTCAATCGGACTGTACACCGGCTGCCCCCAGCCGTGGTAGGCGTCGTTTTGCCGGCTCTCGGGCGGCCAGGATTGATGCCCCGTCGCGTCGAGCTGCACCAGGTCATACGCCCAGACGTTCTGGTGGCTGAAACTCCCGAACGCCCCTTGGACCACGAGCCATTGCCCGCGAACCGGCAGACCGAGTTGCACGGGCGAATCGGGCCGGTCGGGCAAGGCGGGGTCCAGAGCATAGGGCGTTTCGACAATGCGGAAGCTGGCCACCGTTGGCCCGAAATCGACCCGTCGCTCTCGCTGGGCGTTCCAGGTCCAAGCCCGGATCCGCACCCACGGCCGGGCGTTCTCGCCGCGGAGCAACGCGGCCTTCTCCTTCGGCAGCACGGTCGCCAGATCCTCGTACGCAATCCGCATCTCCACCACCTGACGGATCGCCATCCGGGTGCGGCGAAGCGGGATCGGCTTGCTCGGGCGCCAGTCCGAGTCGTACAGCCGAAGCACGGGCAGCTTCTGAAGCGATTCGAACTCGATGCGACAATCGTCGCCGTTCCCACCCAGCAGATCCACCTCCAGATAAAACCCCCAGGAATCGGTCGTGGGGGGGACCGGCCGTGCGCAACAGCACCCAAAGGTCGTCCTCCCGGGGAACGATGGCTGCCGCCACCAGATCGCGTCCGGCGTCACCGCCCGCGTCGCCGCGCGGGTCGCTCATCTGGGGCACCTGCCGCCAGTCGCGGTCCAATCCGTCCAGCCGCAACCGCCGGGCCGTTCCGCGCATCTGCTCGATGCGCCGGTAAATGGCCGCGTCGTCGCGGGCGCCGGCCGGCTCGCCGTTGCCCTGAGCCCACAGTGCCTGTGCCGTCGCTGCCGCCGCTACAGCCACCGGCAGCAGCCGGGCAAAGATGTGTCGCAACATTCCACTCTCTGCATTCCCCCTCTCTGGATCTATGCATTCTCGCACGGCACAGCATTTCGGACAAGCTTTCAACGCGATTCTCCCCCAAGTCCTGAACACGCATGCGCTTGTGCAACAGGTGGCCCATCCACGCCACCAGGGGGGCTGCTGCTCCGCTGCGGGCAAGTGCCGCAAGACGGGGCAACCGGGCAGACAATGCGACGCCGGTGACCTTGCGGCGGATGGCCATTTTGGCTACAACCCTGCCGCATTTCCACCGGGTCACTGCAAGCCTTGGAGACCTGCACGTTGCAGAGTGTTCGTCCATCGCGGCGGCCGGCGACCATGCCCGGCTGTTGCGACCGCCGCCCGATTTGTCCTGCGACCCGTCACTATCGGCGGCTGTCCGAGACGGCGCCAGCCGAGCCGGTTGTGAGGACCGTGACCATCGGGTTGGCGGTCTTCGTCGGTGCCCTGCTTGTACTGGCGCCGCACTGCTGCCACTACATGCCCTTTCTGGCCGACGACGCACTGATTTCCCTGCGATACGCCCAGCGCCTGTTGCAGGGCCACGGCCTGAGCTGGACCGACGGACGACCGGTCGAAGGCTACTCAAATCTGCTCTGGGTCCTGCTGGCGGCTTTGACGGGCCGCATGGGACTCGACTTGGTTGTCGGCCTGCGGGTGCTGGGTTTCGCCTCGGCCAGCCTGCTCGTGGGGGCAATTGTCTACGGCCACCGCGCCGCGACCCTTCGCCAGGCCATGCCGATGGTCTTCGCGACAGCGGCCGTGGTCCTGGCCGGGCCCACCGCCGTCTGGGTCGTGGGCGGATTGGAGTCGGTCTTGGTCGCCGGCCTGTTGGCGTGGGCCGTCGTGCTCTGCTATCCGATCTTCCAGCAGGAGAACGCCGAGGCGAGGCACGCGGTCCGGGCGTCGGTCTTCCTGGCATTGCTGTGCATCACGCGACCCGACGGCGCGCTGTTCGCGGCCGCCGTCGTCGTGGCGCTGTTGTTGGCCCGCGGGATTCGCCGGGCGACGTTCCGACTCGGCCTCTGGCTGGTGCTTTTGCCGACGGTGTTCTATCTGGGCCAACTGGCGTTTCGGCTGGCCTATTACGGCCAGTGGATACCCAACACGGCGTTGGTCAAGTTTGCCCCCTCGTCGACGCATCTGGCTCGCGGCGTGGTTTACGTGGCCGGCGGACTGCTTTCGTTAAGCCCGCTGTCGTTGGTGACCGGGCTGTTCGGCGGCTGTCTGCTCTGGCAACGATCGGACGGGGCCAGCCGGGCCAAGGCCCTGCTGCTGATCGTGCCGGCAACGGCCTGGTCCCTCTACATCGCCTCGGTCGGCGGCGACACGTTTCCCGGCTGGCGACACATCGTGCCGCTGATCCCCTTGATGGCCCTCCTGCTGGCCCAAGGCACCGAGCAACTCCTGCAACAACGCGGCCGCAGCGTCGTCCTCGTGTCGGCCGTTCTCGCCGTTGCCCTGACTCTGTACGCTTACCGGCAGTTCCACGACGGTCGCAACCGGCTGGCACTCAGCGAGCGTTGGGAATGGGACGGGCAGGTCGTCGGACAGATGCTCCGCAGGGGCTTTGGCTCGGCGCGCCCCCTGGTGGCCGCCACGGCCTGTGGCTGCTTGCCCTATTGGTCGGAGCTGCCCGCGCTGGACATGCTGGGCCTGAACGACTACTACCTGCCCCGCCACTCCCCGGAAGGCTTCGGCCACGGCACGCTATCCCACGAGCTGGGCGACGGGCAATACGTCTGGGATCGGCAGCCGGATCTGTTGATCTTCGGCGGTCCCCGGGGGCTGGAGAAGGCCCACTTCCTCAGCGGCCGACAAATGCAGCAGAAGCCGGAGTTCTACGACCGGTATACGCTGGTGCGATTCGAGGGCCGAGAGCCCCATACGGTGCAATCGCAGATTTGGGTCCGGCGGCACGGCGGAAAAACCGGCATCCGCGCCGAGGGCGACCGGATCGCCGTGCCCGGCTACCTGCTCAACGGTAATCCGGCCACGGTGGTCCATCTCGACGGAGCGGGCCAATTCGTCGTCTCGCCGTCGCCGGGACAGCCGGCGGCCATCGAAGATCTCGCGCTGCCGCCGGGAACGTGGCGCGTCGGCGTGGGTTCTCTCGGCAAGGTCAACGTGACGATACGCCCCGCCGGACAGAATAAGGTCCTGGTCGACGCACCGGCTCCCGTTACGTTCGACTGGGCTGGAAGAGAGGGCGCCGGCGTCGACGTCACGCTGAGTCCCGTGTCGCAGAAGGCTGTGGAGATTCGTGCGGTCGTGTTTGTCCGCGTCCGGCGGTGAGGCGCTGCACGAGAGGCGACGTGGTGCCACACGGGCACCCATGGCGCGTCGGCGCGGTGCGGCTCCCTTACCTGGCGACGATGGTTACGTCGAGCGGCTCGGCGGTGACGTAGTCCAACGGCCCGCCCTTGCCCAGCCCGACGACTTGAAGACTGACGACGCCCAGGCCCAGCTTCGACGAATCGATCGTCAGCCGGCCATCTTCGCCGGCCGTCTTGCCGACCAGCCGGCTGTGGTGCATCACGACGATGGCCGTCGAACCGGGCGATTTTGCGGCAATCACCACCGGCGTGCCGGCGGCCACCGCTGCCGGGGTTGCCAGCGATGCTTCGATCGTCCGCCCGTGGTTGGCGGTGACGATCGTCATGATTTGCCGACCTTGGGAGCGAATCCAGCCGGCCTCCAAGGCCACCACCCGAACCTCGTGATGCCCGTCGGCAAGCTGCGCCGTGTCCCACTCGAGCAATTCGCCCGGGCCGCACTCGGCCCGCTGCCAGCCGTCGACGAACAGCTTGAATCGGTCGACCTTTGACCCGCCGCCGATGGTGGCCGACGGCATCACCTTCAGCGGGCCCGTGACGGTTGCCCCGGGCTGGATGCCTTCGGTGGTCACTTGCGGAATATTGGCCCAAGGGCGGCAGAGCGGGTCGCCCACGATCAGCAGTTGGTACGGGCCCTGGACCGACTGGTAGAACGCTTCGGCCAGCGTGCAGCCGCGGGCGTAGTGAACGTGGATGCTGGGGGCGGGAAACTTCGGCTGAAACTTCACACCGCCGATGCCGTACGGCTCGGCCACCGTGCCGCTGGCACCGGCCGCGCCGTAGCGAAGAAACTCCGAAAGCGGCGTCTGCTTCGTGGTCTCGCTCATTACGCCGCCGAAACTGGTCAAGTGCTCGCAGATGGCCCCGGGCAGGATCGTGCTGCCGGACGATCGCCAATACACGGCCTCGGCCCCAACCATGGCCCCTTGCACGTCGTGCTTCCCCTGAGGCACTTGCCCGGTGACGATCTCGGCGGCGACCCCTAGCTGCCTCAGCGCCTCGACGGCCTCGGGAAATGCCTGGTCGCGAAGCTTGGAACGGATGTTGGAATTCTTGACGTAGTAGATCGTCCCGCGCGGGTGGGTGCCGTCGGCGGCCGCACTGCGGCGGAGATAGTCGATCACTTCCTGCAGCGAGTTGCCGCGGCTGGTCCTCACCCCCAGCACGGTTGAAAGCATGTAACGCATGCCTTCCGATTCGACCAACTCGCCGTGTCGGCCGAATTGCATCGTGCTCTTGAAGCCGAGCGTGGGGGCGTCTTCGTGCGTGGGTGAGACGCCGCGCATGTAGGCGTTGCTTTGCATCAGGCCGTAGGCCAGGTGGCCGGCCATCACCGGCTGCCACAAATACGTGAGGCCGTTGATCGACCCGAACGGCGTGAACTTCGGCGGTAACTTGCGGGGCACCGAGGGCTTGCCCGGATCCTCCGCGTCGGCCTTCCTCGCCGCCTGAAGAAATCGATCCGCGTCAGGCTTCAGATCGATGCCCCAGGGATAGTCGCTGGAGTAGACAATGCAGTCAATTTGAGGGGCCAATCGCCGCTTGTCGATCGCCGCGAGCACGGGCAGCAGAATCTCCTTGCGAAACGTGTTGATGTCGGTCGTGCCCGCCTTGGGGTTCCAGGCAAGACTCAGTACGTTGCCGGGCGGAATGTGGCGCCGCCGAATGTAGTGGTTGGCGATGGTCAGCGAATCGGGACTTTCGGGGTTGACCACCAGGAACACGTTCTCCGGTCCCCCCCCGGCCACGGCCATGTTGGGAGCCGCTGCCCCAACACCGACCGCGGCCAAAGTCAGCAGCACGCGCGTCAGCGCTGGGAAGCCTGCGAGACGGGCGAAAGTCGCTGGTGACGAATGGCTCATGTCGTGTCTCTCGTCGTATTCGCGTCCACCCGGGAACACCCGCCCCAAAAAGCCGGCGACTGATGCCCGCGCCGACCAAACCGTCCGGCGCAACCACCGGTCGCAGTTTCCCGTTGCCCCCAACACATCTTCCCTCCTCCTACGCATCGCACGGCCGCCTGGGTCGCCGCTTCTCGCATTATGGCCGTCCGGCCATCCGAACGGGCGGCCCGACTGCCTGCAAATACGGCCCCCTCTGATTCACCTGAACGGGCAGGTGTGGCGAGAATTCCCGCAGATTCGCAGCCAGGGCATCTTTCGCGTCCGAATCGACGGCGTAGAAGGAGACCACGATTTGCCGTCGGTCGTCGGCCGCCGCGATTTCCCATTGGCCCACGCACTGCCACTGCGGCGGCAGACCGCCGTACCACCGGTCGAACCAGTCTGCATACACCATGGCGATCTTCACACCCCGTGCCGCGGCCAGACGGCGCATGGCCTTCGGTCCATAGCGTTGCCGCAGCCGGGCGTCGGCTACCTCCAGGTCACCGAGCCCCCAAAGGTCCAGGTTGCGGATGTCCGCGTAGAAGTTGATCGTTCCGACGTCGTTCGCCGCCACGGCTTCGCTGGAGTAGTATCGCTTCACGAACGACGCCATCTGGTAGTGCTGCTCGTAGATGACCGACGACACGCGAGGAATCAGCACCAGCGACCGGGCTGCCCGGCTTGCCAGTGGCAGAGCCAGCAACGCGGCCAGGGCGCATGCAACAATCGGCTTGGCGGCGGCCCCGGGCTTGAAACCTCGAAGCAGTTCGTCGTAGGCAACCACGAGGATCACCAACAGTGCGGAAGCCACCAAATAGGCCTCGTAGCGGAAGAACCAATCGGTTCGTGCGAACTGGACGTGCAAGGCGGCCGTCAGCACTACGATCCAAATCAGCAGTTTCGGTTGCGTCCAGCGTTGGGGGTCTCGGCGGAGCAGAACCAACAACAACAGCAACGTGGCGATGCCCAAGGCGGGAATGTGCGGCTGTTGGATCAAGGTGACGGCCGTCGAGCGCAGACTGCCCAGCACCTGGTCCAGCGACGAGCCCGGCGGCATGCGGCCTTTCAACAGCACCGAATTGGGCAGGAAGTGCCAGCCGTGGGCCATCGACACCAGCCCGCTGAGGACCACCGGCGCCGCCCCCAGAACGCCCAACGCCGCTGCCTGCCGAAAGCGCCGGCGAAGGACCGACAGCAGGCCGACGACGGCAACCAGAAACGCCCCTTCGTACCGTGTCATCGTAATCAGCGGGGGCAACGCGAAGTAGATTGCGCGAAGTCCGCCGGACGAGGCTCGTGCGGCCTCCGGTTCTTCCGCCAGAAACCGCGCAGCCAGGAATACAAAGCCGACCGCCAGCAGCACGTGCAGCGTATGCTCCATGCCGGTGAAGACGATCGCCGGCAGCGGCGTGCAGAAACAGAGGATCAGCAGGCTGACCAGATTCAACCCCGGCGGGATCCCGCGTTGCCTAAGCAACACGTACGCCAGCCACACCACGGCGGTAGCCGCCGCCACGTTGAGCACCAGCGGTGCGAAGACGCCGGGCCCGGTCAACCAATAGCTCAGCGCCAGCAACAGCGGCCAATCGATCGACGAGGTCGACGAGGAGAATTCGTATCGCGTGATCCCGAACACCCCGTGTTCGCTGAGGTTCCTGGCCACTGCCATGTGGATGTACGGATCGTCGAGCACGTAGACGAAATGGCCGTCGTTCCGCTCGAGCGAAACAGCCAGGCACACGGCCAGGGCCGCGTAGAGCACCGCCAGCGCCGCCGCCAATGGCCAGTGTTTTCCGATTGCCGTCATCGCATGCCTCGATCGTCTTCCGCGAAGGACGTACTGGGGAAAAACCGAGGACCCCATCGGAGGCCGGTACTATTCCACGCGACAGAACATCCGCAGGGTTTCAGCCGAGATCAATACTCGAACGGCTGGCGGCAGGCAAGATCAATCGAGATCCAGGGCTGCCACGTGCCCCCCAAAAGAATTTCGCCGCCGCTTGACGACATGCGGTTCAGTGAACCTATAATCGCGTATCTGCCGCATCGGCAAACCGGGCACCGTTCCGCGCTGAACTGGACTACGCGTTTCCCTCCCTCAATACCGTACCTCTATGTGAAAGGACCCGAAATGTTCCGAAACGCACGCTTATTGTTGATCCCGCTCCTGATCGGCGGGCTGGCTTGCACGGCCGCCTCCAAGGAGATTATCGACCCGGAAGAAGCCAAGGCCGATCCCGATTTTGCCATCCAGGGCGAGTACGTCGGCGAACTCACCGATGCGGACGGCCAGAAACACAAGGTCGGCTGCCAAGTAATCGCCCGCGGCGGCGGACAGTTTGAAATGCTGGCGCTGCCAGGCGGCTTGCCCGGCGACGGATGGAAACGGGGCGACAAGAGCTTTCGCAACCAGGGCAAGCTGGAAAACGGCTCGATGACGGTGACCTCCGACGAAGGGATCACGTACAACCTGAAATTCGCCGACGGTACGATGAACGTCCGGACGGCGGACGGCCGCATGGACGTCACGCTGAAACGCGTCGAGCGGAAGAGCCCCACCTTGGGCGCCAAGCCGCCCGAGGGCGCGTTGGTCATCTTCGACGGAAAGAAGCTCGATATGCTTGAAGGCGACGTGAAGAGCCACCTGGCCAAAGACGGCCTGGTCTCCGGCGTAACAACCAAGGCCCTTCCGAACGACTACACGCTGCACCTGGAGTTCCGCCTTTCCTGGATGCCCGAGGCCCGCGGCCAGGGCCGCTCCAACAGCGGCGTCTACCTCTACGACTGCTACGAGTGTCAGGTGCTCGACTCGTTCGGACTGGAAGGCTACGACAACGAATGTGGCGGGTTCTACCAGGTTCGGAAGCCCGACGTGAACATGTGCCTGCCGCCGCTGGTCTGGCAGACCTACGACGTGGACTTCACCGCGCCGAAATACGAAGACGGCAAGAAAGTGGCCAACGCCCGAGTCACCGTCCGCCACAACGGCGTGGTGATTCACGACGACATCGAGTTCAAGTCGGGGACTCCCGGCCGCCAGGGCGAAGGCCCCGGCCCTCGCGGCATCCATCTGCAAGGCCACGGCAACATGGTGCTGTACCGCAACATCTGGGTCCAGGCGAAATAGCCCGGCCGGGACACGGCATCCAACACACGGACAGCGACAAACCTCCCACGCAGCCGCGCGGCCGATGGATCGGCCGCCGGATTTGCCTCGCCTCCACCGCTGAACGTCCGAATCACGGTGCCGGGACTTGTCCCGGTCCCGTGCGGCGCTCAGACCCTTGCCACCGAAGCAGCACGCGGTCCCTTGCCTCGTCCCCGAGAGCCTCCACTCTCTTCCTCCAGTTCGTACTCGACCGTCTGCCCCTCCTGGAGATCATCGAAGCCATTGTCCTTCACCGAAGAATGGTGAAAGAAAATGTCCGATCCGTCTGCCGAGATGAATCCGAAGCCACGATCCGCGACAAGCTTCTTGATAACTCCCTGCGGCATTGCTGCCATCCTCACATCACTCCGCGGGCATCGGCCCGCCAACGTGCATCGACCGGCTGATTCGTCCCCAAGACGAGGCCGGACGTCCAGACAATCGTCGCCGATACTCTGGAAACATGCAGATTCTCCACCCGTAGGATACTACAACCAAGACCCTACCACAAGTGGGGACAACAGAACACTGGTCCGTAGGGCTGCCGAACGGGGTGCCAAACTGTTTGGCGGCCGAGGTCGGCGGGGGCGATTCGGTCTGGCCTGACGCGAGACCGGCAAGCTTGCATAGAGGATTAGGTATTGCGTGCCTAGTTGTCTCGGGGGGTATTATTCGGGCATGCACGCGGGTTTTCTCCAACAGGGTGGCATTTCGTTGACAGCCGCCCGGAGCGTGGTTAAAATCGACTTAGGTCTTTGTGGTGAAAGAGTTAACTCTTTCTCTCTCGGCTCTTCCGGAACGTCCGAGCAGGAATCAGGAACGAGGCAGTTGGCCAAACGAGACTCTGCGCCGCACGTCCCCAGTGTGCAGGAGTCTTGAAGGAGCAGTCAGTTATGGCACGTGAGAACCAGGGTCTGCAAATCGCGCTGATCGTTTTCGTCATGCTCACGATTATCCTGGGCGTGACGACGTTCATCTTCTACGGGCAATACAACGAGGCGCAAACCAAGGCAACCACGGCCGAGAAGAGCGCCGCCGACCAAAGGGCGGCCGCCAGCGCTATCGCCGGGGAGTGCATGGAACTGAAGCGGGAGATCGGCGTTGCCGAGACCGAGAAGTTGGAGGACTACAGCGCGCAGTTCAAGCAGACCATGGCCGAGTTCGGCGGCAACTTCCCCGAGGAAAACCGCTTCTATCGACCGCTGCTTGGATACTTGGCCCAGGCGATCCAGGACAAGGTCAACGAAAACGCGCTGTTGAAAGCGGAAGTCCAGAAGCTCAAGGACGAGTACGAGATTCGCGAAGCGGCCAAGGACACGCAGATCCAGCAGCTTCAGGCAGCGCTGAAGAAGGCCGAACAGGACCTGGCCGCTCAGATTGCCAAATTCGACACAGACCGGACACGCTTTACCAAGGATCAGGGCGACCTTCAGACCCAGTTGCAGGCGGCACGTAAGAAGGCCGCCGACGACCTGGCGTCCCTTCAGGTGAACGTTGACGAGACTCAGCAGAAGAACCAGTTGCTGACGACGCGGAATAGGCAGATGACTGATAGGCTGAAAGGCTTGGTCGAGGAGACTTTCGAGGTTGCCGATGGTGAAATCCGCTTCGTCAACCAGCGTAACGGGACGGCGTGGATCAATCTGGGCCGGGCCGATTCGCTGGCGCGCCAGACCACCTTCGCCGTCTATCCCATGGACACGACCAACCTGGCCAAGGGCGTCAAGAAGGGTTCGATTGAAGTGACGCAGATTCTCGGCGAGCACTTGGCCGAAGTCCGGGTCCTAGAAGATGAGATCTCCGACCCGATCATGCCCGGCGACAAGATCCACACGCCCGTCTGGACGCCCGGCGAACGGAAGCGATTCGCCCTGACCGGCTTCATGGATATCGACGACGACGGCAAGAGCGACCTGCAGACCATCCGCAACCTGATCACGATGCACGGAGGCGTGATCGATTGCGAGACGGATGACACCGGAAAGCGGCGCGGTGAGATGACGATCAGCACTCGATACCTGGTGCTTGGTGAGACGCTGGACGCTCGGGGCGGCGAGGAGATGGTCGCGGCTTCCACCGCCATGATTCGCGAGGCAGAGCAACTCGGGATTCAGAAGATTCCGCTTCGCGACCTGCTGCAGCGGATGGGCTGGAAGAACCAAACGCCGGTGGTCCAGTTTGGTCGGGGCGCCAATCCCGAGAACTTCCGAGCCAGGGCGCCCGAAGGCGGGCCCAAGGTCTCCAGCGGCACCGTGTCGGGGCTTTTCCAGCCGCGCCAGGCGCCGCCGCGCCGGGGCGACCGAAGTGGCGGGGCCTACTGATCGCTCGTGCGCAGCTCCGTGTTCGGCCCCGTTTGACCCGTCCAGGGCGGGATGTCGAGTGTCGGGCTGATCGGGGGCGGCGAAAGCGGCGTGGCGGGCCGTTGCTGGTCGGGCTCCTGCTTCTGAGGGTCGGCAAATAAAACGCGCCGCAGGCGGTCGAGTTCCGCCGCATACAGCCGCCACGCCGGGTCAAGTTGCATCGGATCGAATCGCTCCGGCTCCAGGAACAGCCGGGCCGGTTCGCGCAGCCGATGGAACCAGGCGACCCGCCACAGCAGCCGTTGCTGCGACCACCCCAAACGATGGGCCCGACACAGCGCAAGAAACAACGCGCCCGAGCTGAAATACGAGCCGCGACGCTCCAACTGCGCCAGCAGCCGATAGAGAAGCCACGCTGCTGCGATGATGCCCGCGAGGATCAACAGCCCCGCCACGACGTCGCCCACGTCGATACGGGTGCGGCGCCCTTTGAATGGGCGGGCGAGATCGCCCAGGCGGCCTTGTTGGGCCAGCAGGACGGCTCGACAGATCGTGTGGTTTATCCAGGTGATCTCAAACATTGGGCAGGGTATCGGATCGCGATCGGGGGGTCGAGCGCTGGTTGAGACTTTTCCGTGCCGTCGCTTGAACGGTCACACTGCTGTCGCGCAGCGCCCGCTCCAGGGCGAAGCGGCTGGCCCGGGACGAGCTTTGGGCTAAAGCCTCCGCCGCTTCCATGCGAACCAGGGCATCCTCGTCCCCCAGCAATCCGATGATCGCGTCGTCGAGCTGCTGGACGACCTCGATCATGCGGGCAATGGCCAGACCCCGGAGCCGCCGCGTACGCATGGCAGACTCGAGCTCTTCACGAAGCAGAGGCAGCGTGTGCGGGTCGATCTTCTTGACCAGCATGCCCGTACTGCGACGCACGTCGTCGTCCAACATGTCGAACGCGCCGAGGTATCGGCGAAAGGTAAACTCTTCCAGGGCGTCTCGCACGGCGTTGCGGACCGCGTCGTGCGGGATATCGGCCATCTTCACCAGACGCGGCAGCACGCCGGGGATTCCGCGACGTCGCAGGTGCGCCAACACATTGGCCTGGACTTGCGGATCCGGGTCGTCCAGCGCACTCATCGCCAGATGGTTTGCCTCGGCGCCGCTGAATTCGGCCAACGCGACTGCCGCTTCTCGGCGTCCGCCAGGTTTGCCGCGGACCAACAGGTATTTCACGAAGAGGAACGCTTCCTGGCGCGGCACGGACGACAGCATGACCAATCGAACCGCCCCATGCTGAGCGTCGTCGTCGAGCTGATCCAGAACCTCCTCCGGGCGGCTCAGCCACGCGATCGAACGAATTCGCTTGAAAACACGTTTGACGGCGGTGGAGGGCTCGTGGCCGGTCTTGCGCAGCAGCAAGGCGACGAATTTCGGGTCCGCACGTTTCCCGAGTACCGAGACGATGGCGGAAGGGATGTGTGGATCGTTGAGAAAGCTGAGCACCAGTCGCATCACGCCGGCGCGGGTGCTGTTGGCCAGGGCATCGACCATCGCGACGAATGCCGCGTGATGCGGATCGTGAAGGACCTGCTTCAACGTGCCGTTGTCCCGCCGGGCCAACAGTGCAAACGCCTCAACGACTTCCCGCCGACGGTGCCGTACGAACTGGGCGACCGACGTTTCGAGGCTGCTGACGATGTGTTGCTGCACCAATTGAGGATCCCGTCGCTGCTGCTCGTCGCGAGGGCAAGTCACCTCGGCGTACAGCTGATCGGTCAACTCGAGGATGGTCTCCGCCACCACGTCGGCACTGTTGCGGTCGAGATCGCCCAGAGCGCTCAGCAGCGTGGGAATCAGGTCGTACTCGCGAAACCAGACCGCCGCCCGACAGGCGTTGAGAAACAGTTGTCGGTCGTTGCCCAGGACGGCGTCGCGAAGCGCCCGCGTCATTCGAACATGATGTTGCCGGATGATTTCGATCCAGCGTTCGGGCATTGTGTGCAGGCGGAGGAGGATTTGCCGACCACCCGAGCGACTCCGCCGGGCCAGCAGCGCAATCAGTGCCCGATCTTGGATGGACTCGTGGGGGGAATCCAGCGCAGCCAGCAACACGCGACCGGCCGCTCGACTGGCCGTGTTGGTCAACACCCGAAACGTGGTTGCCAGACCTTCGCTCGCGCCGCGCATAATATCCCCTGAAACAGTACCCCGTTGTCTGAATCGGTTGCCTTAAGCTGATAATTCACTTTAATCGGCAGTCTTCGCCAAATTTGCGCATTTCCTTCAATTGGACGCCGGGAACGGCTTGATTTCCGCATCGAGTTGGAGTCTGATGGTGGCAGTGATCGATTCTGATCTCTTGCGTGGCCAAGTAAACCTTGCGAGGACCCGACATGCCGATTCCGTTGGCCGCAACCGAAGTCCTGGACCGGGAGTTTCTTACGGTTCGGGAGAAACTGCTCGACCTGGCCGCCACCCTGGACCGGATTGACCGGGCGGAGGGAGTCGTGGACGACGATCGCATGGAGAAAATCCGGCAGAGTCTCCAACTCCTCATCGGCGATGGCCCCGATCGGGCCCAGCGGCTGCAAAGGCTCTTTTCGCTCCCCTACAACGAAGGGTGGCAGGCCGACTTCGGCCTGTAGGGGGATCAACGGACCGGAGCGACGGCAGCAACGGCGTTGCCACTACCTAGCATGAAGGCGCAACGATTATGTACTTCTTTGATCCCCATATTCACATGGCCGCACGAACGACCGATGATTTTGCGACGATGGCCAAGATGGACTGTCTGGTCGTCGGCGAGCCGGCTTTCTGGATGGGCTACGACCGCAGCGGGACCAATAGCTTCTACGACTACTTCCGACAACTGACCGAGTGGGAGCCCAAGCGGGCGGCCAACCACGGCATTCAGCACTACGCGTGGATGGGCATCAACGCCAAAGAGGCCGAAGACGTCGGCTTCGCACGAGAGGTCATCGCTTTGCTTCCCGAGTTTCTCGACAGGCCCAATGTGCTCGGCATCGGCGAGATCGGCTTGCACAAGTGTACGAAAAACGAAGTGACCACGCTGCTGGGACTGATCGATCTGGCCATGGCGCGAGAGGAGCAAATGCTCTTCCACACGCCGCACTTGGAGGACAAGTATCTCGGCACCCGGATGATTCTCGACATCTTGCGGGCCGATTCGAGGGTGGATCGCAGTCGGGTGTGTATTGACCATTGCGAGGAGCACACGATTCGCCCGGCGCTCGAGGAGGGCTACTGGGCCGGGATCACACTCTACCCGACCACCAAGGCAACTCCTCAACGGGCGGCCGACATGATCGAGGTCTACGGGCCGGAGCGCATTCTGGTCAACTCTTCGGCCGATTGGGGGCCGTCCGATCCGCTGGCCGTCCGCAGGTTCATGCACGAGATGCGCCGCCGCCGGCATCCCGAGTCGCTCATTCGCCGAATCGTCTACGACAACCCGCTGGAGTTCTTCCGCGGCAGCCGGAACTTCCGGTTTGTTCCACCGGAGCAGGACTGAGCGGAGTTGGTAACGGGCCGAACAAGGTAAGTCGCCTCAAGGCTCGATTCTCCGGGGAGTGTACGCAGCTATTTGTCGGCACCGCGAAAACAGATCAAGCTCCCGTCCTCCAGCGACAGCAGCAGGCCGGCGTCGGAGGCGATCATCCCGTCGAACACGGGCGGCGCGTCCAGGTCCCGCTCGGCGACCTGCTCTCCGTTGACGGCTGAAAACACGGCCAGGCGGCCGCCGCGACGGCCTTCGAAGGCGGCGTACGGATCGTTCGCGTCGTATACGTCGGGCGGTCCCGCCACGAACAATCGATCGCCCGCCTTGACCATGCTGCGGACACGGATCGGCGTCCACGTGGCCCAGAGCGGCGGCTCGGCGCGTGTGTAGCCGATCATCTTGTCCAGCCCGAACGCCGGGCTGTCGAGCGTCCGCAAGGGGGTTCCGATCCGCCGCACATAGTCCGACTGCGGGAGCCACCGCACCGGCGGCCTGGCCCCTTCCTCGCCGACGATCTGCGGCTCGGTCGTGTTGTTGTCGGCAAACAACAGGTAGCCCTCCTTGCCGGGGAAGAACATCGGACTGTGCACGTTGCGGCGATAGAAGTACTTCACGGCGAACGTCTGCTGCTCGTCGAAAACGAGCAACTGGCCGCTCTTTGGCGCCTGGTTGGCCAGCTGAAAGCCGGGCCAGCGGGCGCCGTACACCCAAAACGTGCGGTTGTAGCCGGAGCCATCGAGCAGCCCGGCCGTCGAGAAGACGTGCCGTCCGACGTCCATCTCGCCCTTGCTCGACAGCACCGGCATCACCACCTCTTCCAGCGCGGGGGTGAGTTTCTTCTGTCGCATGTAGAGGAAGCCGCCTTCCGCTACGAGGACGTCGGAGTTGGCGCCCAAGGTGTAGAACGAGACCTCACGTTCGCCCATGTCTTCGGGAAACGGTCCCTCGAGGATTGTGCGATGGCGAATCGCTCCGGTAAGAGGGTCCAAGCCGTAGACGTGAATGCCGCCGTCGAGATAGGTCGAACGCCCTGCCGCGCAATAGGCGACGCCGTCGACCACCAGCACGTTGCCGTGTACGGGCCAGACCGATTCGAGCTGGTCGAAGACCCCGATTCGACGATCGGCCGGCGCGGCGGTCAGACGCCAAACCATCGCTCCGTCCGAAGCCCTCAGGCAATACACGCGGCCGTCGTTCGAGCCAAACAGCACCAGACCGCGCCAGACGGTCGGCGGCGAATCGATGCGGCCATCGGCCGTGAACTGCCAGAGCGGTGAGCCGGTTTTCACCTCCAAGGCGTGAACCGTGTGGGTGTCACTATCAGCCACCAACACGCGACCGTCGGCCACCACCGGCTGGGTAAGCTTCCCGCCCAACTCGACACGCCATGAGGCGGTAACGCCGGCCGGCACGGCGATCGGCGTCGTGCCACTGCGAGCGGCGTCGTGGCGGAAGGTCGGCCAATCGCCGGGTATGGTGTCGGGACCCGCGGGCCGGACCTGCCCGTACACCGGGCCCTTCAGCAGCCGCGATTCGTCGGGAATCGGCTCCAGCGGTGCTTCCGCCTTCACGGCCGCAAAGCCGAGAATCTTCGAGCCCGGATGGCAGAAGCACTGATCGGGTGGCACGTAGAGCATGCCGTTGGCCGGAAGGATTCCGTAGCGGCACGCCCCGCGAAGCCAATTGTTCTGTGAATGGTCGTCCTTTTGAAGATCGACGAACTCGATGCCTTCCATCCCGGTCATCAGGTAGCGCTCCGTGGCCTTGTTCCGATAACAGCGGTGATGGTGTTCCGGGCTGCGCAATTCGCGGGCGATCACCTCCCGCTTCTGCTCGCCCGTGCGAAGATCAAGCCCCAAGGCCATCACATCCGCGCTCTTTCCGCCGATCTTGGGCCGACCCCGCGCGTCGGTCTCCGAAGCGATCGACGCCACGCCACGCCACACCAGGCCATCGGCCACGAACAAATCGGCACTCTCTGCTCCGCCGATGCGATAGGTCGATTTCTGCCACAGCAGGGAACCATCGTCCAGATCGTAGGCCACCAACGTGTTTCCGCCCGAGATAACGGCAACCCCGTCGACGGCCACCATGGTCGCGCCGCCGCCTCTGCTTCGCGCGGTTCGCCAGAGTTCTTCCCCTGTCCGAAGCTTGCGGCAGACCAGCTCGCGCGACGTCTCGTACACGATCCGCCCGCTGTCAATCGCCAGGAAGAGAGGCTGAATGGGAGCGACTTCCTGCCCCCAGAGCACTTGGCCGGAATCGCCGTCTACGGCGACAAGCCGGCCGGCGCCTGGCTGCGGCGTGCCCCGTCGCTTTGCCGCCTCGGATGGAGGCTGCTGGATGTAGGCCAGCGCGATTTCGTCCTGGACGAGGATTTCCCGCGTGTGCTCGGTGTTCGCGGCCACGTGCACCGTCTTGCCCGTGGCGGCGTCGAGAATAGAAAGCGGTTGACGATGGCCGAGCGTGACGAAAAGCCGGTCGCCGTCGACAACCAGCCGGCGTTGGTTCTCAGCGGGCACGTCGACGCGCGCCGCCCGCAGCGTCGTCCAGTCCTTGCCCTCGTAGCGACTCCGGCTCCACTGCCGCCAACCCCAGTCGGGCAGCGGTCGTTTCCACAGCAGTTTTCCGTTGAAGGCGTCCCGACAGACGAGCGACCAGCGATCGGGCAACCGCTCGTCGGTGATGCCGACCAGCCCCTCGTCGAAGAAGTAGAAGATACGGCCACCGCCACAGACGGAGGCCTGGACACCGGAGGGCGTCTCGTGGCTCCGCAGCCACAACGGCGAGGCAAGCCACTGGAGCCGGCGCGGGGGACCGACCACCTTGTCGTGTGCGACCGCATTGTTCGACGGGTCATGCAGGAAGTGCGTCCACTCGTCGATGTCTTCCGGCCTCGGCTTCACGTGCTTTGTCCAACCGCCCTCCTGCCGGACGTAGGCTACGCCGTCGGGAACCAGCACTCGCATCATCTCCTCCAGCGACACCGGGCCGGGCTCTTCCGCCACGACGAGGTTCGCCAGATTGTCGACGTAGGGAAGCGTCGCCCCTGCCATGTGTTCGATGGACACGGGTCCGTAAAGGCCCCGCAATCGAATCGACTCTCTCGCCGGCTCGACGGCCGCCGGATCGGTCTGAAGACCGTGGACAGTGTATCGCTCGTCGGCACGCAACGCCGCCGTCAGCCGGCCGTCACCGCAGCCGAGGTGGACGATGATCCCGCCTTCAACGCCGGTTGACTCAAGCAGCGTCTCGGCAGAAATGGTCACTTCTCCCGACGCGGCGGCGTGTGTCGGTACGCCGGCCGGCGTCAGCAGTCCGAGTAGCACGAGACATCCGACCCTCGTGTGGCACATTTCAGTCTCCCAAAGAAAGGATTGACGTTCTGGGCGGCATCGGCGATCACCTGGGCTCGACGGGCGCATCGAGGTCGCCCGCCGCAAACTGGATCGCGTCGAGGTAGAACTCCAGAATCGCAGGGTTCCACCAGACCTCGGTACGATGGCCGAACTCGCTGTAGAACACGCGGCCCTTGCCGTACGATTTCACCCACGCCAGCGCATAGTCGTTGTCGGTACGTTTCAGCCAGGGGACGCCCATGTTGGTTGTCTTGGTGTCGATCGACAAGAGGACGCGGACTTTGTCGCGCGCGTAGGGGGCAAGATACTGGAAAACCTCTTCGGCGATGCGAAAGTCCTTGCCACCGAAAACCCTCAACAGCGGATGGTCGGGCTCGTCGAGCTTCACACCGATTTCTTCGTTCCACGGGTGGCCGCCGCAACTCGCACCGAGGAGTCGCTCCAACTCGGGCCAGTGCCGGGCTGCGCCGATGGAATAATGGTAAGCGACCACACCGCCGCCGGCTCGAACCCACTCGAGGAAGCCTTTGCGAAGCTGCTTTTCGATGTCGTCTTTGTCTGCTCCGTATTTGGCGAATCTCGGCATCGCCTGGTCCGTCGGCGTGGTCCACGGCCCGCAACTGTTGTTCATCACGAAAACGTCGAACTGCCTGATCTGTTCGGGCAGCAACAGCGACTGGTCGTCACTGACGACGGCCTCGAATGCGCCCGTCTTCTCGCCAAGCGTTCTGATGGCAAAAGCCCCCTGGGGAATCGTGTATCCCTTGTGCGGCGATTGCTCCATGTAGGGCGTGTTCCAAATCAGCACGCGGCGTGGCTGCCGGGGGACTGCCCGGGCCTTGGCGGGGGCCGCCTCGCGAATCCGCTTGGCCTGATCGGGCGTCAGGTCGCCTCGCGCCGCTGCCGCAAAGACGGCAAGGAACGCTACCGCGCGCCATACGGCCGGAAGAACGATCGATGTGGTTTGTCGATGCACGAGTCATTCCTCCCTTTGAGGTTCAGAGGCTGCGTTTCTTAGAACTCGCAAGGAAACAACCCCCCGGAGTTCGAGGGGGACAACCCCAGTTTCTCTCCGCTGCGCCGCGCGAAAACCGGGACAGTCCCCAAGTTATTCATGTACGAGTTCTCGGCCGGGAGTCGGTTGACTCCGGGGCTTCGTGTGGGAGGCGATCTCCTCGTCTGTGTCCAACGAGTGCCATGTCCGCCGGTGCAATGATCGCCTTCGGTCGCAACGTCACGGCGCCGCCCCGGCGCGAAAGGTGAAACCATAGGCAGCCGTCGGTTCGGGCCCTTTCCATGCAAAGGTGATCCGCTGCAACCGCGGTCCCCACGCTTCTCGCAGATTGTCGTCTTCAACCGGAACGGCCTGGACCGTCGCGGTCATCCGCTCGGCGTCGTAGGTCAAGAGCAACGGTCGCGGGGCGCAGCCGATCTGGAGCGTGCCGGGCCGCTCGGTCTTGACCGGCCGAGCGGCGTACATCGAAATCTGCACGTGCGCGGGGCCACGGGCCAGCCCGAGCGTATCGCGAACCGCCAGATGCGGGTCCACGCCGCGATCGAACTCAAACTCCCTTCGCAGCGAGCGGATACCGGCACTCTCGGGATAGGCCTGCTCAAGATTCATACCCAGATGCAGCACCGAATCCCGCTCCTGAAACTCCACGTTCGTCGCCCGATACTGCCGACCGGCATGTTGCTCCACACCGTCGACCACCGGTGCATTATGTCCCAGCCCACGGGTAAACCAGAGATCGTAACGCTGGCTGCTGAACGTCTTTCGCGTGTAGGTCTCTCGCCCAACGTCGATGATCCCCGGTTGCCCGTCCAGGAACAGGATGAAGTGTCCCAGATCGTTGTGGTTGTGGCTCTCCGCGTTGTGTCCGCCCTTGGCCGCCAGCACAAGCCCATGTCCGGGCTCCGGCGACTGTCTTGCGAAGAGCACCTGGAGATCCTCGAGCCACACGACGGTTTCACGAGGAAGCGATCGGGGTCGGGCGTCGACAGGGATCCAGAATAGCTCCATCAAGGGTCCCAGGACACTGCGGCTGACGCCCGAGGTGCGAATGGGCGGATCCACCGGCCCGTCGGTGCGCCAGTCGCGCATCGACAACAGGGCCAGGTCCTTCATTGCATCGGATCCGACGCGGTCGCCATAGCGGTAGACCTTACCAGGGTGAGGGCGAGTCTGGGGGTCCGCATCGGCGAAGTTGGCGAACCAGGGGCCGTCCATGTGGGCATACGTGATGAAGCGCCCCATGGCTGCGATTTTCGGATGCTCGTAGAGATCGATCGCCCCGTCGGTCCGGGACCGCAACAGCTCGAGAAACACGAGCATCGCGCCACCCGCCTCACTCCAATACCCGGGGCCTTCGTCACATCCACCGTCTTCGCCGTAACCGTCGATGAACCGATCGACCACCTGCATGAGCCGGAACGTAACGTCTGCCAGCCGCTGCGGGTCTTCTTCCAGATACATGGCGGCCCCCATCACGTTGGAGGCGCACCAGGGCGACCAATTGTTGTGCCCATTCGTCCATCCCGAGTTGCCGAACCTCTCTCCGGTAGCATAAGGCTCGATAATGCGACGCCCGACTTCCTCGCGAATCCGCTCGCAGAGCGTGGGCGAGATCCCATCGAGCTCCTCGCGGAGCAGATAGTGAACCTGCGCCAGGCTCATGCCCGTCTCACACGCGAACAGATCGAGCCCTTCGACGTCCAGTCGATGCAGCACGTCTCCGCTGCGGCGGCTCGCATGGGCAGGAAGGCACCAGGTCGACTCCTCGCAGATGGTCCAGATTCCGTTAGCGATTTCGTCGAGGAAACGTCCGCGGTGCTCCAGGCACTCCGTCAGCGCCAGCGTACTCAAGTTCTCGCGGCGCCGGAAGTACGGAGCCTGGTAGTGCGACCGATTCCCCGTCCGCGCGTACTCCATGTACAACGTCGCCGGCAGAACCGGCCACGGCTTTCCCAGAAGCGCCTCGGCCCGCTCGGCCAGGTAGGCCTTTCGTGCCCGGTGAAGCGGCGCGGTCTGGATCGCGTCCCAGGCCTCGCGGTCACGGGCGGGCGGAAAGGGCTTCCACTGATCGCGATCGACCATTTGCTCCAGAAGGAACTCACGGTCGTGCCCGGTGGTGAGCAGCCGCGTTTTCGCAAGATCCGTGGTGGTCGGCGACTCCGCCGCTCGGGCGGCCGTCGTGCTTCCCAGGACGAGCAGCGCGATTGCGGCGGGCGTGCCGATACTCCAACAAGACAGAACCCGGCTGTCCATCCGGCTTCTTGCATAACTGCTTGGCATGTGGCTATCCCTTTCTATGCGGCAATCGTATGGCGACGGCGCGAGAATATGACGAGGTTTCTTGTGCTGGACAAGGCGAGGTTCCGGTCAGCGGATCTTGTACAGGTGTACGTCGTACGGGCCGAAATCGTCGGCAAACTGTCCGTCGGCTACCGGAATACTCCGATCCTCGTCGACCACTTCGGCCGTGGCGCGGGCCGGCAAGTCTCGCAGGCGGAAGGTCGCCTTGGCCGGTTCACCCTCCATGCGAACGGTGAAAACGTAAGTGGCGCCCTCGTTGCGTTTCACCATGGCGGCGACCGGCTCGGGGCCGAGCAGCTCGGACCGCCGAGGCGAGACGTCGGCCGGCTCGGCCGTAACGGTCACGGCACCGTCGACGGTGGGACCGTTGAGCACACGGGCCAGACTGTGGATCCGGCGATTGATCGCTCCGACCGCCGCGGACATCTGTGGGTCGGCAAGCAGGCCCGCCTCGATGAACTGCGGCTGGAACTGGTGGCTGAAGTAAATCAGCCCGCGGGAGCCGTGAATCAATGCCATCCAGACTTCCGCCTTGACTTGCACGGGCGTCGGCTTGGTGTTCGGATTGCTGATGCGCGTGCATTCGATGCAGTTCCAAACGGGCTTCTCGTCGCGCGTCCACTGCCGCAACCGTTTGACACCGCGAGGAACGTACCAGAGTTTGCCTGCCACGGCGGCACGTTCGCTGACCGCCGGATAGATGTCGAACGAAGCCACGTCGCACCCGCGCGCATACTCCGCATAATCCTCGGGATGATTGGTCCGCACGCCCCGTCCGATCCAGCCGTCCCAGGCAACGCCTTGGCCCAGGTTCAGCATCACCGGCCGCGAAGGATCGGCGGCCTTGATGGCCCGATAGTCGGCAATGATCTTCTGCGGCGGAACCGGCGGGCCGTAGCCCTTGCCGCTCCCGAGAGATTGGGCGTTGTCGGGCTCGTCACCGTGCATCCAGCCGACCATGGTCTTGTCGTCGAGATGCCGCAGTGCATACTCGTTCTGTGCACAGATGACGGGCATGCCGTGCCGTTTCAGTTCGGCAAGCTGCTGCTCGGTCGGCCCCTGCCACAAGCCCACATAGAGATTGATTCCGATCGCCTGGTATTTCGGGGCGTTTCGTGGCGACTGAAGCCAGACCGCGATCGGGAAGTAGTCGGCGCCGGCCCCGGGGCCGTTTTCCCAAGCGGAATAGGGGCTTTGCTCTGCATGCACCGACGTTGCCCCACTTAGCAGCACGATCGCGGACAAGACGGACACCGCGGCGGCGAATTGACTTCCTCCGCACCTTTGAACTCGCATTGAGACAACCTCCGACCCGGAATTCCCGACGTATTGGTTTTCCTTCCAAAGCAACTTCCGTACAAAACGACTCCGCGGAGAATATCTCGCTACGGAGCCTCTCTGTATAGAAGAGTGGAGCGTATCAGAGACGGAATGTCAAGAAACGGGCCGTTTGCAGACGGCGCACGCATGCTACGGGCCGTTCTGGGCGAGTCGGGCGGGCACTTGCGCAAGACCGATCGCCTGGAGTCGGGCCAGGATTTGGGCTTCGAGTTGCCCGGAGGCCTTGCGCGCAGCCATTTGATAGTAGATCTTGGCGACGTTGGCCTTGCCGCCGGCTTCGGCCTTCTGGCCCCTCTCAAACAGGCTCGCTGCCTCCTGATTTCGCGCTTCCCGCTGTTGCAGGCGATGGGCTCGGGCTTCGGCAGGGCTTGTCGAGGAGAGGGCCTCCGCACCAGTCGAGGAAGCAGGGCCCCAACTGCGGCCGAAGGCGGGGTTTCGGGCCTGCCGTGTCTTTCCGTCAGCGGCGATGGCGGCGCGGGACGGCTGCCTCGACAAGGAGCGCGACAACGTCGTCGGCTGCCCCAAAAGGTACGCGTCCATCGCTTCAAAATCATGGATCGTCGCCGTCACGTGCAAGCTCGAAACGCTTCGCTCGCTGCCGATGGCCGAGTTGCGGAACGGCCGAAAAGGCAATAGCGGAACGCCGAATTCGTTCCGTCCCGTCGCCGCCCGTTGGACTCCGCCCAGATAAACACTGCCGCGGTCCGGCACCGAAACGGTCGTGCGGGCCGAGAAAGAGGATAACGTCGGCAATTGAACCGCCGAGCCGGGCCGCTGGGCAAGCGCACTTTCAGAAACCATGCCCGCCAGCGCAAGCAACAGCCACGCAGCCGGTCGTCTTGCAGGAAACGGAAGTCTCATACCAGGCCGCTTGCCATCGACCCGACCGATCGGCGATCGGAAGGTTAGTACGTGCTCTTGTACGTGTTGGGGGAGTTGCGATCCCAGAACATCCGCGGCCCGACCACGAAATCCGTCATCGTCTCGTTGGTCCACGGGAACAAGCTGCGGGTTTTGTCCTCTTTGAGGTCGTACATCAGGAACCAGGGTTCGCCGACGACCTGATCGCTGTCGCGGGCCACGGTGCACAGCGACCCACACGGCGAGAACGACAACAGCCCGCTGCGATACATGCTCTTGTTCGGCGGCAGGCGCAACTTCTTGACCATCTCCTCGCCTTCGAACACGTAGATCTGGTTCGGTGCTTGGGTGGCCGCCCATTTCAGCGACTTTGTGTCGGCGGCCACGCCGCCCGGCTCGGGAAGCAGCGGGGCCCCGGAAGCCGAGTGGTCGTCACCCGAGAACCGGAAGATGCCCCGTTCGCCATCGGTGCCGAAAATCACGTGCTTGTCCCTGGTAATGGCAATCGACATCTGTTGGGCGGTCCATTTCTGGCCCTCCAGACGCTGATAAACCTTCGGCCGCAGCCCGGCGGTGGAAGTCGCCGCCAACACGTCGGCGATGTCGTCGGCCACCAAAATCGAATCGGAATTCGCGCCGACGGCCACGTCGACCGGATGCACCAGCGTCTTGGTCGCGTCCTTCTCCACCAGCGTCGACACCTTCCCGGTATCGTCGATCCGCATGATCTTGCCGCCGTCGCGCGGAACGGCCAACACCAGACCGTTGTCGCGATGCAGGGCCATGCCGGTCGGCGTGTAAGGCAAATTGACCCAACCCAGCACGCGACCGTGCTCGTTGACCTGATAGACCTTTCCCGGCCCCGTCTCGTCGCCCGTGGCCACATAGAGCACAAATGCCGGAGGCAGTTCGGGCGGGGGCGCCAGGGCCTCGATGGCGCCTTCCGGCAAAGGCTCGCGACCTTCGCCTCCACCTCCGTCGCCGCCGCCAGCGCCATAGCCGTCTCCGTAGCCCGGTTGACCGTAGTTGCCGAGCCTGAGCCTGGGGTCAAATGCGACTCTCGGATCGTAGAGCACCCGCGGGTCGTAAATGGTGGGCATTTCAGGAGTCCGAATATCCGGCCGAATCACGCGCGGACCCACCACTCGCGGACCAATCGTCTGCGGGCCGATGGCACCGAGCATGCCAGGACCGCCGGGGCCGCCGGGTCCGCCGGGTCCGCCGGGGCCATCGGGTCCAGCAAGGCTATTGGGACCAGGTTCTGGACCGGGACCTGGACCGGGACCTTCACCCGGTGCCTGCCCAGGCTGCATCGCCTCATTTGCGTCATTGTTGTGCTCGTGCGGCCGGTCGCCTCCGGGGTGGGAATGCGTGGTCTCGGTGCCGTCGCTGTGGACGTGTGTGTGCATGACGCATTCGCCATCTGCGCAAGCTTCGCCGGGTCCATTTCCCGGTCCCTCGCCGGTGCCGTCGCCCGGCCCCTTGCCAGGCCCATCACCGGGTCCGCTACCAGGTCCGGCGCCGGGCCCATCCCCGGGTCCGCTACCCGGCCCGGCCCCCGCACCGTCTCCGGCGCCGTCGTGGTAGACGTGCGTCACTGAACCGTCTTCGGCGGCGCCATCGTGATAGACGTGCGTCACTGATCCGTCTTCGGAGGAGCCATCGTGATAGACATGGGTTGTGGAACCGCCACCGTCATGGTGATAGATGGTCCGATCTCCACCGACGTGGACCACGCGGTCGCCACCGCCATCGTGGTGCACGACCCGATCCTCGCCGTGATAGATGTGAGTAGTCGTGCCATTGTGTTCAACGACGTCCGTGCCGCCGTAGTGCACGACGCGGTCGTCATAGAGGTGCGTCGTATCCACGTGTTCGACAACTCGGTCTCCACCGGCGATCACGGTGCGCGTTTCTGGCACGACCACCGTCCTGATGTCCGGCACAACGGTCTGTGCTCGGGGGACCATCACCGTTCGCGCTGGAGGAACAACCACCGTTCGCGGCTGCGGAAGGTACGTCCTGGGCGCCGGCAGATACGAGGTATAGTCTGGCTGTGTTGCGATATGGACGGGCGGACGGCTCACGACCGCCGACGGCGGCGCGAGCGGCACGGTTGTCTTCGTCTGTGGGGTCACAACGCGGGTGTCGAAGAGCGGCTCGCGGTGGCCGTTGCCATCGAGGTACAGGCCTTGCAGATCTCCCCAATTTCCGTCAAAAATCACCGTGGAACGGTCGTCATTCCAGCCCCAGCGATCACCGATCTCTTTGCCCTGCTCGTTGACCACACGGAACTTGTGTTTCCGACGGCTTTCGGGCGGGATGTTGAAACGGACTTCGACGTGCAGGTACTTTCGCGGGCCCGCGGTCGCGACGGTTGCATCACTGGCGCCCAGAGGGCGGTTGAGTCTGCTCACCTTTTGACGATGCCAGGGTGCCGGATCATTTGCACTGGCGGCAGACCGCTGCGCCAAGGCGGTGGCAACACTGCAGGTCAGCGTCAAGCCCACAAGCAAGGTCGTGCCAAATCTCATCCGTTTTGCTCCTTAAGCTGAGTTGTCCACGACAGCGCCATCAACTGTGCGGCATCGGGGACGATACTTCAAAGCAAATCGCCGTGTGTTGCGACATGGGAAGCAGTAAGAGGATGGGGCTCCATTGGACGCACGCCGGATCCCCCCCTGAAGGCGGATCTACTTCACCATGTATTAGTATACCAAAACCGGACGCCGAGTGCAAAAGTCCAGCAACCCTACGTCATTTGGTCGGGTATCGCGGAACTCATGGATCTCCAACACGTTTCCGTAACCCGAATCGGGAACCCCCCACTCGTTTATTCCCTCTGAACGTGTTTCGGGACATGGCGCGAGGCATTGCGGGCCGCCGGTGTATCGGCACCCCCCTTCAGGGCAGGGCACCGGACATCGGCCGGTGAGAGATCCGATACGCGGCACTGATCCAGATGCGCCGCGTTGAGCAGGCTGCTGCTCGGAGGCATCTCGATCGACGGCCACGATCGTGGCGATCGTGCCCAACTTCGCCGCTGTGTCCGTCGAGGTTTCTCTCTCGGCCGCTGACAACGCAACCGCCGAACCGACCAGTGCCAACAGCGCGATGGAGACTAAAGACAACCTCGTCATGCTGCCGTTCCTTTCATTGTGAGGGTAGTCGCCTGGGATAGGAGTCGTCCCATATCGGAACATCTGTCTCCAATGTATCGTGCAGTGGTATTGCGTTCCGCCGCCAGGGCCACAGGCGGGCTTGTTGATGTTGGGGATCTTGAAGCACTTGTCTATCTGCAAGAAGTCGCCCCACATCATAGGGATGCGAGCCGTATTTGGGCAAGATTGCTGCAAGAAGACCCCACCGACTCCACCCGCGTATGGATAACTGTATCGTGGGCATATCGGCCATTTTGGATGACGGTTCCTACAGTCACATTCCTCTTCACGAGGGGTCCGCGGTCTTATCTCGTCATCGCGGCCGCATTCCGTCGGGTAGCACAAGACGATCGTAGCCGCACCCACACCCGTACAAATCGGCTTAAGGCAACATCGCGCAGCGCTACCAGCAACACTCTCGCTCGGCGGGGCTGGTGGGGCTACCGGCGGGGCTGGCGGCGCTACTGGAACATCGAGGATTTGACGGAGTCCTCCCGGATCACGCTGGACGACCGGATAGTCCCCCACATACCGATACAGATTCCCATCTTCCGCACGAAACCCAATCGGATCCTCACTCATCCACCTGCCTGTGCTTAGAACTCGTACAAGAATTACTTCCCGGGTTTCGCCCTCGGCTTGATGGTGTAGTTCCAGTCGGGGCATGTGTTGTGTCTGTGG
>JAFGRD010000088.1 GCA_016935315.1 Pirellulales bacterium
AGACAAGGGGTTTCCCGAGACAAGGGGTTTCCCGAGACAAGGGGTTTCCCGAGACAAGGGGTTTCCCGAGACAAGGGGTTTCCCGAGGTGGGGGCACCGGCCACAAAAGAGGGCTCAAGGAAGTGCTTCCCTAAGCCCTTGTACCACAATCAGTTGAAAAGTGCGGGAAAGAGGATTTGAACCTCCACGTCCTAAAAGGACACTAGGCCCTCAACCTAGCGCGTCTGCCAATTCCGCCATTCCCGCGTCTATTCAAGACCAGTTTCAGTTTATCGCCTCGCCTTGGAGTGTCAAGCGGTGGTCCGCTTGATGACGAGAATCGTGCGGTCGTCTCGGGCACAGAGAGCGGTGTGCGACTGCCATTGCTCGCGCGCCAGATTGGCCAGGCCCTCGGCCGAGAGGTTCAGCCGGCCTGCCAGGGGCTCGGCCACGCCCGCCTCCGTCAGCAGATGCCCTTGTCGGTCGCGGGCCTCGCGGACTCCGTCGGTGAAGATGACCAGGGCCTCTCCCGGTTGCAGCGTGTATCCGAATTGCTCATAGTCCGTCTCCGGGCTTTCGCCCAGCGGCGCCGAGGAGCGGCTCAGCGAATCCCAGCCATCGGGCCGGATGACGACAACCGACGGGTGGCCGGCCATGCTGTAGCAGACCCTACCCGTGGTCGTTTCGATCAGGCCGTAGAACAGCGTTGCGTACTGGTCGCCGGCCGACCCGGTCCATAGCGTCAGGTTCAGCCGCCGCAGCGTCTGTTCCGCCTCGCGGTGGTATTGGCCGTGTGCCCGCAGAGCAGCCTTTACCGCGGTGGCCGACAGGGCGGCCTCGAGCCCTTGCCCCATGGCATCGGCAACGGCGGTGGCCAGCAGGCCGTCGGGCAGGCAGAACCAGTCGTAGAAATCGCCACCGACTCCGCCGGCCTGGGCCGTCCAGCCCGCAAGCTGCCAACCGTCCAACAGCGGCGAAATTGAAGGGAGCTGGCTGCGCTGCAGCCGTTCGGCAACGGCCATCTGTTTCTTCAGCTCCGCCCCGTCGATCCCCTCGCGCATGAGCATTTCCCGCTCCAAGTCGGCCGCCAATCGTCCGGCGACGACTTCGAGCAGATTGGTCTCGCGATCGCTGAAATCGCGTTTCTCCGTGGAATAGACCCAGAGCGTGCCCAGCAGCGTCGTCGGCGTGGAAACCGGCACGCAGACGGCCGCGGGAAAATCCTCCGGCACCTTCCAATGACGCATCACGTCGGTGTCCGAGAGCACGACCGCGTGTCCCAGCAGGGCTTCCAGGTCGGCCACGGCCCCCTGCAACCGGCGGGCCGGCTCCGTCAGGCGGTCGAACGGCAGCCCCCAGCTCGAACGCAGCTTCAACTGGGTCGTCGCCTCGTCGAGCAAATACAGGGCCGCGGCCCGGCAATGGACCGATTCGGCTCCGCCCTTGAGTACCGCCTCCAATCGCGCGGCCAGGTGTTGCTCCTCGTCGGCGTGCGGCACCAGCGGCACGCCGGCCGCCAATTCCGCTTCCCGCTGCCAAAGCGCGTATCGCGTCTGCATCAACTCGTTGAGCAATCCCCCCAAGGCCGAAGCAAACGATCGTGCCGTGGCCAAGTCGGCCGGCGCCGGGTACGGCGGGGCCGTCTCCCGGCCAAGCGGATCGAGCCTGAGGTGTCCGGGAGCAGCTCCAACGCCCGGGCTGACCGGGGCGGACCACGTCAGGTCGTTCGGCTTGGCCGGCTCCGGCCCGGAAGAGTACCTCAAAGACCAGCCGGCCGTCTGCTGAAAGGCTCTCAGCACCGCCGGCAAGCTGCCCACGCCCTCGATCTGCGGCGGGACGATTTCCGGCTGCTGGGGATAGAGTCGGAGTTTCTTGGCTCGAGACTTGGCCACGGCTGTTCCATTGGGCGAAGGAATCGCGTTCGGGCAACCCCTCCGTGGCCTGGTCACAGTTTGCGTCGAAGACCGCCGGCACAATCCAAACGACCGGAACACCGGGCCGGCTTAATCGGAGCCAACCATAATACGCAAACTGCCTATCATCCTTGACTGGCATACTTTAACATCGGCCGACCCCGCCCCGGAGATAAGCCCGATTTGGCGGATCACACGACGTGCCGCCCGGCCCGCTTGGCCACGGCGGCCAGCCGGCCGCCGAGTTGAAAAGGTCCCGGATTGTACCGGTCCACGGCCATCTTGGCGTTAGAACTCCGCGCTGCCGGGCGTGCGGGGAAAGGGGATCACGTCGCGGATGTTGGCCATGCCGGTAATGAACTGCACCACGCGCTCCAGCCCCAATCCGAAACCGCTGTGCGGCACGGTCCCGTAGCGGCGCAGATCCAGGTACCACCAGTAGTCTTCCGGGTTGAGCCCTTGCTCCTTCATCCGTGCTTCGAGCACGTCGAGCCGTTCTTCCCGCTGGCTGCCGCCGATGATCTCGCCTACCTTCGGCACCAGCACGTCCATCGCCCGAACCGTGCGGCCGTCGTCGTTGACCCGCATGTAAAACGGCTTGATCGTGCGGGGATAGTCGTGCACGATGACCGGGCTTCCGAAGTGCTTTTCAGTCAGATAGCGCTCGTGCTCCGACTGCAAATCGCTGCCCCAGGCAACGGGAAACTCGAACGGATGGCCGGAGCCGGCGAGAATCTCGACGGCCTCGGTGTACGGCAGCCGCACGAACTCGCTCTCGACGATGTGTCGCAGCGTCTCGATCACCGTCTTGTCGATCCGCAGGTTGAAAAACTCCATGTCTTCGGCACACTGCTGGAGCACGTCGCGGAAGATTCGCTTGAGCATCCGCTCGGCCAACTCCATGTCGCCCTCCAGGTCGCAGAACGCCATTTCCGGCTCGATCATCCAGAACTCGGCCAGGTGTCGGGCCGTGTTGGAGTTTTCCGCGCGAAACGTGGGGCCGAAGGTGTACGCCTTGCCCAGCCCACAGGCGAAGATCTCCGCTTCCAACTGCCCGCTGACCGTCAGAAAGGCCGGCCGGTCGAAGAAGTCCTGGAGGAAATCGATCTGCGGGCCTTCCTTGGGCACTTTGGCCAGATCGAGCGTGGTCACCTGGAACATCTCGCCGGCCCCTTCACAGTCGCTGGCGGTGATCACCGGCGTGTGGATGTAGAGAAAACCTCCCTCCTGGAAGAAACGGTGGATCGAGTTGCACACGCAGTTGCGCACCCGGGCGATCGCCCCAAACGTGTTGGTCCGCGGGCGCAGGTGGGCGATCGTCCGCAGGAACTCGAACGAGTGGCGCTTCTTCTGCAGCGGATAGGTCTCCGTGTCGGCCATGCCGTGGACCGTGACCCGCCGGGCCTCGACCTCGGTGGCCTGCCCCTTGCCGGGCGACTCCTTGACCAGCCCTTCGACGCTCACGCTGCATCCGGCCGAAAGCCTCTTGATCTGCGACTCGTAGTTCTCCAGCCCGGCCGGGGCGATCACCTGGATGTTTCCGAAACAGGAGCCGTCGTTCAGCTCGAGGAAGCTGAAACCCGCCTTCGAGTCGCGGCGGGTGCGAACCCAGCCCTGCAGCAGGACCTCGCGGCCGACCGCTTCGGCCCGCCGGGCGGCGGCAATGGTGGTCTTCTCTGACATCGATCGAGTCCTCCGGTGCCCGGATCGCGGGCGTTGTCAACGTGTTTTGCAGTTCAAGTCAGGCCGACCCAATGGGCTGCCGAAGCAGGTACCGCGCCGGCAGTGCTCGATGACCATGGTGGTTGGCACAGTGGCAAAGGTAAGGCCTGCCGGCCCGTTGAGAAAGTCCAGTTGGCCTGAGTTGGGCCTCTTTTCGAGGTGCTGCGGGGACATGTCCTGCCTGTGGACCATGGCCCGACGCGGCGCCGTTGCCGTCGGGCCCCGGTCCATCGGGCTCCTCGGCCATTTTTTGAAGGATGTTTCGGGATCCTGGAAATCGGCCAGTCGGCGCATGTCCATGTGGCTCATAGTGTTGCGTCGATTTCTCGCCGGCGGCGATGGCCCCAAACGGCCGAAAATGGGGCGGAAAACGCGTCGTAAGTCCTGTGGTGACAACCGGTTGGAATTATTGAGCCTCGTCGGCGGGCG
>JAFGRD010000089.1 GCA_016935315.1 Pirellulales bacterium
ACGCGACAAGGAACTGCAAACCCAATACACCACAAGACTTGCTGCATGAATCGCGATTTCCACAAATCACGCAAGGCTATTTAGGTGTGGCTCTGCCAAGACCTTTCAACCCGTGAGATTCCCGATGACGCATCCAAGACTCGTAGCATTTGCCCTGACCAGTTGTACCCTCTTCGCGATTGGGACAGCTTGGGAGTTGATCACCTGCACCGAGGGATCGGAGGATAACAGAATCGGCGAGCGGCATTGTTCGATTTCTCCGAATAATGATCCAGTTGTTTCGATGGCACCTCACAACTCGAGCCGTTACAATAGGCCGTGCCCCGAGAGTTCTCGCACCACCCTGTACCGGAATGTCGAGGAGTCACGCCATGCGACGTAACTTGAGTTGGTCGGCCGTTTCCCTGCTGCTTCTGTTGCCCTGCGCCGCTCCGGAAGCCGGCGCCGCCGAGGCCGGAGTTTTCTCGGGAGAGTTGAAGAAGTGGCACAAGGTGACGATCGATTTCGCCGGACCCCCGACGGGTGAAACGGCGACGCCCAATCCGTTCACCGACTACCGTTTGGACGTGACGTTCCGCAACGGCGAGGTGACCTACGTCGTGCCGGGCTACTATGCGGCCGACGGCAGCGCCGCCGACACGAGTGCCACCTCTGGCAACGTCTGGCGAGTCCACTTCTGCCCCGATAAGACGGGCCACTGGACCTACAAGGTCGCTTTCCAGAAAGGCCGCCACGTGGCGGTCGAAGGGGGCGGCAGCAGCGCCGGGCACTGCGACGGCGTGAGCGGCTCGTTCGAGATTGGAGCAACCGACAAGATCGGACGCGACCATCGCGGCAAGGGTCGTTTGCAATACGTCGGCCGGCGCTACCTGCGGTTCGCCGAGACCGGGGAGTACTTCCTCAAGCAGGGCGCCGACGCACCGGAAAACCTCTTCGCCTACCGTGACTTCGACGGCGACTTCAAGACGGACGGAAAGAACGACCATCGCATCAAGACGTTCAGCCCCCACATACGGGACTTTAAATCCGGCGATCCGACCTGGGGTGGCGGCAAGGGCAAGGGCCTGATCGGGGCCATCAACTACCTGGCCGCTGAAGGAATGAACGCCTTCTCTTTTCTTCCGTTGAATATTCAGGGAGACGACAAGAACGTCTTCCCCTACCTCGATTACGACGAGCGCTACCGGATGGACGTCTCGCGGCTGGACCAGTGGGAGGTCATCTTCGAGCACGCCGACCGGCTGGGCATGTTCATCCACTTCAAGACCCTGGAGACTGAAAACGAGTTGCTCCTGGACGGCGGCGACCTGGGCCCCCAGCGAAAGCTCTACTACCGCGAGTTGATCGCCCGGTTCGCCCACCACCTGGCGATGAACTGGAACCTGGGCGAGGAGATCGACAACGCCAGCACCGCGCAGAAGAGATCCTGGGCCCGGTACTTCTACGACAACGACCCGTACCCTCACCTGATCGTGATCCACAACGGCGCCGATCATTTCGACCTGATGGGGGAAGGCTCGAAGCTGACCGGTTTCTCGTTGCAGACCAACAAGACCGATTTCGCCAACGTACACCGGCAGGTAAAGACCTACCTCGACAAGTCGGCCGCGGCCGGCAAGCAGTGGGCCGTAGCCTGCGACGAGCCGGGCGATGCCAGCCACGCGCTGCGGCCCGACGGCGATGCGGGTAACTCGCACGAGGACGGCCGAAAGAACGGCCTCTGGGGTACGCTGATGGCCGGCGGCTGGGGCAACGAATGGTACTTCGGCTACCAGCACGCCCATTCCGACCTTTCGCTGGAAGACTTCCGCAGCCGCGACCGGTGGTGGGACTATTGCCGCATTGCCCTGGAGTTCTTCAGGAAGCACGAGATCCCGTTTTGGGAGATGTCCTCGGCCGACGACCTGACGCCGGGCGCCTACTGTCTCTGCAAGCCGAACCACGTCTACGTGGTTTACATCAAGAGCGGTGGAAAGGTCAAGCTCGATCTTTCGGACGCCCAGGGCATGTTCGAGGTGCAGTGGTACGACCCGCGGAACGGTGGATCGTTGCTGACCGGCACCGTTCGGGCGGTCAACGGCGGTGACGCTTTTTCGTTGGGTAGCCCGCCGGAGGATTCCAACAAGGACTGGGTAATCCTAGTTCGGCCGGCCGATCCCAATCGCAACTACCCGCCGGCGAAGACCGCAACGTGATGCTGCCCCGCGGAAACAACTCCGTCACCGTGAAGCTCGACGGCACGCTTGCCGACGACGGCAAGCCGCGCCGAATGGTCACGTCGACGTGGAGCGCACTAAGCGGCCCGGACACCGTTGGTTTCGGCGATACGGCCTACCCAGGCAAACCGCGCGTGATGCAAGGACATCGAGAGTATGCAACGCATTATCGACCTGACCCTCGCGCTTGAACCGGGCATGCGAGGCGTCGAGATCCACCAGGCGAAGACGCTCGAAACCGAGGGCTGGAACGCCAAGCGGATCGAGCTCTATTCCCATTGCGGCACCCACATGGACGCCCCGCGGCACTTCATTCCCGGGGGCACCACGATCGACGCGGTCGATCTGGCCGCCTGCATCGGGCCGGCCCGTGTAGTCGACCTGACGCCGATCGAGCCGCGGACCCTCATCACCGTCGAGCACCTCGGCGCGACGGCCGACGCCGTCGCCCCGGGCGATCGGCTGTTGCTGCGGACCGACTGGCACAAGCGTCACGGCACGCCCGAGTATCGCGACGCGCTGCCGCGCGTCAGCATCGAGTTGGCCCGATGGCTGGTCGATCGTCGCGTGGCCCTGCTGGGAGTCGAGCCGCCGTCGGTGGCCGACGTCAACGACCGCGAAGAACTGACCTCGGTCCACTGCGTTCTGTTGCGCGGTGGTGTGGTGATCGTCGAGGGCTTGGCCCATCTCGACCGGATCGAATCGGATATCGTCGGCTTGACCGTGCTCCCGCTGAAAGTGATCGACGGCGACGGCGCCCCGGCCCGGGCCGTCGCGATCGAGTTGTAGTGGCTGTTTGGAACGGATATCCCAACATGGAACACTATTCATTGACGCCTGCACAGTCAATAATGAGTTTCTGTTGCGGAGAGCTTGCACGGGGCGGTTTGGCGGATTGCGATTGAAGAGAAAGAACACATCCTTACCCTCAGGGTATTCAACCTGACCCATATCAACGGAGGAAAAGGATGCGTCGCAAAGGGGAAGTCGTGTTGCTGTCCGAGTGGAACAACGACCACCAGCCCAAGACGGTACGCGAATATCGCCAGAAGTACAAGGGGACGCGATGAACATCACGCACATCGAGTTGCGATACTACGAGCCGCCCCGAGTCGGCGGGTCGTGATCATAGCGTGCCGTTACCACTGATCCCCTAGGAGCACACAGATATGAAACCTCTGCTGGTCGTTTGCCTGATCGCGTTGAGCAGCCCTTTCGGTTACGGAGCAGGCCTGCCTCGCAGCATCCCCGAAGCGCAGGGAGTCTCCTCGGCCGATGTCCTCGCGTTTGTCGAGGCCGTCGACAAGAACGTCGACTCGCTGCACAGCTTCATGCTCTTGCGCCACGGGCACGTCGTGGCCGAAGGGTGGTGGACGCCCTATGGCGCCGAGGCTCCCCACTCCTTGTATTCGCTGAGCAAGAGCTTCACGTCGACTGCGGTCGGGCTGTCCGTGGCCGAGGGCAAACTGAGCCTCGACGACGAAGTCTTGAAGTTCTTCCCCGACGAGGCCCCGCCCGAGCCAAGCCATAATCTCAGGTCAATGCGGGTCAGCGACCTGTTGCGCATGTCGACGGGCCAACAGACCGAGCCGCCTCGCACGCCCGACGAACCCTGGGTGAAAACCTTCCTGGCGCATCCCGTCCCTTTCAAGCCGGGCACCCACTTCCAGTACAACACGTCGGCAACCTACATGCTTTCGGCCATCGTCCAGGAGGCAACGGGGCAGACGGTGCTCGATTACCTCCGGCCGCGACTGTTCGAGCCGCTGGGCATCGAGCACCCGACTTGGGAAACCAGCCCTCAGGGCATCACCGCCGGCGGCTTCGGCTTGAGTATCCGAACGGAAGACATCGCGCGGTTCGGCCAGCTTTATCTTCAGAAGGGCAAATGGCAGGGTAAACAACTCGTGACCGAAGCGTGGGTCGAGGCGGCAACCGCCCGGCAGACCTCCAACGGCAGTGACCCGAACAGCGATTGGGACCAGGGCTACGGATACCAGTTCTGGCGGTGTCGCCACGGGGCCTATCGCGGCGACGGAGCGTTCGGGCAGTTCTGCATCGTGCTGTCCGAGGAGGACGCCGTGATCGCCATTACTTCCGGCGTGGGGGATATGCAGTCCGTTCTAAGCCTGGTCTGGGACAAACTCCTGCCCGCCTTCAAGTCGACGCCGCAGGCCCCGGACGACGAAGTTGTGCAAAAACTCCAGCGAAAACTGAAGAGCCTCGCGATGCGTCCGCAGGAAGGCTCGCACCGGCCCACCAAGGTGTCGGGCCGGAAGTACGGATTCCCGCCAAACGCGCGGAAGTTGGAGGCGATCACGCTGGAGAGCAGAGGGGAAGAGGGGCCGGTGACGCTCGTCATCCGGCAGGACGGCACCGAACAACGGATCGTATGCGGTCGCGGCACATGGGAAAAAGGGCGGGCGACCTGGGGGCCCCTGACCCAACAACCGATCGCGGCCAGCGGTGCCTGGACCGGCGACGACACCTTCACGGCCAGGATTTGTTTCTCTGAAACGCCGTTCGTCGTCACGGTCGGATTGCAGTTTTCTGGAGACGAACTGCGCTGCCGCGCGCAGGCGAACGTCGGCTTTGGGCCTACCAGGCAGCCGGAGCTGGTCGGGAAGGCCGAGTAGCCGTGGCGAAGAGGCTCTTGCTCGTTCCGATTGCGTATGACGCCATCCGATCCCGCATCACGAGGTGCCTCATGCTCTATGCTTCGTCCGAAAGTCTCAATCTCTGGACCCGTCGGCAATGGCTGAAAACGGTCGGCGCATCGACGGTCGGGGCGGCGTGCGCACCGGCCTTGCGGGCGGTGGACGGACCCGGACCCGTCCCGGCTCCGCTCATGCAGATCGCCATCCTGAGAGGGACCATCTCGCGGCCGACACTTGCAGCCCGCCTCGACGCCGTGAAGGCCTTTGGCCTGGACTGCGTGCAACTGAATCTCGGGTGCGCCGGTCTGTCGATGATGCCCGACGAGATCCCGCGGGAGGTGATCGCGAAGATCCGCCGGGAGGCGGAATCCCGAAAGATCACGATCGCCTCGCTCGAAGGAACCTTCAACATGAGCCATCCGGATCCGAAGCACCGCCGCACCTGAAGGTCACGATGGACGCGGCAAACATCTTCCATACCGGCGAGCTGGCGCGGATGAGCGAAGTGTTGGACGAGGCGTTTGCCCTGATCGGCAAGGACATCGTCCTGGCCCACGCAAAAGACCTCAGCCACGACGGCGATGCCGGCCACGAAGCGGCAGGGCACGGCAAGCTGAACTACGACCGCTATCTCTCCCTGCTGCACGCCTCTGGTTTCCGCGGTCCACTCCTGCTGCACGGCCTGAGCGAGGCCCAGATCCCCGGTTGCGTGGCCTTCCTGCGCGAGAAGCTCGCGCGGGTGGCCAAGAAAGGCACGCTCTCCTCCAATCAGGACGAATGAAGACGATCCGAGCCCGCCCTGCGAAGCCCTTCGGCCGGGCCGCTTGCTTTATTTCGCGGTATAGGCTAAACTGGGGGCCGCGTCTCACGCTGCATATGGGGCACTGCTGGGAGAACAGCTCGCATGAAACCTCGCCTGTGGCCGACATGTCACCGCGGTGGATCGCTTGCGACGCCCAAACAGCCGCTCCGTCAAGGATGCCCGGAGCCGCACTGGCGGCCTCTGCGAATCGAGCCGCTGGAAGACCGGCGG
>JAFGRD010000090.1 GCA_016935315.1 Pirellulales bacterium
CCGTCCCGGAATCGCACCGGAGTTCCCTGTTTGTCGGCCCTTCAACGGAAGCGGCCGACCACCAACGCACGATGTAACGATTGGAGCCTAGCAAATCGGCCGCGGACTGTCAAAGGGGATGGCGATGTTTTTTCGTTTTCTGCTACCGTTTGGTTTACGTGTTGCGGAAATCCTCGCGGACCGGGCAAAAGACCTCGACGACGCGCATCGGGCGGTCGCCGACCTTGACCTGGTGCGGCACGCCGCCGGGCAGACACCACATCTGGCCCGCCCGGACCGGATACGTCTTGCCTTCGATGACGTACTCCGCCTCGCCCTCAATCAGGTAGCCCACCTGCTCGTGCGGATGGCTGTGTTCGGGCGTGATCGTGTGGGGCTCGAACTCCATGACCGTCAGCGTCATCCGTTCGCATTCGGTGGCGAAGACCGTTTGGCCCTTGCCGGGCTCGATCTTGACGCAGTCTCCCAGCTCGACGATGTATGGCGACATGGAAACGCTCCTGCGTGGTTTGTGGCGGGAAAGCCTACCATTGTAACGCCCAACCCCCACATCGCCAGGCGGCCGACCGTTGCCAAAACGCGCTCGGCCGACGAGAATACGTCGCATGGGAGCGACCCAAGCGAGCCAGGGCGATTGCGACGGCGAACGAGATTCCTCGGCCGGCGTCCGCTACCAGCCGCTGGTGGTGGTGCTGGTCGCCGCTGCTGCCGGGATTGTGGCCGATCGGTACGGGCCGGCGCCGGTATTCCGCTGGTGGGCCGCGGCCGCGGCGGCCTTGGCGTGCTGGTTTCCGCTGTGGCGACGGGGCCGGGAAACGCCGGCGGCCGTGCTGCTGCTGGCGGCGGTCGCCGCCACGGCTGCTTCCTGGCACCATTGCTGTTGGTTCCTGTTCGCCGAGGACGACCTGGGCTATTATGCCCGCCGCGACGCGCAGCCGGTCTGCGTGGAAGCGATTGCCCTGAAGTCGGCGCGGATGATTCCGCCACCCGAAGTCGACCCGTTGCGTGCGGTCCCGATCGGTGAGCGCTGGCGCGTGGACGTCGAGCTGAGGGGCATTCGCGACAGGGCCCGCTGGAAACGCGCATCCGGCCGGGCCCGGCTCTTGGTGGAGGGACGCCTGCCGGAGGACGTGAAGGCCGGCGACCGGCTGCGGGTCTTCGCGCAGTTCTTGCTGCCCAGCCCGGCCGACAACCCGGGAGAATTCGACTACGCCCGGTATCTTCGGGCAGAGCGACAGCGGAGCGTGATGCGGACGGCGTTTACCGAATGTGTCTCGGTGGTCCCACGGGGCCATGGCTGGAGCGTTCGACGGCTGATCGAGCGGGCACGCGACCACGGCAACCGGCTGCTGCAACAACATCTCGACCAGCGGCGCTGGCCCCTGGCGGCCTCCGTGTTGTTGGGCGCCCGCGAATGGCTCGATCCCGAGCAGAAGCAGGCGTTTATGGAAACGGGGACGGTGCATCTGCTGGCGATCTCGGGATTGCACGTGGGAATCCTCGCCGGGCTTCTGTTGGGGGCCCTGCGGCGCGCGCCGATGCCGCGCGGCTGGGCCATGCTGGTGGTGGCCGGCCTGAGCGTGTCTTATATGCTGCTGACCGATGCGCGACCGCCGGTGGTTCGGGCGACGATTCTGGTGCTGGTGATCTGCCTGTCGCTGTGGCTGCGTCGCCGGCCGCTGTCGTTCAACTCGCTGTCCGCGGCGGCACTGATCGTGCTGGCATGGAGCCCGGCCGAGTTGTTTCACACCGGGTTCCAACTGTCCTTTCTGGCCGTGGCCACGTTGATGTGGTTCGGGCCGCGCTGGACCCGTTCGAGGCCCGATCAGGACCCGCTGGATCGCCTGACCGCCGACAGCGGAGGCTGGTTGGTGCAAGGTGCCCGGTGGTCGGGGCGCCGCCTGCGCCACCTGATGCTGGCCAGCGCCGCGATCTGGCTGGTGACGCTGCCGCTGGTCATGGCCCGCTTCCACCTCGTGGTGCCGATCGCCCCGCTGCTGAACACGCTGGTGTGGCTGCCGATGACGGCGGGCTTGATTGCGGGATTCGCCACCATGGTGTTCGGCACGTTCGCCGCGCCGCTGGGCCACGTGTTCGGGCGATGTGCCGACGCGAGCTTCTGGTGCTTACAGTCGAGCGTGGAGTACGGGCAGCAGATTCCCGGCGGCCATCTCTGGGTGCCTGGGCCGGCCGACTGGTGGCTGACAGGTTTCTACGGGGGACTCACTCTGCTGGCCGCCTCGCCCCGCCTCCGGCCGCCGCGGCGCTGGTGCCTGGCGTTGCTGGCCGGCTGGACGGCCGTTGGTTTCGCCGCCAGCGCGATGCGCCACGACAACCGCCGGCTCGATTGCACGTTTCTTTCCATGGGACACGGCTGCGCGGTTGTGCTGGAGTTGCCTTCCGGACAGACCATTCTGTACGACGCGGGCCGATTCGGTGCTCCGAACAAGGCCACGCGTTCGATTGCGGGGTACCTCTGGTCCCGGGGCATCACGCATCTCGACGCCGTGATCCTCTCGCACGCCGATCTCGATCACTACAGCGGGCTGCCCGGCCTGCTCGAGCGGTTCTCCGTCGGCGTGGTTTACGTCTCGCCGGTGATGTTCGACGGCAGCAGTCCCGCGCTGCTGGAGCTGCGGGAGTCGATCCACCGCTCGGGCGTGCCGCTGCGGGAGATCCACCGCGGCGATCGGCTCGACAGCGAAACCTGTCACATCGGGGTCCTGCACCCTCCCAGGAGCGGCGTACTTGGGGGCGATAATCCCAACAGCATCGTTCTCGACGTCGAATACCTCGGCCGTCGTATCTTGTTGCCCGGCGACCTCGATAGGCCCGGTTTGCAGGACGTGTTGGCCGAGCAGCCGACGCACTACGACGTTCTGATGGCACCGCATCACGGCAGCCGGAGCAGCAATCCCCCGGGACTGGCCGAGTGGAGTACACCCAGGTGGGTGGTCGTCAGCGGCACGCACCGATGGGGCCCCGGGCTGATCGAGACCACCTACCAAGCCGCGGGCAGCCAAGTCCTCCACACGGCCGACGCCGGGGCGATCCGGATCTCCATGACCCCGGGAGGCGTCGGGGTCGACGGTTTTCATGTCGGCCCGATCCACGTGGATCCACTCGCGAAGCAGGAGTCGGATCTTCCGTTGGGGGGCGAACGGCTTGGCCGGGAGAATCGCGAATAATCGGTGAACTCATCCCAAAACATCCATTTCCATGCGGGCAAACCACCACAAAGGGTGGTGCGCAGGCAAATGGGCCACATAATTGGATAGGGAACGGGCGTTTGCGGTTGCAAAAGGGTGGCCGATCGGTAGACTTATGGTCTTAATGAGTTGGTACACGTAAATGCAGGAAGGGATTTGGGAAACGCGGTGGGAGCAAAGTGCTTCGCACGAAGCACGCAAAGTCCGGCCGAGGTGGAGCAGTCGCGGTAGCAGATGACCATTACGAACGAGCGGAAACAGGATTTGATTGGGGAGTTTCGGCGGAGCGAGGGTGACACCGGCTCCCCGGAAGTTCAGATCGCCATTTTGACGACCCGGATCAACGGGCTGACCGAGCACTTACGGGCGCACAAGAAGGACTATGCTTGCCGGCGTGGTCTTCTGATGCTGGTAAGTCGGCGGCGGCGTCTGTTGGACTATCTCAAGAGAGTTGATCCGCAGCGTTACCTCGACATCATTCGGCGTCTCGACATCCGCAAGTAGTCGGAACGTCTTCTCTCGCCTCCGAGGTCGGCTCGCCAAGGAGCACGGCGTCGGTCATGGTAGTTGGTGTGCATTTCAGGCGTGCCTCTAGCTCGCGCCACGAATCGGTGCGGGCCCGCTTCGGGAGACTTGCCGCTCCTGCTCTCTTCCTGCGAGAAGCTCTGTTGGAAACTGGTGACCGGACTCCTGCAAGAGTCCACCTGTAACTCAGATGAAGGTAGGATCGAACATTGAAAGTACGCGTTGAAAGACAGATTGGCGCCAAAGTCCTTTCCATCGAAACCGGAGAACTCGCCAAACAAGCCGCCGGCAGTTGCCTGGTCCAGTATGGCGAAACGGTGGTGTTGTGCGCGACCGCGACCGGCCCGCCCCGGCCGGGAATCGACTTCTTCCCCCTGACGTGCGATTACCGTGAGCGTGTGGCGGCCGCGGGAAAGTTCCCCGGCGGGTTCCTCAAACGAGAGGGCCGTCCCACGACCAAGGAAACCCTGACGGCCCGGCTGATCGATCGTCCGATTCGCCCCTTGTTCCCCGATTGGTTCAACGACGAAGTCCAGGTGATGACCTTCGTGATGGCCAGCGACCGGCAGAACGACGGCGACGTGCTGGCGATGAACGGGGCCTCGGCCTCGCTGGCGCTTTCGCCGATGCCCTTCCTGGGCCCGATCGCTTCCGTGCGGATGGGTTGCGTGGGCGGTGAGATGATTCCCTTCCCGACCCAGGACGATCTGGAGGAGAGCGAACTGGATCTGATCGTCTCCGGCAGCAAGGACGCCATCCTGATGATCGAGGGCTTCGCCCGCGAGATGCCGGAAGACCGCATGGCCGAGGCCGTCATGGCGGCTCACGGTTGCATTCGGCAGATCTGCGAGATGCAGGAGGAATTGATCGAGAAGGTCGGCGTCCAGAAGACCGAGTATCCGGTCCCCGAATCGGACGACCTTTTTGACCGGCTGAAAGACAAGTACTACGACGCCTTCATGGAAGCCAAGCGGACCGAGGGCAAGCTGGCCCGCGGCGAAGCCTGCTCGGCACTGAAGGAACGGGCACGGGCCGAGATGCTTCCCGATCCCGAGGCCCCAGATGCCATCGACCCGGCCCGGTTCGGCAAGGTGTGGCATGATCTGGAGGCCCGTGTGATTCGCGACCAGATTCTCTCGGGAACCCGGCCCGACGGGCGCGACACGAAATCGTTGCGCGAGATCCAGTGTCGGGTGGATCTGCTGCCGCGGGTCCACGGCTCGGCGTTGTTCCAGCGCGGCGAGACCCAGTCGCTGGTCACCGTGGCGTTGGGAACGGGGCGTGACGAGCAGCGGGTGGACGGCCTGATCGAGGAATACTCGCAGAAATTCATGCTCCATTACTACTTCCCGCCGTTTTCGGTGGGCGAGTGCCGGCCGATTCGTGGCCCCGGCCGTCGAGAGATCGGCCATGGGGCACTGGCCGAGCGAAGCGTTAAGCCCGTCCTGCCGGATCCCGATCAGTTCCCCTACACCATCCGGATTATTTCCGACATCCTCGAGTCGAACGGATCCAGTTCGATGGCCAGCGTTTGCGCGGCCACGCTGGGGCTGATGGCGGCCGGCGTGCCGATCAGCAATCCCGTGGCCGGGATTTCCGTCGGCCTGGTCAAGGAAGGCGACCAGTGGGTCCTGTTGACCGACATTCTCGGCGACGAGGACCACTTCGGCGACATGGACTTCAAGATCGCCGGCACCCAAAACGGCATCACCGGGATCCAACTCGACCTGAAGACCGACGGCATCAGCGAGGAAATCATGCGGGCGACCTTCGTCCAGTCGAGGGAGGCACGCATCGAAATCCTGCGGAAGATGCTCACCACGATTTCGCGGCCTCGCAGCGAGATCTCCAAGTGGGCGCCTCGCCTGCTGCAGACCCACATCGATCCGGAGAAGATCGGTCTGCTGATCGGGCCGGGCGGCAAGACGATTCGCGCCATCCAGGAGAGCACCGGGGCGTCGATCGATGTCGACGACGACGGAACGGTGACCATCGCCAGCCACCAGTCCGAAGGGGCCCAAGAGGCACTCAGCCGTGTGGAGGCCCTCACGGCGTCGGTCGAGGTCGGCCGCATCTACAGCGGCCGGGTCACCAGCGTAAAGGATTTCGGCGCGTTTGTCGAAATCTTGCCCGGCAAGGACGGCCTGTGCCACATCAGCGAGCTGTCCGACGAGTACGTCTCCAGCGTGGCCGACGTCTGCAAGGTGGGCGATCCCATGGAGGTGAAGGTGATCGCCATCGACGACCAGGACCGCGTGAAGCTCAGCCGGCGGGTGGCCATGCGTGAATTAGCGCAACAGGGAGGCGGCGGCAACGGCGACGAGAGCTGACGGCATGACTCCTCGCTCCGATCCGACGCCCGACGAGGTGCGGCAGAAGCTGGTCGATCAATACACCGAGATCGCCCGGCTGGCCGGGGCCTTGGCCCACGAAATCAAGAATCCCCTGTCCACGATCCGTCTGAACATGGAGCTGTTGGGCGAGGATTTCGCCGACGCTTCGTCGCAGCGCGAGCGCCGTGCGCTGCACAAGGTGGAAACGGTTCAGCGCGAGTGCCAGCGGTTGCAGGACCTGCTGGACGACTTCCTGAGCTTCGCCAAGGCCCACCGCCTCAACCTGCAGCCTAGCGACCTGAACCGCCAGGTCCGGCAGGTGCTCGATTTCTTCGCGCCGAAGGCGGCCGAGACGGGCATCGAGGTGATCGACTACCTGACGGCCGATCTGCCCACCGTGTTGCTGGACCGCGAGGCCTTCCACGGCGCCCTGCTGAACCTGCTGCTCAACGCCGAGCAGGCCATGCCCGGCGGCGGTCAGCTCGTGGTCCGCACCTACGTCACCGCCGACGGCGTGGCCCTGGACTTGATCGACACCGGCTGCGGCATGGACGGACCGACTCGATCGCAGGTCTTCGAGGCGTTCTTCTCGACCAAGCGGGGCGGCTCGGGCCTCGGATTGCCCACCGCCCGGCGGATCATCGAGGCCCATGGCGGCCAGATGAAGCTCCAGAGCGAGTTGGGCCACGGCACGCAGTTCACGATCAAGCTGCCGGTGCCGGCACGCTTGCCCGGGGACGCCGAGCCCGTGTGAATCGGCCACCCAGGCGACCCCTTCTGGTCCCACGCCGGCCAATCCGATATGATCTCTGACATCATGGAAGCTGAATCGAAAGAGAAAATGATCGCCGTCGGCCCCCCCATCGAGGTGCTGATCGTCGACAACGACGAAGCCCACGCTGAAGTGGTGGCCGAAAGCCTCGATCGGGTCGGTTTTCAATGCCGTGTAGCCACCTCTGGAACGCAAGGCGCCGAGATCATCGGCCAGACGCCGTTCGACGTGGTGATCACCGATTTGAAGATGAGCGACATCGACGGCCTGGGCATCCTCGCCCGCACCCGCAGCGAGCAGCCCGACGCCGAGGTGATCTTGATGACCGGCCACGGAACAGTGCCTTCGGCGGTCGAGGCGATGCAGCGGGGGGCGTTCAATTACCTGTTGAAACCACTGGATATCAACCAGCTTCGGGCCATCGCCGAGAAGGCGGGCGAGAGTTCGCGGCTGCGTCGGACCAACGTCGAGCTGCAGCGGCGGCTGGACGAGAAGTTCGGCTTCGAGGGCGTCATCGGCGACAGCTCGCAGATGCGTGGCGTGATCGAACGCCTCAAACGCATCGCCCCGACCAATGCCAGCGTGCTGATCCAGGGCGAAACCGGCACCGGCAAGGAGCTGGTCGCCCAGGCGATCCACCAGAACAGCCCCCGAAAGAACAAGGCCTTCGTGGCGTTGAACTGCGCCGCACTGAGCGAGAACATCCTCGAGAGCGAGCTGTTCGGCCACGTCAAGGGCGCGTTTACCGACGCGTCGACCGATCGCATCGGCAAGTTCGAGTTTGCCGACGGCGGCACGATGTTTCTCGACGAGGTGGGCGACATGCCCATGCCCACCCAGATTAAGCTCTTGCGGGTGCTGGAGAACGGGGAGATCACCCGGGTGGGGTCCAACGATCCGATCAAGGTGAACGTGCGGATCCTCTCGGCGACGAACCGGAACCTGGAGGAATCGATCGAGGAGGGCACGTTTCGCAGCGACCTTTACCATCGGCTGAAGGTGGTCACGATCCGGCTGCCGACGCTGCTGGAGCGGAGCCAGGACATCCCCATCCTGATCGACTACTTCATGCGGCAGTTTGCCGCGCAGCACGGAAAGCAGATCAAGGGCATGTCGCCGGCGGCCCGGCGGAAGCTGTTGGCCTATCACTGGCCGGGCAACGTCCGCCAGCTTCGCAACCTGGTGGAGAGCATGGTGGTGGTCGACTACGACGGTCTGCTCGACGCCGACGACCTGCCCGAGGAACTAGCCGACCCGGCCGAGCCCGCCGGCCCGCCCCCGACGGCCTCGCTGGCTGCCTTGGTGGGAAAGCCTCTGGAGGAACTCGAGCGGCTGTTCATCGCCGAGACGCTGCGGGTGACCGGCGGGAATCGCGAGGACGCGGCCCAGATGCTCGGCATCGGCGAGCGGACGTTGTATCGGAAGATCAAGGAATATCAGCTGTAGGGATTCGGGATTGGAAAGATGAACCAGGCTTTCCGGCGACGCAAGTTCATGTGAGCCCAGACGCCCCAATCCCCAATCCCCAATCACTCTTTCCCCATGCCGATTCGCCAACTCTCCCAATCCCTGATCAACAAGATCGCCGCCGGCGAGGTGATCGAGCGCCCGGCCAGCGTGGTCAAGGAGCTGATGGAAAACGCCGTCGACGCCGGGGCCACGCGGATCGACGTGAGCGTGACCGGCGGTGGCGGGGAGTTGGTTCGCGTGGTGGACAACGGTTGCGGCATTCCGCCGGAGGAGCTCCCCTTGGCGGTGGCCAGCCACGCTACGAGCAAAATCGCCGAGGCCGACGACCTGTTTCGCGTGGGCACGCTGGGGTTTCGCGGCGAGGCCCTGGCCTCCGTCGCCGAGGTCAGTCGACTGATTCTCCGCAGCCGCACGGCCGACGGCCCCGGCGGCGCCGAGATCGAGGTGGTCGGCGGCAAGGCCAGCGACGTGGCGCCCTGCGGGTGTCCGGTGGGCACGTCGGTCGAGGTGCACAATCTCTTCTTCAACACTCCCGTGCGGCGGAAGTTCCTCCGCACGACCCAGACCGAATTCGGACACGTCAGCGAGGCGTTTACCCGCATCGCCCTGGGCGTGCCGCACGTCCACTTCACGCTCCGCCACAACAACCGCCAGGTGTTCGACCTGGCGGCCTCGGACGGATGGCTCGAGCGGATTGCGGAGTCCTTCGGCCGCGAATTGGCCGAGCACCTGATCCCGGTCGAGAGCATTGACGGAGACGTGTGTCTGTCGGGCTACGTGGCCAATCCCACGCACAGCCGCAGCAACAACCGCATGCAATATGTCTTCCTCAACGGCCGCCATATCCGCGATCGCGCGCTGCAGCACGCCCTGGGCGAGGCCTACCGGGGACTGCTGACGACCGGCCGCTATCCGGTCGCGTTCCTCAGGCTCCAGATGCCGTCGGAAGCGGTCGACGTCAACGTCCATCCGACCAAGCTCGAAGTGCGGTTCGTCGACTCCGGCCGACTTTACAGCCAGTTGCTCTCCACGCTTCGCAGCAAATTCCTTACCACCGACCTGACGGTCCGCGTCGAGTCGCCCGGCGACGACCCGACCGGCGGGCACGACCGCGTCCGAACTGCGGAGCTGCGACAAGAGCTGGTCGATTGGGCCAAGGGCAAGGTGGCCTCCTGGGATGCCCCGACTCGGGCCGGCTCGGAACCGGCGTTTCGGGCAGCCTGCGGGCTCGGGCAATCGGTGCAGAGCCGGGAATCGTTGCAGTTAAGTCGCGTCGATCGGGGCGGGACGGGCCGCGAGAGCGACGAGGTCCAGGCCCATTCCACGGAGCCCCCGACGACGGCCGCGCCCGCGGAGCAGCCACCCACGGCAAACGCCTTGGCCGCGCGATCAGCCCCGGCCCTGCAAATCCACAATCGTTACTTGGTCACCGAGACGGAAGAAGGCGTCACGATCATCGACCAGCACGCCTTGCACGAGCGGATCCTCTACGAGCACTTGCGCGAGCGGGTGATGTCCGGGGCGCTGGAGACCCAGAGCCTGCTGGTTCCCGAGCCGGTCGATCTCAGCGCGCCCGAGGCGGCGGCGGCCCTGGAACATCGGGAAGTGCTCGCGCAACTCGGCATGCGAATCGAACCCTTCGGGGGCAACACGGTGTTGGTGGCCGGCTACCCGGCGATGCTGGCCAACATCAATCCGGCAGCCGTGCTTCACGAGTTGCTCGAACGGCTGCTTTCCGGCGGCCGCCGGCTCGACCGGGGTGACTTGCTCGACCAGTTGTTGCACGCGATTGCGTGCCAGGCCGCGATCAAGGCCGGCGACCGGCTCAGCCCCGAGGAAATCGATACGTTGCTGAAGCAGCGCCATCTGATCGACGACCCGCACCATTGCCCCCACGGCCGACCCACGGCACTGATTTTCACGCGAGAGGAGCTGGACAGGCAGTTCAAGCGCGTTTGATTTTCGCGGCGGTATCCGGCACAATGGGAAGGGCGTCCCGTCGACCGGCCCAGGCCCTTTCGATCCACGATCCGCCAGCCACGATCCACCATCCACGAACCCCAGACCCCTACCATGATCTGCGTAAGTGTCGGCCGCGGTCGCCAGCGGCACGTCATTGCCGAGCACAAGCACCTGGTTTCCCAAGGCGCCCAACTGGTCGAGCTGCGGCTGGACTACATCAACGGCGAAGTGAACCTCAAACGGCTGCTGAACGACCGTCCTTGTCCGGTGGTCGTCACCTGCCGGCGCCAGCGCGACGGCGGAAAATACTCCGGCAGCGAGGAGCAGCGGGTGATGCTGTTGCGCACGGCGATTGCGGAGGGTGTGGAATACGTGGATGTGGAGGAGGACGTTGCCGGATCGATTCCTCGCTTCGGCTCGACCAAGCGGATCATCAGCGTGCACGATTTCCGTAAGACTCCCAGCGATCTGGAAGTCATCCACCGGCGAATCTGCAAGCTCGATCCCGACATCGTGAAGATCTGCACGATGGCCAACCACCCGCAGGACAACCTGCGGATGCTGCGGTTGACCCGGCAGAGCGAAGTGCCGACGATCGGGCTGTGCATGGGCGACATCGGCACTCCCACCCGAGTCCTGGCCGGGCGGTTCGGAGCCCCGTTCAGCTATGCCACGTTCCATCACGAACGGGCGCTGGCTCCGGGCCAGCTCAGCTACCAGCAGATGACCGACATCTACCATTACGACCAGATCAACTCGGAGACCGAGGTGTACGGGGTGATTGCCGATCCGATCGGCCACAGCCTGAGCCCCTTGATCCACAACGCGGCCTTTCACCACTTGAACCTCAACAAGGTCTATGTCCCCATCCGCGTGCCGCGCGAGGACCTCGCGGAGTTCCTCGACGAGGCCCCGCAACTCGGCATCCGAGGGCTCAGCGTGACCATCCCCCACAAGGAAGAGACGGTCAAGAAGCTCACGGAGGCCGACGGGGCCGTGCGCGGCATTGGAGCCACCAACACGGTCTTGTGGGACGGCGACGTGACGCGGGGCTACAACACCGACTATCGGGCCGCCATGGAAAGTCTCGAAAGGGCGCTTAGCGCCAAAGGCCAGCAGGGCGATCCCTTCCGCGGCAAGACCGCCCTGGTGCTGGGAGCCGGTGGTGTCGGCAAAGCGATCGCCTATGGGCTGATCCGCCGCGAGGTCAAGGTCGTGCTCACCGACGCCGTTGCCGAACACGCCCGGGAGCTGGCCAAACGATTCGAGTGCCGGGCCGTCGATTGGGCGGTGCGGCACAGCGTCTCGCCCGATCTGCTGCTCAACTGCACGCCGGTGGGCATGCACCCGAACGTTGATGAGACGCCCTTCGACCGGCACCATCTCCGCCCGTCGATGGTCGTCTTCGACGCCGTCTACAACCCCGAAAACACCCTGCTGATCAAGGAAGCCCGCAGCCGCAATTGCCAGGTCGTCACCGGGGTCGAGATGTTCGTCCGGCAGGCCTGCTTGCAGTTCGAGTTGTTCACCGGCCAGGAAGGACCGGCCGAGCTGATGCGCGACGTGATCAAGCGGGCGATCGCAGCCGCGAAGTATTGAGGGCAGCAAGAGCGCGGGGGCGCTGCGAATTCGACCCGCCGTCTTCACGAGTCCGGCACGGAACCTCGAACCCAAATCCCACCGCATGAACTTGACTCTGATCGGATATCGCGCCACGGGCAAGACCACCTTGGCGAGGCTGCTGGCCGAACGGCTCGACTGGGACTGGATCGACGCCGACGTGGAGATCGAGCGGCGGGCGGGCAAGACCATCGCGAGGGTCTTTGCCGAAGACGGCGAACCGGCGTTCCGGGATCTGGAAGCAGACGTGATCGCCGATCTCTGCCGGCGACCCCGGCTGGTGCTGGCGGCCGGCGGCGGGGCGCCCCTGCGGCCGGAGAGCCGGGCGGCGATGCGGGCGGCGGGCAAGGTCGTCTGGCTGAGGGCGCGGCCCGAGACCATCCTCGGGCGGATGGCGGCCGACCCGACCAATCCCGACCGCCGTCCCAATCTCACCGATCGGGGGCCCCTGGAGGAGATCGTCCAGTTGCTCAAACAGCGAGAGCCGGTTTATCACGGGTCGGCCGATCTTCAGGTCGATACGGAAGGAAAGACGCCCGAGCAATTGACGGTCGAAATCCTTGACCGGCTCGACCTGGGACCCAAGGACGCAGCACCCGAGGATGGAAACGCCGCGTGAACCAGCTCCTGGCCATCCCGTTGGAAGTCCGTCTGCTGGCGATTTTCGTGCTGGGTGCCTGCCTGGGCGGTCTGGCGAACCTCGCCACCTACAGGCTGGCGTGGCATCCCCGCCCGATCAGCCCCTGGTCCCGGCCGGCTTCCCAAGCCCCGCCACGCCGCTTCGGCGACCGTTTCCCGATCGTCGGCTGGTTCGGGCTGCGGCGCGAGGCCGCTATCCACGGCACCGGCTTCTGGATCCGGCCGATGTTGGTCGAACTGCTCTTGGGATGGGGGCTGGCGGCGTTCTATTGGTGGGAAATCGGCTGCGGCGGGCTGCTGCCGATGGAGGGGCCGCCGCCGTTGGCCTTGGGCCTGCAAACGGTCCTGCACGGCCAGTTTGCCGCCCATGCGCTGCTGGTCTGGCTGATGGTCGTCGCCTCGATGATCGACCTGGACGAGAAGATTATCCCCGACGCGATCACGGTGCCGGGCACGCTGCTGGGGTTGTTGCTGGCCACGGCGGTTCCCTGGTCGCTGTTGCCCCACCTGTTGGTCCCGGTGGACCGCACGATTCCGCCGGAATTCTGGCAGAGCGTTTCGCCCGACCGATGGCCGTTCTTGCGGTTGACCTCGCCCAACGAATGGCCCGTGTGGCTCGGCGGTGCTCCCCATTGCCGGTCGCTGGCGGTGGGGTTGGGCTGCTGGTGGCTCTGGTGCGTGGCGTTGATGCCGCGGACCTGGTACCCGCGCCACGGCTGGCGCCGGGCGTGGCGACTCTCGATCGCCCGGCTCGTCCGCGAGCCGGTCACCTACGCAATCCTGGCCATGGGGCTGGTCGGCTCGCTGGTGATTACGGCGGTCTGGTTCTGGGGAGAGCTGCGCTGGGTGGGGCTGCTCAGTGCCCTGGTCGGCATGGCCGCCGCCGGCGGGTTGGTCTGGATGGTGCGGATCATTGGCTCTGCCGCGCTGCGGCGCGAGGCCATGGGATTCGGCGACGTGACGTTGATGGCCATGATTGGCACTTTCCTCGGGTGGCAAGCGTGTCCGGTTGTTTTCTTCCTGGCCCCGTTCGCGGCGCTGGTGGTGGGTGTCTCGCAATGGGTGCTGCGGCGCGACAACGAAATCCCCTACGGTCCCTACCTCTGCCTGGCCGCGGTTGTGCTGATCGCACGTTGGCCCGCCATCTGGGATTGGCTCGCGCCCTTCTTCATCGGCTGGCTCGTGCCGGCGATGGTGCTCTGTTGCCTGGCTCTGCTGGGGCTGATGTTGGCGCTGTGGCAGCGGATTCGGGAAGCGTGTGGCTAGGGGACATTGCCCGGTCGCCCGGGTAGAGACGCTTGATGTAGTGCCGGTGCCATCGCGACGGGCAATGCGGCACCCAGCCCCAGCGCGCGATCAACTTCGTCGTGATTCGCCAGTTCCCCACGTCGCACAGCAGTGCATCGGACTGCTTGATACGGGCAATCTCGTCCAGCACGGCCAAGGCGCGGCTGAGCGAGCCCATCGTCGTCTGCCGGGCGGAGACCACGTATTTCAGCGCCAGGAAACTGGGAAAACGGCGGGGCTGATTGTAGTAGAGCCAGAGTCGATCGCCCGCGAAGAACCGGTGGTACGAGCCCCCGCAAAGCAGGATTCCGGGTGCCGAGATCAGCTTCGGAAACGGGCGAAGGACCACGCGACGGAATCGACCGTCGACAACCTCGATCACGCCGTAGCGGCGTCCTCGAAGGAGGTCTTCCCCCTCGTGAAGGTCGGTGACTATGTCGAAAAGCCACATGGCACAGTGTCCCGGTTGACCCTTTGCGTCTCATCCAAATCTAGGTCAAGCCACGGCGTCTGCCGACACGGCGGGGGCCGCGGGGCCGGCGCCAAACTGGGCTTGCCGCAATCCGGCCCGATCGGTACGATCCGGCCCACTCGTCGCGGTCCGTCCCACACGCAGAATCACACTTTCGAGGTACCGTGGGGCCCCAGTATGGCTGCCGGGCAGCCACCGTTGCTCCTTCTGAACCACGGTCGCTGGACGCCTGTTCGTTTTTTTTTCGATCGCCCCGGGAGAACCTATCCATGCGACGGTTCGCCAGTGCAGTATGGTTGTCGGCGTTTGTGTTGGTAGGCTCGGCCGGCTGCGCCGACAACTCGATGGTGCTCCAGGGCCAACTCAGCCAGTACCAACAGCAGCAGTTGGCCATGGCCCGGCAGCAGCAGCAGTTGCAGACACGGGCCGAAGGGCTTGATCGCGACAATCAGGAGCTCGAATCACTGCTGGCCCAGGCCCGCCAGCAGACCAAGGTGGCTGAAGACCAGGTGGCCGCGTTGCGCGATCAACTCCGCGGCGTGACGACCCAATTGGCCGAGGCCCGCGAACAGAAAAAGTCGAGCGACAACAAGGTGCAGGCGTTGACCGCGTCGATGCGTCGTCGGGGCGACGTGCTGATCACGCCCAACAACAGCCTGCTGCAAACGCTGCCGACAATCGACCTGCCGGAAGTCCACGTTCGCCGCGACGGCGACGTGATTCGCGTGGAGCTGCCCGGCAGCCGCATCTTCGAGGCAGGCAGTGCCCGACTGCGTCCCGAGGCGGTTCAAATGATTGCCGGCGCCGCGGCGGAGTTGCAGCGCGTCTATCCGGACCAGATTCTCGGCGTCGAAGGCCATACCGACAGCGATCCGGTCGGCGGCACGCAGTGGCGCAACAATCATGCCCTTTCGGTCGATCGGGCCATGGCCGTCTATGACGTGCTGCTGTCGCGGAGCCGCTACGTCGAAGGCCAACTGTTCGTCGTCGGCCACGGGGCGAATCATCCGGTGGCTTCCAATGCCACGATCGAGGGCAAGCGCCGCAACCGTCGCGTGGAGCTGGTCGTCTATCCGGAGAAGAGGGGTTGATGAACCCCCACCGACCGGAAACGACCCTCGCCCTTGCGAGCCGGTCCTTTCTCTTGGATAATGCTGTGTTCCCGCGCCCTGGCAACGCCGGCCGGAACGCGACCGCAGCCCGACGCTGAGCCCCGGCTCCCAGCTTCCACCCGCTATGATCGCCATCATCGACTACGGAATGGGCAACCTTCGCAGCGTGCAGAAGGGTTTCGAGAAGGTGGGCCACGTCGCCGTCGTCACCAGCGACCCGGCCGAGGTGGCCGCCGCCGCCAAGGTGGTTTTGCCGGGCGTGGGGGCGTTCGAGGACGCCATGGTCGAGCTGCGGAGGCGGCAGTTGCTCGGGCCGGTGCTGGAGGCGATCCGCTCCGACAAGCCTTTTCTGGGAATCTGCCTGGGCCTGCAACTGCTGTTCGACGTCGGCTACGAGCACGGCGAGCACCGGGGTTTCGGCGTGCTGCCGGGCGAAGTCGTCCGCTTCGAGTTGCCACCGGAGTACTCGGTCCCTCATATGGGTTGGAACCAGCTCTCGATCCGCCGGCGTGCTCCGATCCTCGAAGGGATCGCCGAAGGGACGTACTTCTACTTCGTCCATTCCTACTACGTGGCGCCCAGCGACCCGACGGTAGTTGCCGCCGAGACCGACTACGGCGGTCCGTTCTGCGCGATGGTCTGGCGCGGCAATCTCTTCGCCACCCAGTTCCACCCGGAAAAAAGCCAGGCCGAGGGACTGAAGATCCTCAAAAACTTCGCCGAGCTCGCTGCGTCGAACGACTGACCGCCTGATCGAATCAGCGCGTACCGGGCGGTCGCGGCCGTCATGTCCGAAATCTCAGGCCGTATCTCATTGCCTGCACTTTCGGTGCAGTCCTCGCCAAACAAGGAGTCTCGGTGGCTCCTCGTTCCTCATGTTCCCCATGCGCAACGTCCGGGATGTTGATAAAGACGGTGGCCGCCGGTGGCCGTGCAACCTATAATTCAACGGTGGCAAACTGCATCTGGACCCTAATTCACGCGAAGGAGGGTATTCGATGCTCCCGGGATCGGACCATATTCATCAGGCCGTGCAGCTTCTGGTTGGCCGGAACATTCAACTGAACGAGCGGTTTCTGGACGCCGCGGCTGAGTTCGTCGCGGCGCTGCACCATGCCGAGCAGTGGCCGGACGACCTGCGGCAGCGAGCGCGCGGCATCGCGGCAACGCTGACCGCCGATGGCGACATGGAGGAGACGATTCGCGCGATGGACGCATCCACCGTGGAAGCGATCGCCGACGACATGCTCGATTTTGCCGAGGCCCTCGCGACTGCCCAGGTCCGTGCCAGCGAGCCGGACCACCGCCGAGAGGACGCCCTCAACCTGGCCGTGGCCCACTGTCACTTCCGCCCGGCCGGAAAGGCAAAAGGCCGGCGGCGGCAGCGCAAGGCTACTTCTTCTTCGCCGGTTTCGCTCTGAGCTTGCGGCAGTCCAGCTTTTTCCGCAAGTGGGCGAATTTCGTAGCCGGTTTTCTGGGCGTCTTTCGTTGCCCTTTGGACACGCTGTCCACTCCTTTCGCGCTCTTACGACTCGCGGCCCCGGTCGCCCGGGGGCGTCGCCGAGAACTCCTTCAGGGCCAGTTCCTTCACCCGCTTCAAATCGAGCTTTCCGGTGCCGAGCACGGGAATCTCCTTGACGCCGCGGAAGCTGTCGGCCGAGGGAATCCAAAGGGTAGGCAGCCCGGCGGTGGATAGTTGGCGAAGGACGACATCCGGCTCGCGCGATAGACCGGTGTGCAGCACAACCAGCCTTTCGCCTTTCCTCTCGTCGGGCACGGCGGTGACGACCACGCTGACCGGGTCTTCCTCGTCGAGCTCCAACGCCTTGATGATTTCCTCCTCGATGCGGATGTGTGGCACCATCTCGCCGCCGATTTTCGAGAAGCGGCTTTCGCGGCCCGTAATGCGGATGAAGCCGTCGGCGGTGATCACGGCCACGTCGCCGGTCACGTACCAGCCGTCGCGGATCACTTCGGCCGTCAACTCCGGCTGATTCAGATACTCCTTCATCACGTTGGGGCCCTTGATCAGCAGCATCCCCGACTTCTCGGCCCCGAGATCCTCGCCCGTGTCCATGTCGACCACCTTGGCCGAAATCCCCGGCATGGGACGGCCCACGGTCCCCTCCTTGCACTCGGTCTCGGCGTTGCCGACCGCCCGACTCGGAGGCACGTTGCCGCCGACCACCGGCGAGAGCTCCGTGGTCCCGTAGCCTTCGGTCGGCCGCACGCCGAACTTCTTCTCAAACGCATCGGCCAGTTCACCGGGCAGCTTCTCGGCTCCGGTGAAGACGACCTGAAGCGTCTGGAAATCCTCGGGCGGGCAGCGACGCAGATACGACCGGATGAACGTGGGCGTGGCGATCATGATCGTCACGCCGTGCCGGCGGCAGAGCTTGCCGACCTGCCGGGCCTCCAGCGGCGTGAAGTGATAGGCCCCTTTCGGCGCCAGCGTCAGGACCGTCCACATGGTGACCGTGTAGCCGAACGAATGAAACAGGGGCAAGATTCCCAACAATACGTCGTCGGGCGTCAGGTGGACGATATGGTTGACCCCTTCGACGTTCGAGCCCACGTTGCGGTGCGTCAGCACCACGCCCTTGGGCAAACCGGTCGAGCCGGAGGTGAAGATCACCGTCAACACGTCGTCCGGGTCGACGGCCGTCAGCCCCAACCGGCGTTCCAGCACCGAGATCGGCAACAGCCAGGTCGCCGCCGCCGAGCTTAGCTTGTCGATCCAGGTGACGTGCTCCGCGAAGTCTTCCAGGTAGACCAGTTCGGCGTCGAGGTCGAAGCCGAACTTCTCCATCACGCGCCGGCTGCTGAGCACGTGACGGATGCCGCACTGGGTGATGCAGGCGTTCATGATTTCCGGCGAGACCGTGTAGTTGAGGTTCACGGCAACCCGACCGTCGATCGCCAGAGCCGCGTTGGTCACCACCGCGCCGACCGACGGCGGCAGCAGCACGCCGACGTGCTTCTCCTGCTGGCCGAGCACCCGACGGCGCAACAGGCGACGGAGAATCAGCGTCCGCGTCAGCAGTCCGGCTCCGGTCAGCTCGGTGCCGCTGGAGTCGGCGACCTTCGGCCGCCGGAGGTTGCTGCGGCACATCCGTAGGAATTGGCGCGGCGGGATCAACCCGCCGGACAGATCGGCTGGCATTCGTCTTCTCCCCAGTCTTCTGCTTGCCCCAAATCGACGACGGCCTGGCGGACTTGCTCCGTATCCCTCGGCTGTCGCATCGGCCGGCCGATGCGGATCGAGACCGGATAGGGCCACCGTCGCGGCCATTTCCAAAACAGCTTCCCCCGCTCCCAGCTAAAGACGCTCCCCCACAGCCCGCCCAGGTGGATCGGGATCAGCGGAGCGCCCGTATTCTTCAGGATCGACAGGAAGCCGGGCTGGAATTCGCCCATCTTTCCCGTGCGGGTGATGTGGCCTTCCGGAAAGATGCACACCAGCTCACCGGCGCGCACGGCCTCGCGAGCGGTGCGGATCGACTCGACGACCGACCGCCGGCCCGGCCGGATGGGAATCGTGCCCATATCTCGGGCCAACACCCCCAGCCACCACCACTTTTCCATGTAGTCGGCGAAGGCGACCATGCGGATCGGCCGGGGGGAGTGGAGGATCAGCAGCACGCCGTCGATCCAACTGACGTGATTGGCCACCAGCAGCGCCCCACCTTCCTTGGGCAGATGCTGCTCGCGCCCCTGGACGCGAACGCGGTAGATCGTGTGGCTGAGCAGCCAGACGATGCAACGGACCGTCGCGCCCGGCAAGAGCCAAACAACGTAGCAGAACACCGGCACCGTGGAAAGCCCCAAGACCAGGAAGGTCAGCCCGGGAGACAGCCCCAGAGGACTGCTCAGCAGCCAGAACAGCCCGGACGCGACCAGCATGGCCGAGAACGTCAGGAAGTTGTTGGCCGCCAGAATCGACCCCCGCAGGTCCTTCGGGCTGCGGTACTGCAGAAACGCTTGAATCGGTACGTCGTACAATCCGGCGCTGGTGCCGAGCATGAACAACCAGATACCCGTCCAGACGTAGGCTGGCGAGAACGGCGTTCCGAGGTCGGGATTGACCACCGAGAGCAGGATCGCGCTGGCGGCGATACCGCCCGAGCCGAGCGAGACAATCCCCAACTCCACCCGCCCCGCCGACCAGACGCCGGCAAGCACGCTACCCACGCCGACCCCCAGGGCCAACACGCCCAGCAGCACGCCGACGTGCAATTGCCCCAGCCCGAGCTGAAAGTCGACGAACTGATCCACGTTCATCTGGGCCATCGCCGCCAGGGCCCAGAACACGGCGCATCCCAAGGCCGCCCGCAGCAGCGGCCGGCTCGAACCGAGCGCGGCCAGGTCGCGCACAGTCTGCCGCGGGGCGTTGAACGGGAACGGCCGCTTCGGATCGGCGGGACGCAGCGGCACGATCATCAGGCTGGCGGCCAGGCCGGCCAGCGCCACGCCGACCAACGCCACGGCCGAAACCCACCAGAGGTGTCGGCCCGCCGGCATCAGCAACTCGCCGCCGCGGTCGGTCAAGGTGGTGACCGTGTACAGCAGCGAGCCGCCGATCGTCCCCACGACGATGGCCACGACCGTGGTCATGCCGATCAGTCCATTGGCGGCCGAGATGCGGTCGGCGCGGACGATCTCGGGAATGCTGCCGAACTTGGAGGGGCCGAACAGGGCACTCTGGCTGCCCATCAACGCGACCACGGCGAACATCAGGTAGAGGTTGTCGCTGAGAATCGCCCCGACGCCAAGGAGCATGATCGCCAATTCGGCCACCTTGCAGCCGACGATCACCGCGCGTTTGCTGAATCGATCGGCCAGATATCCGGCCGGGGCCGCCAGCAGAATGTAGGGCAACACGAAACAGGCCAATCCGGCCGAGAGGGCTACGGCGGTGTGCTCCGCGGAGACCATCGTCTTGCCGATCGGCACGACCAGCCAGCGGAACATGTTGTCGTTGACCGCCCCCAGGAACTGGGTCGTCAGCAGCCCCAGAAAACTCCGCGAGGTCAGCGTGCCCTGATCGGCCGCGGTGGGCGTCGCCTCCGTGTGGGTCGTCTCGGTTGCCAAGGCAGCCCCTCCAGCAGGTCGGGCAATCGTTTCCGCATTCACTACCAGCAAACCTCCAGGAGTGCAAGCCATAGTCACCCAGGCGAGGTTTGCCCGACGATATAACGGAAACGCACTTTCTGAAGAAACGGCACTTAGGCCTACAAATCGGGGGAAAGGCGGCGTAGCCGTGTTTCCCTCAATCTCGAGTTCGTATCGCTACATCCCCTGCCATCGGACTCGTGATTCTCCGACGACCCGCCGACAGGGCCTTGGGACTCTCAAGCCAGCCGGTCAGAACTTCCAGAGCAGCACGGCCGAATAGTCCAGATCGTTCGGCTGGGAGCCGTGGGGCGTGCTGTCGTGGCGTTCCAGCACGCTGAGCTTGAGGCTGAGGTTCATTTCCTTGTCGATCAGAGCTTCCCAAGACGCCCGGGACTTGATGCGGAAGTCCTTCCAGCCGGTCATGTCGGGCGTGTATTCGGCCGTCGCCGTCAGCTTGTGGCGATCGTTGAACCGATGCTCGAAATCGAGCCCGAATACGGCCTCGGGAACATAGGTGTCCTCCGGGCCGCCGATTTCATGGGAGAAACCGCTACCGAAGCGACCGCCAAAGGACGTCGTCTCGCTTTTGACGAACTGGTATCCGGCCCCGAGATCCACCGTGGCCCGGACGTCAAACGCCTGGAATTCGTCATAATCGACGGTCCCATGGATGAAGGAGGTCCAGGACGAATCCTGGAAGAGCCACTCGTGTCGCCAATCGAAAAAGGCCCGACTGGCCGTCTCGACGTCCTTGGTCGTTTTCTTGCGGTAGTCCAGGTCGAACGTGAGTACGTTGCAGTCGGTCTTCCGCTTGGCATCGAAACCGAAGCGGAAACTGAACGACTCGCTGTTGCCCTCGGAGCCGTCGAGCCCCAGTTCGAAGCTGCCCGTCCAGAGTTTCGGCGGGGGCGTCGGTTCCTCTTCGGGCACAACGGTCTCGCTCGCCGCTGCGGCATCCGCCGGCGGCTCGCCCAGCGGCAGGGGCTCGGCCGGCGGCACTCCGCCCGCGGACCCCTCCGGGCGCGACTGCCTCTCGGCCACCTCTCCCACGGAGGGGTGTTCCGGCGAGGATTCCGACCGGGATTTCGATAGCGAACCGGCCTTGCCCAAGATCGGTCGCTCCTCGATCGGCGGGAGCCTTTGGAGGTCCGGGTAAAAGAGAAATGGGGGATCCATGCCCCCTGTAGCTTGCGCATATGCCGCTACGGAGGTCGCCAACCAGCCAATCCATGCCATCCACAGCCGTCTAGTCACCGGATACCCGTCCTGCGCGCGCAGTCTCCCCCTTTTCTCGCGGCGTGGACGGTATCAAAAAACACCCTGGTCGACAAGATCGCTTTGCACGATCTCCGGGGCCTGTCCGGCTTCACAAACGATGCGGAAACCGACGTTGTAGACCCTTTGCCAGGCCGGGTAGCTCGACCGAAAGGCTGAGCGGCAGCGCATGGGGCGATCGCGCCAGGAGCCGCCGCGGACCACGGTGTCCTCAGCGCGGTCGGGATCGTGGCGACCGTCCCCTTCACGATATGGATACGGGCGGTAGGCCGACCGCGTCCACTCCCAGACGTTGCCGTGCAAATCGTGCAGGCCCCAAGCGTTCGGCCGAAAACGGCCCACGTCGGCAGTAACCAACGTGCCGTCGTTGAAGCGGACCTCGCGCGGCACCAGGTCGGCCGTATGCCGGCCGTCGGTGTCATAGGCCAACTCCCGAATGGTCGCGTCGGCCATGTTGGCCCAAGGCGAGAAGTCGGTGTCCGAGTCGCCGTAGGAGAACGCGGCCGCGCAGCCCGCGCGACAGGCGTATTCCCACTGGGCCTCGGTGGGCAGAGCCACCGCCTCGCCCAGCTTGTGCGAGAGCCATCGGCAGAAGGCCTCGGCATCGCGACGGGAAACGCGCACCACCGGCTGCCTCGGCCGATTCAGCGGCCAGCCCAAATGCCCCTCGCTGAAAACCCAGGAGCCCTTGTGCTCGAACCGGCTGTCGTGGCCGGGATCGAATCGCCCGTACTGTTGGTTGGTCACTTCGAAGCGGCCCATCCAGAACGGCCGGTCGATCTTCACCTGCGTCAGCGGAAGCTCGTCCGCCGCGCCTTGAGCGTCGCCCATCACGAACGCGCCGGCGGGGATCAGAGCCATCTCCAGCGTCACGCCGCCGCCGAGATCGATGGTGCGGGCGGTTCGTCCGGCGGCGGCCTGGCGGCGCTTCGCCTCGTCCGCGTTCAGCGGCCAGCCCGGCACCTTGGGCACGTCCACGGCCACCTTGGCCGGTGGTTCCGGCCGGATCGGGAGGATCTCGGCCGGCGGCAAGGCCGCCACGACCTCGGGATCACCGTCGATGTTGGCGTACGCCTTGAGCAGCTCGATCCGCCGCCGATGATCGCGGCGGGTCTTCTCGATTCCCACGGTCTCGCGCCAGGTGCCGTGGCAGGGCGCGTTCAGATCGATCCACGTGTAGAGCCGATCCCAGGCTTCGTCGTCCAGCTCGACACCGTGGTGGCCCTTCTCGAACATTTGCACCAACTCGCACGTATTGGCGCGGAATTCGCCGGGCTGAAGCAGCCGGATGTCGCTTTCCAGCCCGCCCACGCGAACGTAGCGCCGCAACTCGAAATACGACGGCTCGAACACGCCGCCGTATTGCCGAAACAACTCGTCGCGCGACACGCCGTCGACTACCTTGGCTTCGGGGTTTCCGCCCTGGAGGACCACGAAACGCTGCTGCTCACGGCGCAGATCGGCCAGGGTGGTCCCGTCGCTTCGCGGGCTGCCGTCGTGACAGGCCACGCAGTACTTGTCCAGGACGGGCTGGACGTCGCGCCCGAAGCTGAAGCCTCGCACCGGGCCGTGCCAGGGCTCGATCCGCGACGGCGCCCGCTTCGCGGCGAGCGTGTCGCGGCTGGGGGGCGTGGAATTCTGTCTCTCGTGGCAGCCGACGCACGAGACGACTTCGCCGGGCATGGCCGTCGTCCAACTGCGCATCAACTGCAGCGCGCTTCCCCGCGCGTCGAGCGGCTGGATCGAGATCGGCGTGTTGGCCGGCACCTGAAACATGGCCGAGCCGTCCGCTTCCACCGGAACCGTGCCCAACACCCGCTTCGGCTCCCATGGTCCGTCGGCGCCGACCCGGTGGTCGATGCCGGCGATCTTCTGGTAGGCGAAGTGGTATGTAAACAGCCGCAACGACTTGACCGCGTCGCGGGGCACGCCACGGAGCCCCGGCCCCGCGTAAACGTCTTCCATGTAGATCAGCGCGCTGCGGGCGGCGAGATTCACCTTGTCGGGCACCACCGGCGGGCGCCGGCGCGGCCGAAACGGGATCGGCTCCAGCAAGGCGTAGCCTTCCACCTCCTTGACCAGCACCATGTTGTCGAACAGATCGACCAGGTAAATCCCCCATAGATCGCTCGGCGTGGGCTTGGCCGAGACGAGGAAGTACTTGTCGCTGAGGGGATAGGGGTGGAGGAACTTGGGCCAACTCTCGTTGGTTAGCTGGTCCTCGATCAGCGGCTCGACCTTCTGGCCGCGGCCGGGAATTCGCTGAATTACGCCGTCGGTCGCGTTGCGCCCCCGCGCCGGGTCCAGCAGCACCAGCTCGCCCACGCGCCCCACGTGATGGCCGGTCACGATGCCGACGACCTTGGTGGGGTGCCCGGGGATCGGCCGGGCGTAAAAAATGCCGTTGGGCCAGTAGCCCCCGCTGCCGTAAAACTCCCGCTGGTTCGTGCCGTCCGGGTTCATCGTGAACAGGTAGCGTCCCCAGACGTGCGGGATGTCGGTGTATTCCCAACGCAGGTAGAGAATCCGCCCGTCGTTGGTCACCGTCGGACAGTAGTTGTGGTCCTGGTCGAAACAGAGCTGGCGGATATTCCGCCCGTCGGTGTCCATGACGTACGTCATCGCCACGTTCACCGACGCGTTGCAGGGAACGCCCTGCAGCGGAGCCGTCGAGGCGAAGACAATCTTCCCGCTGGGCAGGAAGCACGGATCGAAGTGGTGGATGCCGGGTTGGTCCTTGGGCGTGAGCTGCCGCAGGTTGCCGCCGCCGGCGTCGATCTCGAACACCTGCCAGGCAAGTCTCTCGTCGGGCATGGAGAACAGGATGCGTCCGGCGTCGTAGTCGAGGTCGATGTCGCCGACGAGCTTCGCCGGGGTCGGTGCAAACAGCGTTTCGAGTTCTCCACCTTCGCGAACCCGGCCAAGCACCGCGATCTCGTTCTCCCAGCCGTCCCGCTTAGGTATCGTATCCTGCTGCCAGGAACTCTGACGGGGCAACCCCAGAAACTCTCCCACGCCCTTTCCTTCGCCTCTCGGCCGGCGTGGATCGCCTTCGGGGCGACGCTTGATCACCAGCAGACGGTCGAAATCCAACAGCGGGTTCGACAACAGGACTTCGCGTCGAAATCGGGCGATCTGCCGGGCTTCGCCGAGCGCCGCCGCGTCGCCCCGTTCGCCCGCCCTGCGAAGCTCCGGCAAACGCCGCTGATAGGCGTCCAGTCGTCGAAGGTACGCTTCCGCGTGCGGGTACCGATCGGGAAACGTCTCGGCCAGGTCCTCAATGGCCAGGCGCAGCGCACCGAGATCCAGTCGCTCGAAGGGGCCGGGCGTTTCGCCGCCGGCGGCAGCGCTGCCAAGGAGAATCGCCGTGAGAAAGGCCGCGGTCCGGGCAGAGCGTGTCATCGATTCCTCCCTCTTGGCCGTCAAATCCGAGACTTGCAGAGGAGCAAGTTGCACACACTCGGGAGAGGTGCAACTCGCACGAACTCCCGTGAGGTATCCCTCAGGGCAACCGTTGATGGTACGGCGACGGAGGTGACGAGTCAATTCGGCCGCGTGACCTTTCGCCGCTGCCTTGCCGGACCGGGCCCGTTGCGACCTGCGGATACTCCCCGTACAATGGCGGCGTACCGTGGGTGTTTTCTACCCTGACGAAGTCTCATCTGGACTTGAGGAGATCACTGATGTTCCGCAGCCACAGCCACACTTCTTCCGGCGCCGACTCGCAGCAGCGGGCGGCGGCCGTATGGCCCCGAAACAGGGTTTCTGCCACCGTCCGGCTTTCGCCGTGGGCCCTCGGCGCCGCGGTGGCACTGGTCGCGCTCGCCTGCTTCGCCACCACCGGACCGGCTACGCCCCAGGACGCGGCACCGACCGAGGGCACGGAACTCGACGCCGAGACGTTGGCCACGATGATCCAGCACTTCGGCAGGGTGAAGAAGGAGCAGTATCCCTGGGGCTGGATCCGCTGGATGATGAGTTCCGAACTGGATCCGGAGGCAAAAATGACCTTTGGGCTGGTGCAAATCAACGCCGGTCAGCGCAACCCGACGCACATCCACCCCAATTGCGAGGAGCAGCTCTACGTGCTCGCCGGGTCATGCGAGCACCAAATCGGCAAGCGAGTCGTCACGTTGCGAGCGGGCGACTTGATCCGAATCCCCGCAGGAACCCCGCATAGGGCGTGGACCTCCCCAGACAGTTCGATGCGAGCCGTGATCGTCTACAGCTCCGGCCGGCGGGAGATGAACGCCGTGGAACAGCCGGATTCCTAGTGCTCTGTCAGACCTTGAGATTGGGGCGGCTTCGCAACGGCTCGGCGTGCGCCTTCCAAGTGACCGATGCCGACGAGCAGGATCGGCATTGACAATCACGATAACTCTCAGGCTTGTTATAACCTATTGGCGGCAGACGCCAGCCCACTCCACAAGGGATTGACGTCAGCCCCTGTTGTGATAAACTAGCCGTCAGTTATTTCTCTCGTCTTCCGGAACAGTTTTTGGAACAGGGCCTGATTCCGCCACAGTCGTGGCACATGGCCGTTATCGAAAGGGTAACGCTATGAGGTATCGAAATTCTCGATTCGGTGACCGTCGCCGTTCCTTGTTCTCTTCGAAGCGAGTTGCCGGGCTAGAGCGCCCGTCCGTGGGTTCGCGACAACTTCGCATCGAGCCGCTGGAAGATCGGCGGCTGCTCTCTGTTGATCACATTCTCTCCGTGGACCCGCTGCCGATCGTGGTCGGCGACACGTGGCGGTACTTCGAGGGGACCGAACAGCCGCCGGCCGAATGGAACCAGGTGGCATTCGACGATTCGAGTTGGCTCAGCGGCCCCACCGGCATCGGTTTCAGCGACGACGACGACGCGACCGTGCTGGACGATATGCCTGATAACTACACGAGCGTCTACGCCCGGCGGCTGTTCCATGTGGACGACCCCGCCGCCGTCGTCTCCTTGATCCTGGCGATGGACTACGACGACGGGTTTGTCGCGTATCTCAACGGCGTCGAAGTCGCGCGAAGCAACATGGCACCGGGTGCGACGAATTTCGACGACACGGCCACCGGCAACCACGAGGCGACCGGCACGCCGGAGCGTTTCGACATCAGCGCCGCGGCCGACCTGCTCCTGCCGGGTGTCAACGTGCTGGCCGTCCAGGGCCACAACGTGTCGCTGGTCAGCCACGATTTCTCATTGATCCCGTCGCTGTTCTCGCCGGTAACCATCTACGTCGACGACAATGCGCCCGGCGACCCCGGCCATGGCGATCCGACCGTCAGCGACCCGCTGGAGAACGGCAGCCAGGACCATCCGTTTGACGCCATCGCCGAGGCAATTCTCGCGGCCCACGACGGCGACACGGTTGTGCTGCTCGACGGCCTCTATATGGGCGAGGGCAATCGCGACCTCGACTTCGGCGGACGAGCGATGATCGTTCGGTCCGAGAACGGCCCGGACGACTGCATCATCGATGCCCAGGGCACGCCCGCCGACCCGCATCGGGGTTTCGTTTTTCACCGCGGCGAGGGCGGAGATTCCGTGCTCCAAGGGGTGACGATCACCGGCGGATTCGCCTGTCTCGGCGGCGGCGTCGCCACCTTCCAGAGCAGCCCGACGCTGATCGGCTGCGTGCTGCTTTTCAACTCGGCCTGCTACGACGGATCGGGCGGGGGGATGAACAACCAGGGGGGCAACCCGGTGGTGCTCAACTGCACGTTTCTCGGCAACGTGGCGCCCGAGGCGGCCGAGGGCGGCGGCATGGCGAACTGGAGTTCGAGCCCGAGGGTAATCGGCTGCACCTTCATGGACAACATGACCGACTGGGGCGGCGGCGGGGGCATGTTCAACGACGCCTCCAGCCATCCGGTAGTGACCGACTCCACGTTCCTCACGAACCGGTCGTTCGGCGGGTACAGTTCCGGCAAGGGCGGCGCGGTTCGCAACGCCGGCGGCAATCCGTCGTTCGTCGGCTGCACATTCACCGACAACTCGGCTGAGTACGGCGGCGCGATGGACAACAAGGAGGGTGCGCCGACGATCACCGAATGCGCGTTTACGGGCAATTCGGCGAGGACCGGCGGCGCCGTGCGCAATACGCAGAGTGAAGCGATCATCACGGGATGCACGTTCCAGGGCAACCATGCGAGCGGGTCCGGCGGTGCGCTCCACAACGATACCGGCAGCGCCCCGACGCTGACCAATTGCAGTTTCCTCGGCAACTGGGTGTTCGCCGACGAGGGCTCCAACGGCGGTGCCGTCTCCAACAACCGGAGCCATCTCACGATGGTCAACTGTCTGATGAGCGGGAACTGGGCCGACGTGCAGATCCCCGACCACGGCGGGGGCAACGGCGGCGCCCTGCAAAACACCGAGGGTGACGCTGCTTTGATCAACTGTACACTCAGCGGCAACGGAGGGCTTAACGCGGGAGGAATCCACAATGATTATCGGTCGACCCTCGAACTGCTCAACTCCATCGTCTTCGGAAACCACGACCGAGACGGGACCGGCGAGTCGTCGCAGATCGGCCGGCGGTACGACACGTCCGTGGCAGTGGACTACAGTTGCATCCAAGGCTGGACCGGTGATCTCGGCGGAGCCGGGAATACCGGCGCCGATCCGCAGTTCGTCGATCCCGACGGGGCGGACGACACTGCGGGGACCGACGACGACGATCTCCGGCTGGCGGCCGGCTCTCCATGCCTCGACGGCGGCGACGAAGACGCGGTGCCCCCCGGGGTGACGACCGACCTGGACGGCAACCCGCGCTTCGTCGGCATGGCCGTGGACATGGGCGCCTACGAATTCCCCGTCCCGGCGACCGGCGTTATCCGCGGCACCAAGTTCCACGACCTCGACGGCGACGGGCTGCAGGGCCCGAACGAGCCGGGGCTGGAGGGCTGGACCATCTTCCTCGACGGCAACGAGAATTGGCAATGGGATGAGGGAGAGCGCACGACCGTGAGCGATGCCGATGGGAACTACGTGTTCGAGCGTTTGGTGCCCGGCCGGTATCAGGTGGGCGAGGTCTCACAGGAAGGCTGGCAGCAGACCTTCCCCAATCCGGGGCCTTCCGAAATCCGACGTATCAACGTGACCGACGACGGA
>JAFGRD010000091.1 GCA_016935315.1 Pirellulales bacterium
ATTCGGTGAGCTCGGTATCGCCCGTGTTGAGCGTGCCGCTTTCATCCTCGTCGACAAACCGGGCCGTGCGGTTGCCTTCGGCGTCGTGCAGGTAGGTGTAGTCGCCGGCGTCAATAGTCGCCCGGGGCGAGATACTCGGCCGGAATCACCCGGACGACTTCTTCGGTGCTGGTGATTCCGTCGGCCACTTTCAGCAGCGTGGCACAGCGCATGTCGATCATGCCATCGGCGACGGCCTGATCGTGGATCTCGTCGGCGGTGCGGCCCTCGGCGATCAGGCGGCGGATCTCTTTGGAGACGCTGAGCACTTCGAACACGCCGGTGCGGCCGGTGTAGCCCTGGCCGTCGCAGGCCTTGCAGCCGGGCGCGAAATAGAGCTTGCTGCCTTGGCCCGGCGGCAGCCACGGTTTGACGTCGTCGAACGTATGGGGCGCCTCGCTCAGGTCGTAGGCGGTTCGGCAACGGGTGCAGAGCGTGCGGACCAGTCGCTGCGTCAAGATTCCCAGCAGCGACGTGGAGAGAAAATGCGGGAGCACGCCCAAGGCGATCAGGCTGTCGACCGCGCCGGCGGCAATCGGCGCCGGCATGGTGGCCAACACCAGGAGGCCGCTGTTGGCGGCGCGGACGGCCGTCTCCGCCGTAGCCGGATCGCGGATCTCGCCGATCATGATCACGTCGGGGGCCTGCCGCAGGACGCCTTGAAGCAGCTCCGGAAACCCGAGCCGAATCGCCTCGTTGACCGGCGATTGGTGGACGCCTTGCAGGGCGTGCTCGATCGGGTCCTCGATGGTGTTGATCTTGCGGGTTCCGTCGTTGAGCCGCTGCAGGCAGGCGTAGAGCGTGGTCGTTTTTCCGGAGCCGGCCGGTCCGGTCACCAGGATCAACCCGCCGGGCCGGCCCAGCAGAACCTGCAGATCCTTCAAGTCTTCGGCGTGCAGCCCCAGCCGGTCCAGCCGCAGCAGTTTGGTATCGCGTCTGGTGATCCGCAAGGCGACGTCCTCGCCGTAGAGCGTGGGGCAGGAGTTGACCCTCAGGTCGATCTTGGCACCGTCTTCCACCTCGAGAAAGAACCTGCCCGAGGCCGGCCGCAACTGGTCGGCCGGGTCCATGCCGGCCATCACCTTCAGATGCTCGACCACCCGGCGCCCGTCTTGGTGCGTGATCGAGGTCAGCCGGCGGGGGATTCCCAAATGGCGAGCCGACACCGTGACGTCGTGTTCGCCGAACGTGAAGAACAGATCGCTGGCGGGCAGGTCGAGGGCGTGGCGGACCAGGCGGTTGACGGCCTGCTCCAGCTCGCCGAAGTCGATCTGTCGCCAAACGGACGTGTCGGTCTGGGGCGCCGGGTGATCGTGGCTCACGGGGTTCCTCCTGTGGCCAGGCGCAGGGCGGCGGCCTCGTCTTTGGCCAGGTGAAAGACGAGATCCAGCCGCAACATCTGCAACACTTCCGAGACCGCCGGCGGCACCGAATGCAGCACCATGCGGCCCTCGGCCTGACGAAAACGCTTGTGGCGGACCAGCAGCCAACTGATGCCGCTGGAGTCGATGAACTCGACGTCTGCCAGGCTCACCACGATTTGGCGGGCGTAGCCCTGCTCGCCCAGCATATCGTGCAGCGGATCGGAGAACGGCCAGAGATCGTCCTGGGTGACACGTCCGGCCAGGCGCAGCCGCAGCACCTGGCCCTCGTCAGACGCCATGGTCAATTCCATCTCGAATCGCTCCGGGGTTGAGAAGGCCCGTGCCAACCATCGCGGCGCGCATTATGACGCCGCGCTGAAGGATTGTCTACAGGGGCTCCGGGGGGACCGGCGAGTGGAAGATGCGGCTTGTCGACGTGCCGCGTCAGGGCCTGCCACGCGGCAGGCCGGCATGCTGAAAGGGCACGCACCCGCAGCGGCCCTGCTCTCTCACGAGATCCCGGCCTACGGCTTCAGCACGATCTTGCCCGCCAGGGTGCCGGCGCCCTTGATCGTATTCTGTTCCTGCAATCGATGGGCGGCGGCGGCTTGGGCCAGCGGCATCACGCGGTCGATCTTCGCCCGCAGCTTCCCCTTGGCCATCCATCGGTTCATTTCGGCGGCACACTTGCGCTGTTCCTGCGGCGACGCATTGAACATGGCAAATCCGAACATCTTGCAGTCTTTGACGTAGAATTTGCCGACCGGGAAGGGGGGGCACGCCTCGCGCCCGGCCATCACGATCAGCCGGCCGCCGAGGGCCAGGTGGTCCACGGCCTGATCGAAGTCGTGCTCGCGCCGGGTCTCGAACCAGACATCGACCCCGTCGGGCGCGACTCTTTGGATGGCCGCCGCAATGTCATCGGTCTTGTAGTTGACGGCCATCGTCGCCCCCAACTGGCGACAGGCCAGCGCTTTCTCGTCGCTGCCGGCGGTGGCAATCACTCGGGCGCCGATGGCTTTGGCCATTTGAATCACACAGGAGCCGACGCCCCCCGTGCCGCCGTTGACGAACAAGGTTTCCCCCATCTTCAATTGCGCGTCGCGGAAGGTGCCCAAGTGGGCCGTGATGCCGACCAGCGCCGTAGCGGCGGCGTCTTCGTCGGAGACTTCTTCGGGCGTGTTGTACAACCAGCACTCCTCGACGGCGGCGTACTCGGCAAATGTTCCCTGGCGTCCCAGCATCCCCTGGTTGCTACCCCAGACACGATCGCCTTGCTTGAATCGCTCGACCTTCGGCCCAACCGCTTCCACCACGCCGGCCAGATCACAACCGACCACGAACGGCAGGGGAAGATCCATCTGGATCGTTCCGGCTCGGATGTACGTGTCGACCGGATTCAGTGCCGCCGCTGCGACCTTCACCAGAACCTGAGTCTCCGAGAGTTCCGGCTTTGGCAGGTTGCCAAAGACGATGTTTTTCGGCGAACCGGTTTTCTCAATATAGGCGGCTTTCATGTTTCGTATTCCTGCGTACTGAAGGGGGCCGAAAGTCCTGCCCAGGGCGGCTTGAATAGGGGGGTGACCCAGTTAGACTACCTTACATTACACGTTCCAACAGGAAAAGGCAAGCAGGGGGAGGCGGTTGTCCCAAGGTGACGTCAAATGCTAGGCTGATATGATGAGAATTCTCGACGCCAGCCTATACGATTTTCCCAAATACTACGACCTCTTGTTCGGCTCCGATTGGAAAGCGGAGTTCGATTTTCTAAATATGTGCTTCCAAAAATATGCCCGGCGTCCCGTGCGCGCATTGTTCGAGCCGGCCTGCGGCACCGGGCGATTGCTGATCCGGTTTGCTTCGGCCGGGTACGACGTGTCGGGCAACGATCTCAACGCCAAAGCCGTGGGCTACTGCAACGCGCGGCTGAAGCGGCATGGTTTCTCTGCTTCGGCCACCATCGGCGATATGGCCGATTTCCGGCTGCCGCGCACGGTGGACGCCATCTTCAACACCATCAACAGTTTCCGCCACCTGCGAACCGAACGGGCGGCAGAGGACCACTTGCGGTGCGTATCCTCCGCCCTGTCGCCCGGTGGGCTGTATGTTCTGGGGTTCCATTTGACACCCGCTGGGCCTGCCACTTGTGACGAAGAGTCGTGGTCGGCGCGACGCGGGCACTTGGCCGTGTGCTCCCGCATGCGGTCGCTTGCGCTGGATTGCCGGCGTCGATGTGAGCACGTGGAAATGGCAGTGGACATTTACACACCGACCAGGCAGTTCCGCCTGGTCGAGGAGATGGTCTTTCGCACCTACACGGCACAGCAATTCCAGTGCTTATTGGGGCGTATCGAGGGGCTGGAGCTGGCCGAGACGCACGATTTCGCCTACGACATCGATCACCCGGTCCGCGTCGACGCCACGACCGAGGATGTCGTCTACGTGCTGCGCCGGAGGTAGCCTTGCCGCCAGCCCGTTCCCAGTTTGCAGCCCCCGCGAGTGTGGTACAATTCAGAGAATGAGGAAAGGACCGTGGGGCACTCGGAGATCCATCGGAGATCCAGTTGCAGTGGAATCGACCAGCCAAGTGATCCACGCCGCACCGGCCGACCAACCGTCCAGCGTGCACCAGATTGTTGAACGCCTGTTCCCGGCGTACACGGTCGACTTCGGCAACGTGCACCTGGCGGGGTGCCGGTTGGAGGACCGGCTGTTCGTCCGACTCGATTTCCGCCATGGCGATCAGCCGCTGGCGGTCTACCTGGGCCCCGACGGTGGAGAGCTCCGGCGCGATCGGGTCGACGCGCTGGGAATGACGGAAGTTGCCCAGTTGGAGAAGCCTCCGCAGCCGTTCGAGCCCCAACTCCGGCAGCTCGTGGAGACGGGCGTTCGAGCGGCGACCGAACGCTGCGGTGACGGCCGCCCGCTTCAGCTTCTGACGACCACCGTCCTGTGGTGCAAGTTTGCGGAGGGCAAGTTGCGATTTGCCGTGGGCGATCACACGGCCGATCTGCCGTTCGCCGACTGGGCGCGAACGCTGCAGCCCCCGCCGTTCGTCTGCCCCTACACCTCCGCAAGCACGTTCCATGTGGCCGCCACCGACGACGGTCGCGTCGTGGCCGCCGAGCAGATCGACGTGTGCTCGGAAACCGGCCGTCGCGTTCTGGTCGGCGAGCTGATTACCTGTTCGGCAACGGGCCGTCGCGCCGTGGCCGAGTTGATGGAAACGTGTCCGGTCAGCGAGGAGCGTGTATTGCGCAGGGAAATGGTGGCCTGTTCCACGTGCCGGCAGCCGGTCTCGCCGACGGCGATCCGGCGAAACCAGTGCGCGGCGTGCCGGAACCTGCAACCGGTCAGCAAGGCCGATCCGCGGATGGCGCGAGCACTCGACGAGCACCCGCCGCTGGACCGGTGGCGCAACTGGCGGATTTCGGAAACGGCAAAGGTCTACGTGCTGATGGCCACCGGCTGGCTGAGACGGTTGCTGGTGGTAGTCGACAAGGACTCTCTCGATTTGAAGCTGCTGGCGACCGGCGGACGTCTCTTCTCCGGTTGGCACGTCGTCGAGCCGCCCCAGTACGACTACGTACTGCGCGAATAGGGCTCGTGCATCAACCGTTGTCCGATCCGCGGCAAGACCCCGGTCATGGTGATCCCCGCCGGGAACCCCGAGTCGCCAGCAGGGGAACCACGCTCAGGGCGATGCCCGCTGTGGTGAAGATCACCAGCGCTGCCAGACACAGCCGCCATCGCCTCGACGACTCGGCGTACTCTCCTTTCGAGGGAAGCGGCGTGGAGTCCAGACCGTACTGCTTGAAATACCTCCAGTGTTGCCAGGTCTGCAGCGGTGAGAGGTTTTGGGTCAGCAGGCGGATCTCTTCGGCGGGAACCTCGGAATCGGGAGCCTTGGGATGATTCCGAATCAGAAGCACTCCGAACACCAGCGCCAGCCCCAACGTCAAAACGCCCAGCAACCCCAGGCTCTGTCGCACTCCCCACGTCGCGGTCGACTCGGCTGCGGAATCCTCGGCTTCGATCCGCGGGAGCTTGGCCATATCCAACAGGCCCGGGATCTCCAGCGACGCTCCGCACTCGCAGCGGACGAACTCGCCGGCCTTGCGGGGTTCAACCGGTATCTTCTTGCCGCAGGAGCAGGCCAGCAGGTATCTGGCGGTCACTGATGTCCTCCGTAGGATGGACTCGGGTAATCGGTTGCCTTGGCGACTTAACCATTCTATGAAGTCTACCTTGATCGGCAAAACGTGACGAGGTTGGACGGTTGGTCTGTGAAGACGCGTCGGGGGGAGGCATCCGGAAGAAGGTGCGGGAAACGGAGCGATCGAGAGGAACACGTCGCCGAAACAGCTTTCCTAGACCCCCTAAACTCACAGTCTTTTCCCCGGGATAAGGCCTGTGTCGGAGATTTCCACTGATTTGGCCCTGCGGCGCTGGACTGTCGAAATCGAGTGATTACAATTAATTGCGATGGCTTCCCGAACACACTCTTCGCATCAGAAGGCACGCGGGGTGAGAAAGCACACAGCCACCCGCCCTCCTGCTGGAACGAGAGGATATTCGTCTCCGGCAGATTGATGCTCTGTAGGCTCGCCAATCCCTTAGCTCTGCGAGAGATCGTGCGCTGTTTGCGTATTGGGGGGGGACGGCAATTTCAGATGAAACGGCAGTTCGTTCTTGCGCATGCGCTGCGGTGATTTGAGTTGTTTGTGGCCTTTGGGAGGAACGTGTATTCTTGCCGCATCTGTAATCCTTTGCCAAATGCCGGCCATCGGCTGCGGCGCGAATAATCGGTGGTAGAATTTCGTGGCTTTCCGAAACCACCCGTAGGATAATCGGTAATTAGGGGAGCCTGTGGCGGTTGCCGCTGACCGCTTTGGACTGACCTGAGGAGTACTGCTTTGTACGACGCACTGTTGGACGACCTGGAAGACGACGCACCTTCCAACGCCGATGAGACGATCGAGTTGGCCGCGTCGCTCGACAACGAAGATGAAGATCTGGTGTCGGAGTCTTCCGCGGACGACGTGGACCCCGATGCGGGATTGGACTCCCGGACCGACGACCCGTTGGAAGGGGTGGGCGATACGGAATCGTGGTCGGACGATCCCGTCCGGATGTATCTGACCCAAATGGGTGAGATCCCTTTGCTGACCCGGCAGGAAGAGATCTCCCTGGCCAGCCAGATCGAGAGGACCCGAGCCAAGTTTCGTCGGAAGGTCCTGGAATGCGACTACGTGATCCAAACCGCGTTTAAGGTGCTCCGCCGGGTCCACGAGGGCGAACTCCCGTTCGATCGCACCGTTCAGGTTTCCGTGACCGACCAACTCGAGAAACACCAGATTCTCGGCCGGTTGCCGCACAATTTGCGTACGCTGGAGACCTTGCTGAAACGAAACCAGCGTGACTATCGGCTGACCACCAGCAAGTCGCGCCCCATGGCCCAGCGCCGGGCGGCCTGGCGACGGCTGGGGCGCCGCCGAAAACGCGCCGTCCGCCTGGTCGAGGAGTTGGGCCTGCGCACTCAGCGGATTGAGCCGATGATCCGAACGCTGGAGGAGTTCAGCCGGCGGGTCGACGAACTGAAGGCCCGTATCGCGGAGCACCGCAAGACCCGAGGGCGCCCACGACAACGCGAGCCTTGGCTGACCGAGTACCGCAATATCCTTCGGGCCACGCAGGAGACTCCCGCCAGCCTCCGCAACCGGGTCAGTTATCTCAAGGCGATTTACGCCGAGTACCAGCAGGCCAAGCGGGGCCTTTCGGAGGGCAACTTGCGGTTGGTCGTTTCGATTGCCAAGAAGTATCGCAACCGCGGACTGAGCTTCCTGGACTTGATCCAGGAGGGCAACGCGGGGTTGATGCGCGCGGTGGACAAATTCGAGTATCGCCGCGGGTTCAAGTTCTGCACTTACGCAACCTGGTGGATTCGCCAGGCGATCACTCGGGCCGTCGCCGACCAGAGCCGCACCATTCGGATTCCGGTGCACATGGTCGAGACGATGTCGCGAGTGCGCAACGTGTCGCGGAAGCTGCTGCAAAGGCTGGGCCGCGAGCCGACGATCGAGGAGACCGCCCGCGCAAGCGACACGTGTATCGAGGAAGCCCGGCGCGTTTTGGCGATGAGCCGCTACCCGATCAGTCTGGATCGACCGGTGGGCAATAGCGAGGACAGCCATTTCGGCGACCTTCTGCCCGACGGCGGCGCGAAGGCCCCGTCGACCGGCGCCGCCCAGGGAATGCTGCGGAATCGGATCGCCAAGGTGCTGAAGACGCTCAGCTATCGCGAGCGGGAAATCATCAAGCTGCGTTACGGATTGGGCGACGGTTACAGCTACACTTTGGAGGAAGTCGGACACATCTTCAAGGTCACCCGGGAGAGAATCCGACAGATCGAGGCCAAGGCGGTCCGCAAACTCCAGCAGCCCGCCCGCAGCCAGGAGTTGGTCGGGTTCCTCGACTAGTCCCATTTTCCGCACCCTGGCGTGCGCTGCAAGATGGTCACGGCTAGCGGGGTTTGATTACGGGGCGCGAGGAAGTCGTCTG
>JAFGRD010000092.1 GCA_016935315.1 Pirellulales bacterium
GCCCGAGCGAGGGATGATCGTCAGCTTGATCGGCAGTTGAAGTCGCTGGCGAGTCAATTGTCAAGAGTCAAGCGTTGACCCCATTTTGCGTATCGATCGCCATCAGAGGCACGTGATCCTCGCCCTGAATCTTCGGGACATACGCGTTCACAATGGAACTATCTGCCATTTGTCAGCTTAGTTCTTGTAGTCATGATTGAGGTCTTGCCGACAGAGGCAGATATTCTCTTTTCACTCCGACATAAGGGAGTGCTAATGCTTCTTTTGGCGAAGGGCGGTTGTCTGGGCGTGATCCTGGCGCCCCTGTTGCTCTACGTCTTACGGAACGGTTGGCGGAGCATTGTGTTTGTCAGAGGGAAGGTCTTGATGATAGGACTCATAGTGTTGCTGAAGTTCGCCGTCGATTTCTGGCCATTGTTTCCGCCGTGAGCGATTCCGTTGTACTGGCCCCGTCCGAGGGCGTTCTTCCCTTTCGCGGCCGGGTGGCCCTGGGGGTGTAAGCGTCCACCGAGAATCGATACCGCACGATTGACGTAGATGCAGCAGCATTATGACGGCGGATTCCGCACGGCCCCACCGAAATGATGATTGTGCAGCGGCGTTCGACTTCGCACCCTGACTGCTGGCAACCATGCTGTAGCAGCGCGGGGAAATCGCGGTTTTCCCGAGCGTTTTCGCGATTTCTGCCGGACTCTTAATCAGAGGGTTGAAGGTTCGAGTCCTCCAGGGGGCACTTCGCATGCTGTGCGCTCCGCTTGGGGATGGCATTTTCGGGGTAAACTACTGGTATTTGCATTGGGTATGATCCGGGGCGCCAAACGGGAGGCCGGACAGGTCGGGCTCCCGTTGGTCGCCCTCGCGCATTGAGTGTGCAAGCGTCAATAAGTCCTGCCCGGAGCCCGCCAGTCCTGTCGCTACCGCACCATGCTTGCCGTGGACATGCTTCGGGAGGTAGAATCGGGGCACGACCGAAAGGCGTTGCGAGGAGTGCCAACGACAGGAGACGTGCAGCGCGTGCGCGGCTGGACGAACTGCTCGTTGAATTCCAGTGATTCTCCGGCGGACCCGCGCCGCCGGCCATCCGTGTTTTCCCACCACCCGACCAACCCGAACCCGAGAGCCCGCTCATGAGACACTTCCCGTCGATGGCCCTGGTGTTGCCCTGCATCCTCGCGACCGTAAGCCAGGCGAAGGCCGAAATCACCTACGCCGACCAGCTCCGTCAGATGACCGACCTGGACCGACTTTGGGCGGCGCCGAAGCCGGGCGAGCGATGCATCCAATTCAGCAGCTACAACCGCACCAGCGACATGGGCCCCAGCATGCAGGAGGCTCGCCCCGGCTGGCCCGAGGGCTGGTATGCGAATAACGACCGGGGCGTCTACTTGCGAGCCGAGACACGCAACGGAGAGAAGGAATACGTTCATGCCGACGTGGAGGGCCCCGGGGCGGTCGTCCGAATCTGGTCGGCCAATCCGTCGGGCATCCTGCATTTCTACATCGACGGGGCCACCGAACCGACCTGGTCGGTCGATTTCAAGAAACTCACCTCGGGCGAGGTGAAGCCGTTTGTCGAGCCGCTGGCGGGCGTGCGCGGCATGGGCTACAACTTCCACGGCCCGGTCCCGTTCGCCAAGCACCTGAAGATCACCTGCAGCCACGACGACCACCACTTCGAGGAGAACATCCGCCTCTACCCGAAAGACACGGCCGTCGAGTCGTTCCACCCGCAGTTGATCGAGCAACAGGCCGAACGGATCGAAGAAACGCGCGAGATGCTGTTGAACGGTCCCGCTCTGGGCAAGGTCGAAGAGCATGGGCGAGAGGGCAAGCTCGCCATGGACGGCAATCCGGCCGACCCGTCCGAATGGACCGAAGCGACGATCCCGCTCGAAGGACCGTTGGTCGTTCGTGAGATTTCCGTGAAGATCGGACCTGACGCCACGGGCAAGCTCGACTACCCGAACCTGCTGCGCCGGATCCTTCTTTGTGTGGAACTCGATCTGCGCCGCAATATTCGCGTACCGGTGAGCGACTTCTTCGGCTCGGCACCCGGGTTCAAGCCCTATCGGTCGTATCCGATGGAGGTTACCGAGGACGGCTGGGGGATCTGCCGTTTTCCGATGCCGATCCCGGAGACGGCCACCGTGGGGCTCGTGGCCGATGGCCCCCTGGCACCGATCGATTATCAGATCAAAGTGAAGACCGAGCAGCGCGAGTTGCCCGGCGACGCGCTGACGTTCCACGCCTCGTGGCACCTCCGCAAGCGGGTTCGCACGCGTCCCATCTCCGACTTCCGCGTGCTCAACGCGATGGGGCCGGGCCGGTTCGCGGGCTGTGGTCTGAACCTGGCCAACCCGAGCGAAAGTTGGTGGGGTGAGGGCGACGAGAAGTTCTACGTCGACGGCGAGAAGTTCCCCTCCACTTTCGGCACCGGCACGGAAGACTATTTCGGCTACGCGTTCGCCGACCCGAGTTTCTTCGCCAGCGCCTACCATGCCCAACCGCAATGCGACGGGCCGGGCAACGCGGGCTACACCTGCCTCGACCGATTCCAGATCCCCGACGCCGTGCCGTTTCAAGAGAGGTTCCTGTTCGACATGGAGATCTTCCACTGGCAGGACGTCTACGTCGACTACGCCACGACCGCCTATTGGTACGGCCGCGCGGGGGCCGACTCGGGCTTGCCCTACGTGCCCGACTACGACTATCGCACCGTCGACAAGATCGAGCCCCAGCGGATTCTCAAGGTGCCCGGCGCACTCGAAGGCGAGACACTCAAGGTCCGCTCGGTCACCGGCGGCACAGTGGAAACGCCCTGGGCCGGGTACTTCGGGCAGTGGAAATGGAGCAACCGCCGACAGCTCTTCTGGAAGGAGGGCAAGCCGGGCGACAAGCTGGTGGTCGACGTGCCTGTCGAAAAGGCCGGGCGCTACCGGGTGGAAGCGGTCTTCACCATCGCTCCCGACTACGCCATTGTCCAACTCCGACTCGACGGCAAGCCGCTGGGCAGACCGTTGGACTTCTTCGTACCGCACGTCGGCAAGCCGGGAACACGGCTCAACCTGGGCACCGTCCCCTTGCCCAAGGGCAACGTGCCTCTCGAAATCGAGATCACCGGCAAAAACGACCGCGCCGTCCCCCAACACTTCGTCGGCCTCGACTACCTCCGCCTTGTCCCGGTAGAGGACAGCGACGGCACGGCCGAATAATCGGGTACGTGCTGTTCGAGGTCGCGCGGATCACGGGTCCGGATCATTCACAATGCAGACATCAATAGTGTCCGGGAGGCTACGTCTATGATGAGAGTGTACGCACCCAATAGAATGCAGCGATGCATCGCCATGCTGGCCTTGCTGACCGCAGCGCAAGGCGTGGTGAATGCCCAAAACGCGCCCCGGTGGTCCTGGCAGGAACCGCAAGCGAGAGTGTTGCCGACCGGTGATCTGGAATGGGCGCCGAAGGCCTTCGAGTTCAAGGCGGGCAAGTCGATCCGCTACATCGACTTCGAGTTCGGCAACGACGCCAACGACGGCCTCTCGAAGCAGACGCCCTGGAAACACCACCCCTGGGATCCCAACGCCGGCGGCAGGGCGATGGCCTGCAAGGGGGCGCGGACCTACATCTTCAGGCAGGGCGTAGACTACCGCGGGGAGATGAACGCAAGAGAGTCGGGGACGGCGGACGCTCCGATCATCCTGACCCGCGACCCGTCCTGGGGCGAAGGGCCGGCGGTGATCTGTGGTTCAGAGGCAGTGACGGGTTGGAAGAAAGGTGCCGACAACAGCCTCATCCCGGAGCCGGAGAAGGTCTGGCACGTCGACCTCGACTGGGCGCCGCGCAACGTCTGGATGGTCGGCAAGGACGGCGCCGTGACGCGCATCGCCCTGGCCCGCACGCCGAACTGGACGATCATCGACCCGGACGACATCAAGAGCCAGTGGTGGACGTGGAAGAACCCCGAGCGACCGTTTGACAACTACACCACCGTCAACGGCCAGCGGCGGCATCTGGCGTTCGACAAGGAAGACATCAACGAGAGTCGACCGCAGGATTACTACGAGGGCGCCGTCGTCTGGACGACCAAGGGCTGGGTGATGGGCAGCCCGTTCCCGGCCCGGGTTTTGGCAGCAGACCGCGAGAACGGGTCGCTGACCTTCCCTGGACAATGGGGTGGCGGGCCTTCCTACAAGATCATTCGCGGCTGCCGCTTCTATCTGGAGGATAAGGCCCAGTACCTGGACAGCCCGGGCGAGTTCTGGTTCGACAAGAAGGGAGACGGCGGCCGTCTCTCTATCCGCCTGCCTGGCGATCAGGACCCGAATACGATCCGGGTCGAGGTGGCCAGGCGTATCCGCATGATCGATAGCTCGGGCATGAGCCACGTGCGCATCAGCGGGCTCACCTTCCGTTTCAGCAACGTTTACTGGAACCTGACCGCCGCGCCTTATTGGGTCTCCCATGAGAGCATCGATGCGGAACCCGGCTGCGTGCGTCTGCTGGGCAGCGGCACGGACATCCAGGTGACGCACTGTACTTTCGAGCACGTCCACAAGGGCGTCCGCCTGAAGGCCGTGGGCCGGCAGGACGCCATCGACAGCGTGGTCGTGGACGACAACGTGTTCTTTCATGCGGACTCCGGCGGTGTGGAGTTGGCGGACAGCTCGACCTATGGCGACGTGGCCCCGCCGATGGGCCGCCTTTACGATGTCCGCGTGAGGCGGAACAAGTTCGACCACATCGGCCTCCGCCCCGATCTGTTCGGCCAGGGCGGGGCGCTGGTGGTGAACTACGCCCAGACAGCCGAGGTGGCGGGGAACACCTTCGATCGGGTCTGCGCCCAGGGGATCGACGTCCATGGCGCCAAGCCGAGCGGCGCGGCCACCGACCGCCCCTTCACCCGCATCCTCATCCACCACAACAAAGCAGTGGATACGCTGTTGAACGTCGACGATTTCGGCGGCATCGAGACCTGGCAGGGCGGCCCGGCCTACGTCTATAACAACATCTCGGGCAACCCCGGCGGCTACCGCAACTGGGATCACGTGCTGAGCCCCGATACGGAGGACCGCTTCGGCCACGCCTATTACCTGGACGGGGCGTTCAAGAACTACTACTTCAACAACATCGCCTGGGGCAAGTCCAAGGGCCCGTCGGGCAAACTGGCCAACACGTCGGCCTTCCAGGAGATCATCAGCTACGAGAACACCTTCTTCAACAACACTCTCTACAACTTCGTGCGCGGCTCGCGCCGCCAGGCACCCCAGGCCGGCCGCGACAAGTTCCTCGGCAATATCTGGCAGGGTATGGGGCTGCGCGTCTTCCGCGACGCCGATCCGGCGCGAACCGCCGACGCCGGCAATGAGGCCGACGCCGGACCCCGCCGCGACCAATATGCGATCGACACCAATGCATACGCGCGCAACGTTTTCCACGACTTGCCACGGACCTTCGGCGTGTTCGAGCCTTCCGGGCGGTGGCACGGGACACTTGAGTCGTTCCGGGAAGCCCTGCAAGGCTACCAACCGCTGGCCGCGAGCGTGGGCGTCATGGCTGAGCAATCGCCCCTGCGCGATCCGGCCGCTGGTGACTTCCGCCCGTCCACCAACTCGGCCGCCCGCGGTCTGGGCGCGAAGGTCTTCGTACCGTGGAGCCTCTACGAGACGGTCGGCGAATGGAACTTTTGCCCCATCCAGGGCGATCCGACGCGCATCTTGGACGAGCACTGGTGCATGGCCCCCTACTATACGGGCCGGGACGACTACTACACGCGTCCCACGTATCCGTTGCGGGGCGTCAACATCGCCCTGAAGGACTTCCAGAACGGTCCGCTGGAGAACTGGACCACCGGCGCCCTGCACTTCAACGGGCGCGACCAGTACGCCGTGCTGACCAACGAAGACATCAACCGGACCGTCAGGTACAGCGTCAGCTTTCCCTCGCCGCGGTGGGTGACCGCGACCTGCCCGACGGCCATGCAGCCCGGCAAGCGCTACCAGGTCAAGCTGACCCTCAACGACGTGAAGGACGGCCTGAAGCTCCACGCCGACCTGAACTGGACCAAGAAGAACGGGGCGTTCGGCGGGGGCAACACCTGGGGCGGCCCGCCCAGGGACGTCAAGGGACCCGGGCCGTACATCTTCACGTTCCAGCCGCAGGAGAAGCCCGACCTGGGCAGCTTGGTCCTGACAGTTTACCTCTCCACCACGGGCGACTGGAGTGACCATACGTTGCTTGCTACGACGGGTATTTCCGTGGGCGATTCCAAGGGCAAGAGTCGCACCGTCACGATGGGTGGCGACCGGATCACCGAGGACCGCACTGTCAGCGGCTCCGACCTGAAGAACCCGCAGATCAATACCTCGAACTTCCTCATCGAGGCCTATTTCAAGACGGCGCCGGGCGAGAAGGACGCGACGCTGATCGAAAAGATGGACGCCGCGGGATACGCCCTGCGCGTCAACGAGGCCGGAGGTGTGACGTTGACCGCGCACGCTGCCGCCGGCAAGGCGACCCTGGCCAGCCACGGCCTCGTCAACGACGGCCGGTGGCGTCACGTCATCGCCGAGGCCGACCGCAAGGCGGGGACGTTCACGATCTATATCGACGGCAAGCAGGACGCCAGCGGGTCTGGCCTTGGCGCGGACACGTCGCTGGCCAACCGCGCCGACCTCTGCGTGGGCGGCACGCCGCGGGGTCACCACCTGGACGGCGCCATCGAGTTCATGCGAATCGCCCGCGGCACGCTGGCCGACGCGAAAACGACGATCGAGGAGCTCTACGCCTGGGAGTTCCATGGGCCGTTTCTCGACGACTTCACCGGCCGCGCACGTCCGGCCGACGGCGGAGCGGCCGGGGCCATTGACGACGATGCGCCGGGGTAGTTTCAGGCGGCCAGGTGTCTGCTGTCAACTCGAGTCATTCGCCATGCCGTAAGGCTTCCGCCGGAGGAACCTGAACTCTTGCGTTCGTCGGTCCCCCCGGGATATCATTGCTGCTGCCTGAGGCCACGAGTCGAGCTCCAGAGACACATCGAGGAAAGGGCCGCGTCATGCGAAATCCGTTGGGAATCGTCTGGTTGCTCGTTGCTGTAATGCCGACGCAATCACGGGCCGCCGAACTAAAGGTGCTCCTGCCGCAGGGACGCGCCGCGTATCAGACGAATGAGCGGATCGCCGTTTCCGTTGTCCGCAGCGACACCGAGCCGTTGCCGGCGACGGACCTGACCATGACGGTCTCCGGCGAGGACGACAGCCAACTCGTCTTCGCATTCCCGCTGGCGGCGGTGGCGGCCGAAGGGGATCTCGCGCGGACGACGGACCATCTGAGTCTCAACGGCCGGCTGTTGCGGCCCGGCAAGTACACGATTGAGGTTGCAGCTCACGGCGCTGTGTCTCACGACGCTGCGGCGAGGACCGAGATCGAAGTCTACAGCCACCTGCGCAAGAGCAGCTACCGCATCGTCCACTGGGGAAGTCCGGCGACCAGCGAGCAACAAGCGATGATGGGCGAGGACGGCCTGGGATACAACCTGCTGATGAACTCCCGGCCACCCAGCGATAACATGGTTCGCGCGGGCCTGGACTTCATGGGCTCCTGTCTGATGGGCGGCATGCACCAGCACGACGGGCGCATCGAGTGCGACTGGTCCGATCCCTACGTGACCGGCGGAGCCGTGCAGCGGGCCATGGTCCGGGCCTACCCGTATCGCACTTGGGGCAACATGATTGGCGCCCACTTGCATGACGAGCCGGGCTTGACCTATGCGAAACATGCGCACACCGGGCAGTTCGTTCCGTACGACGTCCCGCAGCAGCGGGCAGCATACCGGCGGATTTTCGGTGAGGAACCGGTCTGGTACGACGAGGTCCGCCCCGATCAGCCCGAGTCACTGGCCCGTTGGACCGCAGTAAACGACTTCCGGCTGGGGTTCATGGAGGCCTTCTGGCGCCAGGCCCGGTTCGCCTTGGAGAAGATGAAGCCGGGCTACTTGTCGGTCACGCAGAGCCAGTACGCCTGGTGGGCGTTGTTCCAGTCCCACAAAGCCTTCACGATTGTCCGGGGTTCGGGCGAGGAGGTAACGGTTGCTGCCCGCTGCCTGGCTGAGAGCCTCGAGCCATACGACGTCCATTGCACGATCATGGAGGCCGCGGACGTGAAGACCCGCCAGTTGACTGAGAGCGAAAAGAAGACCTGGACCTCGTACGGAGGCGGCGCTGGTGATACGCCGCTGGCCAACGGCTTCGATCTGCCGGGCCCGGCCATCCTAATCGGCAACGCCCAGAACAACCCGGTCCTGGCCGCGGTGGCGCAACCCAAGAAGTGGCATCCGGAAATGCCTTCGCTGATGCCGTACGAACCGGACGAGCTTGTTCCGGGCCCGGGCCGAGCCATGATCGGTTGGCACATGTACCCGATTGGCCGGCGTCTGGAGACGGTCAGCCTGCTGGCCAACGACGCGCGGGGCTTGCGCGAAGCCGTGGGAACGCTGATGGAGGTCGTTGCCGGACTTCAGCCGCTGACGCCCCTGGCCCAGCCGAGCCGCAGCAACATCGTCGCTGCAAACAAGGCTTTGCCGAAACCCCCTGAAGCAGACTTGGCCTGGCAGTGTGCCCTACCCGACCGTGCCGTGTCGATCGACACCCAGGGAGACCGCGTCGTGGTAAGCACCCTGGATGGTTCGTCGACCACGATCGACGTACAGGGCAACATCGTTTCCCGCAAGGCCGCTATCGCGGCGCGGATAGAGACGCCGCCTGCCGTGAACCTGGATGCCTTGCCCAAGGAAGCAATGCTGGCCGGCCGTATCGCGAAGTGGACGGCAGCCGGCGCTCAGGCCACCGCCGTCGGGTATTGGGGCGGCACGTTGCAGGTTTTCGACAAAGCCGGAAACGTCCGAGCCCGGCAACAACTACCCCAGGACGTCGCCGGCATGGCCTGGCACGACGAGAAGCTCATCGTCGGCCTGGCCGACGGCAGGCTCCTGGCGTTGCGCATCGCATCCCCCGTGTCTGGCGAATAGGAGTTTTTCGGCATCCGAATGAAGCGGCTGGTCGACGAAGTCTTCGAGCGATGGGCGTCGCCGTGTTGGCCCTTGCCGCGTGCGATGAAATCGGGCCGCGACGACGGCCATGGCAGCCGCGAATCCGACGGACCGGAAGGCCGCTGCTGAGGACTCGGGAATGGTCGTGCAAATCAAAGTCCTGCCCGACAAGGCCCCCGACTGCTCCAGTCTCAAGTCGATGGTCGATTCGACTACCCGCGAGTGCAAGACCAACGCCGTGAAGGCGGTCTCACAATTCGCGTAGTAGTCGCAGGGTCTCTTGGACGACCTCTTCCGCCGCCTCCGGTGCGAAGGGACTGGTCTGAACCTCGTAGCCGCCCTCGGGATACGCCTCCTTGGTCGGCACGTACCCCGCCGCCCCGTTGCAGTGCGTGATAACCAAGGTGTGAGGAAAGGGCGAAGCCGTCTTGATCGCTTTGCCGATCTCGTTGAACACTTCGCCGCCGAGGCCCACCACGGCGACGTCGCCCACGCGGCCGACCGTGAGGTTGAACTCCGGCGACTCGCCGCCGGTGGCCGCGTCGATCTCCGCCCGCTGCTTTCCCGGCAGTGCGAGCGTCTTCCAGGCGGTCTTGATCGGGCTGCTCGGGCCGGGCTTCTGGATGCCCTCCAGCACGTGCGCCACCTCCTCGCCGAGCATCGTGCCCATCAAGACCGGCTCCGGAACCCAGCCCTTTTCCGTGCGGAACTCCGGCAGTACGCGAAACCACGGGTCGATATTGCCGGAGGCGCCGGCGAAGGCCGGGGCCACCACGGTACCCTCGAGATGCCTTTCCAGAAACTGCTCGGCCAAGCCGTGAACGTCGCCGCTGACGAGGTAATTCCGCGGGCCCATCGCGGTGCTGTGCGTGGCGTAGGCGAAGACCACGGCCGCCACGTCGCCGGTGTCTGCGTGAGAAACGCGGAGGACCTGCACTTCCCGGTCCATCAGCACCGAGGGATTCCGTCCCAGCACGATTTTCCGGGCCCCATCGGAGCCGCGCACGACTTCGCGCCGGTTCACACCCACGGGAGACGAACCGGACCCGACCGCGATCTGCACGGGCGTCGTGTGGGCGAGTGCCTCGCGCACGACGGCGACCAGTTGCGATTCCAGCGTCTTGGTGTATTCAACGTTGTTCACGTGCACCTTCTCGCTGTGGAGCGTGATGGTCGGAGCGGCGTGCGTGTGGATGGCCGCCAGAAAAAGCTCCGATGGCTGGAGCCGGCAGGCCTCGACGATCGCCTTTCGCACACTCTCGGCCGAGCCGCCGTAGAAGCCCAGCAGGTCGGTCGACACCAGCACCAGCCGCTTGCCGTCCTGCTCGAAGGCAACCACGCGGGCCGAGAGCGGATCGTGGACGCCCTGCGAGAGGTCTCTCCGGCTCCCGTATCCGGCGAGCATGACGGGCTTCTTGGGCGTGATGTCCGTCTTGGCGACGCCGGCCCGCAAGACTCCCGCCGGCTCCGCCGAGATCGCGACACCGCAGACAAGGAACCAGGTGGCAAGGATCGCCGTGAGCGTACCGAACAGACCGTTGAATCGTTGCATCGTCTGGGCTCCCGAAATGGAGTTGGTCGACAGGTTCGAGCCGGAAACACTACCGCTGAGATACGAACTCATCGGGTCGCGAGGAAGCCATCAACTTTCACCCCAGGCACTCCTTCATCATAGCCAGATAGCGCTTGCAGTTAGCGTGCATATCGCGCGGCTCCCCTGAAAAGCGATTTTGGGTATTGTACCCTGAATACAGCTCGGTTCACCAAGTTTATTGGACCTCCGGTGAATTCCCCTGTCTGGTGTCGACGCACTGATGCGTACCTATTGTATTGGCGGCACCAGAGCCTGGCTCCATTTCTTCTGGCGCACCTGTTTCCCCCCATATGCCCTTCGTGTTGAAAGTATACTTTGGTGTGCGTGAGGCCTGCGCGGAGGCCTGGGGTTATACCGGCACCCTTCGGGAATTGCAGGTTTTTTGGCCGAATCCGCACGTTTTTCCTCTATTCTTCTGCATTTAGGGTTGACGAAAGATATCTTGTGTAGAAAATAGTTGTGTACGTTGTTTAGCTGATGCGATGGAATCAAAAGGAGCCAGTAGGTGTCCAGTGTTTTGCCCCTGGAGGAGCAAGTGATTGCCGCCCTGCGACGAATCACGCGGGCAATTGACCTCCATTCCCGTGTGCTACTTCAGAAGAATGGACTGACCATCCCCCAGCTTGCCGCCTTGCGGGCAATCGAGCGCTCGCAGCCCGTCACTGTGGGAGCCCTCGCCAAAGACATACACCTTGGCCCGGCGACGGTTACGGGGATCTTGGGACGGCTGGAGAATCGCGGCCTGATCAGCCGGACGCGTGGCGACGTCGATCGCCGGAGCGTGGTGGTCCAGTTGACCGACGCCGGCGTCAGGCTGGTTGCGGAAGCGCCCTCTTTGCTGCAGGACCAGTTTCATCGGGGGTTGTCGCATCTTCAGGAGTGGGAGCAGACGATGATCCTGGCAACGCTGCAGCGAATTGCCTCGATGATGGATGCCCAGGATATCGAGGCGGCCCCGGTACTTGTTCCCGGCGTGGTGAGCGCCGTATCGGAAGACATCTCGCGCTACCTCGAAAAGGCCGTGGTAACGACCGATGCGACACCGTTGGCGGAAGAAGAGTCGGGCACGATCGAGCAGGAGTTGCAGGAGGAGGCGTTCCTCCCGATGAACCGAAAGGAAACACGAGGAGACCCGTAGATGCCAATCAAACCAAGAGAGCGAATCATGATGATCTCGACTCACGGATATGTCTCGGCGACTCCCGAATTCGGGATGCCGGACACCGGGGGGCAGGTGGTCTACGTATTGGAACTCTCCAACTGCCTGGCGCGCATGGGCTATCGCGTGGATATCCTGACACGGCGCTTTGAGAACCAGCCAGCCAGCGAGAAGGTTTCCGACGGCGTGCGGATCCTGCGATTCCCGTGCGGCGGCAGGGAGTTCATCCCGAAGGAGGCGCTCTGCTACAAGATCCCGGAATGGGTCAGTAACGTGAGGCGCCATGTCGAATCGAAAAGGCTCCGATACGCCTTCATCGACAGCCACTATTGGGATGCCGGCCTGGCCGGCCAGGCGCTGGCCAACCATCTTCAGATTCCTCACGTCCATACGCCCCATTCGATCGGCGCCTGGAAGCGCGACAACATGCAGGGCGACCCGGCGGAGTTGGAACGCGTTTACAACTTCCGTCACCGCATTCGCGAGGAGAAGGTGGTCTACGACGAATGCGACGTTGTGGTAGCCACCACGCCTCAGCAGAGGGACATCCTCGTGGCCGGCGAGTACGATGTTCCACGAAAGAAGATCCACGTCATTCCGCCGGGGTACGACGACACGCGGTTCTTTCCCGTCTCCTCGGCTTCGCGGCTGGCGATCAAGCAGGACCTGGACCTCGCGGGACAAATCGTGCTGGCGTTGGGCAGAATGGCCAAGAACAAGGGCTACGACCTGTTGCTGCGGGCCATGACAGTCGTCTTTGAGCGTGTGGAGGACGTCCGGCTGCTCTTGGCGGTCGGCTCGACCGAACCGAACGACGACGAGATCAGACAAGTCGAGCAGTTAAGGCGTCTGGCCAAGGAGTTGGGAATCCGCGACCGCGTGTTGTTCCGCGACTACATCCCCGACGAGCTGCTGGCCGACTGCTACCGAGCCGCCGACGTCTTCGCGCTGAGCAGCCGCTACGAGCCCTTCGGCATGACGGCCGTCGAGGCGATGGCTTGCGGCACTCCCACGGTCGTGACCACCGAGGGTGGTCTCTGGGAACAGGTAACCTGGGGCTTGGAAGCCCTGTACGCCAACCCGTTCGACCCGGAAGCCTTCGGCCACGCCATCGCGACCGTTCTGATGCGTCCTCGCGTGAGGGATCAGCTTGCCAAGTTCGGCTCGCAGAAGGCGCGGTCCCGTTTCACCTGGACGGGAGTGGCCCAGCAACTTCTGCACGTGCTGCAGAGCGTTGAACTGGTCGCTGCGCCACGCCAAGTAGCCGACGGCGGGGAGCATTCACCCCCATCGGCCTCGCGGCTCGAAGAAGAGGAAGAACCGTGGAGAGTCGGGGTCTACTCGTAAGCGACCTGGACGGCACGTTGCTGGGTGACGAGGAAGCGCTCGCTCGGTTCGCCGCGTGGTATCGATTGCGCCGCGCGAGCCTGCGCCTGGTGTACGCCACGGGGCGCTTCTTCGACTCGGTGGTCGCCCTGGTTGGCACAACCTCCTTGCCCGAGCCGGACGCGGTGATTGGAGCCGTGGGGACCGAGCTCACCCTGTTTCCCGACGGCGGGAATGTCGCCCCATGGCCGCCGCACCCGCAGGGCTGGGACCCCGAGGCCATCCGTGCCATGCTGGCAAAGATCGGCGAATTGGAGCCCCAGCCCCCCGAGTTCCAGACGGAGTTCAAGCTCAGCTACTTCGCACACGATCTCGAGAAGCGATTCCTGGCCGACCTGCGTCGTGAGTTGGCCAATGCCGGGCACTACGTGGAAACCATCTACAGCTCGGGCCGGGACCTCGACGTGTTGCCGCCGGGCGTGCACAAGGGCTCGGCGGTCGCGTTCTTGGCCTCCGAGTGGGGATTGCGTTGCCATCAGGTGATCGTGGCCGGCGATACGGGCAACGACGCGTCAATGTTTGCCGGCCGATTCCGGGGCATCGTCGTGGGCAATGCCCAACCGGAGTTGAAGGCGCTTCGATCTCCGGAGATCTATCATTCCGACCACCCTTTCGCCGCCGGCGTGCTGGACGGCATGGAGCATTGGCTCGACAAGACGGCAGAAGGCGTTTTCGGCTGATTCGCAACAGGCGATCCTAATGCCGGCCACGACGCCTCCTGTGCGGCGAGGGAATCTATGCGTCCGAGCCGAGCGACTCCAGGTCCAGGTGAAGATAGTGGCAGGCTTTGAGGAAACTGGCGGCCGACCACGCCTGAAAAGCCTTGCCCATCGGACGGCCCGTTTCGCCGTGGTGCCACTCGTTGAACTCCCACTCCTGGGCCACCCCCAGCGAACAGAGCCGGGCAAGCTTGACGAGCTCCCGCCGCGCCAGGTCCTTCATGCACAGCTTGTGGATGTATCGCACCCAGAGCCCGCCGATGAAGGGCCAGATGCCGCCGTTGTGATAGTGGTGGGGCAAATTCAGCAAGTTGACCGTGAAGTACTCCCGCCACTCCTTGTCGCCCGCCCGCACGGGCGGATAGTGGTTCTTTACCGGCCATGGCTCGTTGACCCCGACCCCCCACATGAAGCGGAACGTCATCATCGCCCGCTCCTTATCCACAAGGTTCATGATGTAGGCCAGCAGGTTCCCATAGACGTCGCATCGCCAACTGAAGTTGAACGGTGAAATCTGGGCCACCAGATAGCGCGTGTCGCCCAGAGCGAACTGCACATCGCTGAAGCTGGGAATCCCCTCGGTCTCTTCAGGCGACGTGGACGGCCAGAAACTCCGCAGGATGACCTTCCGCACGTGCCCGGACCATCTCTGATAGTCGTCGGCCCGCTTCGAGTCTCCCAAGTGCCGCAGGATGTCGCTGTACGCGATCAGGCAGCGCTGCCACAGCACCTCGTCGTAGAGAACGTGGTAGCTGCGGGCAAACAGGTCGGTCCAGTCGCCGGCCTCGGGGATCTCCAGCATGCCGCAATCGTTGGAGTCGTGAGCCCCCAGCCAGTCCATGGCCTTTTGCAGTCGGGGCGCATACTCCTCGACGAGGGACCAATCGCCCGTCACGTTCGCGTGTCGCCAGGCGGCGATGATGATCCACAATCCACTGTCGATTGACGTGATGCCGCCCACGCCTCCGTATTCAGGCGTTCCGTCGTCGATCCTCACGTGGCCCGGAATCTGTCCCGTGGGCGATTGATGGTCCAGAATCGTACGAAGCGTGGCAAGCCGGCATTCTTGCACGTCTCCGTCCTCCAGATCCAACGTCCAAATCAGCGTCTTGGCTCCATCTCGTGCCCACACGGCCCGGTAGTTCGCATCGGTGCCGTAGACCTTGTTGTCGGCCAACGAACAGGCCGTGAACCCTTTCGACGTAATATTGCGGCGCAAGGCTTCCAGTGCCTTCTGGTACGCCAGTTGCAGAAGGGCCTGTTCTTCGGGGTTCAATTCCCGATATTCACTCGGGTCAAAGAGGATCTGCTCGGTCACGATTGCCTCCGATCCGCCGGACCGACGTTATGGATGGGGGCCGCGAAACGTCCTTTTGGCCCATAGAAACCATTCGACCGCGGATGCCAGCATCTTAAACATACCCTACGGAAGGCGGCCTCGACATCCCGGCAATCGCCCAAGAGGGAGCCGCCCCACCCGTCCAGAATCCGCTTGCCGACGACGGGTCGCCGTGATGCCGAGCACCTCTTGAAACCGACCCTCGCCGGGCGTTATTGACGTTTGCACAGTCAATGCGCGAGGGCGACCAACGGGAGCCCGATTCTCCCGGCCTCCCGCTGGTCGGCCTTGATTATTCGCAATGCAGACATCAATGATGTAATATGCTGTCCAACCACCCCGCGCGATAGGCATGCAACGCTGGCTACCCAGGTCAATAGAACAGGAGAAGCACTATGCGGACATGGCTGATCATTGTTTTGCCGTTTGTTGTTCAGGGGCTTGCCCAGGCGGCACTCGCGGCCGAGCCCGGGCCCAGTGGCACAGGCGATTGGAGAGTTGGCACGCCGATCGTCACTTATTGGGCCGGCCCGGCGATGACCGACGCGGTCGCCCGGCAAATGGCCGAAGGCGGGTTCAATCTCGTCTGGTGTGCCGAGAAGGAGCTCGACGTGGCCCAGCGGCACGGTCTGCGGGCACAGCTCCGCGACGGCCTGCTCTCGCCGGCGGCGTTGGGCGACCCCGCGCGGCGGGAGAAGCTCGACGCGCTGATCGACCGCGTTCGCAATCACCCGGCGCTGTACAGCTACTACATTACCGACGAGCCCAGCGCGGCGGAATTTCCCGGGCTGGGCAAGCTGGTGGCGTATCTTCGCCAGCGAGACCCGGCGCACTTGGCCTATATCAACCTCTTTCCCACGTACGCCAACAACCAGCAGCTTGGCACCACCGGCGACACGGTGACGGCCTATCGCGAGCATCTGCGGCAGTACGTCGAGGTCGTCAAGCCGTCGCTGGTCAGTTACGACCATTACCAGCTCGCCGGCACCGGCGACCTCGACGGCTACTTCCTCAACCTGGCCATGATCCGGCGGGCGGCCCAGGGCGCGGGCGTGCCTTTTCTGAATATCGTCCAGGCCTGTTCGTGGACGCCGGCCCGGCGGGTGCCCACCGGCGACGAGATGCGGTATCTCGTTTACACAACGCTGGCTTACGGGGCACAGGGGATTTCCTACTACGTCTACTGCCATCCGGGGCACACCGGCGCGATCGCCCTGCCGGACGGCACGCCCACACCGATCTACCACGCCCTGAAGACGATCAACCGGGAGTTCGCGGCCATTGCCAAGGAGCTTCAGCCGCTGGGGTCCTTGGTCGTGTATCATGCGGGCATGACGCCGCCGGGCACGGTGCCGTTGCCGTCGAACGCTCCATTTCGCCTTGATCCGCCGCTTCCCGTGTTGACCTACCAGCCCCCGGAGCGCGTGCGCGGGGTCCTGCTCGGATACTTCGGCGAGCCGAACCAGCCGAGCCACGTCGTCGTGGTCAACCTCGACTACAAGACCGAGTTGGTCCTCACCTTGACCGGGCCAGGCAATCTGGAGACGTTCGACGCTGCCGACGGCAACTGGTCCACCGCCGGCAGCCGGCGGGTCGAGATGCGACTACAGCGCGGCGGTGGGAAGCTCGTGCGGGTCTCGGAGTGACCTGCGATGCGTCACCGAAGCCTCCCACCTCGCGGAAGCGAGTCAGCCGGATCGACCTGGCAGTTTCGTCTGCGCAGCTTGCTGGACGGCGGGACGCGGAGTAGACTCTCTGGCGGTTGCCCGGTGTTGGGCAGACCATGTCTCGCGGCGGGAAAAGGAGCATGAGATGTCCAGTCAGACGCGTAGGCTGCTGGCGATCGGGCTGCTGGCCGTGGTGTCGTGGTCGGGCTCGGCGGCGCAGGCCCGGCAGCCTAACAGGACGCCCGAGGCCTTTCCGATTGAACAACTGCCGCCGGGCTATGTCCGCGGCGACGTGGTCAGCTACTCGTACGTGCCGAACCGCTACTGGGGCCGGGCCGAGGCGATCGGGAAACTCCCCTACCTGTTCGAGTACGGCTTGATGAAACAGGTCGACGGTGATCGGCTGGAGACATATCACGGTGAGAACGTTCGGCGGATCGACATGGCTTCGCAATGGTCCACCGCCATCATGCTCTCGCCGCGGTTCCCCGAGTATCGCGACGAGCTGATCAACCTGATGATCCGCTGTTTCAAGCAGCGGCAGTTGATCGTTCGGACACATCAAGTGTTGGTATAACGACGTACACGCCGGTTTCGGCACCTTCGCCATCGACAAGCAGGACGCCGCCCGGGGCACGCCGAAGCTCGCGGCCAACGTGGATTTCTTCGGCGTGGACACCTATCACTGGTGGGGCTTCGACACAAGCCCCTTCGATCCCGACGATCCGCAGGTGACGCGCCGGCAAGTGGTCGATCGCGCCGTATGGTGGCAGAGCGTGATCACCAAGTACTACGGTCCCACCTTTCGCGTCACCCGGGGCGACGCCTGGACGGCGGAGCACCGAAACGACACGCACGCGCTGATGCAGGCGCTGGACCTGGCCGGCGCGGATCACGGGATGATGCTCTTCATCGGCGTCTCGGAGCATTTGAAGGGGCAGACCTACACGACGCCGATCGAAGTGATGGATGCGTACTACGACTCGCTGAAGGCCGGGCCGTGGGTGGGGCTTAGCTGGTGGCTTTTCGAAGGCTGGGGATGGGGAACCAACTGCGGCACGCTGTTCTACGTCGACAAGAAGCTGACGCACTACACCCCGCAGCATCCCGAAGGCGTGCCCTACACGGCCGAGCAGTTGGAGAGCTACCGCAAGCGCTTCCTCGCCTCGCGGATGCGGATGTTCAACGACGTGGTGTACGGCCAGTTCGGGCATCTCAACGGCCCGCAGCCGAGGGAGTGACGCCCAGCGCAACCGTCCTTACGACTGCGATGCGGCTGGCGGCGGCTGGAGATCTCCATCCGGCCGCGGACGACGGCGTACGTGTCCCTATTTCTCCGGACTCTGTCGCGATCTCAGCAGCCCGCTGGACCGCATCCAATCTGCACAGCGTTCGGGCCAGGTGCAAACCGGGTTGTCCGACGGGCGCAGACCGTAGCCGTGGCCTCCCTTCGCGTAAACGTGCAGCTCGGCCGGCACGCCCACCTTCTTCAATTCCACCAGCAGTAGCGCCGCGTGGGCGCCGCGATGCTTGTCGTCCAAGGTGACCGCCATGAACGTGGGCGGCGTCTTGTCGGTCACGCGCACGAGCGGGTCCAGGCCCCAGGGGTTGTCTTTCGCTCCCAGGTAAGCAGCATAGACGGGCACCATAAAATCGGGGCGGCAACTCAACTGGTCCGCGTCGTCCACCTTCTCGTAGGTAGTCTCGTCCCAGTGCGTGCCTGCCATGACGGTCAGGTGTCCGCCGGCCGAGAATCCGAGGATGCCGACACGCTGAGGATCGATCGCCCAGGCCTCCGCATTCCGGCGTGCCAGGCGGATAGCCCGCTGGGCGTCCTGCAGCGGCGCCTTGTGCGGCTGCGCTGAATCGCGCCGGGGCACCCGGTACTTCAGCACGATCCCCGTCACGCCGATCGAGTTCAACCACTCGGCGATCTCGGTCCCTTCCTTGTCCCACGCCAGGATGTTGTACCCGCCGCCCGGACAAATCACAACGGCGCACCCGTTGGCCGTTTCCCGCGGCGCCCGATAGATGGTGATGGTCGGGTCGCCTACGTACGTGACGCGGAGAACGCTGTCGTTACCCGGCTGCGCCTTCGTCTCGCCGGGTTCCTCCGCTTCGCCCGGCACACCGTTGGGCCACAACTTCACTTCGGCCGGAGCCGCCGCGACCGTTGTTGCCACCGCAAGGAGTAATGCGAGGCCAAACGCCGGCGCGAGAACATTGCGAACTGCCATCTTGCTTCTCCTTGTTTGACGCTTGCACACTCAATGCGCGAGGGCGACCAACGGGAGCCCGACCTGTCCGGCCTCCCGTCGGTCGGCCTGGGTCATCCACAATACAGACACCCATAGTGTGGAAGCCTTACTGCTGCAGCTTCCGGCAGATCGCCGTGGCCATTTCCCGTGTGCCGACGGCCGTGGGGTCGTCGCGGTGGGGCTTCATGTCGTAGGTCACGTCCTTGCCTTCAGCGATCACGGCGGCCACGGCCGCTTCCAGCCGTTCGGCCGCGTCGCGCTCGGCAAGATGGCGGAGCATCAGCATGGCCGAGAGGATCAGGGCGGTGGGGTTGACCTTGTTCTGGCCCTTGTATTTCGGCGCGCTGCCGTGGGTGGCCTCGAAAACGGCGCCGTTGGGGCCGACGTTCAGCCCCGGCGCCACGCCCAGGCCCCCGACCAGCCCGGCCGCCAGGTCGCTGAGGATGTCGCCGTAAAGATTGGGCAGCACGAGCACGTCGTATAGCTCGGGTTTTTGCACCAACTGCATGCACATGTTGTCGACGATGCGGTCCTCGAACTCGATGCCGCTTTGCGCGAACTCCTCGGCCACCTTGCGGGCGGTGTGCAGAAACAGCCCGTCGCTGTATTTCATGATGTTGGCCTTGTGGACCGCGGTGACCTTTTTGCGGCCGTTGTCGCGGGCGTATTCGAAGGCGCAGCGGACGATCCGCTCGCTGCCCGACACGCTGATCGGCTTGATCGACACGCCCGTCTCGTCGCGGCCCGTGCGAATCTGGCGCTCCGTGGCGACGCCGTTGATGTAGTCGACCAGTTCGGCAGTGGCCGGCTGGCCCGCCTCGAACTCGATGCCGGCGTAGAGGTCTTCGGTGTTCTCGCGGACGATCACCAGGTCGACGTCGTGGTCGCTGAAGAAGGTGCGGACGCCGGGATAGTACTTGCAGGGCCGGATGCAAGCGAACAGGCCCAGCTCCTGGCGGAGGTGGACGTTGATGCTGCGGAAGCCCGTGCCGACCGGCGTGGTGATGGGGGCCTTCAGGGCACAGTGCGTGCGGGCGATGCTCTGCATCACGGCGTCCGGCAGCGGCGTGCCGACGCGCTGCATCACGTCGATGCCCGCCTCTTGCACGTCCCAGTTGATTTCCACGCCGGTGGCGTCCACGCACCGCCGGGCGGCCTCGGCCAGTTCCGGCCCCACGCCGTCGCCGGTAATCAACGTCACATCGTGAGCCATGATTTCACCTTATCCTCGTTCCCCTTAATGACTTCCGTCGAACACCTCCAAAACGCTTCAGACTACCAGGCCCGCCGGAGACCGTCAAGGGGCTGTTGCCATGGGAGTCGGCCGCCCCTTGGCTGAGAAGTGTTTCCCGGATTTCATGCCGGGCCGAAAGCGTCCAGCAGACACCGCAAATCGGCCGACAGCGCACTGTGCTGGCGGCCCGAGCCGGCATCGAGGAGCTGCCGCAGACAGTTCACTTCTTCGGCCGGGCACTGCTGGAGGAATTCGGCCGCGCGTTGTCTCAGGGCCGCCTTGCACCGCTGCATGACCTGCCCGTACTGATACATTTGCAGATACTGCGTCGCCGAGCGGCGCCACGAGCCGTCGATGGCCATGCCCCGGCGGCGCATGTCGAGGATCCGGTCCGGCTGGTCGCGAAAGGCCGAGATGGCTTCGGCCGTCTTGGTAAACAGAGCGTCCATCTCTCCCTGCTCATCGGCCGGCTCGAACCATTCATAGAGGAACGAGAAGTCGCTCACCTTGGCCAGCCCACCGGTCAGCCGCCCGATGACGATCGTACCCAGCAGCACCGATTCGTAATCGACGATGCCGCAGGGTTCGAACCGCGAGGGGATGAACGAGAAGTCGCCGCCGGCGAGCATCAGCTTCGACAGGGCCAGGTCGAAGCCGTTGCGGAAGAAGACGCCCTCGGGATCGTGGCCGGCCGCCGCCGCGAAGGTCTGCACGGCCCGGTGGCCCGCCAGGTCGCCTCGGGGCGCCGAGCCGAGGACCACGAACTTGGCCTCGGGATACCCGCGGCGGATACGGTCCATGATGCCGGCGACCAGGTGTAGACCCTTTTGCTCGACCATCCGGCCGACGACCACCAGCAGCACGGTATTGGGCTCCGGCTCCGTGCCGAACGCTTCCAGGTGCAGCAGCCGCTTGAGCTTCTGCTTGTTCGTCAGGTCGTCGGGCGAGAAGCCGTGGTCGGCCGAGGTCATTTCGTGCTGCACCTCGGGGTGCGAGAAGCGAACTTCGGCCGCCCGCAGGGTCTCGGCCTTCAGCCAGGGCAGATGCTGGGCCTTGTTCTCGTCGCTGATGCCGTTGGTGATGCCGGCGACGGGGATTTCCTGGAACTCGGCCAGTCCCTGCGCGGGAAAGTAGATGCGGCCGGCGACCTCGTCGTCGGCGAGGTAGTAGAGCCTGGGGTGCGTTCTGCGGGCACGCTGGATCAACTCTGCCCGCGGCTCGCGCAGCTCCCGGGCGTAGCCCCACGAGGCTTCGAGGTCGCCGCTGACAGTCGTCACCTTGCCGCCCGTCTCGTGGGTGCGGACCATCGCCGCCCGCATCAAGTTGACGTTGTCGAAGAATTGGAAGTATCGCTCGAACAGCGGGCCGTCGAGGTGAATGGCCGCCAGCAACTCCGCCGCGTTGCCGGCCGTGTAGACACCCTGGTACGACGCGTTGTGGATGGTCAGGTGAAACGGCAGCGTGTCGGCCTTCTCTGCGGAGAGATAGAAGGGGATCAGGCCGACGTGGTAGTCGTGCAGGTGGAATGTGTCGCAGGGCTGCTCGCTGAGGAATCCGGCCATCGCCTGGCAGACGGCGGCGTAGGTCCGCAGGGCGACGACCTCGGGCGGATAGACGTGCGACGGCGGCCCCCAGGGGCCAAGCCAGTGCTGGTTCCAGAAATAGACCACCCGCTGCCCGTTCTCAAACGTGTGTTCGTACGCTTCGAACTGATGGGTGCGGTTGTCAATTACCGCCGGATAGGTCTGGGGCAGCTTGTTCAGCCGCGAGCGGTCGTAGGTGCCGAAGCACGGCCCGAGCGTGACCAGCTCGACGTCCAGGCCCAGATTGCGGCCCGCGTTGACCAGCGCCGGGGGGAGCTCCTCGACGATCACGCCCAGGCCGCCGGCCTTGGCGCCCAGTCCGCTGGAAACCCTGCCGATTTCCCAGGCCGCCAGGGCGACTCGAAGCCTGTTGTCTTGCTGTGCATTCTCCATGCGAGGTCCTTTCTCACGGGCCGTCGGCGAACCGATCGGCGGTCGGCTCCCGTCCGGTCGGCATGGTCGCTTGGGACTCGTAAGAGAACAACTTGGACATATAGGAAAGTGCAAGGACGCGTAGCGGTCTTACTCTTTCATCACACGTTGACTGAAGATGCCCAACGCATTCTTTTACGAGTCCTGGGACCAACGCTGGTAGTATACCCGACCCGGCCGGCGCCGCAACCAACCGTCGTAGCCGGCCGTCGTAGCCAACCGCCGTAGCCGGCCGCCGGCCCGCGTGGCCCGATTGACGTCTGCACAGTCAATCCGCGAGGGCGACCAACGGGAGCCCCTTTTTTTCCGGCCTCCCGCTGGTCGGCCTTGACCAATTGCGAGGCAAACATCAACAGGAGCCTGTAAGCAGGCGCTCCGCAAACTATAATGGCACCGAGACGCTGGCCGCTGCCACCGCCCCCCGAAGTCTGCTCTGATGGTTCAACCCAGCCCGGATGTCACGAGCAAGGGTCGTTTTTCGCTTCGCCGGCCGCCGGACGTGGTGTGGACGACCTACGTGTTGGCGGCCGTGGTGGGAGTGATCACGATCGGGCTGCTCGGGCCCGGCCCGCGCGTGGGCGATGGCTACGATTACTATGTGATGCTGTTTAGTTGGGCGGAGAATCTCACGCCCTATGCGACGGATCGGGTGGGCGAGATCTACGAGGCCTACGTGAAGACCCGGCCGGACGCCGAGACGTTTCCCAAGTACTGGCCGGGCTGGCCTCCGTGCGAAGGCGCGGAGGTGGAGCTGAACCACTTCTGGCTCTACTCGCTGCTGGCCGCGGTGTTCTATTGGCCGCTGAAGATCCTCGGGCTCGACGTGGGGCTGAGCTACAACGTGTTGCACGTGGTGCTGCTGTTTCTGGCGGCCCACATCCTCAACAAGCGGCTGGGTCCGGCGGCGGCGCTAAGCCTGGTGTTGCTGGTCCTCTTCTCGCCGCTGCTCTGGTCGATCAACAAGGCGCACGGCGAGTTCTATACGGTGATGACGACCACCGTCGGCATGGGCTATTTCCTGGTCGGCCAACACGTGCGCTGTGCGATCTGGATGGCGTTGGCGGCCACACTCAACCCGTCGCTGGCTGCCGTAACCTTGTTGGCCGTGGGCTTCGGCTTCATCGAGCAGCGCGGCCGCCTGTTCGCCGAGAACAAGCTGCGGTTGGCCTTGCTGGCGGGCATCCTCGTGTTGCACCCGGCCTACTACCTGGTTCGATTGGGTGCGCCGACCCCGCTGCTCTCCGGCGGCGGAGCCATGCGGATCGCGCCGGATCTGCTGCCGCTGCGCCACATGACTGCCTTCTGGGTCGATCCCGACGTGGGATTGCTGGCCAACTGGCCACTGGCGCTGCCGATGCTCGTGCTCTTTCTCGTTCTCGCCTGCCGAGGCGCCGTAAGGCTGCCGCGCAAGGTCCTGGCCTTCCTGGGTCTTTCGATCCTGGCCCTCTGCTGGACGTTCACGCTGGTGAGCACCGGCTTCGGCGGCTTCGGCGGCACGGTCGGGGTCTCCCGCTATGCGATCTGGCTGCTGTTCGCCTTTTTCCCGCTGCAATGGCAGTTGTTGATCTGGCTGCTGGGCCGTCGGCGCGCCCTGTTTTATCCGGTGGCGACGGCGGCACTGGCCCTGGGCCTGTGGACGACCTGGCTCTACCGTCCCGGGCTGCCGGAGACCTGCCGGCGTCCGACGGCCGTTTCGCGGCTCCTCTATGCCCACTTGCCGGGCCTCTACGATCCCATGCCCGTGGTCTTCTACAACTGCTACGGCGGCAGAACCCGTTTCAACGACGACGAGACGCTGACCTGGACGTCGTGGGCCGTGAGTGATCCGTCGGGCAACAAGATCCTCGTCTGGCGCGAGGCGATGCAGGGCGAAGACCCTCAGCAGCCTTTGTCGGTTGTGGGATGTCCGACGCTGGATTCCGCCGCCGTCTATCGAGCGGCCGCGGGGCGTTTTTCCCCGCAGCCGCGGCGGCAGTACGTCTATCTGAACGGTGTTGACTGGACTGTTGCGAAAGACGCAACGCTTCGTCCAAATCCAAATCGTAGCTGAAGTCGCAAGACTTCAGACGTTTGGAAAACCTGATCATCCAACGCGTTGCGAAAACCCACGCTTCCGCCGGATGAGCCAAAGAACACGTTCTCAGTCGTCGGGCATGTCTTCGTAGCGTTCCTTGCGGATCGCACTGATCTGGTCGGCCAGCAGCCCGAAGAAAAAGGCCTGGACTCCCAGCAGGATCACCACCACGGCCGCCGCGGGAATCCCCAACCCGCCCAGGATCGCGCGGACCACCCCGTACACGAGGCCGGCGAAACATAACCCCAGGCTCAAAGGCATGAAGAATCGCAGGGGGTTGAAGAGGATCACCAGGTGCAGAATCAACATCAGCGTGGCCCATCCGTCTCGCAGCAGCCGAACGCTGCTTCGACCTGTGCGGGCACCGGTGGTGATCGGGATCCAGCGGACACGGTAGCCCCTTTCGAGCATCAGCATCGTGGTGGTGGTCGAGGCCGAGAAGCCGTCGGGCAACAGGTGTAGGTAACGTTTGAGAGTGGCAAGTCGGAAAACCCGCAGCCCGCTGTTCAGATCGGGAATCCTCGTCCGTGTGAGCACCTGGGCCACCCAGAGCAATACCCGCCGGCCCGCCTGGCGACGCCAGTCGAGACGGCTTGACGAACTGCGGGCGCCGATCACGCAGTCGTAGGCGCGGGCGTAGGGCAATACGACCTCGATCATTTCGGGCCGGTGCTGGCCGTCGCCGTCGTACCAGAGGATCCACTCGCGGCCGGCCTGAAGACAGGCGGTCCTGATGCTGGCGCCGTAGCCGCGATTGCGGTCGTGTTCCAGCAGCCGGACTCGCGGGTGCTGCCGGATGATGTCCCGGCTGCCATCGATGCTGCCGTCGTCAACGACCAGAATTTCGGCCTCCGGCAAGGCGGCCTCCAACTCGTCGAGGACCCGCCCGATGACGGCCGCTTCGTTGAAGCAGGGAATGGCAATGCAGAGGTCGCTTGCCGCAACGGCCTTCTCGTTCTGTATGGACTGCGACATGGCGGGTATCGGCGGTCGCTGCTCCTTCAGGCTATTGCCAACTTGTTTTTCTACGAGTCCTCACCCGATGCCCAGTTCCCTCGGGTGGTGTGGCACGATCCTGACACGCTGTCCCGGGGATACCGCTTATGGGGGTGATTCCCGATGCACCGTCCCGTGAAACCGCGACTGGGCAATGCAGTCGATTCTAGTTCACCGAACCGATTGCCGCAAAGCGGGGCGTGTGCCGTCGGTGCCGCCTGCTCTTGGGCCGGACCTTAACCGAGGACCGCCTTTTTTGAGGCTCGGAGGGGCGCACGGGACAAAGATTCGCAAACAGGGAATCCTTAGCCGGCTCATGGCGTCTATAATAAGAGGGAAGAGTTCCCCGAGGGGATGTTTTCATGTCGAGTGCATCAGAAGCCCCGCCGCGGACGGGTGACGTACAGACCGAAGCCTTCGTGGCCCCGCACGAGGCCTTTATCGAAAACCGCCTCCGGCAGACCCGCCGACAGGTCAAGGGGGTCGATCTCGCCGGCGGGCTGATCACGCTGGCCATCGGCACGCTGGTCTGTCTGCTGGCCGCTGCGCTGGTCGACCATTGGGTGGTCAGCGGCGGTCTGGGCTTCTGGGGACGGCTGCTGATTTTGGCCGGGCTGCTGCTGGCAGCCGGCTTCTACTGCGTGCGGTTTATCCTGCCGTCGCTGGTCCATCGCATCAATCCCGTCTATGCGGCCCAGACGATCGAACAGGGTCGGCCGACGCTGAAAAACAGCCTGATCAACTTCCTCCTGTTGCGCAGCCATCGCCGCGAGGTGTCGCCGGTGATCTATCGGGCGCTGCAGGACCGCGCGGCGGCCGATCTGACGCAAGTGCCGCCCGAGGTGGCCGTCGATCGCTCACACGTGATCCGCCTCGGCTATCTACTGATCGGCACGCTGACCGTCTTCTGTCTCTACCTGGCGATCTCGCCGAAGAACCCGCTGGTCTCCGCCGCCCGAATCGTCTGGCCGTGGGCCCAAATCAAGGCCCCCACTCGCGTGACCATCGATAACATCGAGCCGGGCGACGCCGTGGTCTATCACGGCGATTTCGTCTCCGTCTCGGCGGAGGTCGCCGGCGTCGACGAGGGTGAGTCGGTGCTGCTGTACTACTCGACTGCCGACGGGCAGAGCATCGATCAGAAGATTGCGATGACGGTTCCCGAAGACGGCTACCGCTACCGCTGCGAGCTGCCGCCGGGCCGCCTGGGCCTACAGCAGGACGTCGAGTATCACCTTGCCGCCGGCGACTGCAAGACGCGGCGGTTCGCCGTGAAGGTGCAGACCGCGCCGGCCATCGTCGTCGATGCGATCGATTACGACTACCCCGCCTATACCGGCATCACCGATCGGACCGTCGATCGCCAGGGCGACCTGCGGGCCATCGAGGGCACCGTGGTCACGATCCGGGCAACGGCCAATCAACCGATCCAACGGGCGGAAATCGATCTCGATTGCGACGGGCTCAATCGCCGCGACATGCTCGTGGCCGAACAGACCGCCACCGGCCGGATCACCCTGGCCACCAGCCGGACCGATCCGAACCTGTCGGAGCACGAGTCGTATCAGCTTCGCTTCACCGACCGCGCCGGACGCCTGAACCCCCGGCCGATCCGCTATCGCATCGAGGTCATCCGCGACCTGCCGCCGGAGATCCAACTGCTCGAACCGCAACAGGAAGACGTCCAACTCGGCGAAGACGGTCGGCTGCAAATCCGAGTGCGGGCCGAAGATCCCGATTTCGCGCTGCAACGGGTATTGCTGCGGGCCGAATGCGCCGGGCGGCCCCTGGCCGTGGCGCCGCTGCTGGACCAGACGCATCCCGGCGACTTCACGGGGACGTACGTCTTCGAGCCGGCCCGGGCAACGTTCGCCGAGCGGCCCGCGGACCGGCCGCAGGTCGGACTGAAGGCAGGCGATCGCGTGGTCTACTGGGTCGAGGCCGAGGACAACAAGCAACCGCTGCCCGGCCTGGCCAAGACCGAACCGCGATGGATCACCATCATCGGGCCGCAAAGTCCGCTGGAACCGCCGCCGCAAGCCGATCCCAACCGGGTCGATCCGGCGCAGCAGGATCCACAGCAGACACAGCAGGGCCCGGCCAACCAACCGCCGGAGCAGACCCCCGGCGAACCGCAGTCGGCGGGGCAAGAACCTGGCAAAGAGCCGACCGACCAACCGCCGCAGGGCCAGCCGCCGCAGGACGATTCGCAACGATCGGAGCAAGGGCCGCAGGCGAGCCCTGCACCTCAGCCGTCGGAAACGCCGGGCGAGGCGTCCGAGCCGGGTACAGGGGACGGCCAATCCAAGACGGGCACCGTCGGCGAAGACGGCAGCGAGAACGCCCAGCCGCAGACCGAGCAGCCCAGCGAGCCGATCGACGGCGAGACCAACCCTGGAGATGCCTTCGAGCAGATTCTCCAACACCGCCAACAACAGCAACAGGGCGATCAGCAACAGGCCAACCAGCAGCAGGCCAACCAGCAACAAGCCAACCAACAGCAGGGCGATCAGCAACAGGCCAACCAGCAGCAGGGCGATCAGCAACAGGCCAACCAACAGCAGGGC
>JAFGRD010000093.1 GCA_016935315.1 Pirellulales bacterium
AAGTAGTTGCCCGTCACACCGTCGTTCTTGTGATAGGCGGCCTTGTACCACTCGTTCTCCGTCGGAATGAAGTACTTCGCGCCGGGCCTCCGCATGAACGTGTTCTGGTCGCTAACGTTCAGGTACGCCCCGCTCTCCCTGTCGCCGTTGCCGGTGTCGTCGTTTGGGTTGCCGGGGTTGCCGACCGGCACCATTTCGATCGTCACGCCCCCGGCCGCGCCTGCCAGCAGCGCGATCGCCGCCACGGCCGCCAGCGATCGGGATAGGCACATCTCAAACATAGCGGTCCTCAGGATGGCCATCGTCAGTCGGGCAGTGGCGACCATTCTCCGAAGCGTTCCGTCTCGACGCGGCAGGGGCCTTTCGACCTCCAGGTGGCGTTGGAGTTGTACTCCCACTGGAGCTGCTCCGAGCCGCCGCCGCCAATGGTCGTGATCAGATAGCGGTTGTCGCGATACCCGATCACGGCGGCCTTGCGGGCGGGATACTCGAAGACGCCGCGGCCGCTGGAAGGGTCGAGCGGCACCCAGCCGTAGTTCGGCAGATAGACCTCCGGCCAGCGGTGGAAGACGCCGTTGTCGGTCGAGGCGTCGTCGCCGCGGATGACGACCGACCCGACGTAGCGGGCGGGCAGCCCGGCCGCGCGGCACAAGGAGATAAACACGAAGCTGTATTCGGAGCAGGAGCCGCTGCCGCGCTTCAGCACCGTGGGCGCCACGTTCCACCCGCCGGTCAGCTCGTAGTGCATCTTGCGGGTCACGTGCTCGAACAGCTTCCGGGCGATCCCGTAGCAGTTTTTCTCGTCGCCGACGACGTCGCGGACCGTCCGGCGGATGTACGGGTCGTTGATCCAGTACTTCGAGCCGTCGCTCAGATAGCGATCTCGAATCTCCTTGGGGATCTCGGAGAGCGTTCCGACTTTCTCGGGGAAGAGGAAGTGCCTGACCTTGAACAGCTCGACCTTGGCCTCCCACGAGACGGTGATGAACCGGCCGGCCGCCACGTTGTCGAAATGGTAGTGCGCCAGCTTCTGGTCCCACTGGTCGGTGACGAACTCGTCCGGCTCGGGCGAGAAGACCAGCGGCCCCAGGAGCGTTTGGGCGGGCAGATCGCGGGGGACGGCCAGATAGACGTCGAGCGAGACGAGCTCGCCGGGGCCGTAGTTGCGCACCTGGTGCACGAACTCGAGCGTTTCCTTCTTGCCGTCGCTGCGGGCAAAAGCGGCCGTGTCCCGCGGCTTGATCTGGTACAAGGTGTCGCTCTGGTAGTCGACGTTCCAGAGGCATTGGCCGTCGAAGGCCAGGCCCCGGGGAAACTTCGACGGGGAGGGCAAGGCGACGATCACGTCCCCGGTCTTCGGAGAGACCATGTAGATCATGTCTTCGGTCCGCTCCGACACCCAAAGGTACTTGCCGTCGTAGGTCAGGCCGTAAGGTTCCGCCGCCGGCGACGGGAGCTCGAGAATCGTCGTGCCGTCCTCGGCCGAGATCTGATACAGGCGATGGCGCTTGACGTCGGCCACCCAGAGGTGCTTGCCGTCGAAGGCCAACCCCTGCGGGCTGCTGCACCGGACCTGGATCGTCTTCTCGGCGATGCCCGTCTTGGGGTCCAGCCGCAGGGCCTTCTTCTCGTCGGCGTCGAGCACCCAGAGCAGCTCGCCGTCGGACGTGAGGCCTTCGATCTGATAGCCGGGGGCGGGCAGCGACTCGACGACGTGGCCGTCCGCCGGATCGATCCGGTAAAGGAGATCGGTCCGCCGGTCCGCCAGCCAGAGGGACTTTCCGTGGAACGTCAGGCCGGTCGGGCAGCGCCCCGGCGTGGGAAACTGTTTGACTACGTCGCCCGGGTCGGCCAGCAGGGGCAACGGCATCAGCAGCAGCAACACGACCTGAATTCTCGCGAATGCAGCTAGGCGTTGCAGGACGGGCCGGGGCAGACGTTGCGTCGTCATGGATGGACCCTCTCGGTTGGATTGCATCTGCCCCGGCTCGTGTCCCGGACCTCCGTGTCGCTGCGTTTGATTATTTCGGCACGGGAAGCAGGATCGTGGCGTTTTCCGGGAACGACGCCTCGCCGGCCTTGCCGTTGATCCGGTACTGGACCTTCAACTGCTTGACGGTGTTGGGCACCGGGTCGCCGCCGAAGCTGGAGTTGTAGTTGGCCGACGGCAAGACGATCAGCGGAAAGTCGCTGGCGTGCCGTTGCAGCGTCTCGGTCACGTCCTTGAACTTCGTGCCCGCACCGTACTCGGCCTTGATGATCTCCACCTTCACCGGGTCGTGGCCGACCTGGGCCAGGAGCTTCTGGACGTCGCCCGAGCGGCCGCCGATCTTCTGGGCGATGGCCAGCGAGACGGCGGCGGCTTCGGCCTTGGCCGCGGGGGCGCCGGCGGCGTCGGCCGCCTTGGCCAGGTCGACGGCCAGCCGGAGCATGTCGAGGCTGGGGTAGCGCTGCATTACTTCCAGCACCAGCTTCTTCTCGGCGTCGCGCTCGGCGACGGCCAAGACGGCGCGGCACATCTCGGCCCGCTGCTGGTCCGGCACGGTGAACTGCCGCACCAGGCGGATGTAGCCGCGCACGGCCCGGATCTTGTACTTCTCCTCCGGCGCGGTCTTGGCCAGATCGAGCAGCACGGGCGACGCGTCGACGTCCATCCACTCGCCCAACAGCCGGCTGGCGGTGTCCTGGAGCTCGGGGCTGGCGTCTTTGGCCGCCGCGCCGATCGCTTCGAGGGCCTTGCTGCCGCCCATGGCGCCGAGGATCTCCAGCATGGTGCATTGCGCCGACAGGGGCGCCTCGGGCATCGCCGCCACGAGCCGCGCCGCGCAGGCTTCGCGGTCGGGCATGCGGATACACGCGGCGCGGAGCGCCTGCCGAGCCGGCCGGGCGTCCTCCGGCTTCTCGGGACCGGCAACCCGCGTGATCAACACCGCGAGGTTATCGGCCCCGACGGTCTCGCCCAAGGCCAGCAGCGCGGCGGCGCGGATCTCGGCGTCCGGATCGTCGGCAGCACTAAGCAGGGCGTCCGTCGCGTCGATGCGCCGCTGTCCGACCAGCTCGATCAGCAACCGGCGGGTTGCCCCTTCGGCCTCGGGCAGGCGCGCGGCCAGATCCGCGTCGACCTGCCGGCCCGGCAGGTTGGCCAGCGTGCCGCGGGCCGCCTCGGCCACGTCCTCGTCGGCCCCGGTGGCAATCTCCAGCAGCGTGGGCACGCAGGAGACGTCGCCCAATCGCTCTAGGACGCCGATCGCCGCGATCCGTGCCCGGGGTGTACCGTCCTTGGCCGCCTCCATCACGGCAGGCAGCGCCGCCCTGTCGCCGCGGTCGGCCATGGCCAGCAGGATCAGGGCCGCGCGGTCGGGCGGCGCCTGCTTCAGCTCGGCGACCAGGGCCTCGGCCACCTCGTTTCCGGGAAGCTCGCGGGCCGTGCTCAGTCCGATTTGCAGCAGCGACCGGTCGTCCGAGCGCAACTGCTCGATCAGCAGCGGCACGCCGGCCGACCGTCGGGCGAGGATGGCCCCGCGGGTCGCCTCGACGATGCGTTGCTTGGGCAGGTCGGTCTTGCGGACCAGGTCGTACAGCGCGGCGGCTTCCTGGGCCTTGTCTTCGGCCAGGAGCTTCTCGGCGCAGAGGATGCAGCCTTCGGCCACTGCCGAACGGACGGCGGGCGGCGCGTCGGGCAGCGACTGTTTGAGGATTCGCGTGGCCGCCGCGTTGCCAATGTGTCCCAGGGCAACGGCTGCCGCCGAGGCCACCCCGGCGTCGGCGTCCTGAAGCCGCCCGGCCAAGGCGTCCACCGCTCCGGCGTCGCGGCGAACGCCGATCGAATTGATCACGCCGATCAGCACGCGGCCTTGTGTTTTTCCCATGGCCTCGCGCAGCGCCGCGTCGGCTTCCGGGCCGGGGATCACTTCCAGGGCGATGCGTGCCCAGGAGGTGAGCTCTTCGTCCGGCAACAGCGCCGCCAGCGCCGGCACGGCGTCCTTGGTGCCCCAGACGGCCAGTCGCTTACAGGTGATCGCCTTCTCGGCCCGCGGGGCGTCCGAGGTGAGCACGTCGATCAGTTGGCCCTCGGCCGGCTCGGCGGCCTGAGCGGGGCCGGGGTGCGTTGCCGCAACCGCTGCCACAACCGCGGCAATCAGCGCGGCGCACATCGTGAAGTGTCGAATCGTATGCATGGTTCCTTGTCCTTTTCGTCAGGTAAGCGGTAGTCAAGCATTCCCTGGGGGCAATATTTCTACAGCCTCCACGGTGCGCGGAGTGCCTCGGACCGCAGCCGGTTCGCTTGTTCGTCGTCGATGAATTCGTTCTTGACCGGGTCGTAATTGACCTGGCGATCGAGAAAGACGGCGATATTGGCGGCATGGCAGGCGATGTGGGAATAGCAGGCCGCGTCGGCGTGCGCCCGCGGCTTCTGGCGAGTCTTCACGCAGTCGAGGAAATCGCGGACATGGAACGTGGCCGGGTAGCCGCCGATTTCGGCGACCTTTCTGCCTGCCAGCAGGGCGGGCGAGCTGAGGACCATCTTGCCGCTGTCGCCCGCCTCGACCCAGCCCTGATCGCCTTCGAACCGCACCGGGCAGGAGCCCAGGGGGAGCCAGCCGTCGTTGCGGATGACCAGCTCGACGCCGTTTGCGTAGCGTGCGACGACGCGTCCGTCTTGCGGCGGGTTGTACTCGACCGGGGCCGTGTTGTCGGCACCGGCGGCCCACTGGCAGAGGTCCACGCAGTGGGAGCCCCATTCCAGGACTCCCCCGCCGACCATGCCGCCGCCCTTCTCGAAGTTGAACCCGTCCAGCAGCGCCCGATTGAACGGCCGCCAGGCCGCGGGCCCCAGATAGAGGTCCCAGTCGACCTCTTCCTTGGGCGGTTCGGGCTCCGGGGCGGCCCAGCCGCTGCTGCTGGTCGACATCCCGGCCGGATGGGCATGGACGGCCTTGAGTTTGCCGAGCCTTCCGGTGCGGGCCAGCTCACAGGCGAAGGCGAAGTGCGGCAGATTGCGCCGCTGGGTGCCCGCCTGGAAAACGCGCCCGGTGCGGCGCATCGTCTCGGCCAGCAGCAGACTCTGCGAGATATTCTTCGTGCAGGGTTTTTCGCAGTACATGTCCTTGCCCGCCCTGGCCGTGTAAATCGCGGCCGTGGCGTGCCAGTTCGGCCCGGTGGCGATCAGCACGGCGTCGATGTCGGGGCGGTCCAACAACTCGCGGAAGTCGCGATAGGTATCGCAATTCTGGTTGCCGTATTTCTGATCGGCCATCTTCTTGACGGCGGCGCGCCGGGCGGCCTTGACGTCGCAGACCGCCACGAATTGCACGTCCGGCTCCGGCAGGAAGCACCCCAGGTCGTAGGTGCCCCGGTTTCCGATTCCGATTCCCCCGAGCACGATCCGCTCGCTGGCGGCGGCCATGCCGCCTCTGCCCAGCGCGGTGCCCGGAATCACCTGCGGCGCCATCACCGCGGCCCCGACTCCCAGCGCGGTCTTCAGGAACCGCCGCCGATCTAGGGATGCCATGCGTTTGCTCATGATTGGTCTCCTGGTTTGTCGGTCTGTTCAGTGTTTATTCGCCTTCGACTTTCCACTCGTGGATGCCTCCGGCCCAGCGCTGTTGCGATTGAACTTCGATACGCAGCCCGTCGGTCGTGACCGGATCGAACGTGGTGCGGTTGTAGCAGTCGATCTCGACGCCGTAGCCGCTGGGGTTGGCCACCGGCGTCCACGCGTCGCCGCGGCGATAGAGAAGGGTCCACGACTCGGGCAGCCGGCATTCGCCGCGGCCCGTATCGTCGAGCCAATAGACCGCCACCGCGTGGACTTTGGCGGGCCGGGCGAAGCGGTACTCGCCCCATTCCTTAGTGCCCTTGTTGGGCCACCAGTGCAAGAAACGGTTCGCGTGGTCGCCCGAGGAACGGGGTTCTCGCTGGTCGTTCAGCGCGGCCACCTCGCCGTGCGACGCCGCGGCCCGGCTGGTCGAGGCGATCGTCGGCAGCGGCTCCGGGCGGACGCCCTCGGCGGTGCGGCCGATCCAGACGGCCATGCCCCCGGCGTCGCGATGGGCCCAGGCGTAGTACGGAATGGCGCGAAACGCCACGGGCGTTTGCCCCAACCGCTTCGCGCCGTCGGGGCCTTTCTCCCAGCGGGTTTCCCGGGCCGTGCCCTGGACGACCGACACGCCGCCGAGCAGGTCGGCGTCGAATCGGGTGGTCAGCGGGGCGTCGTCCTCCAGCAACAAGCCGGGAATCGATTGCACCTCGACGTCGGCCCCTTCGATGCAGTAGACGATCGGGCCACGCTGGATGGCCACCTTGCCGCGGTCCTCGACGATCCGCGCGTCGGCCGTCAGGCGACGCACCGGCATGGGCAGATCGAGCTGTACCCGGTCCCCCTTCCGCCAATGGCGGTCCAGGGTCGCGTATCCCTGCTCGACGCTGAGCGGAACGGCCTGGCCGTTGACCGACAGGGTCGGCTTCGGCACGTCGTTTCCCAGAAACTTGTAGAGTCCGCCGGGCACGGCCTCGCCCCGCGACCAGCCGGGAATGCGGAGTTTCAGAGCCAGATCGGCCTCGGTCTCCAGCGTGATGCTCACCTTGCCGTCCCAGGGATACCGCGTGGCCTGGCGGATGCGGAGGGTCTGGTCGCCGACCGGCAGCACCGCCTCCGAGGCGACGTACAAGTTCACAAAGACCCGGTGCTTCGGCTGCGCATCGTCGACGGCGTAGACGTAGCCGGGCATCGAGGGGATGAATCGCGAGATGTTGCTCGGGCAGCACGCGCAGCCGAACCAGGGGCTGCGGGCGCGGCGCCCCTCCGTTTCGAGCGGGTTGGGGTAAAAGAACGTGTTTCCCTCCAGCGACACGCCGGAGAGCAAGGCGTTGTAGAGCGTGCGTTCCAGCACGTCGATGTACTTCCCGTCGCCGGTCAGGCAGAACAGCCGGTGGTTGAAGTAGACGTTGGCGATCGAGGCGCAGGTCTCGCAGTAGGCCACGCGGTTGGGCAGGTCGTAGGCATCTCCAAAACCTTCGTGGCCGCCCGCCGCGCCAATGCCGCCGGTGACATAGAGCTTCGTCTCGACCACGTCGTGCCAGATGCGGTCGATGGCCGCAACGTACGACGGATCGCCGGTCAACGCCGCCACGTCGGCCATGCCCGCATACATGTAGGCCGCCCGCACCGCGTGCCCCACGGCCTTCTCCTGCTCGACCACGGGCCGGTGGTCCTGGCTGTACTCGCCCATCAGGCCGAACTTGCGGCCTTCGGCGCGGCCCCGGGCGTCGAGAAAGAACTTCGCCGTGTCGAGATACTTCTTCCGGCCCGTCAGGCGATAGAGCCGCCCCAGGCCGATCTCGATTTCCTGGTGTCCGGGCGGCCAGTTCTCCTTCTTGTCGGCTCCGAATGTCTCGCAGATCAAATCGGCGTTCTTCAGGGCCACGTCAAGCAGGTTGCGCTTTCCCGTGGCCACGTGATGGGCCACGGCCGCTTCGTAGAGATGGCCCACGCAATAGAGCTCATGGCCGCCGGGATCCGACCAGCGCGCCGCGCCGCCGGGCGGGTTGTACTTCTCCTCGTCCGCGCCGGCCTTCTGGAAGATGGTGCGCGAGGTGTAGAGATAGCCGTCGTCTTCCTGGGCGGCCGCGATCTTGGCAATCACTTCGTCGAGATACTTGTCGAGCTTCTCGTTCTCTTGCAGGGTCAGGACGTAGCTGGCCCCTTCGATGATCTTGTAGACGTCGGAATCGTTGAAGTAGATGCCTTCAAACTTGCCGCCGAGCAGCCCGCCGGCCCGCGCGAAGTTGGCGATCCGCTGCGTCTGTTCGCACTTCTCGAAACAATAGGGAATCGTCGTCTCGCGGCTGGTGACCAGGCGGGGGGCCCAGAACTGGTCGGCCACCTCCACGGCCGTAAAGGGCACCGGGCGGACGGGATACTCGTGGGACGACTGGACTGAGACCGCTTGACCCAAGGCAACTTGGGCCGAGGCAGCCGCGGTCGAGACGACGACGGCCGCCGCCAGACCGACGAGCGAGGATTGAAAAGGCATGGGCCTGTCCTGTGGGTGAAGATGCGTGCCCCGATCCGGCCAGATGCGAGGGCCGCAGATGTCGGTAGGGCAAATTCCCGGCCAGGAATTCGCCGTAGGCGAGTCCTCAACTCCGGCAAGCGCCGTTGCGACCGCCGCCTGCCACAGCGTCCAGTGTACCCGAATCCCCGCCCGTTTCAAGACATAGGGCAAGCGTTATGGTCAGAAAGGCGCCTGTACCGCCTTTCCACCCATAAGAATGCCCAACCCATTCTCTTGCGAGTCCTCAAGTGGCACCAGGCATCCTCGGCCCCCACCCTCGTCCGTCCGCCACGTGCAGAGCACCGCCGCGGCAACCGACTGCCGGCAGCCTGCCAGCGGGGCCGCGGTGCGGGCGGTCGCCGGATGGTGGACGCCGTCAGGCGTCGGCGTCCTCGCGAACGCTGAACTCCAGCTTCCAGCGGGCGTCGGTCGTGGTGCTTACGCACCAGAGCTCGAACGTGCCCAGCTCCGTGATCTTGGAGTGAAACCGCACCGGCACGCACGGCTCTTCGACCGCCTGGTCGGCCGCCAATTCGGTTTCCAGCGAGTCGGTTTCGGAGAGCTCTTCGTCGGTCCAGGTGGCCAGCACGTCACCGGAGCGGTCGTCTTTGCGGACCGGCGAACTGAAGAAGCGGAAATGGGCCGGCTCGCCGACGACCAGGCCGATCGGCTCACCCGGCACGTCGGTCTCGGTGCCCTCCTCCATGCCGACCGGCACCACGCACAGCGCCCGCAACGGCCGGGCGGCGCCGGGAATCGCCAGTCCGGCCGTTTCGACACCCACGTAATAGGACCGGGCCGTGCCGCCGCGGATGCGGATCCCGCCGCAGTGTTTCGTCCAGCCGTAGTAGGCCGCGCCGCGGGCGGCCGCGTGGTCCAAGTCCTGCTCGCCGGCGAGCACCTGGGGCGCCCCCCGGTCGCCGAACCACTCGCCCAACACCTCCAGCAGCCGGCCGCGAAGCGCGTCGGATTTGAACACGCCGCCGTTGAACAGCACGTGGCTTGGGCGGACCGGCTCGGCGTCGGTCGGGCCGTGGGCGGCCAGAAACGCCGCCAGGTGCCGCGTCAGCGCCGTGTCGGACTCGAACGGCAGGCCGATCTCCTGGAAGCCGGAGGTTCTCCGCCGGGCGGGGCGGTCGCTGAGCTTGCAGCGGGGGAAAAACCCGTCGACCAGCAGCGTGGCCACGTCCGCGCGCTCCACCTCGACCGAAACGGTCCCGCCGATCAGCTTACTGCCGCGGCCCAGGACGGCGACCGGGTGCGTCTTCTGGCCGTCCGGCCGCAGCAGGCTCTCCTTGGCCGCGCGGCACGAATGCCACAGCGCGACCGATTGCCAGGGGTCGAGTCGGACTCCCTTTTCGGCAAACCGGCCGGCCACGTGATGGGCCAGGGCCAGGTCCATGTTGTCGCCGCCGGCCAGCAGGTGGTTGCCCACCGCGATCCGCCGCAGCATCAGCTCGCCGCCCTCTTCGGCCGCGCCGACCAGCGTCAGGTCGGTCGTGCCGCCGCCGACGTCGCAGACCAGCAGGGTATTGCCGACCGACAGCATCCGGCGCCACCGCTGACCGCTGGCCGCCAGCCACGAGTAGACGGCTGCCTGGGGTTCTTCCAGGAGCACCAGGCCGTTGGGCAGCCCGGCCGCCAGGGCGGCCTCGCGGGTCAGTTCCCGGGCACTGGCGTCGAACGAGGCCGGCACGGTGAGCACGACGTGCTGCTCGGCGACCGGGGCGTCGGGAAAGGCCGCTTCCCAGGCCGCCACCAGGTGCTCCAGATAGCGGCGCGAGGCCGCCACCGGCGAAATCTTGGGTACCTCCGCCGGCGCGTTCCAGGGCAGAATCGGCTGGTGGCGGTCGACGCGGCTGTGGCAGAGCCAGGACTTGGCGGCGGCGATCGTGCGGTCGGGCACCTCCGCCCCTTGCCGGCGGGCGAAATCGCCGACCGCGAAATCCCGCCCCGACTGCCACGGCAAGTCGTACGACCCCTGACCCGTCTCGTGCTCGCTGGCAAGGTACAGAAACGAGGGCAAGGCCGTCAGCGACTCGATCGTGCTGGCGGCAACCAGTTGCGGGATCGGCAACAGCTCGATCCGTGGCTGCTCGGCCTCCAGCGCCGTGTAGGCCAGCACGCTGTTGGTCGTGCCGAGGTCGATGCCCAGGACGTATCGTGCGCTCATGGTCTTGCTTCCTCCGGGATCCGTCGCGATAAGGGCCTGTCAAACAACGCGTGGCCCTTCCGGGTATTGGGGTGGGCCAAGCCGGGGCTCCGCCCCAGACCCCGCCGTCTTGTGAGGCCCCGACGGGCGGCCGCGTCATTTCAATTCCACTTCTACTGGGGCGATTACTCTAGCGGCTTGCCGCGAGCCCGACCAGGCCGGCAACTCGCACTTGGCTGCCTCCCAGCCGTGATGGACCAGCGGGCCGCGGAAAGGGGGCTCGCCGACGACGTTGCCCGTCAGACGGTAGCGGCCGGCGTCGAAGCCCGGGCTTACCTCCACCTCCGCTCCCTCTTCGTCGGCATGAATCGGCCGGATGGCGAACAGTCGCAGCAGGACCTTGGCGCAGTCGCGGTGGACGTCGCGGGCCGCCGCCCCGATTTGGGCGTCGCTGTAGCCCTCCAGCGACTCCTGGATGAAATCGATGAACCGGGCCTCCCTCTGTAGGGTGGAAAGTAACGTAACGGCCTCGCTTCTCGCCGGCGGCGGAGGCGCGGAAGGTCGCTTCGGTTCCGTCTGCCGCTGGGGGGGCTCGGCAGGGCCACCGCAGAGGGCCTGCTCGATCTCTCGGGCCGTTGCCGCGCTGCACAGGGCGCCGAAGAACGCCCGGATCGCCAAGATAATGCGTCGCATTTTCTCTGCCTTTGGTCAACCTCTGGTCAACGAACCTCGATGCGCGTACGCCCAGCCTGCTTTTCCACGAGTTCTCGGCCGCACGGCGACATGGGCCGCCAGCCGGCGGAACCCACTATGGAAGCACATTTCAGGATACAACGCAACATGATCCACCGGACCGTACACCCCCTGAAGGTGGCGGCAATGCGGCAAACCCGGTCGTGGATGACCTCCGTGTCGGTGTCGTATAATTGCAGGATTGTCGGCCGATTCGTCACGGCCGATAGCCATAGGATTGTCGGCCACGCGGGGCCGGATCGGAGCGAGGAAGGTCAATCGACGCATAGAGGCCGCCACCCAGACAGGTGGACCCCGGGAGAGAGCACCATGGATAAATCGTTGGACTGCAAGATCGCTCACATCCTTGCGGACCCGTCGTGCGGAGACTTCGTCCTGGCCGACGCCAAGGACGCCGACATGGCATTCGGGCTGTCCGCCCCCGGCCGCAGCCCCGAGCACCACGCCCAGGAGGGGCGGTTCCGCAGCCTCGACGAGTATCGCCAACTGATGCGCGAGATCGTCGCTCAGGGGCTGGTCGATATCATGTTGATGAGCGCTAGCTCGAACGACGTGCTGACGATCCAGGAGCGGCTGTTCGAGAGCAGCCGCGTGACGCCGGCGGTCCGGGCCAACGACACCACTGATATCTGGCTTGCCGCAGGCACGGGGCGTTATGGGGCGCAGCCTTCCCAGCCGTTCCGCACGGCCACCATCGACCACATCATGTGCGGCAAAGTCGAATGCGCCCCGGGAGAACGCCGCCTGGGGGCCGATCTGGGGCTGTATTCGGTGACCTTCAACAACGACGTCGATCTCGACCACCGAACGCTGGAGGCCTATAAGGACTTCCGCCTGGAGGCCGAAGCCAAGGGGTTCCGCCACTTCCTCGAAGTCTTCGACCCGAACGCCGCCGGCGAACACGCGCCGAAGGACCTGCCGCGGTTCATCAACGACCACATCGTGCGGGCCCTGGCCGGCGTGACCAGCCGGGGGCGGCCGCTGTTTTTGAAGATCGCCTATCACGGGCCGGCCGCCATGGAGGCCTTGGCCGGCTACGACAAGTCGCTGGTGGTGGGCATCCTCGGCGGCTCGGCCGGCACCACGTTCGACGCCTTCCACATGCTCTGGGAGGCCAAGAAGCATGGCGCCCGGGTGGCGCTGTACGGACGCAAGATCAACAACGCCGAGCACCAGTTGACGTTCGTCAAGCACCTGCGGGCGGTGGCCGACGACCAGCTCGGGCCGGAGGAGGCGGTCAGGGCCTATCACGGGGATCTGCAGCGACTGGGCATTCAGCCCTATCGCCGCCTGGAAGACGATCTGCGGCGGACCGACACGGCCTCCAGCTACAGCGGCTCGACACGGCGACCCGCCGCCGCAGCCACACCGTCGTCCAGGCTGGGTCGATCCGCCGACGAACCCGACTTCGGTAAGATGACGCCGGCCGAGAAGGCCCAATGGAATCTCGAACGTTGGAAGCGGATCCTGGGGTAACCCGACCCTATTGATGTTTGCATTGTGAATGATCCAGGCCGACCAACGGGAGGCCGGACAGGTCGGCCTCCCGTTGGTCGGCCTCGCGCGTTGAGTGTGCAAGCGTCGACAAACTGGCCTGGATTCTGAGCCCCCCTCGCACTATGATGCGACGCCCGATTTCTCGGGCGCTCGACCTTCCCTCAATCTCGTGTCTTTTCTGGTTTGCGCATTTTGCGTTAAGCGGCATCGCCGCGGAGATTGCCTCCGGGACCGCGACGCCGATGCCGTTGAAGGATGCTACGGATGTCTGAGTTGCTCTGGGCTGCGAATCCGCTGGCGGTGGCGCGGCACTACCGCCGCTATCGGTACCTGCTCTGGCAATTGACCCGGCGGGAGGTGGAGGCTCGGTATCGCGGGTCGTTTCTAGGTCTGCTCTGGTCGCTGTTGACGCCGCTGATCATGCTGGCCGTCTACACGTTTGTGTTCACCGTGGTGCTTCAGGTCCGATGGGGCACGGCGGTGGGGGAGAATCGCGCGGACTTCGCCTTGGCCCTGTTTGCCGGACTGACGGCGTTTGGCCTGTTCTCCGAGACCATCGGCACGGCGCCGGAGTTGATCCTGGCCAACCGCAACTACGTTACACGCGTTGTGTTTCCGCTGGAGATCCTACCGGTCGCCCGATTTCTGGCGAACCTCGTCCAGGCGGCCTTCAGCACGGCGATCCTGGTATTGGCGTTGCTGGTGCTTCGCGGGGGCGTTCCTTGGACGTTCGCCCTGCTGCCGGTGGCGCTGTTGCCCCTGGCCCTGTTGAGTCTGGGCGGCGCCTTCTTTCTTTCGTCGCTGGGCGTCTTCATCCGCGACATCCAGCAGGTGATCGGGCTGGTGACCACGGCGCTGTTGTTTCTCTCGGCTGTCTTCTATCCGCTTTCCAGTCTCGATCCCTCGTTGCGGCCGATCTTCATGCTCAATCCGCTGGTGCCCATGATCGAGGACGTTCGCCGCGTGACCCTGGACGGCTTACCGCCCGACTGGGCGCTTTGGGGTCCGATGACACTACTTAGCGCAGTGCTGGCCACGGCGGGGCTGGCCTGGTTCATGAAATCGAAGCACGCCTTTGCCGACGTGCTGTAGGAGGCTGGCAGGCTCAACGAATCTCCGATTGCGGTTCTCATGGCGACGTCGAAAGAAACACCTGGCAACACACCAACCCGCGCACGGCCCGCGGCCATCTCGCCGCCGGAGGTCGCCGTGGCGGCGCGCGACTTGGGCAAATGCTATCGCATCTACCAGCGTCCCCAGGACCGGTTGAAACAGGCGTTGTTGCGCGGGCGGCGGCAGTATTATCGCGAGTTCTGGGCGCTGCGCGATCTCTGCATGGAGGTCCGTCGCGGCGAGACGGTGGGCATCATGGGCCGCAACGGCTGCGGCAAATCGACGCTGCTGCAGTTGATCTGCAGAACGCTGCGGCCGACCGTCGGGCGCGTCGAGGTCCATGGCCGCGTGGCTGCCCTGCTGGAACTGGGGGCCGGATTCAGCCCGGAGTTCTCCGGCCGCGACAACGTCTATACCAACGCCGCCGTGTTGGGGCTCTCGCGCCAGGAAACCGACGACCGCTATGAAGACATCGTGGCGTTTGCCGGCCTGGGCGATTTCATCGAGCGGCCGGTGAAGACCTATTCCAGCGGGATGTTCGTGCGGCTGGCGTTCGCCGTGGCCATCAGCGTCGATCCCGACGTGCTGGTGATCGACGAGGCCCTCTCGGTCGGCGACGAGGCGTTCCAGCGGAAGTGTTTTGCGCGGATCCAGGCGATCCAGGATCGCGGCGGCACGATCCTCTTCGTTTCCCATAGCGCGGGAGCGATCCTCGATTTGTGCAACCGCGCCGTCCTGCTGGATCAGGGCGAGCTGTTGCTGGAAGGCCATCCCCGCACGGTCGTCAACCGGTATCACAAGCTGCTCTACGCCCCGGCCGACCGGGCCGAAGCGGTTCGCGAGGAGATCCAGCGGTGTGCGGCGACGGACTCGGAGCCTGAAGAGGCGGCCGGCGCCGCGGCCGCATCGGGAGAGGTGGAATCGGGCAAGGCCTACTTCGAGCCTGGACTGAAGCCCGAAAGTACCGTGGTGTATCCACCCTGCGGCGCGGAGATCCTCGATCCGCACATCACCACGCCGTCCGGGCGCCGGGTGAACATGCTGGTGCCGCACGAGCAGTACGTCGTGCGGTATCGCGTGCGGTTCTCAGAGCCGGCCTGTCGCGTCGTGTACGGCAGCATGATCAAGACGCTTCAGGGGACCGACGTCAGCGGTCTGGCGTCGCTCGACCGGCCGATGGATCGGGTCCCCGCCGGAAAAGAGATCGAGGTGGCCGTGCGGTTCCGGTGCATGCTCAGGCCGGGCGTCTACTTCGTCAACACGGGTGTGGCCGGCGTGGTTTCCGGCCACGAGGGCTTCCTGCACCGGATCACCGACGTGCTGATGTTCCGCGTGATGAACGAACCCCACCGATCGACGGTGGGGATTGTCGACCTCTTTCTGGACGCCGAGCTGAAAACCCGCGATCCCGGTGCCGAGCGAGCCGCCTGAACACCGAACACACGACTGGACACTGGGGAGTTTGCCATGCTCAACGCGTATGGGAGGCAGATGACGGAGAGCGAGGTGGCCGAGGGCGTCCACCGCCAGTTCGTCGGCGGCCTGTGGGAGCCGGTCGGCCACCGCCAGTTCGAGTTCCTCGTCGAGCGGGGATTGAAGCCGTCGCAGCGCCTGCTGGACGTGGGGTGCGGGTGTTTGCGCGGAGGTATTCACTTCGTCCGCTATCTCGATCCCGGCAACTACTACGGAATCGACGTCAACGCCTCGTTGATCCAGGCTGCCGAGCGGTTCGAGCTTCCCGCGGCCGGCCTGACGGATCGGTGCCCCCACCTGCTGGTCGACGGCCAGTTCACCTTCACCCGATTCGCAACCACCTTTCCGGTGGCCATCGCCCTGAGCGTTTTCACCCATCTGCCGGCCAACTCGATCGAGCGGTGCCTGGTGCGGCTGGCCGAGGTGATCGAGCCGGGCGGACGTTTCTACGCATCCTACTTTGAGTCGCCCCGGCCGCACCACGTCGAGCCGCTGGCGCATCCCGGCGGTGTTCGCACCCACTGCGACGCCGATCCATTCCACTACCACTTTTCGCTCTTCCCGTTTCTCATCGAGGGTCTTCCCTGGTCCGTCCACAACCTGGGCGACTGGCAGCACCCGCGATCCCAGCACATGCTCGAATTCACTCGAAAGTAGGCACGATTGGTGTTTGCATCGTGAATGATCCAGGTCGCTGCACCTCCTTGCACATTCATCGATGCCCAACTTGTTCTTTTGCGAGTCCTAACCATGGGGAACCAACCGATGTATGAGGGCAAGACGCTGATCATCGTGTTGAGCATGCACCGCAGCGGGTCGAGCATGACGGCCGCCGTGCTGCAGCGGCTGGGAACCTCGCTGGGGCCGTTTCCGCTGCTGGGGGCCGATCCGCACAACAAGCACGGCCACTTCGAGGCCGCGCCGCTGGTCCGGCTCGACCGGCACGTGCAGCGCCTGGCCTTCGGGTTCAGCGAGGACGTCCCCCGATCCAACAAGCAGCTCCGCCGACTGCTGGCCCGCCAGGGTCGCTGGCGACCGGGACAGGCCGTGCCCGAGCCGATGCTCGACGAGGGCGAACAATGGCTGCGGGGCTTGATCGAATCGGGTCCGGTCTCGGGTTTCAAGGACCCGCGGGTGCCGCTGGTGTGGCCCTTCTGGAAGCAGGTGATTGCCCGTCTTGACGGTCTGCGCGTGGTTCCGCTGTTTGTGATGCGTTCGCCCCATGAGATCGCGATGAGCATGTTTGCCCGCGGCCCGGGCAAGGTGTCGTACGCGACCGGCCTGGACCTGGCATTGGTGCACATGAAGCGGATGCGCGAGATTCGCGACACGTGGCAGGGGGATCGTGCGTTGGTGCGATTCGATTCTCGCACGCTGGCCGAGGATCTCCGCCGCGCCGCGGCGACGTGTGGCTTGCCTTGGCGCGACGACGTCCTGGACGACGTCTACGACCAAAGCTGCAAGCACCACGAACCGGTCGTGGTGGCCCACGAGGCCCAGGCGGTGTTCGAGGATCTCGCCGAGTTGCCGTCGGGCACGGCCACGTTCGGGAAAGAGCAGCTTGCCCGGCTCCAACACGACGCCGGCCTGAGGGAGACGATCCTCCAACGCGGCTGGGCCGGACTTCGGAAAGAAGTCGACCGACTCTGGAAGGAAAACCAGGATGCCGGGAGCGAGGTGGAGAGGCTCGGGCACCGGCTCCAGGACGCCTGGAGAGAGAACCAGGAGGCCGGGCGGCACATCGCACACATGGCGGGGGAGATCGATCAGGCGCGACTCGTCAACGAAGAGGTCCAGCTCCTGGCCCGGCAACTCGAAGAATCCTGGAGCCAGAACGACCGGGCCCAGCGGCAGATCCGAGAACTCGAGGACCATCTCGCACAGGCCCGGGAGGAAAGCGAGCAGGCCCGTGAGGAAAGCGAGCAGGCCGCGCGACTGGTCGAGCGATTCGTGCTGGAGTTGGCACAATCCAGAGAGCAATGCCACCAGGCGGAGCGGGAAATCGAGGACTCGCGCAAGCAGAGCAAAGTCCGACAGCGGGCGCAAGCGGAAGACCAACGGAGAATTCTGCAACTCGAAGCCGAGCTGGCATTGATCAAAGGCTCGCGAACGTGGAGAGCCAGGAACCGGATCATGGCCGCCATGCACCACTTGCCGTTGGTGGGGTAACCGCCCGTGAGGGCCCGTCAAGAACAAACTGAAGCCACGATGTTTCCTTCCCCTGGGAGCTGACACCATGCCCCATCAGACTTCGGATCACCCGGCCCTCGATTTCGCCGCCTACCAGCGAACGGGCAGCCGAAAGTCGTGGGTGGACGTGACCGACGGCCGTTGGCCCAATCTGGGCCCGGGCTGGCATCCCGTGGAGCCGTTTGCCGACGACCCGGGCATCTTGTTCCGATGGTCGCGGAAGACGGCCGCCGTGTACCTCTACAACAACTACGGCCCGGCCGTGCTCCGCATGCAGGTGCTGGGCCGGGGCTTTCGGGTAAAGCGGCCCCGGGTGTTCCACGTCTCGGTCAACGCGCGGCCGCCGGTGCGGTTCGAGCTGGAATCGGACGATTGGGAGGAGGTCTCGCTGCAGTACTTGGGGCGCCCCGGCCCCATGGAAGTGAGAATCGGCGTGGATGAAACCTGGTCGCCGCACGAGGTGTTTCACAACGGTGACCATCGGCAACTGGGGATCGCCGTGCGGAGGCTCGATCTGCGGCCCGCCATGGCCGAAACCGACGGGCTGGACCAGATCAGCGTCGTCATTCCCACCTACAACCGGATCGAAAAGCTGAGGCAAGTGCTCGCCGCGCTGGAAGCCCAGTCGGTGGACCCCGAGCGCTTCGAGGTGATCGTCATCGACGACGGCTCGACCGACGCGACGGGCCGGACCATGGCCGCGTACGTCACCAGCGCGCCGCTGGACGTGCGCTACTACAAGCAGGAAAACAAGCTGCAAGGGGCGGCCCGCAATTGGGGCATCCAGCTCGCCCGCAAGCCGCTGGTGGCGTTCATCGGCGACGACATCATCCCGCACCGCGACTTCCTGCGGCAGCACCTCGACAGCCATCGCACCCACAACCGATACGGCGATGTGGTCGTGGTCGGATACACGACTTGGGCGGCCGGCAACCGGGTAACGCCGTTCATGGAGTTCATCGGCGAGCGGGGCCCGCAGTTCGGCTACGCCTGCTTCAACGGCAACGGCCCCTTGTCGTTCGACTGCTTCTACACGTCGAACATCTCCATGCCGCGGAAGATGCTCCAAGAGCTGGAGTACGTCTTCGACGAGGACTTCAACACCTACGGCTGGGAGGACATCGAGCTGGGCTACCGCCTGGAGCGCAACGGCATGCGGCTGCTGTACAATCCCCGGGCAACGGCCTACCACGACCATCCCACCGACGTGAGGGCGTTCTGCCGACGCCAGTTTCTCGTCGGCCGGGGCTCGCGGATCTTCGTTCGCAAACACCCCCATCTGGAAACCATGCTCGGCAGCCTCGACCGCGAGCGGAACCGCTTGCGCAACCGCTTCGTCTGGAAGACGCTCGAGACGGCCGTCGCTATCCTCGATCGGCGCCTGGCAGTAGGCTTTTCACCGCTGCTGTATCACGCCATCCTCTCACGCAACTACGCCGAGGGCGTGGTGGCCGAGGCGACGGCGAACGGGTCGGGCAACGGCCAACGGCCAACGGCCGGCGTCGCGTGGCCCGCGCGGGTCGCCGCCGCAGCCGAGGCCGACCGGCCACGGCCGGCCCGCGAGAACCCCGCGGCGGTCCCCGTCCACGCCGCCGGCGGCTCGCAGCAGAATCCCCACGTCTTTTTCTACGTGACCTCGCAAGGCAACGAGTTCATGACCGAGATCGCCGAAGCCTTCCAGGAGGGTTTCGCGGGCCTGGGCGTGCGCGCGTCGCTGCGGGTCGACGAGTTGCCGCCGGCGGACGACGCCGACAACCTCCATGTTCTGGCGGCTCCTCATGAAATCATCCCCCTGCTGCTCGAGCGGAAGCTGGAAGGGAAAGCCCTGCGCGACGTGCTGGCCAACTGCTGTCTGTTGAACGTCGAACAGCCGGGCAGCATCTGGTTCGAGATCGTCGCCGCTTCCGCCGCCAAGGCCCGGGGCATCTTCGATATCAATCGCCTCGGCGTGCAGGAATTTCGGCGTCGCGGGGTGCACGCCTGGTACACGCCGCTGGGATACCGCCCGTCGCTCGAACAGTATCCCGGCTGCGAGCACGAGCGGAAGGACATTGATCTGCTCTTCCTGGGACACCACTTCGAGAAACGCGAGCTGTTCCTCGCCCGCAACGCCGATGTGCTGCAGAAGTACCGCTGCCACCTGACGCTGATCAACGTCAACAAGCCACTGAAGACGACCACTTCGGGCTACTACGCGGGCGACCGGCTGAAGCAGTTGCTGCGGCGCTCGAAGATCCTGATCAACGTCCACTCGACCGACCGCAACTACTTCGAGTGGCAAAGGGTGTTGTGGTGCATGGCGCACCGCTGCCTGGTCGTCTCGGAGCTCAGCCGCGATACGCAACCGCTGGTCGACCGGGAACACCTCGTGCTGGCGCCCGTCGAGAAGTTGGCCGAGCAGTGCGAGCAGTACCTTGCCGACGAGGCACTGCGCAGCAAGGTGACCGAGCAGGCGTATCAGTTCGTCCGCGGCGAGCTGCGGATCGAAAACGCCTGCCGCACGATGCTTCAGGCCTGGCGCCGCGACCCGCATCAGGCCGAGCCGGCCGGATCCCCGATGCCGGAAACGGAGTTGCCCGGCGTCTCGCCGCCAACCGACACGCGGAACGACGACCCGACCGCACACGCCGCCCGCGAATTGCGGCGCCGGGTCTGGGCCCGCTGCCGGCAGGCCGTCTATTGCCGGCCGGCACTGCGCGAGATGTACTTCCGCGTCCGAGCGCTTCACGGCCGGATGCGCAGGGCGTGTGACGAGAAGGCACCGCCTGACGTCGAGGCCGAGCGTCGGGCCCTGCTCGAGCGGCTCCAGCGGCAGCGGGCCTCGGCCGCGGGTGACCGCAGCGGCCCACGCGCGTTTTTCCCCAACGCGGGCTATCAGCACACGTCACGGCCGGCGGTTTCCGTCATCGTGACGGTGCATAACGACGCGAGATACGTCACCGAGTGCCTCGAGAGCGTGGCCGCCTCGCGGCGTGACCGGCTGCCCGGCGGCCTCGAGGTGCTGGTCGTCGACGACGGCTCCACCGACGCGTCGATCCGGGTCGTCAGGCGGTGGCTGCGGCGGTCCGATGTACCGGCATGCCTGGTGCAGAAGCCGCTGAACACGGGCCTGGCGTCGTCGCGGAACCTGGGGTTGGCGTTGGCGCGGGCGCCGCTGGTGTTCGTGCTCGACGCCGACGACCTGGTCTATCCCGGCTGCCTGCAGCGGCTTCGCGAGACGATCACGTCCTGCGGATCGGCTGCGGCGTATGCGGCCATCAAGCGTTTCGACGGCCGTACGGGCAGCGCGCTGGGGCTGCTTTCCTACAACGCGTGGGACGTCGAGCGGCTGATCGAAGGGCCGTACCTCGATTCGATGGCCATGTTCGATCGGGAGAAGGTTTTGGCGGTCGGTGGCTACAGCGAGGAGCTGCTCGAGCACGGAATCGGCCTGGAAGGCTACGATCTGTGGCTGAAGCTGGCCCAGGCGGGCGAGTGGGCCGCCTTCCGCCCGGAGATCCTCTCGGCCCATCGCGAGCACCCCGCCTGTATGGCCCACAAACAGAGCCGATACCACGCGGCGCTTGCGGCCCATTTTCGCGAGAAATTCGCGGACTTGTTGAGGCGCTATTCGATGGAAGAGACGCAGTTCACGTGTCCGGAGGCGTTGGAGGGGGCCCAGTGGACCACCGAGCGCCGACGCGCTGCCTAGGGTTCGGCAACCACGACGGTGAAATCGCTCGGCAGCTCGCCCGTTTCCAGCAGGGCGTCTTCCACCTCGAAGAGCATGCCGAGTATCCGCACGTCTTCCGGCCTCGCCTGGTCGAAGTTGAAGGCGATGCCCTCCAGCAACAGGTGCAGCAGCGTCCCGCCGTAGTCCCGCTTTTGGACGATCCGGAACCGAGACGAAAGCACGTCGAGAATCTCGCCGGAGCGAATCGCCTCGGAGGGGTCGATGGCGTCCATTTCGGCGACGGTGGGCCGGACGATCTGGGTTTTGAGGTTCCGCTTCTTGCCCATGCGGTATCGCTCGGGCAGGATCTTCAGCAAGGCGTTCATGACGTCCAATTGCCGGTCGGTCCATTGGAACTTGGTGGGGCCGACGAACTCGTTGAGGAAGAACAGCCCGCCCGGCTTCAGCGAGCGGCGGACCTCATCAAAGATGTGCTCGAGATTCGTGAAATGGTGGACCGACATCACGCCGAACACCACGTCGTAGGTATCGGCCGGCAGCGCGATCTGATTCAGATCGACCACGTCGTAGTGGATATGGGAGAGGTTTTCGTCCTTGGCCGCCTTGCGGGCTTGCTCGATCGATTTGTCGGCGATGTCATAGGCGTCGTGTTGCCGGCAGAAGCCGTGGTTGTGCAGCCCGCGCTCGAGCCGGCCCGCGCCGCATCCCAACGTCAAACATCGCTCGACCGGCAGCGAGACGCCTCGCTGCTGGAGGAAATCGATCAGGAACACGAAGGGGTTCTTGCGGGGATCTCCGGAAACCTTCCGGTTGATCCTCTCCTGGACGGCCGCGTGCTCCGTCCAGTGCAACCCGCGGCCCACTTGCCACTCTCCCTGCTTTCCCCAGTGCTTCTTGACCTTGGCGATCAACGATCGGTCCATCTCGACTGCTCCGCACTTTGGCTGCGTGCTTGGGAAGCGGGGATTGTAACGCGCCGGCCTCGTTGCGACAACACGGAACGGCCCGAGCCGGCGCTACATCGCCCGCAGCCCCTTCGGCAGTGCCTCGCCGAAGACCAGCCCTTGCTCTTGGCGGTCGAGCTGCCCGCCCTCGCGCACCAGTTCAAGGAAGTGGTCCGGGGCCTCATGCAGTGCAAGCCAGTCGAGCACCTTGCGGCGGAGTTTCTCGGGCAGCTCGCGGTAGCGGTCGCCGGTCCGCCGGGCCATTTGCATCGCCGCCAGGTGGCCGGCCGGCTCGTCGCCGCCAAGGTCCATCAGCTTCAGCAGCCAATCGCACACGGCCTCGGGCGGCACGACAGTGTTCAACGGGCCGTAGACGGGCACCCGGGCGCCGAGGCGTCCCAGCGCCCAGGCCATCGCCGGCCGCACCGGCTCCATCTTGCGCTTTGGCGCCAGCTCCAGCAGGATGTTGCCCAGCTCGACCTTCCCCGCCACCCCCAGCAGCTCCAACGACCCCAGCAGTCGCCAGACTTCGGCCGTATCCTGGGTGCTGAAGGTGAACTCGCCGCCGCGCCGCTTCCCCGTGGTCATTTGGCGGTGCAATCCCCGCACGGGCGCCAGCAGCGGCTCGGCGATCGCCTGTTGTTGTCCGGCCGCCAGCCCGCCGCCGATCCGCCGCCAGAGGATCCACCCTTCGACCCGCGTGGCCGCGCCGGGGTGCAAGATCTTGCCCTGCAGCGCGCTCCAGGTTTGGGCCACCCGCCAGTCGTCCACGGCCAACCCGTACCCGGGGCGGAGAGAAAACCCCAGCAGGTTCAGCCATCGCGCCTCGTGCACGGGGCTGCGCCGTCGGCCCGGTTCAAGTTCCATCAAGGCTTCCCAGATCCGCCGCAACAGCGACGCGGGCCAGTTGTTGCGGCTGCTGCCGATGGCCCGGGCGAGCCGCTTGACCAGGTCCGCCGGCTTGTCGTGCCCCTCGGGGCCGAAGGTGTTTCTCAACAGCTTTCCGCAAGCGCTCCAGGTCGCCTCGTCCACCACCCCTTCCGATTCGGCGGCCGACTCGTGGGCGGCCACGTCGGTCTGCGTCGCCGAGCGGACGTCGAATTGCAGCCGCCAGCTTCGCCGCCGGTCGATCTGGCTGCACCAGAGAACAAGCGTGCCGATCTCGGTCAGTCGGGCGTGCAACTGGACGCCCACCGTGCCCGCCTCGGTCTTCTTCCGCGTGCGCAGCACCGTACGGATCGGCGGCAGCGGAGTCATCTGCTCGCGATCGATCGGCACCAACTCGCCGGGCCTGTCGGTCAGCCGCGTGCTGGAGACATAGAGCGGGAATTCGACCGGCTCGAAAACCCGCAGATCGAATCGCCGCTCGGTCAGCTCGACGTCCTGTCCCGGCTCGACCTGGGCCGGCACGAGACAGACGGCGGCCGGCGGCTCGCTCTCCACGCCGACGTAGTACGTCCGCGCCAAGGCGGCGGCGATCCGCACGCCTTCGCCGCGCCGCACCATGCCGTAGTACGCGGCCCCCCGGGCAACCGCCAGGTCGAGCCGTGGGTTGTCCAGCACCAGCGGCTCCCACTGGCCCCGCGGCGGCTGGAACCACGACTGCACGACCGCCAACAGCCGCCGGCGCAGCACGGGCGAGGCGAACAGCCCGCCGTTGAACAGCACGACGTCGGGCCGGGCCGGATCGTGATCGTCGCCAACCGGCGTCTCGTCCAAAGCCACGTGGCGGTGGGCCGTCAGAAAGCCCGCCAGGCACCGCGTAATCGCCGGGTCGGGGGCGTAGGGAAGCCCGAACTCCTGGAAACCGGACTGCCGGCTGAGCGGCTTCTCGTCCAGGCCCACCCGGGGAAAAAAGCCCTCGAGCAAGACTTCCCGCACCTCGTCGCGGGTGACTTCGAGCTGCCGGCCGCCGCCGATCAGCCGGGCGCCGCCGCCGGGCAGGTTGACCGTGTAGCGCTCGGGGGCGGCCTCGCCCAGCAGCGCCTCTTTCAACTGCCGGCAGCTTCCCACCAGCGCGGCCCATTGCCGCGGTTGAAGCTTTTGCCCCGTCGGATCGCCGGCCGTCGGATCGCCGCCCTGTCCGCTGAGCTTCCGCTCCAGATAATGGGCCAGTGCCAAATCGAGGTTGTCGCCGCCGAGGATCAAATGGTCGCCCACGGCCACGCGATGGAACTGGACGTTGCCGGCCTCGCCGCGGCGGACGCGGATCAGCGTGAAGTCGGAGGTCCCGCCGCCGATGTCGCAGACGAGGATCTTCTGGCCCGGCTCGACGAGCCGCTGCCAGTCGTCGGCATGGCGGTCGAGCCAGGCGTAGAAGGCAGCCTGCGGCTCCTCGATCAGCACCACCCGCGGCAACCCCGCCTCGGACGCCGCCTTGACGGTCAGCTCGCGGGCGATCTCGTCGAACGAGGCGGGCAACGTGAGCACGACGTCCTGCTGCGGCAGCGGGTCTTGGGGGAAGGTGGCGCCCCAGGCGTCGGCGATGTGTCGCAGATAGCGGGCGCTGGCCTGGACCGGCGAGATCCGCTCGACATCGGCCGCCCCGTGCCAGGGCAACAAAGCGGCCGTGCGGTCCACGCCCGAGTGGCACAGCCACGACTTGGCCGAGGCAATCAGCCGCCCCGGGGCCACGGTCCCCTGATCTCGGGCGAAGATGCCCACGGCCTCGGTCGGCTCCTGCCGGCTGAAAGGCGTCCGCAGGGCCCCGGCGGCCAGCTCCCCGCTGGCCGGCTGGTAGTGGAACGAGGGCAGCGTTTCCCGGGCTTCGACCTGGCCCGGGGCCACAAGCTGCGGCACGGCGAACGTCTCGACCCGCCAGGGCGACCGCGACGTGTCCACGTACGTTACGGCCGAGTTGGTCGTGCCCAGATCGATCCCGACCACATAGCGGGAGGGTTTGTCGGTTTCGGTGGTGCGAAGATTCGTCATGCGATGGGGGTGCGGCGCCTTTCATTTCACTGGCGTGGCCGACTTGTCCCTTCACGGGGTGCGAAAAGGGTAGGCGCTATGGCCGGAAAGGCGTCTGCACCGCCCTTCCTCTTTCCTATAGGCCTAAGTGCCGTTTTTTCAGAAAGGGCAGAGCCATAAGAATGCCCAACTTGTTCTTTTGCGAGTCCCAAGCGTATCACGATCCGCACCGTGCAGGAAGGGTAGCTGAATTCGCAAGCATTCAGCTTGTTGTGCCCATAGAAGGGCCCCCATCTGAAGTCTTGCGACTTCAGCCACCATCGGGCCGAAGTGCAGATAGAAACAAAAGCGGCACCAGCCGAACGTTGGCCGGTGCCGCCCGAGGAGGTGGATGCCCGAGCAGGCCCTGGAGGCGGTGCCCACTGGACTCGATCGTTTGGCGAGATCCTACTGCTTGCGGGTGGCCGCGCCGATCAGTTTCAGCACGCCCTGCTCGGCTTCCAGGCGATACTTCACGCCGCGTTCGATGGGCGAGGCCGTCAGGCGGATGTGATCCTTGCCGTCGACCGTCTCCAACAGTTCGGCGGCCTTCTGCGCCTTCTCTCGCTCCCGTGGCGGTCCGGCCTGGGCGACGAACTGTGCCACCGGGCTTAAGGCCAGCGAGATTTCCATCGGCAGGCTGGTCTCCGCGGCGGCCGACTGCGAGCGATCGATGGCCTCTTTGAGCGTCGCCATGGCGTTCTTGCCCGCGGCCCAGTAGAAGCTCTGCTGGCCGATGCCCACGACCACGTCGAGCTTCTCGCCGACGAGCTGCACGACCTGGGCGCGGTTCTTGACCTGTCCGGGCAGCGGCAGCGAGAGCGTGTGGAAGCGGACGCCCTTATGCTCGCCGGCGTCGATCGTCAGCACGTTGTTGACGAAGTCGGGGTGCTTGCGGCGAACGGCTTCGACGAAGTCGCCGAGCGTTTCTTCCAGCGCGGCGGCGTCGGCCACGTACTTGCCCACGGCCACGGTCAAGGCGTCCGGCTTCAGCACGACCGACGCCGCGCCGTCGGCCCGGCCGCTGGCCAGGGTTTCCCGGGTAGCCTGCAGCAACCCGTCGGCCAACTGCTTGACGGCCGCAGCTTCCTCCGGCATGTGCTTCAGATCGATTTCGCGGAAGGCGGCGTCACGGATCGCCTTGAAGACGGCGCCCAGCTCTTCGCCGCCGCCCAAGTCGTAGTTGGCCGCCAGGCTCCAGGAGAGGGCCGCGCCCGGAATGCAAAAGCCGGCGAAGCGAGTCTTTGCCTTGGTCAGCCCGGCCAGGTCGGCCGCGGCGGAGGTGCCTTCCAGGGCGGTCACGCTCAACTCGACTCCCGCGACCTCGTCCTGGTTGTCCAGCGACCAGCCGAGCGTGATCTGCTGCAGCTCGTTGGCGGCGCCGGAGACCGCCTTCAGCACGGCCTTGGCAAGGATCTTGCGGGCGGCCAGCTCCTCATCGCTTTCGCCTGAGCGGCGCTCGAGCTCCTTCTTGGCGTCCCGCTTCAGCTTGGCCAACAGCTTCTCGCGGTCCTCGGCCGGGACGTTGCAGACGTAGAGGCGGACGGCCACGTCGTATTGTCCGTCGAGCCCCTCGAGCAACGCTGAGGGATTGTCGGGCGCCTTGGAGAGCACGTCGGCATTGTCGCTGGCCAGCAACCAACCGTTTTGCTCCTTGACATACAGTGGCTTGTCGCCCCGTTTGCCCTCGAGCTTGTAGACCTCGCCGCCGACGTCGGTCACCTCGCGAAGGTGCGGCTTGACGACTTCGTGCAACTGATCCAGATCGGTAATCGGCAGGAAGGCGAACCCGACCGGCCGCTCGTCGGCGGGCAGGATCACCGCCCCCCAGGGTCGCTCCTTGTCCAGACCGGCCAGGCCGTGGCCCTGCGTGGCCAGGGTCAACACGGCCTCGAACATCTGGGGAACTTCGGGGCGGTCGGCCAGCTTGCCGACCAGTGCCAGGTCGTCCAGCAGCTCGCCGTAACCGGCGAACGACGCCACGGCCAACGGCTTCAGATCGCCGGCCGCATCGGCCCGAGCCGGGCTCCAGCAGGCTGCGCCCAGCAGAAGAGCCACCATCAGGGTCAACAACAGGGGTTTGCGCATGGTTTGCACTCCTTCCGTCAGTGGAAAAGAAACAGGGAACTAGGGTTCGTGGTTCGACGCCAGCAAGTCCAGCGGCAGCTTGTCCATCAGCAGCCGGGCGGCCACCTGGGCGTCCTGATCGAGGTAGGCCCACCGCCGCGTATTGAGTGCCGCTTGCACGGCCGTGCCGACGTTCTCCGCGGTGACGTTCGGCATCTCGACCAATTGGTCCAACTCCCGCAGCGGATCGCCCGGCTCCGGCACGGCGGCCACATTGCGCCGCTTTGGTGTCGGTGCCGGCGGCCGGTTCCATTGCGAGGCGATCCACCACGCGCCGGCCAGACAGACCGCGGCGGTCGCCGCCAGGGCCAGGCCCGACTGCCAAGTCCGCGGTTGCGGCCGACGGACCACGGACGGCCGACGGCTGCCGACGGCCTGGCAGATCCGCGCGTGCAACGGCTCGGAAAACGCGGGCCGCGACGCCGCGGCCTCCCGTTTCAGCCGCCGGGCCAAAGCCCTCTCGTCGTCGGGCAGGATGGGCTTAGCCATGGTTCACCTCCGCCGCCGTCCGGCAGGACGACGCGCCGAGCCGCTGCTGGCGGCAGTCGGCCGTGTCCGGGGTTTCGCTCTCTTGCTTTTGCAGCAACGGCAACAGCTTCTTTCGCGCTCGAAACAGCATGGTCTTCACTCCCACCCGCGTGCGACTTTGTACCCGGGCGATCTCTTGAACCGACATCTCTTCGACGTAAAACAACCACATGGCGGTCACCTGCGGCTCACTGAGCACCTTGGCCGCCAGGTCCCATAGCCGCTGCCGCGATTCCTTCTCGGCCGCGAGCTGCGGCGGGGCGGGCGCCTCGTCGCGGGCGGCTTCCACGGCCTCGGAGTCGGCCGTCGGCCGCCGCCGACGCTGCCGGTTGACGCTCAGCCGATGGGCGATCGTGAACAGCCACGCGGGAAAACGGCACCCTGCACGGTACTGATGCAGTTTTTCGTAGGCCCGCACGAACGTGTCCTGCACCAGGTCTTCGGCGTCGGCAGCCGCGGTGCGCCGCTGGAGGAAGTGCAGCAGCGGCACCTGGTACCGCCGCACCAGCTCCTCGAAGCTGGCGGAACACCCTTGTTGGGCCCGGCTCGCCAATTGCTCGTCGCTGGGCGGCTCGGCCGTCGGCTGGCTCCGCATCGCTATTGCGTCCCGTTGGGGTTGTGTCGCTTGTCCCACTCGTCCTCGATCAGCTCGATCACCACGTCGGCCGGCATCCGCCAATCGACGGTCACGGTCTTCTCGGCCACGGTCACCTTCAGCGCGCCCAGGGCCGCCATCGCGTTCTCATTGTCGCCGTGCTGCAATTCGGCCAGTGCCCGCAGGCCTTGCACGATGTTGCCGACGCGGGTGGCGACTTCGGTCGAGCGGCCTTCGTAACGGGCCTGGACGAAGACCTTGTCTTCGTGCTCGCCGGCGGCCAGCGCCAGGAAGCGGCACTGGTGGGCCAGGGGCGAGACAAAGGGAACCTCGGCCTCGGCCAGGTCGGCCAGCCCGGTCACCTTGGCCTCGAAGGCCGTGCCCGGCGGGACGTTCGCGCTCAGCGGCGAGTCGCCGCCGGCCAGCCCCGGCGCGTCGCCGTCGAGCACGTCGATCGCCGTGCGGACCTCGGCCGCGTCCTGCCCGAGCACGATCAGCTCGGGCCCATAGAAACATCCGGTGAGCGTCTGTTTTCCGTCAGAGGCTTGGGGATCGTCCTTGCGTGTCTGCCAGTTGTGGAGCGTGTAGTCGCCGTAGGTCGACGTCCGGTAGCTGGGTTCCCGTTCGAGAAGGTTCAGCAGGCTTTGCCGGTCGACCTTGGCGCGGACGATCACCACGCCGCTTTGCGGCACGAATCGGGTGCCGTAGGCGCTGATGCTGTGCAGATCGCGAGCCAGGTCCATTCCCGTGGTGCTGCGGATCAACTGCAGGCCCCACTTCGCCTGCTGCAGGCCGAGCCAACGGTCGTGGACCCGCTGGGCCGTTTTGGTATTCTTGGCCGCGTCGAAGTCGATATGGGCCAGCCACTTGGCGTCGGCCGCCACCTGGCCGCGATCCAGCGGCTCGGCCCAGACGGCCGACCCGAGGCACGCGGTCAACGCGGCCGTTTGAAGCAACACTCTCACGGAGACACCTCGTTGGGAGAATCTTGGGGATTGGGGATCATGACGCGAAATCCAGTGCGGGATATTTGTGGTCGCCGTCTGCCTTCTATACACTGGGAACCAGCGATCGGTTACCTTTCGGCCAGTTCAGCTACGGTTCCTCCAAACCCAGCGACAGCCCCACTGGTAATTCGCCGGATACCCCGTTCGATTGGGCCGGTGTGTCCGAGCACCATAATCGCCCTGTGGCCGCAAAGCGCGGGCGTACAGGACCCACCTGAAGGAAGGGCCCCGGCAATGACCAGACCGATGCGGAGAATCCCATGATAATCAGAACTCGCTTGGCCGTGCTCGCCTGCTGGCCGCTGCTGGTCGTTTTCTCGGCTTTTGCGGGCCAGGCCCTGACTTCTGCGGGCGAAACGGGGTCGGCGGCCGTGCCGAAGCTGCCCCATGCCGGACCGCAAGACGTCGGCATGGACGCTGCCTGCCTGCGGCAGATCGACCAGCTCGTTGCCGAGGGCTTGCAGGCCGGCAACATGCCCGGTTGCGTGGTGGCCGTGGGGCGCCATGGAAAAATCGTGCTGCTGCGAGCCTATGGGCACAAGCAGATCGAGCCGACACGCGTGCCGATGACCACCGACACCGTGTTCGACCTGGCCTCGCTGACCAAACCGATCGCCACGGCCACCAGCGTGATGATGCTCGAGGAGCGGCAGGCGATTGCCCTGGACGACCCGGTCGCCCGGTATCTCCCCGAGTTCGCGGCCAACGGCAAACAGCAGATCACCGTCTTTCATCTCCTGACTCACCAGGGCGGCCTGATCCCCGACAATTCGCTGGACGACTACGCCGACGGGCCGCAAGAGGCCTGGCAGCGGATCTTCGCGCTGAAGCCCAAGGCACCGCCGGGCTCGACGTTCATCTATTCCGACGTGGGTTATCTGGTTCTGGGAGAGCTCGTGCAGCGGGTCTCGGGAAAGGACCTCGGCGAATTCACCCGGGAACATCTCTTCCAGCCGCTGGGAATGACCGAGACGGGCTATCTGCCCGACGAGCCGTTGCGCCGACGCGCCGCGCCGACCGAGCAGCGCGACGGCCGTTGGATGCAAGGCGAGGTGCACGACCCGCGGGCGTATCGCCTGGGCGGAATTGCCGGACACGCCGGCCTGTTCTCCACGGCGACCGACCTGGCCGTTTACGCCCGGATGATGCTCGGCGGCGGCCAGTACGGCGGCGTGCGCGTGCTCAGCCAGCGCGCCGTGGCCGAGATGACCAAGGCCTATCCGGTATCCAGCGGTTTGCGCGGACTGGGATGGGACGTGAAGACCGGCTACTCGTCCAATCGCGGCAAGTCGTTCTCCTCCCGCGCGTTCGGCCATGGGGGTTTTACGGGAACGGTCCTCTGGATCGACCCCGAGCTGGACTTGTTCGTGATCTTCCTGAGCAACCGATTGCACCCCGACGGCCGGGGCGCGGTCAACGCCTTGGCCGGACGCATCGCCACGATCGCCGCCGACGCGATCGACCGGCCGGTGCTCACGGGCATCGACGTTTTGCGCCGCGACGGCTTCCGCCCGTTGCAGGGCCGCCGCGTCGGGCTGATCACCAACCACACGGCCGTCGACCGCGACGGCACCGGCACGGCCCGACTGTTGCACGAAGCGGCCGGCGTGACGCTGGTGGCGTTGTTCAGCCCCGAGCACGGGCTGGAGGGCAAGCTGGACGTGCCCCGAATTGCCGACGCCCGCCACGGCGAGTCCGGGCTGCCCGTCTACAGCCTCTACGGCGCCACCCGCACGCCCACCGCCGAGATGCTTCGCGACCTCGATACGCTGGTCTTCGACATTCAGGACATCGGGGCCCGTTTCTACACGTACGTTTCCACGATGGGCAACGCCATGCGGGCGGCGGCCGAGCACGAAATCCGTTTTGTGGTGCTCGACCGGCCGAATCCGATCGGCGGTCGGGAGGTGGCCGGGCCGGTGCTCGACGCGGGCCGCGAGTCGTTCGTCGCCTTCCATCGCCTGCCGATCCGCCACGGCATGACGGTCGGCGAACTGGCGGAGCTGTTCAAGGCGGAGCTCGACCTGAAGCTGGATCTGCAAGTCGTCCGTATGGAAGGCTGGCGGCGAGACGATTTCTACGACGCGGCCGGCCTGCTGTGGATCAACCCTTCGCCCAACATGCGCAGCCTGACGCAGGCACTGCTCTATCCGGGCATCGGGCTGCTGGAGACGACGAACCTTTCGGTGGGCCGGGGGACCGACACGCCGTTCGAGGTCTTCGGGGCCCCATGGCTGGACGGTGTTCGGCTGGCGCGGCAATTGAATCGCTGCGGCCTGGCCGGCGTCCGTTTCGTGCCGATCGCCTTCACGCCCCGGTCGAGCAAGTTCGCCGAGGAGCGTTGCGGCGGCGTCAACGTGATCGTGACCGAACGCAACCGCTTCCGGCCGGTTCGCACGGGCCTGGAAATCGCCCGGCAGCTCCACGCGCTGTACCCCGACACATGGAATATCCAGGCGTACGATCGGCTGTTGGGGAGCCGCCAGACGCTTCGGGCGATTGCGGAGGAAAAGACGGTCGCAGAGATCGAGTCCGGCTACGACGCCGGCCTGCGCGACTTCCTCGAGCGGCGCCGCAAAGTGTTGCTGTATCAGTAGCCCGGTGCATGCGACGCGATTGGCTTGCCGACGGCCGATGGCGGGTGAATAATGGATGGTCCGGGGGCGTCGAGGCTGCCATGGCCCTCTCGCAAACGAGCTTGGTTTTTTCCGAAGGTACGCTGCTGCTGCGGGGGATGTCGCGCGACGAGGTTTCGGGCGTATTCGGCCCGGCGCCCTGGGTTTGGGACCAGCGGGTGGAAGCCTGGCGATGCGACGCGAAGGAGTACACGGCCGTCCGACAGCGGCTCGTGCAGGCCGGCCGGGCACTCGATGACGAGGTCGCCCAGTGGACGCCGGTTCGCTGGCCTCGTGTGGACATCCATCGGCTGCGCGAGGAACAAGACGCCGCCGTGGCCGCGTGGGACCGCATGCGGCGGGGCTGCGTCGTGATGCCCACGGGCACGGGCAAGACCGAGGTGGCCTTGGCGATCATGGCCCGAACCGCCGTGGCCACGCTGGTGGTCGCCCCGGTACGCGACCTGATGTATCAGTGGCACCGCCGGATCCTCGAAGGGCTGGGGTACGACGCGGGCATCATCGGCGACAACGTGTTTCGCGTGCGGCCCGTCTCGGCGACCACCTACGACAGCGCCTGCATCCACATGGACAAGCTGGGCAATCGGTTCGGGTTGATCATCTTCGACGAGTGCCATCATCTGCCGGGACCGATTCGCCGCGACGCGGCCCGGATGTCGGCCGCGACGCTGCGACTGGGCCTGACCGCCACGCCCGAGCGATCCGACGGGCGGCAGGTGGATCTCGACTGGCTGATCGGACCGATCGTCTACGAGATGCCGATCTCGGCGGCCAAGGGGCAAACGCTGGCCGACTACGAAGTGGTGCGGATTCCGGTCCATCTTTCCGCCGAAGAGCAGGTCCGCTACGACCAGCTCTCCGGCGAAGTCCGCGCCTACATGGCCCAGCGCCGCCAGGACAATCCCGATTTCGCCTGGGAGGATCTCTGCGCCGAAACGGGTTCGACTCCGGAAGCACGACGCGCGCTGCGGGCGTACCGCGCCAAGCAATCGATCGAAGATCGGGCGGAGGAGAAGCTCCGCGTGTTGGAGGACCTCTTTCGGCTGCACGCCGGCGAGCCGTGCATGGTGTTTGCCGGCTCCAACGCCATGGCCCGGGACGTCTCGCGGCGGTTCCTGGTCCCCTGCCTGTTGAGCCACTGCGGGAAACATGAGCGGCTGGAGGTCCTCCGCGGTCTGGAGCAAGGTACGTATCCCGCGCTGGTCGCCAACCGCGTGCTCGACGAGGGTGTCGACCTGCCGGAGGTGAAGGTGGCCGTGGTGATCGGCGGCACGGCCTCGAGCCGGCAGGCCAAACAGCGGCTGGGGCGAATCCTCCGCAAGTCGGGCAACGCCCGGGCAACGCTCTACGAGATCGTCACCGCCGACACCAACGAAGAACGCCGCTCAAGCCGTCGCAGGAAGAGCGACGCCTATCAAGGCACCCGCCGCCGTCGGGCAGGAAAACGGCGGTAGCATCGGTTGGCGGTAAGGGCCTGTCAAGAAGCAAGTTGGGCATTCTTGTACGCCGAGAGCCGGCGCGTCACGGCGAGGCGAACATCTCCGCTTCCGCCCGCCGGAACTCCGGTAAGACATCGCCGCCACACTTCCATCATGAGTGCCATTTCAGCTATAGTGAACAGCCATAGGAGGCACGTCGCCTCCCGGCGACCTGTATTCGCGCGGCGTCTTCCTCATTTTGGCCGAAGTGTGGCGAGTTTCCTTGCCCGGTGCGCCGGTAGAAAACCATGTTGACCAGGGACCTGGCGATCGCCGCATACGACGCCGGAAGGATCGTTCCCGACCGGCTTGCGCGAAAGACGCACCGGCAGTATCTCGACTACGCCGAGCGGATGCTGGAGATCTATCGCGGAGGGATCGGGCAAACGCGCCGGCAGTTGCACCGGGCCGTGGGGGCCGTCTTCGGCAACGAGCCCGATTGCCCGGCGCGGCGGATCGACGCCTTCTGCAAACTGCTGGACGACGTCGCGACGTATCAGCGTGATACGCGCGGGCGGGCCGCTGCGCTGCGGCGCGACGTGTTCCATGCGGCGGCCCAGCGGCATCCCCTGGTGCGCCAGGCCGACCGGCTGTTCGAGTACGAGGAGGCCCGGGTGAAGGCGGAGATCGCAGGCCGGCTCGGCCGCTCCTGGGACGAGATCGACCGCGAGCTGTTTGCCGACGTGATCGAGTTCCACCGGCTGGTCGGGTTCGAGGGCTATCCGAGCGCCGCGGCGCTGCTCGCCCGCTACAACGTGGCCCAGGTGCAGGCGGCCCTGTTCGGTGCCGTGTCGATGACCGTTTGGGCCACCGACCAGTTCAAGACGATCTTGCGTTACGCCAAGCTGGCCCGATTGATGCACACGATCACCCGCACGGGCGAAGGCCGCTACTGCCTGCGCTTCGATGGTCCGGCGTCGGTGCTGCGCCGGACCCGCCGCTATGGCGCGGCCATGGCGCGATTCCTGCCGGCGTTGATTGCCTGTCGCGGTTGGCGGATGCACGCGGTCATCCAGACTCGGCGTCGGGGCTACCAGGTGCGGCTGGGGCTCTCTTCACAGGACGGATTGCACAGTCACTTGCCGCCGCCGGAGGAGTTCGATTCAAGCGTCGAGCAGGGACTGGCACAGAAGTGGGGGCCCGCGCCGCGCGAGGGCTGGCTGCTGGTCCGCGAAGGAGAGATTCTGCACCGGGGCCAAAAGGTGTTCGTGCCCGACTTCGTCTTCCGCCACGACGACGGCCGCAACGTCCTGATGGAAATCGTTGGCTTCTGGACGCCCGAATACCTCCAGGTCAAGTACGAGACGCTGCGGGCCTTTCAGGAGCACCGCATTCTGCTGGCCGTGGCCAGCACGGTCGGCCAGCGGCTTCCCGAGTTGCCGGGCGAGCCGATCACGTTCAAGTCGGGGCTGCTGGTCCGGGACGTGCTCGAGCGCTTGCAGACGTTCAGCCCGTAGCTTTCCGTACCACTTCAGCCGCCGCCTGCCGGCGTTTTTTGCGCCCGCACAACATGTCCTCCACTCTGCCCTATTCACCCATTTTGCGTTAAACCTGCTTGGCTGGCGGTCTTGCAGGGTTTGAAGATCCGACGACTGGGCCGGTGTCGGCCCGAATGACGATTTGGCGCGGCAAAACGTACGGTTTGGCTTCACCGAAGCGACCTTCATCGCCGAAGTTAGCCGAAGTAGGGCTCGGCCATGCCTGAATGTATTGCGGAGCCATACGTTACGATCGGCTGAACCGGTTGCCACGGCGGATTCCCCTGATGCAGTCTATGCATTTTGCCTCTATTTCCGAGGCGGTCTTTCACGATGCATATCGGGGTGGCGCCCATGGGGCAAGGCCCAAACGGCTCCGGCCGCAAGGTCGGTACGGGAGTACAGCAACGAAGACGATCGCTGGGACTGATTGATTTCGACAGGTTTGGCTGAGACGGAGCTCGGGGGGGAAGCTATGCGGGTATTTGCCGGCGAATCGCATCTCGCCGCAACGACGCCCGATGTCGACATCGGGGTCATCTATACCTACGAACGTCATCTCGTGCCCCGGCTCCTCTCGTCCCTCGGGCCATCGGCCGCCGGCTTGCGGCAGCGGCTGATCCTGATCGACAACGACTCCAACGACGGCGTCGGGCAATGGCTCCGGCACGCTCCCGACACAAAGGTGCTTCGCAACGCGAAACGCCTAAGCTACTCCGCCAATCTCAATCGCATCTTGCAGACTTCCGCGGGGCGGTACGTGCTGATGTTGAACACGGACATGTTCTTCGATCCGCAGGAGCAATGTATCTCGAAGATGGTGCGCTTCATGGACGAGCACCCCGATTGCGGGATCGCCGGCTGCCGCCTCTACCACGAGGACGGCAGGCACGCGCCCTCGGCCAGACGATTCCAGACGATCCCCACGATCCTAGCCAGGAAGCTCGGCTTGGGCGCCCTGATGCGCCGCACCTTGGGCAGCTATTTCTATCGCGAGCACGCGATTCGCGATTGCTGGGAGTGCGACTGGCTCTCCGGCTGCTTCATGATGATCCGCCGCGAGGCCTTCGAACAGGTGGGCTACTTCGACGTGGGGTTCTCCAAGTACTTTGAAGACGTCGACATGTGTCTGCGGATGGCCCGGGCAGGCTGGCGCGTGATGTATAACGGGGCCACCTACTGCTACCATCTCGAGCAGCGGGCCAGCAAGAACCTCTTGTCGGCCGACGCCAGGAAGCACGCGCGCTCCTACCTTCGCTGGCTGCTGAAATGGGGATTCTCTCCCTATCGGGCCGTGGCGGAGAGGCGAGAGCCGGCGATCGGCAAGGCCGCGGACGAGCCGTCGCGACGCCGGGCGGCGTAGATTCTACTCGCGACGGGGCTCCCCGCGCTGCCTTGCCCCGGGCCGCTGCGCCAGCAGGCGAGCATAGAAGGAAAGTCGCTTCGACAGGTCGACCGTTTGGGGAATCCCCAGCCGGTGTATCCCGTGGATCCGGTGCAGTGTGCCGGTCCGGGTTTCCAGCGACCGGCAGTAGCCCTCCAGCAATTCCAGCGTCTGGTGGCTGCACCGCGCGGCCCGCTGCCGCAGTCGGTCGCGCAGCGCGCGGGCCTGCTCGACGTGCCGGGCGAAGTGGATTCGGCTTTGCCGCCATCGCGTCCGGAAACCTTTTGCCAACGGATTGACGGACGCCCATCCACCCCGCGCGCCGACTGTGTTGTGGCCGTGCTGGCGGTAGAGGAGCATCGCTTGGGACACACAGGCCAACCGGCCTGCGGCCGCCGCGCACAGGGCAATCCACCAGTCGTGCATGGGCACGCACGGGGGCACGGGAAGCACCAGCTCCAACAGCGGGCGGTTGAGCAGCATGGCACAGGCCGGAATGAAGTTGTGGGCCAAGAGCGTTCGCAGCGGATCCGGCGGGTTGCGGCGGAAACGGCCATGGCGAAAGAAAGACGGATGGACGGTTCGCAGCCCCGCGTCGACCACCGACAGATCGGAGTAAACCAGCACCGGCTCGCCGGCACCCGCCTCCACTTCCGTCCGGCGCATCAGCTCCATCTGCCGGCTGATCTTCTCGGGCAGCCAGACGTCGTCCTGGTCGGCCGGCAACACGTAGTCGGCGCCGCGATCGCGGGCCGACTCCAGCAGCCGTGCGAAGTTGCCGATAGGTCCCTCTCGCCGAGAATCGCCCGGGAGGATCACCAGCCGCGGGTCCTCGGCGGCGAGTTGTTCCAGTAGGGCGGCCGTGCCGTCGTCGGACTGGTCGTCGCGGACCAGCATTGTCCAGTCGCGGTACGACTGGCGGCGGACGCTATCGACCAGCTCGCTGAGATATCGCGCGCCGTTGCATGTGCCCAAGACGATGAACGCCTTGGGGGAATCGGCTGGCTGGCGAGGGCTGGACATGGTTTTCACCGGCCCCGGCCGAAGTCGCAACGCATCGGCGACGGCCACGGAGGGTTTCTCGGCGCGTCGCGCCACCCGCGACGCGAGACGAAGATCATAGGGGCATCGAGACCGCCGAGGCAAGGCCAATCCCGGCGAAAAACGGGGGATGACACAGGCCGCCGACCGCCGTGGCGGCCGACGGCCCTCGCCCCGCCCAAGCCCCTCGATTTCCCCTGTTTACAGCCACGCGATGGTGTTGATATACTGCCGCTGATGCCCGATCCGCCGAAAGCCAGCCATTTCAAACCATCCCCTGCCCATGGAAACGATTCTCGTCACCGGAGGAGCCGGGTTTATCGGCAGCAATTTCGTCCGGCAGTGGATCGCTGAGGAGCAGACTCGGCTGGTCAATCTCGATTGTCTGACCTACGCCGGTGACCTCGATTCGCTGGCCGATCTGGACGGCCACCCGTCGCACGTCTTCGTCGAGGGCGATATTCGCGACGGGCTGATGGTCGGCCGGCTGCTGGAAGAATATCGTCCCCGCGCGGTGGTCCATTTTGCGGCCGAGTCGCACGTCGACCGTTCGATCGACGGCCCGGCCGCGTTTGTGGAGACCAACGTTGTGGGAACGTTCCGTCTGCTGGAGGCTGCCCGGGCCTATTGGAGCCGGCTGCCCCGGCCCGACCAGGCGCGTTTCCGCTTTCTGCACGTTTCGACCGACGAGGTGTACGGTTCGCTGGGTCCGACGGGCAAGTTCACCGAGGAGACGCCCTACGCTCCCAACTCGCCTTATTCGGCCTCGAAGGCCGCCAGCGACCATTTCGCCCGGGCGTATCACCGCACTTACGGGCTGCCGGTGTTGATCACGAATTGCTCGAACAACTACGGACCGCTACAGTTCCCCGAGAAGCTGATTCCGCTGATGATCCTCAACGCCCTGGAAGGCAAGCCGCTGCCCGTCTACGGCGATGGCCGGCAGATCCGCGACTGGCTCTACGTGGAGGACCATTGCCGGGCGATCCGCGCCGTGCTGGCGGGGGGCGCGCCGGGCGACGTCTACAACATCGGCGGCGACTGCGAGCGGGCCAATCTCGAGGTAGTCCAGGTGATTTGTGCCACCGTCGACCGGTTGCGCCCGGGACTGCCCCACGGGCCCTGCTCGTCGCTGATCACCTTCGTTGCCGACCGCCCCGGCCACGACCGCCGCTACGCCATCGACAGCAGCAAGATCCGGCGTGAACTGGGCTGGCGGCCCCGCGAAGATTTCGAGTCCGGCTTGCAGCGGACCGTGCAATGGTATCTCGACAACCGCGCGTGGGTCGAGAAGATCACCTCCGGCCAACACCGCCGTCAGCGGCTCGGACTAGGCACCTCGTAGGCCGGTTTTCGGGAGAACCGATGGACACCACGCCGCAATGCAAGAAGGGGATCATCCTGGCCGGGGGGGCGGGCACGCGGTTGCACCCCGTGACCCAGGCCGTCAGCAAGCAACTGTTGCCCGTCTACGACAAGCCCATGGTCTTCTACCCGCTCTCCACGCTGATGCTGGCCGGCATCCGCGACATCCTCCTGATCTCCACGCCCGAAGACATCGGCTCCTTCGAACGCCTCTTGGGCGACGGCAGCCAGGTGGGAATCTCGATCCGATACGCCGTGCAGCCGAAGCCCGAAGGGCTGGCCCAAGCCTTCCTCATCGGGCGGGAGTTCGTCGGCAGCGACAACGTGGCCCTGGTGCTCGGCGACAACATCTTCTACGGCCAGGGTTTCCGGGGGCTGCTGCAGAAGGTCGCCGCCCGCACGACCGGCGCGACCGTCTTCGGCTATTCCGTCAAAGACCCCCAACGATACGGCGTGGCGGAGATCGACGGTGACGGCCGGGCCGTCTCGCTCGAAGAGAAGCCGGCCCGGCCCAAGTCGAGCTACGCGGTGACCGGCCTGTATTTCTACGACAACCAGGTCTTGGACGTCGCCGCGGGCATTCGGCCTTCCGCCCGGGGCGAGTTGGAGATTACCGACGTCAACCGAACGTACTTGCAACGGGGGCAATTGCAGGTGGAGCTGCTCGGTCGCGGGTTCGCCTGGCTCGACACGGGCACGCACGAGTCGCTGTTGAAGGCGGCCAACTTCGTGGAAATGATCGAGCAGCGCCAGGGGCTGAAGATCGCCTGCATCGAAGAAGTCGCCTGGAACAAGGGGTTCATTACCACCGAGCAGTTCGAGAAGCTGGCCGCCGCCGAGAAGAACAGCTACGGCCAATACCTGCTCGATTTGCTGGTCCGGCCGGGCGGCAGAACGCGGTGAGCCGGCCGCTTCGACGGCCCACGGGTTGGCGTGAGGCGGCTTGGGAGGTGGGTGGCGAGGAATCCAAATGCACACTCTTCCGGCTTCAGGGAGCGATCATGTTCGAGCAAGGCATCATCGACGGAGTGGTCATCAGACCACTGAGGCAATTCCAGGACCAGCGCGGCTGGCTGATCGAGCTCTATCGCGAGGATGAGCTGCCACCGGCCGACCGTCCCGCGATGGCCTACATCAGCCAGACGCTCTCCGGCGTCGCCCGCGGCCCCCACGAACACCGCGAGCAGACCGACGTCTTTGCCTTCGTCGGCCCGGGCGATTTCAAGCTCTATCTATGGGACACCCGCCCCGATTCGCCGACGCGCGGCGTCAAGCAGACGCTGGTCGCCGGGCAGTCGAACCACCAGGCAGTCGTGGTGCCGCCGGGCATCATCCACGCGTACAAGAACATCAGCGACGTGGCGGGGCTGGTCTTCAACTGCCCGAATCGCCTCTACGCCGGCGAAGGCCGCCGGGAGCCGGTCGACGAGACCCGTCACGAGGACCTGGCGGAGAGCCCGTACGTGCTGGATTGAGATTATTGATGTTTGCATTGTGAATGATCCAGGCCAACCAACGAGAGGCCGGACAAGTCGGGCTCCCGTTGTTCGCCCTCGCGCATTGAGTGTGCAAACGTCAATCAAGGAGCCTTTGTTTTTGACCTGCACCTTCTGGAAAAACGGCACATAGGCCCATGTGAAAGAGGAAAGGCGCGCAGCGGCTTTCCTCTTTCGTGGCATATCTTCCCGCGTCAGCTCTTCGCGGCGTAGAGTTCGGCGTATTCGAGCACCCAGAGGTCGATCATCTCGGTGAATGAGGTCAGATCGACCTCGGTCAGCCGCTGGTAGTGGGAGCGGTTGAAAAGCTCCTTGTTGCGGATGGTGGCCTTCGCCGCCAGGTCGAGCACGTGATAGGCGGAGGCCGGGCGGATGACCATCTCCAGCCGGCTGAAGTAGTTGGTGCGGCGACCGCCGCGCACGGCAATGTCGTCGCGGCTGATCGCGCCGCCCCAGCCACGCTCGCCGACGATCGTCTCGAAGCGGAAGCCGGGCAGGTGGTCGGGCAGTTGCTTCAGACAGGCTTCGATCCGCTCGGAAAGCTCCAGGCGATACTGGGAGTGGAGCCGGGTGATCTCCTTCTGCGACATCGCCTTTTCGGCCGCCGCCCGGGCCCGGGCGCTGCCGGCTCGCTGCCCGCGTTCAATCGCTTTTGAGAGTCGCTTGCGAAAATCCATGGAACCGGGTGGGCTACGGCTGGTCGTCCTGCCGGCCCTGTTCGCCCGGGGGCGGCGTCTGTTGCGGTGGGGGCGGACTGGCGGCCGCGTCGTCGGGCCCTTCGGCCGGTGGCCCGGCCGGCGGGATCTGGGCCATTTCTTTCGGCCCGCTTTCCGGCACGGCGTGCTGCTTGGCTTCGGCAGCCTGCGGCGGAGCCTCCACCGGCGGGCCGTCCGCGGAAGCCGGCAACTGGGCCTGCTCGGCCACGGTGGCCTGGGGCGGTGTTTCTTGCGGTGTCTCGACCTCTTGGGGCGTTCCCACCTCTTCCGGCGTCTTAACTTCTGGGGAACTCTCGACCTGTTCCGGCGTCTTGGTCTCTTGCGGCTCAGGCTTGGCCTTGGGCTTTTTGGGTTGCTTCTTCTTGGCCTGGCGGCTGTTGGGCTCGTCGTCGTGTTGCTGATTCTGGAAGAACTGGGCCAGGTCGCCGAAAGTCCGCATCGGCTCCTTGCCGGTTTTCATGGCGTCGGTGATGGGCACAATCGGTTTGGGCGGGGCCTTGGGGCGGTATGTCGGTCTGGGCGGCCCCTTGCCTCGGGGCGGGCGCCTGCCGCCGGGGGCGGTCCGGCCTTGCGACGGGCCCTTCGGCCGGGGACGACGCGACTCGCCGGCGGCGCGCGACTTCTCGCCGCGCGGCCCACCCCGGTCGGAGCGGCCCTCGGCGCGGCCTTTTCCGTCGCCGGCCTTTTCGTCACGGTGTTGGCGGCGGGGGCGCTCGGAGCCGGGTTGGATCATCGTCAGCGAGACGCGACGCCGCTGCTTGTCGACCTCCAGCACCCAGACCTTGACGATGTCGCCCACGGCAACCAGGTCGTGCGGATCGCGGATGAAGCGGTCGGCCAGTTGGCTAACGTGGACCAGGCCGCTGTCGTGCATGCCGATGTCGACGAAGGCCCCGAAATCGACCACGTTGAGCACGGTCCCGGTCAGCTCCATGCCCGGCTCGAGGTCCTCCAGCTTCAGCACCCCCTGTTTGAAGACCGGCGCGGGCAGGTCTTCGCGCGGGTCGCGTCCCGGGCGGGCGAACTGTGCGAGGATGTCCTTTAGGGTAAGGACACCTATCTCCAGCTCTTTGGCCATTTCGTCCAGATCGACCTCGGCCACCTGTTTCGCCAGGTCGGCGGTCGCTTCCTTGTTGGACAGATCCGCCGGCGTGCGTCCCAGTTTCGCCAGCAGCCGCTGCGTGGCGTCGTAGCTTTCCGGATGGATCCAGGTCGCGTCCAGGGGGTTTTCGCCGGAGGCGATCTTCAGGAACCCGACCGCCTGGACGAAGGTGGCCTCGCCGAAGCCGGGCACCTCGCGGAGCTGTTGGCGGCTGCGGAAGGGGCCCAGTTGGTGCCGCCGCTCGTAAACCCGGCGGGCGGTCAACTGGTTCAGCCCGGAAACGTATCGCAGCAAGGAGGGGCTGGCCGTGTTGACGTCCACGCCCACGTAGTTGACGCACGACTCAACCACTTCGTCGAGCGAGGTGCGCAGATGCTTGGCTTTGACGTCGTGTTGATAAAGCCCCACGCCGATATTGGCCGCGTCGATTTTGACCAGCTCGCTCAAGGGGTCCTGCAGGCGGCGGCCGATGGAGATCGCCCCGCGAAGGCTGGCGTCGTAGCCGGGGAACTCCTCGCGGCCGACGTGGCTGGTGGAATAGACGCTGGCCCCGGCCTCGTTGACGATCACGTAGGCCACGTTGCGGTCTTTCAACTGGTCGGCGACCAACTCGGAGAAGAAATCCTCGCACTCACGACAGGCGGTGCCGTTGCCGATGGCCACCACCGAAAGCTGGAACCGGTCGATCAGCTCGATTACCTTTCGCCGGGCCTGTTCTCGGCGTTCCGGCTTGCCGATCAGATAAATCACGCCCTTTTCGAGCATGTTGCCGAACTGGTCCAACGCGGCCAGCTTGCAGCCGCTCTTGTAGCCCGGGTCGACCGCCAACACGCGACGGTCGTGAACCGGCGGCTGCAACAGCAGATTGCGGAGGTTCTTGGCGAAGACGCCCACCGCGTGGGCCTCCGCCCGATCGGTCAGCTCGCGGCGGATCTCCCGCTCGAGGCTGGGCAGAATCAGGCGGTTCAGGGCGTCCCGGGCACAACCGCGCAGGTAGTCGGCATGGGGATGGTCGGCCGGGACGAGCATCTCGTCGAGCACCTGGTACATCGCCTCGACGTCCAACTCGATCTTCACCCGTAAAACCTTGGCCCGTTCGCCCCGGTTGATGGCTAAGACCCGATGGGGCGGGATCTTCTTGACCTCCTCGCTGAAGTCGAAGTAGTCCAGGTAGGCCTTGATCCTTTGCTGCTCGATCCGCTTCTTCTTCTGCTCCCGCCGGTTGATCTTCTGCTTGGGTTTGGTCTGCGTCGGTGGAGCCTTGGCGGCGCGCACCGGCTTGGGCGCCGGCGGAGGCTCTGGCGGCGGGGATTCGGCGGGCGGCAATTCGGTGGGCGGGCTCTCTGCCGATGGAGCCGGTGTCGCTTCCGCGGGTTCCGACGGAGGCTCACCGAGATTGGCCGCCGGGTCCCCGCCAGGGTTGCCCGGGGGGTTGTCTGTTGGATTACCCGTTGGCTTCTCCGTTGGATTGCCCGCTGGGTCGTCCGCAGCCTCGTCTGCTGGGTTGTCTGTTGAGTTGCTTGGGTTGGTTGGGTTGTTGTCTGTTGGGTTGCTTGTATTGGTTGCCGGCTCGCCCGCGTGGTTTTCGGTGTTTTCGGCGGGCAGGGAAGACCCCGCGGGTTCGTTGCCGACCTCGTTGGGCCGTTCCGACTCGGGCGGCGTCTCGGGAGCTTCTGCTTCGGGCGGCGTTTCGGGAGCTTTCCCCTCGGGCGGCGTCTCGGGAGCTTTTGCTTCGGGCGGCGTTTCGGGAGCTTCCCCCTCGGGCGGCGTCTCGGGAGCTTCTGCCTCGGGCGGCGTCCGGGGCGCTTTTGCCTCGAGTTTTTCAGCCTTGGCCGCTGGGGGCTTGGTCTCGGTGTCGATGCGAGAGGTGACGAACTTGCCGGTGCGTTGGAGGATCTCGCGGAGTCGCTGCCGCAGCTCGGCCTGCTCACTAAACTGTTCGGCCAGGATATGGCCCGCGCCCAGCAAGGCATCGGCGGCCGTGGGGATTTGGCGGTCCGTGTTAACGAAATCGGCGGCTCGGGCGTCCAGATCGGCACAGGCCGGGTCGGCCGCGAGGATTTCGCTGGCTAGGGGCTCCAGGCCTCGCGTGCGGGCCAGGGTGGCCAGAGTCTGCTTCTTGGGCTTAAACGGCAGATAGAGGTCTTCGAGCCGCTTGGTCGTGCCGGCCGAGAGGATCTGCTTGGCTAGCTTCTCGGTTAGTTTGCCCTGCGACTCGATCGAGCGGAGGATGGTCTGTTTCCGTTCGGCCAACTGGCGCATCTTGGCCAGACGTGCTTGGACATGACGGATCTGCTCCTCGTCCAACCCCCCGGTCTGGTCTTTTCGATACCGGGTGATGAAGGGGACCGTATTACCTTCGTCCAACAACTCGACGACAGCCTGAACTTGCCGCAAGGGGATGTTCAAGCCACGAGCCACGTGCCGCAGATCGATAGTTACCGTAGTGGCCATTTAGGGTTGACAGGCGTCGGATCGGGGCCGACGCAAGTTTCGCGTGGGTAGCGGGTTGCGCGTAGAAGGCGAATCGCCAGTCTGTGACTGTAGCGCAATGCCGACCAGATGTCAAGACGCCCCGGTCACGAATACGTCTGCGCGGCAAACCCCTTGCTCAACGAACCCAATCAACCGGCGCCGTGCAGAAGACCGCTTTGTTGGGTACCACCGTGCCAGCAGAGCTGGCAAGCAGAAACCGCATTTTCCAACAAATAGATCAAACCCGCAAGATGCCTTCCGCCGATATACGGGGAGGATACCAGGGTGGGCACATCCGCATAAGGAATTTGTGCCATGCGTTCGAATCACTTGCGAGTCTATTACGGCCCCGACGGGAACCCGGGCGCCGGCGTTGTCGAAGCCCAACCCCAGCGGGAAAGGGTCACCGTCCCGTTGATAGAGGTCATGCCGCTGCTGGCCGACGCCGTTCAATCGGAGCGGACCTGGCTGCGGGATTTCGAGGACGACGAGGTGACGATCTCGATGGACCTTTACGAAGTACTACTGGCCTATCAGCACTACCGCCGCCCGTCGGCCTAACTCGACTCTCTTGACGGTCTGCCCGGCCCGTTAGCCGGGCGGCACCTCAGAACCAGGATCGGATCAGCCCGGCTCCAGCGCCCCGGGCTGTTTTTTTGCGCCTTTGGGCCGAGGAATTCCGAACAGGCCGTCGTCGGGGCGATTTGAGGGGCAAAACCGGTTACACCGCACTTGGCGGTGGACTACAATGGCCAGCGGGGGCGGTGGCCCGTGCGGCCCGAGGCCGCCGGCGGCCGTCCGGTTGCCGTGGCAACTTGGCTCGAGGAGGACTGCATCATGTCGGCGGGAAAGTACGGCAGTGGGCCCGAGGCTTTCCCATCCACGCGATGGTCCCTGGTGGCCCAAGCCGGACTGGAAGACTCCCAGGCTCGCCGCGAGGCCCTGCAGCAATTGTTGGAGCGGTACGTTCCGGCCCTGCGTGCCCACCTGGTCCAGCAAAAACGGCTTCCGGCCGAGAAGGCCGACGATCTGGTCCAGGAATTCGTGACCGGTAAGATCCTGGAAAAGGACCTGATCGCCCGGGCCGACCAGCGGCTGGGCAAGCTTCGCACCTTCCTGCTGACCGCGCTGGATCGCTTCGTCAAGAATCAGCTCCGCGATGAGCGGGCCAAGAAGCGGGCGCCCACCGACGGGGCGATCTTGTCTTTCGACGACCGGTACGGAGGGCTGCCAGGCGGCCAGCAACCCTCGCAAATCTTCGACGTCGCGTGGGCCCACGGCGTGATCGGCGAGGCCTTGGACCAGATGCGCCAAGAGTGCGAGGTGTCGGATCGGCTGGAAGTCTGGGGGGTGTTCGAGTGCCGCGTCGTCAAGCCGATCCTCGAAGGGGCCGAGCCGGTCGACTACGACCAGCTTGTCGCGCGATTCGGGTTCCGCTCGCCCACGCAGGCCTCGAACATTCTGACCACGGCCAAGCGGATGTACGCCCGCGCACTGCGAGCGGCCGTGGGACAGTATGCCGAAAGCCAACAGGAAATCGAGTCGGAGCTGCGGGAGCTGCGGGAGATCCTCGCCCAATCGGGCACAGGCCAGCGGAAAGGGAGGAAAACGTGAACGACCACGATGCCTTCCCGAGCGATCCTCATTCTCTGAGCCAGATGATGGATCTGGGGCTCGAAGACACCGATCTCTGGGATCGCAAGGAGTTGGGGGCGATGTTGAAGCACCAACTTGCGGCCCCGGTGCTGGACGATCTGGGGCACTCGGAGAAGCATCTGGCCGAGCAACTCGAAGCGGCCGATCCGCCGATCCGCAGCTTTCAGGATCTGTTGCACCACACGCATCCACCCGTCGAGGCCTTGGACATGACGAAGCGGTTCGCCAAGGCCTGCCGCAAGCATCCCGACAGCCCATTGCCCGACGAAATCGCCACCGTGCTGTACTTCCTCAGCATCGCCGCCGCGTTGATCAAGTGCGGCCGCCGCATCACCCGCATGGACGATCAGGCACTGAAACACAGCCTGGAGTGGGCATTGAGGCAACGCTGGGTGGATCCGGCATCCCGGGAATTGCTCCGGGAAGGGCGCGAAGCGATCTGATGGACTGCACGATTCGGGCAGTCCCAAAGTCCGCCGCCACCCTTCGGGAGGCGGCTCCACGGCCATGGGCAATTCCCGGAATCACGCCCCCCCCAGGCGCGAAGCGATTATAATAGAGACTGAAACGGCTTTTCTCTCGGCAACCGATCTGCTACGGCGAGGCTCCTGGTGACCAGTCGCAACCGCTCGAAATCGCCAGACGCGCAACCCCGACCGGACGGCGAGGGCGCCAACCGCGCCGCCGGGTCCGGCAACACCGGTCGGACCGGGCAACGGCCGGTGGAGGCGATCCCCCAGCGAATCGCCGGGCTGATCGAGCGGATCAAGGAATCGGCCGACAAGATGGCCCACGACAAGACCAGCCGCGGGGATCTGAAGATTCTCAGCCGCACGCTGCGGGAGCTGCGCTACGCCTTCAAGGTCTTCACGCCGTATCGCGGTTGTCGCAAGGTCACCGTGTTCGGCTCGGCCCGAACCGAGTCCAAAGCCCCCGCCTACCGCCAGGCGGTCGACTTCGGCCGGGCCATGGCAGGAAACGGATGGCTGGTAATCACCGGCGCGGCTCAGGGGATCATGGAAGCGGGGCACGTGGGGGCCGGCCGCGAACACTCGATGGGCCTGAACATCCTGCTGCCGTTCGAGCAGATCGCCAATCCCATCATCGCCGGCGACCACAAGCTGGTCCACATGAAGTATTTCTTCACTCGCAAGCTGATGTTCGTGAAGGAAAGCCACGCCATCTGCCTGCTGCCGGGAGGATTCGGAACGCTGGATGAAGGCCTGGAGGTCCTCACCCTGCTGCAGACCGGCAAACGCGATACGGTCCCGGTGGTGTTTCTGGACGAACCGGGCGGTGACTATTGGGCCTCGTTCCAGGAGTTCGTCAAAGCGAAGCTGCTCGGCGGCGGGATGATCGAGCCGGAAGACCTCTCGCTGTACAGGCTGACCGACAGCGTCGAAGAGGCCGTTGCGGAAATCCTCCAGTTCTTCCGCGTCTATCACAGCATGCGCTACGTCCATGAAAACCTGGTGTTTCGCCTGAACGAGCCGCTGGGCGAGGAGTTGCTCGATCAGATCAACACCCACTTCCAAGACATTCTGTCCGAGGGGCAATTCACACTGGCCGGTCCATTACCGGAGGAGAAGGACGAGCCGGAACTGGCCGACTTGCCGAGGCTGGTCTTCCGGTTCAATCGTCGTGGCTACGGGCGGCTGCGGAGCCTGATCGACTGCATCAACCGCGGGTTGGTCGCGTAGCTTGGCCCCACCCCGGGGGCCTGGCGGTGCAACTCCTTGTTGTAAAGTACTTTACGGCTTCCCCAGCACGACCAGAGTCCGTGCTGTCCGGGTGAGCCGCGTTCTCGGGCAACGTGTCGATTGGCACCGAGGCGGGGTCGGGCCATCGGAACGAGGCCTGGCCCACAGGTTTGTGATGTAGAATTGTATGGTTTAAGCGAAGTTTGCCGGCCAATCGCCCGATATGGGATGACAACGCGGGCAATATGCGCGCTGCGCGTCGATTCGTGTCCTGGCATCGGCATGTGGATCGCGCGCGCTCGGCGAGAACGACATGGCCGACTTGACTCCGGAAATCGTTGACGATGTGGTGGCTGCCTGCACGGCGGGCGCGGGCGAAGCGGGCGAGGCCTTCAGCCGGGCGCTGGACGCGGAGATCAGCGTCTCGGTTGGCAATCCCGGCACGCTCGATCTGGACAACCTGCCCGAGGGGTTTTCGGGACCCGGACTCGCCGTGGTTCTGATGGCCGGCGGCTCGGGGGCCCTGCTGTTGCTGCCCGAGAGTGCGGGCCTCGTGCCTGCGTGGTGTGCGGATCCCGATCCCACCGGCGCCAGCAAGCTGACCACGTTGGCCCAAGAATTGGGCATGTTGGTCTTGCCCGAGCAGTTCATGCCCGACGATTTCAAGGCAGCCTGCGTCAAGAACCTCATGGGGGCCATCCAACGCGGCGGCGTGGACGACGGCGCGGCGATCGTGCCGCTGGAATTATCGGCCGCGGACAAGCAGGGCACAGCCAGCCTGATCTGGCCGGCGCCGAGGCCGACCACGGTGGTTGGGTCCGCTCAGGCGAAAACGGCTGCCACAGCGAAGCCGCCCGCCGCGCCCCAACCGGCCGAGACACCCCGGCCGACGAGAAAACACGGTGCGCGGCTGGAGAACCTGCCCGAATACACTCGCAGCCTGTTGCGGGTCAAGGTGCCGGTGGTCGTCACCCTGGCGGAGAAGCGGCAGCCGTTGGGTCGGGTCGTCGAGATTGGCCCGGGCTCGATCCTCCAGTTCGACAAGTCGTGCGAAGACATGCTCGATCTGGACGTCGGCGAGCATCGGATTGCCACCGGCGAGGCCGTCAAGATCGGCGACAAGTTCGGCCTGCGCATCACTTCCATGATCCTGCCCGAGGAACGCTTCAAACCCGTGAAGCGGACATCGCCGTAGCCGGCCCGGCCGCCGCCGTGCCGGGAATTGCAGCTGAGTTGGCAAGCATGCCGCAGGCATTCAGATTGTCGTCCTCGTAGAAGGTCCCAAATCTGAAGTCGTGCGACTTCAGCTACTATTCCTTGCCCGAAATGCTGCGAATTCTACGGAATGGCGAATTGGCGGCAGTATGGTCGAATCTGGCCAAACCGGGTAGACTGTGGGTTCCGAAGGAATTCGCAACGCGGAGCGCGCGATGATTCTCCTGGTCGATAACTACGATTCGTTCACCTACAACCTGGTCCAGCGTTTGGGGGAAATTGACCCGTCGCTGGACCTGGAGGTGTATCGCAACGACAAGATCTCGGTCGAGGAGATCGAGGCCCGCGGGCCGTCGCACTTGATCATCTCACCGGGCCCGTGCACGCCGGACGAGGCGGGCATTTCGCTGGCGTGTGTGCGGCATTTCGCGGGGCGGATGCCGTTGCTGGGGGTGTGCCTGGGGCACCAGGCAATGGCCCAGGCCTTCGGGGCGAAGATCGTGCGGGCCGGGCGGCTGATGCACGGCAAGACCGACAGGATCCACCACGACGGCCGCGACCTGTACGAGGGCCTGGAAAACCCCTTCGGGGCCACCCGATACCACAGCCTGATCGTCCAGCCGGAAACGCTTCCCGAGGAGTTCGAGGTGTGTGCCTGGTGCGATGCGCCCGACGGCACACGGGAAATCATGGGAATCCGTCACACGAAGTTGCCGCTGTTCGGCATGCAGTTTCATCCGGAGAGCTTCCTGACCGATCTCGGTACGACGCTGCTGGAACGGTTCCTCGCGGTACGGTAATCACCGTTTTGCAGCAGTCCAGCATGAAGACGCCCGAAACCGCCAACGACGGCCGAATCCGGAAGTGGTATCGCTCTACCTTCGGCCAGGCGGCCGTTTCGGCGGGTCTGCTGTGGGCGGCGCTGCCGCCGTGCGACCTTTGGCCGCTGGCGTGGATCGCGCCGCTGTGGTGGCTCTTGCTGGTGCGGCGCAAGGAGTGGCCGGGCCGCCGGCCGTATCGGGCCCTTTGGCTGGTCGGTTTCCTCTTCTGGCTGGCCGCGTTGCACTGGCTTCGCCTGCCGCATTGGACCACCGCCTTCGGCTGGGTCGCCCTGTCGTTCTACCTCTCGTTCTACCTGCCCGTCTTCGTCGGGCTGAGCCGCACGGCCGTCCATACGCTCCGCGTCCCGGTTGTCCTGGCGGCGCCGGTGGTCTGGACCGGCCTGGAACTGCTCCGCGGTCACCTGTTGACCGGTTTCACGATGGCCAGCCTCGGACATACGCAATACCGCTGGATCGATCTGATCCAACTGAGCGACCTGGCCGGGGCGTACGGCGTCAGCTTCGTGGTGATGTTGGTGGCGGCTTGCCTTGCGCGGATGGTCCCTTGCGAGAACCGCCCGCGGGCCTTCTGGCCGCTGGCGCCGGCCCTGGTCGTGGTGGCGGCGGCCGTGTTGTACGGGCAGGTCCGCAATCTGGGTTGCGTGGTCAAGCCGCAGGCCAGCGTGGCGCTGATCCAGGGAAGCATCGACGCCGAGATGAAGTCCGATCCCGAGAGACGGGCAATGATCTTCGATCACTACTACGAGCTGTCGGGCAACGCACTGGCCCGCTTCGATCGAGTGGACCTGATCATCTGGCCGGAGACCATGTTTCGCGATCCGCTGGTCAGCTACCATCCCAGTGCGGCGAAGCCGGCGGATTTCGACGGCAGCGAAGCCGAGTTCCAATTGCGATTGAAGGAGTCTGCCCGCATCGGTCGCACCATGTTGGCGGAAACGGCCAAGGCGCTGGACACACCGATGTTGGTGGGCGTGGATCGACACGACTTCGGGCCGCAAGAGGTGCAGTCTTTCAACTCGGCCGTCTTCGTTGCCCGAGACGGACGGCTGATGGCGTGCTACGACAAGATGCACCTGGTCGTTTTCGGCGAGTTCGTTCCCTTGGCCCGCCATTTCCCCTGGCTGCACCGGCTGACGCCGCTGCGCACCAGTCTCACTACGGGCGAGGAACCGGTGGCCTTTGAGATCCGCGGCCTGCGGATCGCGCCGAACATCTGCTACGAAACGGTGATTCCCCATCGGATTCGCGAGCAGGTCAACACGTTGCGGGCCCGGGGCGTCGAGCCGGACGTGCTGGTGAACCTGACCAACGACGGTTGGTTCTGGGGGTCCAGCGAATTGGACATGCACCTGATCTGCGGGGTGTTTCGCGCGGTGGAATGTCGCAAGCCCCTGTTGATTGCCGCCAACACGGGTTTCTCGGCCTGGATCGACGGTTCCGGGCGGATACGCCGCCAAGGTCGGCGGCACGCGACCGACGCCATTCTGGCACACGTCGGCCGCGACCCTCGCCAGAGTTGGTATCTGCGCCATGGCGACTGGCTGGCAGGGATTTGTCTAGCGGCCTGCGTGTTTCTTGCGATGGTCGGATGTTGGGGCAGGCTACCCCCTCGTAGTGACGCTACGCCGGCGTCCGTGCCGGAGCCTGTTTCGAGCGGGCGCAAGTCCTTTGGCGAAAAACAGTAAGACCTCGCGGCAACCCCCTGTGGCCAGCCGATCTGCCCGGGCCGCAAGGCTTGGCAGTTTTCTCTGGTTGCCCCAGGTTTACGGGCATTATGATTGACACGTGAATTTGGGCGAAGTTATACTAACAAAATAGCTTCGCAGGTCTGTCAAGTGTTTGCAGGAACCTATCACGTGGTCCGGGCAGGCCGGGGCTTGGCGTTACGGATCGAGACGGAACGGAAGCGGTCTGCGGTCGTCGGAACAGAATCGCTGAGGCCGGTCTCTGCCGAGTGATCGAAGGAGAGGTCTGGAATGAACCTCGTCGGCAAGATTCTTACGGTATTGATCTTCGTCATGAGCCTCGTTTTCATGTCGTTTGCGGTCGCGGTCTACGCCACGCACAAGAACTGGAAAGAGGTGGTAACGAAACCCGATACCGGTCTGTCTGACCAACTGAAAAAGATCAAAAGCCGCAACCAGGAGCTCAAAGACCAGCAAACCAGCCTGGAGCGGGAAATGGCCGCTGAGAGGAGTGCCGGCGAGCAGAGGCTGGCCCAACTGCAATCGCAGTACAACCTCAGTGCTCAGCAGCTTAAGCAAGCGCAACTGCAAGAGGCCGATCTGAAGAAGGACGTTCGCGACGCCGTGGCGGCCATGAACGCCACGGAAACCAGGCTGCTGGCGCTGGACGGCGAGTTGAAGGCCATCCGAGCCAAGCTGGCACAGGCCGAACAGGACAAGGACACCAGCGTCAACGAAGTGATCCGGCTGACCGATGATCTGCACCAGGTGGTCAACGAATTGGCGCGGCTGAGAGATCGGCAGGTTGCCCTGGCCGGCGAATTGGCCAACGCGAAAGAGGTGCTGCAGAAGTTCAGCTTGAAGCCGGAACCCGAGTTGTATCGAGGCCAACCGGATATCGTCGATGGCCTGGTTCTGGCCGTCCCGGGAAGGGATCTTGTCGAAATCTCGATTGGGGCCGACGATGGTCTGCTGGCCGGGCACAAGCTGGAGGTCTACCGCGCCGGGGGCGCAGGCAATACGTACGTCGGCCGGATCGAAGTGGTCGAGACCCATCCTGACCGGGCGGTTTGCCGACCCGTTGCCGGATATCAACAGAGCCCCATACAGAGGGGTGACCGTGTCGCCAGCAGAATCAATCGGCAGTAAGCCCCGCGTACCGTATCGCAAGCCTCGGGCGGACATCTACACCGTCCTGTTGCTCATTGCGCTGATCGCCGTGTTGGTCGGCATCCTCTGTCTCTATTTGCAGATGGGCATATACGACTTCGAGATCAAGGGCGGGCCCAGCGTGGCCGCCGACCGCCCGAACGTCCCAGCCATGGTCGCCGACCCGCAGCGGGAAACCGGCTCCCCGACCATGGCCGACCCGTCGGCCTGTACCTCGGTGGTCTTTCCTATAGGCCTGACCTGACTTTTTTTGGGCGGGCTGCCAAGAGCTCTAACCCCTGTCAACCAACCTCCGACCCATTGTTGAGCACGGATGCTCCAGCGTCTCTTCCATTACTTCAGCGCCGACCTGGCGGTCGATCTGGGCACCGCCAACACGCGGATCGGCGTCGTCGGTGAAGGGTTGGTGCTCGACGAGCCTTCGGTGGTTGCCGTCGCCGAGGGCAACGGCCGCGTGCTTTCGGGCGGCTGCGCGGTCGGACACATGGCCAAACAGATGCAAGGCCGCACCCCCGAGTCGATCTCGGTCGTCCGCCCCCTGGCCGACGGCGTGGTGGCCGACTTCCAGCTCTGCGAGGCGATGCTCCGCTATTTCCTCCACAAGGCCCAGCCGTCGGGATTCCGCCGCAAGCCCCGCGTGTTGGTCGCCGTGCCCGCACGGATTACGCCGGTCGAGAAGCGGGCCGTCTTCAACAGCACCCAGCGGGCCGGCGCCCGGCAGGTCTGGCTGACGACCGAAGCCAAAGCGGCCGCCATCGGCGTCGGGCTGCCGATCGCCGAGCCGGTGGCCAGCATGGTCTGCGACATCGGCGGGGGAACCACCGAAACGGCCGTGCTGAGCCTGGCCGACACCGTCTCGGCCCGGTCGATCCGCACCGGCGGCGATGCGATGGACCAGGCGATCGCTGATTATCTGCGGAGGCACTACAGCCTGCGGATTGGGCTGCCCGCCGCCGAACGCCTGCGGATCGACCTCGGAAGCGCCTATCCGCTGGAGGAGGAGCAGGTCGAAGAGATCAGCGGCGTGGACATGATCAGCGGGCTGCCCCGCAAGGCGACCGTGACCAGCGAGGAGGTTCGCCAGGCCCTGGAAGACCCGCTGCAACGGATCGTCGAATCGATCAAGAGCACCTTGGACGGCTGTAGCCCCGATCTGGCCGCCGATCTGGTCGACACGGGGCTGGTGCTCTGCGGCGGCGGCTCGCTGTTGCGGCGGATCGATCGCTTCCTCGGGGAACAGACGGGGCTGCCGGTTCGCGTGGCATCCGAGCCCCGGGCGGCCGTCGCCCAGGGGATGTTGATTTGCCTGGAACAGTTCGAGCGATGGCGGCCGTCGCTGCAGTCGAGCGATGAGGACGTTTATTGACGCTTGCACACTCCATGCGCGAGGGCGACCCACGGGAGCCCGACTTGTCCGGCCTCCCGTGGGTCGGCCTGGATCATCCACAATGCAAACACCAATAGGACTCGCACCGAAAGCCGTGCAATCGCACCACCACCGGACCGATCGATGGACTTCCCCGGCCGTGGTCTTGGCGATCGGGCTGGTGCTCGCGTTGGTGTTGGCCGTGTTGCCTCGACAGTTCAGTGGCTGGATCCGCGACGGGGTGGCCGCGGTGCTGAAGCCGGGGCAGGTTGTCTCGCTGCGGTTGGGCCGGCAGAGCGAGCGTGCGGTCGCTTGGACCCGGGCCCATTTCCAAGCGGCCTCCCGACTGGTCGAGGCCGAACGGCAAGTGCAGGAGCTGAAGCGGGAGAATCAACAACTGGCCGGCGAGCTGGTGGCCGCGAGTCTGCAGCCGGTCTCGCCTCGCCAAGACGCCGACGAAGACGCCGACGCCTCGCGGCTTTTGCGGGCACGCTGCGTCTCGGCTCGCGTGCTCGGCCGCCAGGCACGGGCCTTCCTGGCTCGCCATCACCTGTTGGACGTCGGCACGGCCGCCGGCGTGCAGCCGGAGGCCTGGGTGGTGGCTGCCCCGGCGGTGATCGACCGCGGCCGCGACGCCGAGCTGCAGCCCGGACAGCTCGTGCTCCACGGCCGCCGGGTTTGGGGAAAGATCGTTCAACTCGGCGCGCAGACCAGCGCGGTCCGCGCGGTCACCGAGCCGGGCTATCGCGACCTGGTGGCCATTGGAAATCCTTCCGGTCCCCAAGGCATGGTCGAGGGCACCGGCGAGCCGCTGGCGCGGATCCGGCTCGTCGAGGCGACCGAGCCGGTCTCGATCGGCGACGCGGTCTATACGGCCGGCCAAGGGGTGCTGCCGGCACCGCTGTTGTATGGCCACGTCGTTCGCCTCCAGCGGCCCGTCGGCGGCCACTGGGAAATCTGGATGGAACCGGCCGTGGTCGGACCGCCGCAGCACGCCGCCGTGTTGAAGATCGAGCTCAACCCGTTGCGGACGGCACAGCAGAAAACGGCCCGGAGTCAGTAGCGACGTTTCACGGGATCTGGACGATCGCAAAACGCCCGCCGGGGCGAAACGGAGTCACGGCCCATGCGATTCGTGTGGTTGACACTCGCTGTCTATCTGGCGGCCGTGGCCGAGACGTCGCTGATCGACGTGCTGCGGATCGGCGAGGTGACCCCCGACCTGCTGGCCCTGGTCGCCGTCGTGTGGTTGCTGACGTCGGGCAGCCCGCGGGCCTTTCTGGGGGCCGGGGCGGTTGCCCTGGTGGGCGACCTGATTGCCCCGGGGCATCTCGGCGTGGGCATGGGCTGGATGCTGTTGGCCGGCTATGGGGTCGGCCGGCTCCGCGCCCGATTCCGCCTGGAGCATCTCGGCTGGCAAGTGCTCATCACGTTTGCCACCGTCGCCGCGTGGGCCGCCGCGGTCGGCGCGACCGGGCGGTTGATCGGAGACCTGTCGCTGGCCTGGTCGGCCGTCGTGCCACGCGCGCTGGGCGTCGGCCTTTACACGGCCGCCGTGGCACTTCCCGTGTGGATGGTCGTCGGGTGGATTCGCCAGCCGTTTCTCGCCCGAAAACGGAGGCTAGCGGAGTTCTGAGTCGCCCATGCTGCACGACTGGCACCAATTCCACCTGGACGAGGCCGCCACGCCCGCCGTGGTCGATCCGCGGCGGCGGCTGCGACTCTGCCTGGCCGGTTTTCTGGTGCTGTTGCTGGTCGTGTTTTCCCGGCTGGTGCAGTTGGAGGTGACCCAGGGCTCGGCGTTTCGGGCCAAGGCGACCGAGCCGCTTAAGCGCGAGCGGAGTCTGCCGGGCGTGCGGGGCCGGATCCTGGCACACGACGGAACGGTGCTGGCCTGCGATCGGGAAATCCCCGCGCTGGCGGTGATGTACCGCTATCTGCAGCAGCCGCCCGACCCACGCTGGCTCCGCACCATGGTCCGGCGACGCTTGTCGTCGGCCCAACGCAAAGACCCCGAACGCGTCGCCGCCGAAGAGGACCGCCTGCGGCAACAGCGGAACGATCTGGCCCAACGGCTCGCGCGGCTCTGCGGCCTGTCGGCCGACGAATGGGCCCGCCGGGCAGCCCGCGTCCAGAGCCGCGTGGAGCGGATTGCCCAGAGCGTCCGCCGGCGTCGACGGGCCGACCTCACCGTGGCCGAAGAACTGGACTACCACGTGATGGTTGAAAACGTGCCGCTGGCGGTCGTGGCCGAGATCGAAGGGCTCCGCGAGCAATATCCGGGGGTGAAGATCCTCACGCGATCCCGGCGGGCCTATCCGTCCGGATCGCTGGCCGCCCACGTGCTGGGACACCTCGGCCCGGTGGCCGGAGACCGGCTCGACCAACCGGAGGCGGACTACGACGCGGACGAGCTGGTCGGAAAGACGGGCCTGGAACGGCAATACGAGTCGCTGCTGCGGGGACGACGCGGCGTGGTTGTGGAGCTGACCGACCACGGCGGACGGATCCTCTCGACGTACCACCGCCTGGAGCCGGGCGCCGGCCGGGATCTGGTGCTCACGCTCAGCCCGCCGCTACAACGCGCGGCCGAGTCGCTCCTGGAAGCGGCGGTCCAACGTCGGGCCCTGCGCCGCCCGGACGACGAGCCGGCCGGCGGCGCCGTCGTGGTAATCGACGTCCATAGCGGGGCGGTGCGCGCGGCCGCCTCGGCGCCGCGTTTCGATCCGAACGTGTTCGTATCGGGCAAGGCGGAAGACCGGGCCGCGCTTTTGGGCGACGAGGCCCACCCGCTGTTCGACCGCGCCGTCCGCATGGCGATCCCGCCCGGCTCGGTGTTCAAGGTCGTCTCGGCCGTGGCCCTGCTCGAGGCCGCGGCCGTCGATCCGGACGAGCCGTTCTTCTGCCAGGGGTACTTGCACCAGCCCGACCGGCAGCGGTGCGCGATCTATCGCCGCACCGGGACCGGCCACGGCGAAGTGACCCTGAGCGACGCGCTGGCGCAAAGCTGCAACGTCTACTTCTTCCACCACGTCGACGCGCTGGGGCCCGAGCCGCTGGCCGGTTGGGCAAGCCGCTTCGGCTTCGGCCGGACCACCGGCGTGGACCTGCCCTCCGAGGCCGACGGCAACCTGCCCCAGCCGGCAACCATCCAGCAGACGGCGGGCCATCGCTGGCGGCCGGGCGACACGCAATCGCTGGCCGTCGGGCAGGGCGGGCTGACGGCCACGCCGCTGCAAGTGGTCCGCATGATGGCGGCGATTGCCAACGGCGGCCGGCTGGTCACTCCGCACCTGGTCAGCGGCCTGGCGCTGCCGCAGCGGGCCGAGGACGCGGCCACGGCCGAGGACGACGCGGACGATCCGATCCGGATCGCGCCGCCGCGGCCCATCCCCGACCTCGGCGGCGAGACCATCGAAGCGATTCGCCAGGGTCTGCTCCGCGTGGTCTGCGACCCCCAGGGCACGGCCCACGCCACGGTCTATCTCGAAGGGGTTTCGGTGGCCGGCAAGACAGGCACGGCCGAGACCGGCGGCGGCCGCGGCGACCACGCCTGGTTTGCCGGCTACGTGCCGGCCGAGAAGCCCCGCTGGGCGATGGTCGTCGCCCTGGAGCACGCCGGCGACGCGGCCACGGCAGCCGGCCCGGTGGCCAAGCGCCTCGTGCTGCACATGCAACAATTGGGCATGCTCCCTTGACGCGTGCACGCACAATGCGCGAGGGCGACCAACGGCTCGCTGGCAGATAGGCTCACAATCTGGCAGCGCCTGGGGGAGTCCCTTGGCAGTCCTCGATTGCAGGCACCTCGACGTTCACCTGTCTTTGCCCCATCTGCGATTCCCTCAATGCCTGCAATCTGGTCGGAGCCGGTTCATAGCCCGAATGTGTGGCATTTGCCTCATCGTCGTCTTGCCTCTGTGGGACCTAGCGAACGGCATCGAGAAAAACCCCGATCAACAATCCGATGAACGCCCCCACGCAGATACAGGAAACCGTTTCCCACATTTGCGAGTCGATTGTACCGCCCTTGATCGCTGGGTCGAGGGCTATTCCAGCCAGGATGCCGAGGATCATGCATGGAACCGGCCATCCGAGCCGGAAGACGATGGCTACCGTCGAGCAGGCAAAGAGTGCCGCGAGCAGTTTCCATTCTAGCCCACTGCCGACCGACCAACTGGCAGCCGCAGTTAGGCCGGTCAATAGCGTCAGCGAAATCTGCAGGGCCAACAAAGCACATGACTCGCAGCCATCGCCAGGCTTCTTTTTCGAGGGGGCCATCGCACTTTGCCGCAGAACGGCCAGGGTAAGCGGGCGGAAATGGCGCCCGTGACGCCGGGTTGAGGTTGTGGCCAACCGCGGTTTCCGCTCGGCTTGGCCCACTTGTTACTTGGCCCTTCGATCACAGACGACGGTGGAGATCGTCCACTTTTGCCGGCACTATGTAGAGGTACTCAAGGAAATATTCCAAGAACTCGACCATCATGTTGGCCATCTCCTCGTCGGCTTCCTTGTCCAGGTCGAAGTGTGCGCCAATATTGCGGCCCTTTCGAAGACCATCAGTAAGTGTTCTCAATGTCTTCGGCAAATCAACTGTGTCTGGTAGTTCAGCCAGCATTTGAGCCAAGGGGAGCTTCTGTTTATCTTTGGGCATCAGGTTCTTCACGAGCCCTTCGAGCGCCCGGCCCACAAGAGCAGCGGTGCCGTTCCATACGCCGGCATTGAGGGCACTAAGGGCCGAAACATAGGCGCGAGCGATTTCCGGCGGAACTCTGTCGAGCCCGCGCATCATGCTACGTTTGACTGTCGGGGTGGGGTGCATGCAGAGTTCGGCACATTCCTTTGAGCCGGTGTCACCATATTTGGACGGGTCGATCGCCCAAAAACGCACTTCCTTGCGACAGCCCGGACAGTTGGCAGCGGCAGATGCAGCACTTCGCCTGTTGACGTGTTGCCAATTGGTGAGCGCGAAGTTTACCTCACGACCGCAATGTGGACACACGAAATCGACCGATTGCGGCAACCAGAAACTGCTCACGTTGATCCAGTTGGGAACGGCCTCAAGCGGAAGTGTAAACACCGGCTTCCTCCAAAAGAGATCTTGCCAAATAGCTCTTAATCCTGCCGCCGGCCCCGTGCAGCCGTAATCAGGTATGGTGGCAATTCGGCGGCATAACATGCCTCGGACGAGGGGCAGTTTATCTTCTGAACAATCGGCGAGTCAAGCGCTTACCATATGTTCCCCTCAAATGGGGTGGCATGTTCTGTCGTCCGCATCACACGCTGGACACGGAGACTGACAGCGGCCGTGTGCGTTCCGCCGCCCGACGTGGCGGGATGACAGGTGGTACGGGCGTGGCTTCGACGCGGCCACGGCAACCGGCGCGGCGGCCAAGCCGCCGCGCGCATCCCGTTGTTGCGTAATGGCTACCCTTGCAGGGCACGGCAGCTACTGCGAACAGCCGGTGTCTCCATTTCTTCGTCTAGGCTTGGCGGTCGAGACGGCAATGGCTCCTCCAATAATCGTGGCGGGGACAACCAGGTAGGGGTAGCATTCGTTGACGTACAAGCGATTCAGGGCTTCGGACGTCATGTTCAGGCAGGGAGTCAAGAAGAGCCATGCGAATCCTGCGGCAGCCACTGAAGACGAAATCAGTCGCGGCAGCACCACTGGATGGCGTCTCGCGCCAAATGCGCCCGTCAGAAGCATCGGGCCAACCATAACCAAGAACGTCGCGAAATCGTCACGAGAGGGCAATAGGCAACCCGACCGCTACAGCAGCGTGCAGCCTGCCCAACCGGCCGGTGAGCCAATCGCAAGCCATGCGAGGATGCTCAAGTTGCGCCGCCACGGACGCTCTGGACGCACCCTGTTCTCGTTTGCGTCGTCGGAGTCGAAATCAGGGGATTGGTACGGGTTCTCCGACATGGCTGGTGAACTTGCGTCCCTTACGCCCGTGTTCTGGCTCGCGTATCGTTGCGATAACCCGACGCGAATGGCGCCGAGTGACTTGGATTTCGTCCGAAACCCCGACCACCATTCCCGCTCGGCTCCGTCGGGTGCTTACGTGGCTTCTTCCTGGATTTCGTGTTGTTCGAGTTCCCACAACGTTTCGATCTGAATGTCTTCCTGGCCATCACCGTCCTCGTCATTCTCGCCGCACAGCGGAAGCCTCAATTTGACGTGGGCCGGCTTTTCGATCCCAAGCGTGTTAGTCACCCGACCCACATAGATGCCGCAACGGCTGCGCAGGAGCCGACCGCGCCCCTCTGGATAACGAACGGTCGCGGCCACGTCTAGGCTCTGTTTCTTGCCCTGATACTTCGATGGGATAGGCCATCGACAGCGCGCAACGCCAAAAGCTGCGGGCGCGCAGTGAATCTCGACAACAACTCGTCGGAGTTTTGCCGCAAGGATGAACCCGCGTGATGGTGCGACCATCACCGTTGCCTCAGATCGGTTCGCATATCGGTTTTGAAAAAAGACATCGAGAAAGCAGCACTCGGCGCGGACAGCAGGAACAACGGTGAAGCAGAATCCATCTCGCTCAAAGAAGTTCTTGCAGCGTCGAGCCAAGAAGTCAGGTACTGCGTCTTCGCGAAGGTGGATCTTCAAGAAGACCAACAGCGCGAGTATGCCGCAAGCTGGGGAACCAACCCGCCACGCCCACGTTTGCCCGTCAATGTCGGCGCCCATCGCAAACCAAGAGACCGCTGTTGCGACAATTGACACGATAATCACGAGAGCGAGCGTGGACCTAATGGACTCTTGCATGGACCTCTCGCGACGTAACTCGTTTATGGACAGTTTCTGTCTATCACCTCAAGGCCGTAGACCGGCGGTCTAACGCGCAGGCAGCCAATGGTCGCAGGTCGAATTGTAGCCGGCGGCTGTTCGCTGGTCACGCCGGTTTCGGCACGATAGGCCGTTTCGGCCTAGGGCTCGTCGCGCTCGGCGTTGGGCTGTCATCACTGAATGGGCAGGCTGAGAGGGAGGCTGCCTGGGGCCATTGTGGGCGGTGTCTTGCCCCGCTGAGGGCACCATTTTCGGCCTGCGCCGCCCTCGTGGAAGCCCATGCGATGGGCGCCCAAAAGTCGTGTCGCAAGTTGTTTTCATAAAAAGGTTTACGACGCCCGTTTTCTCGCGGGACCCGTTGTGGGTCGGGGCGGAAAGCGGTATACTTTCGGTGGCGTTGGCGTCGGACCAGGACCGGCCAACGCACTCTCCCCAAAAGGGGTATCGACACACCTCTAAAATGCCTGTCGAAAGGAGTCCCGTTGGCCACCGATTCCAGTCTTCCCCCCGAACCGCCCGAGGGCCCTGAAGCAATCCCGCCCAGCGATGGCGGCTCATCCGGCGGCACGCTTCGACTGCCTATCGAGGAGGAGCTCAAAGGCAGTTATCTGACCTACGCGATGAGCGTGATTGTCAGCCGGGCGTTGCCGGACGCGCGCGACGGGCTGAAGCCGTCTCAGCGGCGGATTCTGGTTGCCATGAACGACCTGAATCTGGGCCCCGGGTCTGGCCGTGTGAAATGCGCCAAGATTTCCGGCGACACCAGCGGCAATTACCACCCCCACGGCGAAAGCGTGATCTATCCCACCCTGGTCCGCATGGCCCAGGAGTGGAACATGCGCCACGTGTTGATCGACAAGCAGGGAAACTTCGGCTCGATCGCGGGTCTGCCGCCGGCGGCCATGCGATACACCGAAGCCCGCATGTCGGCCACCGCCGCCTTGATGCTCGAAGACATCAAGCTCGACACGGTTGATTACGTTCCGACCTACGACGAACGTCGGACCGAGCCGACGGTGCTGCCGTCGAAATTCCCCAGTCTGCTGGTCAACGGGGCCAGCGGGATCGCGGTGGGCATGGCCACTTCCATCCCGCCGCACAACCTGGGCGAAATCTGCGACGCGCTGATCAAGGTGATCGACGATCCCGAGGTCTCGATTGACGAGCTGCTGGAGATCGTCCCGGGGCCCGATTTTCCCACCGGCGGTGTAATCTGCGGGCGCGCCGGCATCCGTCGCGGCTACCATTCGGGCCGCAGCACGATCGTCGTTCGCGCCCGCGCACGTATCGAAGAGTTCGGCAAGAACCGCCACCGGATTGTCGTCACGGAGATTCCCTACCAGCAGGCCCGGGATCGCGTCGAAGAGCGGATTGCCTCGGCGGTCAACGACGGCAAGATCTCCGGGATTGCGGCCAGCCGCAACGAGAGCGACCTGAAGGAGCCCGTGCGGCTGGTGCTGGAGTTGAAGCGCGACGCCGATCCCGACGTGGTGCTCAACCAGCTCTACCAGTTCACACCGCTGCAAGACAGCTTCTCGCTGATCTTCCTGGCGCTGGTCGACGGCAAGCCGCGGGTGCTGTCGTTCAAGGAGCTGTTGGAGGAGTTCATCCGGCACCGGGTCGCGGTGATCCGCCGCCGCACCCAGTTCCTGCTGGCCAGGGCCCGGCAGCGCAAACACACCGTCGAAGGGCTGCTGCTGGCCCATGCCAACATCGACGAAGTGATTCGGGTGATCCGCTCGTCGAAGACGCAGGCCGAGGCCAAAGAGCGGCTGATGGAGATCGAGACGCCGGCGGCCCTGATGCGCCGGGCGTTGGGCGAGGACGGGTTCGCCGTGTTCGAGCAGGAACGCGGCCCCAGCCCGAGCTACCGGCTCACGCCCGTCCAGGCCGACGCCATCCTGCGCATGACGCTGGGCCAGTTGGTCAACCTGGAGCAGGAGAAGCTCAGCGACGAGTACCGCGATCTGCTCGAGAAGATCGCCGAGTACGACCACATCCTTTCCGACGAGCAGCACATACTGGACATCGTGCGCGAGGATCTCCGCGAGCTGAGACGGAAACACGCCGACGCCCGACGCACCGAAATCAGCGGCGAAGAGGTCGGCGAGATCGACCTGGAAGACCTGATTACCGAAGAGACGATGGTCGTTTCGATCAGCAGCAACGGCTATATCAAACGCACGCCCGTGAAGGCCTACCGGATGCAGCGCCGCGGCGGCAAGGGGCTCAAGGGCGCCAAAACCGAAGAGGAAGACCCCATCGAGCACCTCTTCGTGGCCAGCACCCACGCCTACCTGCTGTTCTTCACCAACCACGGCAAGGTCTATTGGCGGAAGGTCTACGACCTGCCCCAGTTGGGCCGCGACAGCCGTGGCCGGGCGATCGTCAACCTGCTGAACCTCGGCGAGGGCGAGCAGATCGCCGATTGCCGGGCCGTGATGGATTTCGACCGGCCCGATCACTTCCTGGTGATGGCCACCGCCCGCGGATTGGTCAAGAAAACCGAACTGAAAGCCTACCGCCGCCCGCTGCGAAGCGGGATCATCGCCATCAAGCTCCGCGAGGGCGACGAGCTGGTCGACGTGGTGGTGGCCGGGCCGGGCGACGAGCTGGTGCTCTCGACCGCCTCCGGCATGGCCATCCGCTTCCAACAGTCCGACGTCCGCTCCATGGGCCGCAACGCCAGCGGCGTGAAGGGCATCAAGCTCAAGGGCGACGATTGCGTGGTGGGCATGGTCGTGGCCGACCCGGACACCGCGCTGATGACCGCCTGTGCCCACGGCTACGGCAAGCGGACTCCCTTCGGGCCAAACCTCGAAGCCGAGCCGGCCGAGGAAGAGGCCGGGGCGACGGCGAAAGAGGCCGAGCCGACGGCGGAAGCGCCGGAGCCGGGGACGGACGAGACCAACGGCGACGACGGCTATTCGTCCCAACGATGCTATCGCACCCAGCGCCGCGGCGGCCAGGGACTCCGCGACATCAAGACGACCTCGCGCAACGGGCCGGTGATCGGCATTTGCCGGGTATCCGACGAGGACGAGCTGTTGATGATCACCGCCCGGGGCAAGATCCAACGCGTCCGCGCCGGCGAGATCAGCATGGTGGGCCGCAACACGCAGGGCGTGCGGATCATGAATCTCGGCGAAGGCGACACGCTGGTGGCCATCAAGCGCGTGCCCCAGGAGAGCGACGACAGCGAAGAAGAATCGGCCGAGCAGGAATGATCCAATGGCAAGTCCAACCTTGCGCACTGGCAGCTAGCGGGCGAGGCAATGCCGCTACCCTCGTTCTTGCCTCCGCCCCTCTTCGTCCTCAATGGCACTCCAGTGTCCGGCAGACGCAAACACGTGCACGGCATTTGCATGGAGTGTGTGCGTTTACGCTCTGTATCAAGACCGGCTGGGGTTGATTCTCGGGAAGTCCTGACTCAATACGGCTTTTGGTCGTTTCTGGTTCGTTGTCGCTCGCCGGGTCATTGCAGGCTCGCCCTGGCTAGGTTGTCGCCGATCTTCGGGCCTGACGGGTCGTACACCGTCCGTGTTTCCGTGGGAGGTGTCGCATCAGTTTACAGTGAGAACCGAAATGCCTAGACTGGTGTCTAGGTAAGAGGAAAGTCTCCGCTGTGGTGTGTGCCGTGTGCGTGCTCGTAATTGACGACAAGTCCGAACACCTCGAAACCGTCAAGGTACTCTGGCGGGCAAGCAGCGACACCCTCGGCTTTCTGCCGGACGGCGCTTTCACGGATTACGCCAGCCAACGGCGTATTCTCGCTGTGTTGGATTCCGCCGGCGATTGTGTCGGTTACCTGCTCTACCGGGTCGCAAAGGGCAGGGCAACGGTAGCCCACCTCTGCATTGCGGAGACTGCCAGGGGGCAGGGCCACGCCGCCGCACTGGTGCGTCACCTCGTCACGATTACTGGCAACTTGCGCGGAATAGCCTTGCGCTGCCGAAGGGACTTCCCCGCCTATAGCATATGGCCGAAGCTTGGGTTTGCGGCCGTGAACGAAGCGCCCGGCCGCGCGGCCGACGGAAGCGAACTAACGCTTTTCTGGTTGGACCACAACCACCCGGACCTGTTTACTCAGGAGGCGACAGTGGGGCTTGACGCCGTGATTGACTCCAATGTGCTCGTTGACCTAGCGGAATCACGCAGGGAGGAATCGCAAGGTCTTCTGGCGGACTGGTTGCAGGATTCGATTCGGCTCTGCGTAACGCCTGAGCACTGCAATGATTTTGATCGAAGTTCCGATGGCGCGCTTCGGCAGAAAAGACGGCAACAAGCGGCCAACTTCCACCAGCTTGCTAGCTCCCCGGCCGATTACGGGAGCGCCAGAAGACTGTTGCTCCCCCTCTTCCCCAACCGTGCCACGCCCCAAGACGAATCGGACTTTAGGCATCTCGCGCGTGCTCTTGCCGGTGCTGCGGGGGCCTTCATCACGCGCGATGAACCGATGCTGAGTCGGGCTGACGATGTCTACACCGCTTGTGGGCTGCCGATCGTCCGGCCCGCCGAATTGATCGGCCGGATTGACGAACTACTCCGGGAACGTGAATACCAGCGATTCCAGGTTGCCGGAACAAACCGCATCTTCCGACAGCGGGCCAGTTCTGCCGACGGTGCCCTGATAGGCGCAATCAAGGCTCCCGACGAGCGCAGGCGCCACTTGCAGGCAATCGTTCAGCCGTTCCTTGCTGACCCCCAACGGTTCGCGTGTGTGGCGGTTAGGGACCGGGACGAACGAGTCCTAGCCTTCTATGTATTGGAGAGACAACAGCAGTTCGACCGCGTTCCCCTGTTCCGAATATGCTCCCATCGGCTGGCCGGCACGCTGGCGCGTTCGATACTGACCGGGCTGGCACATCAGGCCGCTCAGGACGGACACGCTGGGGTACTCGTTGCCGATTCCCGATTGACGGATGATGTTCGGATGGCTTGCACTGATCTTGGCTTCCTTCCTGTCCGAGACGGCCGACTCAAACTCGTTGTTTCAGGCGTCCATCCAGCAAGCGACCTTGCGGACAAGCTTGACCAACTGGGGACGGACGACCCCGCAATCGGTCGGCTTGTGCGCGTTCTGCGATCTCCTCTCGACACCGCCACAGCGTCGCAAATGGAACACTTGCTGTGGCCCGCGAAGATAGCCGATGCGCACGTGCCGAGTTTCATTGTCTCCATCCGGCCAGAGTTTGCCCAACACCTCTTCGACGAGGATCTTGCGAAGCAAGGGCTTTTCGGAGCCGATGTTGACCTAGCATTGAATCCCGAATCGGTGTACTATCGCTCGGCTTCTCAACGACTGCCGGCGTTTCCCGGCCGGATTCTCTGGTATGTCAGCCAGAATCGAAAGTTCGAGGGGGCCCAGAGCATTCGGGCTTGCTCCCGAATTGCCGAAGTGTGCATCGGCCAGCCAAAGCCCTTGTTCAAACGCTTTCAGAGACTGGGGGTTTATGAGTGGTCCAATCTTCTCGACACTGCCAAGGGCGATTGTGAACGGGACATCTTGGCAGTTCGGTTCCACGATACGGAGCGATTGCATCCCGTGGCGTGGGACGCTTTCCAGGGCATCCTGAGAGAGCATGGGGTTCGGACGAACCTTGAATCACCTGCGCAAATCCCGGCGACGGTATTCAATGAAATCTACGCTCTTGCTCTCAATTCGTCCACGCTTCGCTGACGGGATACTCGCGGGTGTCAAGCGCGTGGAGTTGCGCCGACGGTTGCCGCGTGTGGGAGCACAAGACAACGTTGTGATCTACGTGACGGCCCCAACAATGGCTGTTGTCGGATTCTTCGTCGTAGAAGGTGTTTCACGCTTGCCGTTGAGGCCACTGTGGCGCAGGGTCCGAGACATTGCCGGCGTGAGACGCGCAGAGTATCTGGACTATTTCGACGGGCTGGCTGAGGGCGTCGGAATCTTCATTGGGGAGACTGAGCGATTCAGCCGACCGCTTCCTCTTGGGGAATTAAGGCTGCTGTGGCCGGGTTTCCACCCTCCGCAAAGTTTCCGCTACCTGGACAATGGGGCTGTTGACTTGTTGGGCTCCGTCAGTGCAGCCCCGGCGCGCAGAATCGCGTCCTGACCTGCGTCGCTTTCGCAACCCGAGCTGGGTGCCATGTCCATCTATGGCACCGGCTGTGCACAGTTGACTCGGATGAACCTGATTCCCGTCGCTCTCACCGCGGCACGGTACTGACGACAATCGTGGACGCCGTTTCGTTGGTACGTGAAGCTCGGGCAGCCGAATCGAGCTCGTCGGCGAGTTCGTACCACCAGAGGGCTTGCTCCGGCAAAGGCTTGCTCGGCCGGCCGCCGGCGTCGACGGCCTTGGTCCCCGGCACGGTGATCAGCTTCAGCTCGTTGAGGAAGTGGGTCTGGTTGTTTCGCGCCAGCAGCATGTCGGTCGCGTTGACCCGGGCGTCGCGGTTGAAGTCGTAGGGGAAATCGACCGGTGCCGGGTCGAGGAACGTCCGCGGATTGTTCCGCGCCAGCAGCATGTCGGTGGCGTTGACCTTGGCGTCGGTCGTCGAGTTGCCGGCCTCGGCCACGGCGTTGCCGAAGTAGAAGACGTCGGGATGTTCGAGGCCCGTGCGCTCGGTGGGAAGCACGGTCACCTGCAGCCACTGCTTCTGCACGGCGTAGTCGTCCCAGAGGAGCGTCACCCGATCGGAGCCACCGGCGCCCTGGCCGGGCCGCACGGCGACGGCGATGGGGGCCGGCGCGTAGGGCCAAGAGAGCGTCTGGTTGCGGTTGCCGGCTCGGAACTCGAAGTCGGCCGCCGTGGGCACGCCCGGCATGCCGGCGATATCGACCATGATCCCGTTGATGCCGCGCGCGTAGCTGGTGTAGTTGGCCAACGTGGCCGTCTGGCCGGGCAGCAAGGCCGTCTTGTCCGGAGCAATCGCGTTGTCGTCCGACCCGTTGGCCGCCGGATTGTTGCCGTCGAACGCCGAGCGGTTGTAGAAGACATAGCGGCCGACGACGGCGGCGCCGCTGTCGTCGTCCAAATTCACCACGGCCACGTCGACGGGATTCAGGCCGCTGTAGTGCGCGTCGCTGCTTTGCGCGGCGCCGGTCACGATCGTATAGCCCACGTCGCCGTCGGGCACCGAGTCGTCGACGCCGGTGACGGTCACCATTTGCGGGTTGTTCCAGGCGGCCGCGGGGAAGGTGACGCTGGCCGGCGCGACCGTTCCCTCGCCGGGGTTGCTCGACGAAAGCCCGACGCTCACGTCGCCGGCGGGCGGCGTATCGAGCAAGATATAGAACGTCGCCGCGCCGCCCGCTTCGGTCGTCGTCAGCCCGGAAGTCGGCATCAGAGTGATGCCGGGCGTCAGCGACACGGTCTCGATCAGGACCGCTTTGTCACCCGGACCGAGCGCCACGCCATGGAACATGCCGCCGAGACCGCCGAAAACCTCGGTGGCTTCGAAGGCCTCGACCCCGACGATCGCCGGGTCGGCCGCGGCGTCGGCGCTGGTAATACCGTTGCCGGTCCAGAAGCTGGGGGCGTTCTGGTCGCGGGCATGGAGGATTTGTGCCCTATGCAGCAGTCCCGGCGAGGCGTCCCAATCGTCGTAGTTGACGATCAGGCCGTTGTCGTGGATATCGAGCCTGCCCGTCGGCACATGATCCCCGGCAAGCAGTAATCGCTCGACCGCCAGGGCCGTGTTTCCGCCGGGCGTCAGCGCGACCCGCGAGCCGGCGCCAACGTCGAGCGAGGTGAAGCGTTGGGTGGCGACGAAGTTGACCGTGGTTCCGGCGTTGCGGACGATGGCGCGATCGGAGCCCGCGCCTCCCAGCGAGGCGTCCATGTTGACCCACCCGCCGTGGACCTCGATCGTGTTGGTACCGGTGCCGGTATCGATCGCCAGCAGATCGACGCCGGCGGCGGGGAGGTTTCCGCCGTTGATCGAGAGGCGGTCGTCGGGAACCCGCGCGTCGTGGCTGCCCATATCGACAACCAAGGTGGCCACGTCGAGGAACGCCAGCGCCTCGAAGGCCACACCACCGCTGGTGCCCGAGATGCGAGGCCTGCCCGGGCGGATTTCGTCGATCGCCAGGATGTCGCCCGAAGCGGGCGTCACCAACGTGAACCGGTCGAAGACGCGGGCCGTAATCGGCTCCAGGCCGGTAAACGAGATGGTCCGGCCGTCGACCTGGACCGTGCCTTCGCCGGGGCGGCCCGCGTCGGGACAGTAGACACCCTGGCTGGCCGGGGTTCCGGTCACGTAGAGCGCGTCGCCCGGCGAGCCGGTCGGGTCGCCGCCGTCGATCGACACGCTCGAAGCGGGCGGCGCTTCGACGTGGAACGAGTCGGCCCCGGGTCCGCCGAAGAGTGTCAGCGGAGTCGCCGGGTTGGTCCCTTCGACGCGAATCGAGTCGTTGCCCGTGCCGGCGCTGAGGATCAGCAGCTCCAGCGACGCGTCGTAGCCGGTCAACCCGGCCGCGCTGCGGGCAACGTTTTGATCCGTAATGATGTAGATCTGGCTCGTCGCGGTGGCCTGGTCTTCGATCTCGAGTCGGTCCGATCCGCCCTGGCCGCGAACGAGCAGATCGCCGTCGACGGAGTCGAGGTTGCCGTTGCCGACGTAAATCCCGTCGTTGCCGCCGCCGGCGTTGATGTCGGTCGTCTGCCCGGCCGGCGTGCCGAGGACGTCGATCCGGTCATTGCCGGGGCCGGTGGTGAGCGTGAGATTCTCCAGCGTGCCGTAGAAGACCTCATTGTTGTAGGCGTCGGTGACGCGGCTGGCGGAGACGGTGTACGTGGTGCCGCTGAGGTAGGCCGCGTCGCTGACGATGAGTTGATCGTGGCCGTTCTGGCCGTTGGCGGTCACGGCCGCCCTCAGCGACAACACCTGGGCGGCGGGACAGATCCGGATCGTGTCGTCGCCGTCGTTGGCATTGACCGTGACGGGTGCCCCGGTAGCCGTGCTGTCGACATCGATCACGTCGCGGCCCGGGCCGGTCGTGAGCGTCAGGCCCTCCATGGTGCCATAGAAGACTTCGTTGTTGTAGGCGTCGGCAACGCGGCTGGCGGTGACGTAGTAGCTGGTGCCGTTGGGGTAGGCCGCATCGCTGACGGTCAACTGGTCGTTGCCGTCCTGGCCGTTGACCGTGACGGCCCCGCCGAGTTCGAACACCTGCGAAATGGGGCAGATGCGGATCGTGTCGTCGCCGCCGTTGGCGTTGATCACCACGGGCGTGCCCGGGGCCGTGCTTTCCACGTCGATGATGTCGTGGCCGGTGCCGGTGTTCAGCGTTACGCCCTCCATCGTGCCGTAGAGCACTTCGTTGCCGTAGACGTCGGCCACGCGGTTGTCGGTCACCGTGTAGGTCGTACCGCCGGCGAAAACCGAATCGTAGACCACCAGTTGGTCGCTGCCGCCCTGGCCGTTGACCGTCACGGTCTCGCCGAGATTGAAGACCTGCGAGGCCGGATTGATCCGGATCGTGTCGCTGCCGTTGCCCGCGTGGATCGTCACTGGCGTGCCCGACGGGGCGCCGTTTACGTCGATCGAGTTTCCACCGCCGCGGCCGAGGAGGTTGAGTTGCTCGATGTGGCTGTAGTAGGCCCGGGGACCGCCGCCGCGTTCCACGTACCAACTGTCGATGGTATAGGCCATCGGCGGCGGGAAGTCGCCCGCCGCGTCGTTGAAGGTCAACGTGTCGGTGCCCGGGCCGCCGTCGAACGACACGTTGCCTTCGACCCACGCCAGGTTGCCGGCCGGGCCCCCGACGTAAACCACGTCGTTGCCTTCCCCGCCTTCGATCGAGGCCGTCACTCCCGGCGGTAACCCGTACACGTGGATCGTATCGCTGCCCTGGCCGGCTTCCACGACGATCGAGAGGACGTCGGCAAGGTCGAACTCGCTGACGAAGGCGGGCAGGTCTTCGGCGCCGGGCAGGGCGCCGGTGCCCGGCACGTCGTTGCCCAGATCGACGCTGACCAGCACCTTGCTGCCGTCGCTGTCGATAGTGATTTGGTCGTCACTGACGTCGTTGCCGCCGCGGATGCGAAGCTGTCCGGTCGTTTCGTTGAGCATCGCGTGGAAGGTACCGAATTTCTGCGGCAGCTCGACCGTGTAGCCGTAGCTGTCCTTGAGGATCAGCGCGAGCGTGTCGGGGATCAGCCGCCGGCGGCCCGTCCACGGCGTGAACCACGTCATCAGATCCAACGCGCCGAAGTACTCCGTGCCGTTGTACATCACGTGGGCGGGGGCCATGCCGATCCGGGCCCCGTGGGCCGTGTGGGTCGCCGACCCGCCGTCCGACCCGCCGTTGCAACTGGTGACCAGGTGCCGAATGCTGGGGCCCTGGAACACGTAGAAGGACCCGGGGTTGGGTGGATTGCCGCTGAAGTCGACGACTCCCGTGTTGGTCGAGTGCTGGTTGAAGCCGTGGTTGCCGCCGACGAGTCCCATGCAGTGGCCGATTTCGTGGGCGGCCAAGGTGTAGAAGTCGCTCAGCCGGATCGGCGGTTGCCCGTCGTCGACGGCCACGCCGGTAAAGACGTTGCCGATCTCGCCGTCGAATTCGGCCCAGTCGTTGGGCACCGGGTCGATGTAGTAACCGCCGCCGTCGCCCAACCCGTCGCCGTTCAGGTCGTCGCCGCGGCCCAAATCGATCGAGCCGGCATCCGGCTGGTTGGCACTGGTCCAGTGCGTCACCCCGCCCAAGCCGCCGCGGTCCGTGCCGGTCGCCGCCATGCTCAACGTCAGGTTGAAGGTATTGCCGCCGCCGGGATAGTTGAAATCGACGATCATCCGTTCCCAGTGGTCGATCACGGCGTCGATCACCGCCCGGGCGGCGTTGGCACCGGCGCCGAACACGTCGCTGAAGCGATCGCTGGCCTGTCCGCGATTGACCCAGTTGATTGTCGAAAGCAGCAAGCGGCCTTCGAGTTGTTCCAGACGGAGCCTTCGCGCGGCGGCAGCAGGTCTCCGGCTGCCCCGATCCGACGTGCCGCGAAGAGAACTGAATGCACGCATGATCGTCCCCTCAGGCTGATGGCTTGATGCCGACGGTGGCTTGCTGGAAAGCCCCTGCCGGATGGCGAGGTGTTTCCCGTCACGGGAACAGCCTCAAGGTATTACAACTCGAAGTGCGTGTCAAGTGTTTTTCGCACACGCTATTGTGTTTGCGCGCCAAACTCATAGCCCCACTCCGCCCCCCCCGAAGCCTTTTCGCCGGAGTTTTCGTTTGCGTGTCTCATGCGCGTCCTATTGCCACGAGTTTTCGGGGCTTGGGCTAGGAGACGGCGATTGGGGGCCGGCTTTCCACTGCCGTGACGTAGCCGCGGCAACGGCAAGGCGATGTGTCTTCAATCGAGCATCTTCCGTCGCAATCCGACTTCGCTGGGGAATCTGGTACACAGCCTTGGCACAACGTGCAATAATGCTGCTATACTTTCGGACGGTCGCGCGGGTCGTGTTTCCCTTCCTGCGGGACGTAGAATGCGGAGTCGCCGACGGAGTGCAGCGGCGCGATGCCGGCTACCTCGCGTTTGCCGTAGCGCCGCTGAAAGCGAAAGCTGTTCTCCGGCAGAGCAGGCGAGGAGTTGCGACTCGAACGCATCTGCGTCGCGGGCGGCGCCGCACGTATCGTTCCAGTTTCCACGGATGCCCCCCTCCTTCCCAACCCCGAAAGCTGAACACGATGAGCATCCACGCAAGAGCACTCATGGCCACATCGCTGCTTCTGGCAGGCAGTTGGCACGCAATCGCCACCGAGACCGAAAACCTCAATGCTCGCATCCTGCCCACGCCGGGCAAGATGGCGACCGACGGCAGGATCGATGACTGGGATCTCTCCGGCGGCGTGTTCGTCTGCAGCGATGTGGAGAACCTGCGCGACAAGATGGGCGTCTGGGTCCACGCCATGTACGATGCGGACAATCTCTACGTTCTGGCTCGTTGGATTGACGAGACGCCCCTGAGTAATCCCGGCTCCATTGCCGGCAGCTACGGCTGGGACGGCGACTCTCTGCAACTTCGTCTCATCGCCAAACCGGAGGACGGCGGTCCACCGCCGATCTGCTGGGTCACCGCCTGGCGCGACCGCGACGGCAAGGACGTGATCGACCTGGACTTCCCCAAAGAGAACCATGAGAAACTCAAGGATGCCAAGAACAGGGGCGCGCAACAGGCCTTTCTGAAAAACGCTGATGGCAAGGGCTACGTACAGGAGATGGCCCTGCCTTGGAAGACACTTGTCGCCGGTGGCATCACCCCAAAGCCGGGCGATCGCATCAACGTCTCCGTCGAGGCGAATTTCAATACGGGCAGCAACTTCCGCATCACCATGAAGGATATCTTCCGTCCCGGCGTTACTCCAGATCGGGTGTTTACCTTTACGGCCGACAGGTGCTGGGGCTTCGGGACCTTCGAAGCGCGAGGCCATGTCGAACCACGGAAACTGCGTCTGGCCGACCGACGGGAATTCGACGTCGCCATGAAGGACGGTGTGCCGGTCATCAATTGGCAAGGGCTCTACGAAGAGACGAGAATGGAGGGGTTTGCCAAACTCACTCTTGACCTGCCCCAGGACGGTTTCGTGTCGTTGAATATCAAGAATGCCGAGGGCCAGGTGGTACGCCAACTGCTCACCGCCCAATTCATGACCCACGGCAAGCACGAGATCCTCTGGGATGGCCTCACCAATATGAGCCATCTCAGGCCGGGCGAGGTCGTCGGCGCGGGCAATTACACCTGGGAGGCAATCTACCACACCGGTGTCGGCCTGCGGATGGTCGGCTGGGCCGACAACGGCGGCAGGGCGCCTTTTGACTCGCCCGGCGGCAACTGGGGCGGCGACCACGGGATGCCCAGCGCCGTGACCACCGATGGCGAGCAGATGGTCCTGGGGTGGAACGGCTCGGAGGCCGGTCAGGCCGTCGTCTGTACGGACCTCGACGGCAACGCCAAATGGCGGCACAAACACGGCGGCTTCGGTGGCGCTCGTCACGTCGCCGTGGGAGGCGATATCGTCTATGTCAACGACGGCCACGAGGACGTCATCTATCGGCTCGACGCGAAAAACGGAGCGTACAGCTACTGGAGCGGCAAGGACACGGCGGTTCTTCCCATCGGCCCCGGCTTGACCGGGCTGGATGTTGCCGATGGCAAGCTCTATCTGAGCCAGGGCAGGGGTATCCGCGTCCTGGATGCCGAGTCCGGTGAAGAACTCCGTACGATTGACGTCGCCGAACCGGGTGATCTGGAGGCGGCGGGCAGTACGGTCTACGTGCTTTCTTCCACGAGTCAGGTGCTGCGGTTGAAGACCGATGGCACTATCGAAACTGTTGTCACCGGATTGAGCAATGCCCGCGGTCTGGCCATCGGCGAGGACGGTGACATCTATGTTGGTGTCCTTGACCCGGACCACCAGGTCAAGGTCTTTGCCCAGGACGGCAAGCTCCTTCGCAGCATCGGCGAGCCGGGCGGCCGTGCACGGGGACCGTGGAAACAGAACCGCTTGTACTGCATCAACGGTTTGCGAGTGGATTCGCGCGGCACGCTGTGGGTGGCGGAACAGAATGATCGACCCAAGAGAGTCTCCTGTTGGAACAGCAAGAACGGTTCGTTCGTGAAGGAATTCTTCGGCCCCACGGCATACGGTGCGCTCGGCGGCGCGATTTCACCCGAGGATCCGCTGGTGATGGTGGGCAGCGGCTGCGAATGGCAGCTCGATCCGGTGACCGGCAGGGCCCGGTGCGTCGGCCTCTTTCACCGTGGCGGAATGAGCAACAGCCGCTTCGGTCAAGGTCCCGACGGTCGCTTGTATGTGGCCGTGGCCGAAGGGTGGATCCACGGATACAGCCCGGTGTCGATCTATCAGCGCATGGGACCGGGGCAGTACAAGCTGCGAACTCGCTTCGACGCGATCAGCGATGAGAAGAACGACCAAGGCTGGTCGACGGGTAACCTGACCGGTGCCCGGATCTGGTCGGACGCCAACGACGATCAGCGGGAGCAACCCGAGGAAGTGCGGCAGTACAGGATCGACCTGGTCGGCTGGCTCTCGGGCTGGTACATGCCGATGACCCAGAGCATGATCTTCTACGGCGGAGTCTATCGCATTGCGCCCACCGGTTGGACTGCCTGCGGCGCGCCGCTCTACGATCTGACGCAGGCCAAGAAGATGCCGGCGCCCGAAGACATCCTGCGTCGCGGCGGCATGGGTTCTCAACGGGGCTGCGGTTCCCAGGACGGCAGACTGATTGTCTACAACGGCCATTACGGCGAGAACCACAGCGATTTCTCCTGCTACGATATTGCCACCGGAAAGCTGAAATGGACCTACCCCAACAACTACGTTGGTGTGCACGGCGGCCACAACGCGCCTCCTCCTCAAACCGGGATGATCCGCGGCGCCTACGACCTCGTCGGCACGGGCAGGCTTCCCGAGCCGATCGGCGACGTCTTTGTCGTCGCTACCGACAAGGGCGAGTGGCACATGCTGACCGGCGACGGCTATTACCTGAGCGGGCTCTTCGAGGCCGATCCGCTGAAGATCCGCTGGCCCGACAACGCGACTCCCGGCGCCATCATGGACACCTGCCCACCCGGCATGGGCGGCGAGGACTTCGGCGGCTCGATGATCGTCACCAAGGACGGCCAGTTGCACCTTCAGGCCGGCAAGACGGCCTACATCAACGTGAAGGTCGTCGGACTCGATACCGTCAAGGCGCTCAAGGGCGGTAAGCTGGAAATCAAGCCCAGTGACATCGCTCTGGCCAATGCGTTCCGCGAGAAACTGCTGCAGGCCAGCGTGGGCACCCGACAGTACACGGCGAAGAGGCGTTCGGTCAGATTCACCGGCGATCTGCGCGAGGATTTTGCCGCCGGTGAGCCGCTGACCTTCGAGAAAAACCGGGCAGGCCGCATCGAGGCGGCCCTCGCCTGGGATGCGGAGAACCTCTACCTCGGCTGGCGGGTCAACGACGACACGCCGTGGGTCAACGGCGCCATGGATCCGGTTCAGATGTATGCCAGGGGCGATACGGTCGACTTCCAGATCGGCACCGATCCCACCGCCGACCCCGAACGCCACGAAGCGGCGCTCGGCGACCTGCGCCTGTCGATCGGCAACTTCCAGGGCAAGCCGACCGCGGTGGTCTATCGTCGCATTGCGAGCGAGAAGCGGCCTCGCACGTTCTTCTCGGGCGTGATTCGCGATGGTTACGAGGTGCAAAGCGTCGTGATTCTCAAGGACGCGAGGATCGAGACGCAGGTCGATGCGAAGGACAATCGCTACACCGTGGAAGCCGCCATCCCGCTGGCATCACTGGGACTGACGATCACCCCCGGATTGCAGCTCAGCGGCGACATCGGCGCCACCCACGGCGACCGTGCTGGCACCGACACCGTGTTGCGCAGCTACTGGAACAATCAAGCCACCGGCATCATCGCCGACGAGGTCTTCGAATTGAAGATGGCTCCGAAGAACTGGGGGCACATCGGCTTCGAATAGAGTCTGACTCCCCGACAATCACCGAACTCCAGAACATGAACATGAAACCGATTGACATTCTCACTGCCTTGTTGCTCGTCTCACCGTGCGTGCCAGCCGCCGACGCTGCCGTCTTCCAGCCAGCCGCCGACGCGAACCTCGACCGAACCGTTTTTGCGCAATGGGTGGATGGAAAGGAAACGCCCATCGCCGAAGACGCCGCCAAAGACGGCCCAGGCTCCGTCGTGTGGATCGCCAATAGGATGCCCGATTGGCGTGGCGTCAAGTTCGGCGAGGGGCGAGCCATCGGCGCGCGGCATCTGCGCATCGGCTTTGCGGAGCCCGTAACGGTCGGCTCCGTACTGGTCCGCGGCGGCGGCTCGCTCAGTGTGCTGAAGTCGGACGTCGCCCATCCAGGTGACCTGGCGGACGATTCGCAGTGGATTAACGCCGAGCGTCTGCTCGACGGCGAACCGTCGCGCAAGGAAGTTGGGCGAGAGGACTATGCGTTTTGGGTTCTGCCCTCGGAAATGCAAACGCGAGCGCTGCGGTTCAGCCACTCGCCCTCGCCCGGCGATCCCGAGATGGCTGGCTGGCTTGGCGGCGTGTGGATTCATGAGCGGAGATTCGCCAACATCGCGCCGCAGGCTCGCGCGCAATCGGTCGCCCGCGAGGACGTCAGTGCAAAGCTCATTGATGAGTCGAACAATCGCACCTGGAGCACCTGGGACAATGGCGCACAGGGAGCCGCCCTGCAGGTCTCGCCGGAGCACCCGGAGATGGTCACCCTGACCTGGCCCAAGCCGGTCAATCTCAGCGGCCTGTGCCTGTTGTGGACCGGCTTCTCCGCCGTCGAAGTCGATGCGTTCATCGGCGGCGCGAGCGAGAGCGTTCGCGAGGCGGCCGATTCGAGTTGGCGATGCGTCGGAAGCCGCAGCGGCATGGATGCACTCTACCCCATGGCGCTAGGGCCGAACTGGGTCCCCTTTGAGAAGCCGGTCGAGACGCGCGCCGTGCGGTTACGCATCGTGGCGGGCGCCAAGTCGGGACATCCGCACCTTCAAGACAAGGTCAGAGAAGGCCGCCGCGTGTGGATGGGCGAACTGATGGCTGTCACGCCGCTGGCAAGCGACGCGGCACTGGTGACCCTCGTCATGCCCGAAGCCGCCGAAGAGCCGCCGCCGATCCCAATCAAGTTCACCCTGCCCGAGGCCGGTGTGGTGACGCTGGTGATTGAGGGCCCAGAAGACAGGAGGGTGCGGAATCTCGTCAGCGAAACCCCGTTTCCCGCGGGCGAAAGCACCGCGTGGTGGGATGGCAGCGACGACTTGCTGCGAGATCCCCAGGCCGCCAGCCACGGGCTTTATCACATTCCCGCCCGGTTCGTCGCACCAGGCACGTACAAGGTGCGCGGCCTGTGGCACAAGCCCCTGAGGCTTCACTACGAGTTTAGCATCTACAACGCCGGCAAGCCCGCCTGGCCAACGGCGGACGGCACGGGCTGCTGGCTGACCACACACACGCCGCCGACCAGTATGGCCGTCGTGCCCGGAACCCGCACCGACGACGGAAAGCCGCTCATCTTCATGGGCGCGTTCGTCGCCGAGGGCGGGCATGGCGTACAGTGGCTGCATGAAGATGGCTCAAAGCTCGGTGGACAGCACTGGGTCGGCGGCAACTGGACCGGCGCCCCGACGCTCGCGGTCGATCTCGGCGATAACGCGGTGGCCGACCATCTCTGCTATATCGGTTCCATCTGGGAGGGTGAATTGCGATTGACGGCGAAGACGCGAAGTTTTCGAGACGACCCCGTTTTCGTTCAGAAGCTCGGAAACGCCTTGCGCATGCGCAGTGACGATCGAAGCGAGCTCAACGTGCCACCGCCGTTGGAGGGTTTCGATGGCGGGGACAAGATCCATGTGCTCGGCGGCATCGCGGCCTGCGACGGCCTGCTGGTGTGCTCACTCGTGCGGCAGAACGCATTGCTGATCGTTGACATCAAGAAAGGCAAAGCCACCAACCGCATCGCGCTGCCCAACCCACGCGGCGTCTGTTTCGACTCCAGGGGGCGTCTGCTTGTGCTCAGCGGCAAGCAGCTCGTCCGCTTCACCGTACTCTCGGGCAAGCCGGAAACCCTCATCACAGGAGGACTCGACGATCCGCGTCACGTCGCCGTCAATGCGGATGGCGATTTCCTGATCACCGACCGGGGAGGCTCGCATCAGGTGAAGGTCTTTTCTCCGGTGGGCACGCAGATCGGAACGATCGGCAAGCCCGCGCCGCCGGCAGTCGGCCCCTACGATCCGCTGCACATGAACAACCCCAACGGACTCGCAGTCGATACCCAAGGTCGGGTGTGGGTTGCCGAGTGCGACAATTATCCACGACGCGTCTCCGTCTGGAGGGCCGATGGGAAACTCGTGCGGGCGTTCTACGGTCCCACCGAATACGGCGGTGGCGGCGTGCTCGATCCGCGGGACCGAAGCCGCTTCTATTACAAAGGGATGGAGTTCAGGCTCGACTGGAAGACCGGCACCGATTCGCTCGTCCGCGTCTTCGCCCGACCCGACCCACTGCTGGCTGCGCATTACGGTCCTTACTCACCCGACACGCCGCTGTATCCCGCCGCGGAAGAGGGCCGTCGCTACTTCACTAGCTGCTACACGCACACTCCCACCCACGGTGACGATGTCGCGTTCCTCTGGCTCGATGGCCAGGAGAAGGCCCGGCTGGTTGCGGCCTTCGGCAGCGCTCACTCCTGGTCCGTGTTGCGTGAAGCAGCGTTTCGGAGCCGTTGGCCGGAAGGCACCAAGCCCGAAGAGGAACGTCCGCGGCCGGAAGAGGCGACCGCCTTTGCCTGGACGGATGGGAACGAGGATGGACGTCCGCAGCCCGCCGAGGTGCAGTTTGTGAAAGCATTGTGCCGGGGCGTCACCGTAATGGACGATCTCTCCGTGGTCGTCTCGCGGTTCGACGAACGGAACGTGCGATTTCCCGCTACCTTCGATGGTGCGGGAATGCCTCACTATGCCCTGGCAAAGCCCGAAAGTCTTGGCGCCGCCGGCGGTCGTTCCCCCTCGTCCGGCGGCAATCAATCGCTCGCCGAGCCGGGCGGCTGGACGATCAACACCAATGCATCAGAACCGTTTTCACCCTACAGCCTCGGCGGCAAGTTCAAGGGCGAGCCGCGTTGGAGCTATCCCAGCGCTTGGCCCGGTCTGCACGCCAGCCATGAAGCCGCCGTACCTGATCGTCCCGGCCTCGTCGTCGGCCACACGCGGCTGCTCGGCGGCTGGGTTCAAGGCAGAGCCGGTCCCATGTTCTGCATCAATGGCAACATGGGCAACATGTATCTCATCACCGCCGACGGCCTGTTCGTGAGCACCTTGTTCCACGACATCCGCTTGCGCCCGAACTGGGCCGCCCCGGTCGCCGTTCGCAACATGGACGTGACCGATGTTTCGCTGCACGACGAAAACTTCTGGCCCAGCATCACACAGACTCCCGACGGCAAGGTGTTCCTGGTCGATGGCGGCCGCACCAGCCTCGTGCGAGTGGACGGCCTGGAAACGCTCGCGCGTCTGCCCGAGCAGACCGTCACCGTCACCACCGACGATCTTCAACGTGCCCGAGACTGGTTCGCTCGGACGGAGGCAAGACGTCAGCAGCAACAGGGCAGCGGTATCCTCCGCGTGCCCCTGCGCAGGACGTCGCCTCGGGTCGATGGCCGGCTCGACGACTGGCCCGCAACGACCGACTGGGCGTTCATCGACCGGCGCGGCACGAAAGCCAACTTCAACAGCAACTCCCGCCCGTACGAAGTCAGCGCCGCGGTTGCGTTGACCGACACGCATCTCTACGCCGCCTGGCGCACGACCGAGAAGGACCTGCTCAACAACAGTGGCGAGACGCCCAACGCACCGTTCAAACACGGCGGCTGCCTGGACCTGATGCTGGCCACCGACCCGAGGGCGGAACCTGGCCGCAACGCACCCGTGCCCGGCGATCAGCGACTGCTGATCACGCAGATCGAAGGCGAAACACGCGCTCTGCTCTATCGTGCCAAAGTGCCGGGCGTCCAAGAGCCGGTCGCCTTCAGCAGCCCCTGGCGCACCATCACCATCGACGTCGTCGAAGATGTAACCGAGCAGGTGACGCTCGCAACCGACAAACAGGGCAACTTCGAGATGCGCGTCGCGCTGGCCGCGCTTCATTGGCAACCGAAGCCCGGCGAAACCTACCGGGCAGACCTCGGCGTCCTGCGCGGTGCAAACGGCCAGACGACCCAGCGGGTTTACTGGACGAACAAGGCCACGGCCATCACCGCCGATGTCCCCAGCGAAGCCGAACTCACGCCGAAGCTGTGGGGCAAGTGGGCAATAGTGGTTGATACTCTCGGTCGCTGACCCGGTCCCTGTGATCATTGCCTATTGACGCTTGCCCACGCTTCCTTGGTCTTCCGCGGGGACGCATGGTTGGGTCGCGCTTCAGTTTCTTTGCCAGGCGGTTCACCCAGTTTGGTTCGCCGAACGGGAGGCCCGTCTCGTTGCTGCGACGTATCGATGGCAACTCGTTGTCGGGAGGAACCTGGTGAACATCGCCCGCCCAGCGACGGCGGCGCACGGCCGGATAGGCTGCCATCGCTGGCTCGTCCGGTAGTGGGTGTGAGTGTTCGTTGCGGCAATACTTCAACGGGTTGAGCCCGTTGGGTGGGCATGAGGGCGATCCGCCCTATGGAGACTGACTCACTGCTAAACTCCTGCGCGTTCCGCTACCACGGCTCCTTCGGCCGATACCACAACGACCGCCAATAGGCCGCTTCGGTCGCGTAGACGTCGATCTCGGCGTTCGGGGACAGGTCGGCGGGAAGAATCCCGTATTTCTTCATCTCGCGGACGTAGGTCGGCGTGGGGCGAAAGCCGGGCATGTCGAACCGCTTGATCCGCTCCAGGTGGGCCTGGCCGTCGCGACAAAGGGCGAGGATCTTGCCGTAGTCGGGGTCGCCGGTGTCGGCGAAGACCACCGCCGACTCGCCCGGCTGTCCGTCGCTGCGCTGCTTGCACAGCCCATAGCCGCCGGCGTCGCGGGCCAGCGGCCCGAGCAGGATCAGCGACTTCTCGGGCCGCGTGAGGTTGAACATCAGGTGCCGCGACCAGCGCACCCGCACGTCGTCGAAGTCGGGATTGGAAAGCACCAGGTCCAGGTTGTCGGAAAGGTACTGCGGCAGCGGCATCGACCGGTCGTGGCAGCCGAGACAGCGGCGGCGGATCGCCTCGGAGGCGGCGATCGAGCTGGGCCACTGGCGGTCGGACGTCTCCAGTCGGCTCCGCGGGAAGCCGCCGATCATGCCCGTGCCCAACGCCGCGTACGTGCCCGGATAGGCCGCCGCCGACTCGATCCAGTAGCGAATCATGTCTTGTTGATGGGGCGTGGGCCGGGCGTCGTAGTGGCTGCCGTCGAGCTTCTGCATCAGGGGACTGGCCGAGGTGCCCACCGCCCGCGGCGGCAGGTTGGTCTCCAGCCGGTCGCGGCCGTCGGAAACCTCGTTCAGTGCGGTCAGCGTGTAGTAGCTGTGCGAATAGATCGGCCCGCGGTCGCCGCTGAGGATCACCCCGCCCTCGCGCCGCTGGTAGTCGTGACAATCGAGGCAATGCTCGTCGAGGATTGGCTGGACGTCGCGAGGGAAGTCGAAGACCTCGGGGATACCCTCCAGCGGTTGGACCTTGCTGGGCGGGCGTTGCAGGGCCGCCAGGGCGTTGCGGCCCGGATTGGCCGGCGTGCGGGTGCGATGCTCGTGACAGCCGACGCAACTGGTCGTCTCGTCGGGCATCACCGTCAGGAAGCTGTGCATCCGCTTCACCGAGTTGTTGTTCTCGTCCAACGCCACGAAGAAGAAGCTCCGCAGGGCGGGCAGCTCCATGTAGGCCGAGCCGTCGGGTTCCACCGGCACGGTCCCCACGACGCGCTCCAGCGTGTACGTCCCCCCGAAGCTCATCGGCGGCATCTTGCCGCTGTAGTTGATCGGCTTGGGCAAGGTCTCCAGCACCAACAGCCGCCTGATGTCGCCCGGCTCGACGCCCTCCATCCGCCGGCCGCTGTAGACGTTGCTGAGAATCAGCCGCCCGGTCGGCTGCCGGGCCGCGGCCTTACACGGGATCACGCGCTCGCGCGGCCTGGGGCGCAGCGGGCGGGGCTCGTGGCAATGGACACCCGCCTGTTGCAGCTCGGGCGGCAGCCGGTACAGCTCGCGGGACCGCCCGCGACCGTCGACAGCCAGCAGCGTCGCCCCCCGGGCAGCCAGGAAACAGTCTTCGGAGAGCGGATAGGGATCGCGATAATCGGTGTCCTTGGTGATCGTGCGGGCGGAGCCCAGATCGTCGGGCCCGGCCTTGGGCGTGACAATCGCCAGTGCCCCGGCGTGCTCCCGTTGACCATGGCCGGGCGAGAAGACGGCCACCACCTGGTTCTCCGTGCCCGGGATCGGCTTGGCGTCGATCATCAGCGTGCCGGGGTGCAGGTTGCCGTAGTAGATCATCTGCGCGGTGCCGTCCGGGTTGGCCGTCCAGAGATGGTGGAAGGCCACGCGGCTGCGATCGACGTATTCCCAGCGCTGGTAGATCACCCGTCCGTCGGGCAGCGGCCAGGGCGTGTTGTCGTGCTCGATGTTCGCGGAGATCGTGCGGATGTTCCCACCGTCGGCGTCGCAGGCGTGCAACACGGCGACCGGCGTGTACCAGCAATTCACCCAGCGGTTGCAGCGGCTGGAGCAGAACATGATCCGCCCGTCGGGCAGATAGGTCGGCTCGAAATCGTCGTAGGGCCCGTCGGTCAGTTGCCTCAGGCCGCTGCCGTCGCTTTGGATCTCGTAGAGGTGGAAGTGTTCCGAGTCGCCGCGGCGGTAGGAGAAGAGGATCGTCCGCCCGTCGTAATGGACCTGGGGATCGCGGACGGTGCCTTGCGGGTCGTCGACGAGCACCTCGACCGCCCCGGTGCGGAGGTTCAGCCGGCACAATCGCCCCATGGCCCGATAGGTCTTGTCGTTCTCGTCGAAGGCGTAGTAGCCGAAGTTCTCGTACCAATGGCTGCCGGCGCTCGGCTGGCGGCAGGCGAAGACGATTTCCTCGACGTCTTCCAGACCGGCGCCGGCAACGGGCGTCGCGGGGCCGAAGAGCAACAGGGCCGCTGCCAGACACATCACGGGGGCGAAACGGATCATCGCGTGACTTCCTTCTCTTACGGAAGCGGCCGGCGCGGCTTCCCGGCGCTTCGGTTCGGCCGGAAATGCCAACACCTTAGGCGCCACAGGAGCCTATTGGCGATGGTAAACGAGCGAAGTTGCCGAGTCAACTACGGCACGGCCGCCGCGCTCAGCGGCGCGGCCACCGGCAAGGACGCCGCGGGGAAGCGGGCGGCGATGACCTGATCGGGCTGGCCGGCGCGGGCGTATTCGGGCACGAGTTGCTGCAGGCTTTCGATGATCCTCTCGGGCTTCTCGTCGGCCGCCTGCACGAGCCGGTCGATGGCGGCCATCACGGCCCGGGGGTTGCGACGCTTGCGATCCGCCACGGTGATTTTCGGGTGCGGCGTGGGCAATCGCCTTTCGCCGCGGACGTGCAACTCCTCGAAGAGCTTCTCGCCCGGCCGCAGACCGCTGAACTCGATCTCGACGTCGCGTCCGAGTTGCAGCCCGGAGAGCCGAATCATGTCGGCCGCCAGATCGACGATCCGCACCGGATCGCCCATGTCCAACAGGAGGATTTCGCCGCCCTTGCCGATGGCCCCGGCCTGGATGACCAGCCGGGCCGCCTCGGGGATGGTCATGAAGTAGCGCTGGATCTTCGGATGGGTCACGGTCACCGGCCCCCCGGCGGCGATCTGCTGGCGGAAGACCTGGACCACGCTGCCGTCGGAGTCGAGCACGTTGCCGAACCGCACGGTAACGAACCGGCACGCGGCCGAGGCCGCCTGCGACTGGACGTAGAGCTCGGCCGCCCGCTTGCAGGCACCCATCACGCTGGTCGGATTGACGGCCTTGTCGGTGGAAATCAGCACGAAGGATTTCACGCCGCACTCGGTGGCCAGGTCGGCCAGTTGGCGGGTGGCCAGCACGATGTTGCGCACGGCCTGGTGGGGATGGGCTTCCATCAGGGGCACGTGCTTGTAGGCGGCCGCGTGGAAGATCACGTCGGGCCGGCACTCCCGAAGCAGCCGGCGCATCTCCTTCTCGTCGAGAACGTCGGCGATGCGTACGTCGAGCCCCGCGCCGCCGGCCTGGCTCTGCAACTCCCGCTGCAGAAAGAACTGCCCGTTCTCCGACCGGTCGACCAGGATCAGCCGTTTGGGCGAGAATTGCAGCAACTGGCGGCAGATTTCCGAGCCGATGCTGCCGGCGCTGCCGGTGACCAGCAGCACGCGGTTGTCGATCCACTGCCGGATGTTTTCCGGGTCGAGCTGCACGGGCTCGCGCCGCAGCAGGTCGTTGATGGAGACCGGCCGCGGCTGGATGGCCACCTTGCCGCTGATGAGCTGCTCGTAGCTGGGAAGGGTTTTCACTTCAAGCGAGCACTGCCGTGCCTCGTCGACCAGCTTGCGGACCTGCCGGCCGGAAAGCTCCTCGGTGGCGATGAGGATCTCGCGCACGCCGTGGCGCTGGGCAATCTGGCAGGTCTGGTCCACGGTGCCGATCACCGGCACGCCGCCGATGGCAGCGCCGACGCGCCGGTTGCCGACGTCGACGAACCCGACCACGTGGTAAGCCAGCCGCTCGTTGCGGAGAATCGAGCGCAACAGCGACTCGCCCGCGTCGTCGGCCCCCACGATGAGCACGGGCACCTTGTTGGTGGAAAACAGCAGCGACATCCAATTGCCTTCGCGGAGCACGCGGACCAGGGACCGGGCCCCGCCGATGGCGACGATCGTGGTTCCCCAGTCGAGCAGGAAGACGCTCCGCGGCACGGTCGGCTCGGAGAGGAAGAAGCGGAAAATCAGCACCACGGCAATCAGGGAGCAGGTGGTCGCCTGGACCAGCGCGATCAGGTCGTAGAAGGTGACGAACCGCCCCCAGCTTCGATGGATGCGAAACCAGGCGAACATCGACAGCTTGGTCAAGACGACCCAACCGACCGTCAGCAGGAACTCCCGCTGCTCGGTCGGCCCCAGCCGGCCCTCGAACCGAAGCCAAAAGCTGATGTAGTAGATCGCCACGAACGCCGGCAGCAGCGTGGCCGCGCAGAACATCGGGCGCCTGGCTTGCCTGATCAACGACGTTTCCTTCCGTAGTGAATCACTGGTTGTTCCCATGGGGCTTGGTCACTTGGGAGTCGACACGCGGTCGCGCTGAACCACCTTGGTTTCGGCGTCGATCCGTCCCTTGACGACGTACCGCTTCAGGTCCCGCAGCCGCTGGTCGTCGGGGCGCCGCAACAGACACCAGGCCAGGTGCTGCTCGGCCTCGACGAACCGGTGCTGCTCGGCCAGGCGGAGCGTCAGCGCGTGCCGCACCTCGTAGCTATTCGGATCGCAGCCGAAGGCGTTCTGCGCACACCAGAAGGCCTGGGGCGATTCGCCCATCAAGTGGTGGAGCCAGCCGGCCTCCAGCCAAGCCTTGGCGGCCTCATCTGCTTGCCGGGCTTGGGCCTCGGTCCGGGCGACCTGGGCATAGTAGTGGCGAAGCCGGCTCAACTCCTCGGGCAGATCGAAGCCGCGGTATCGGGCGTGCAACCAGCGGGTGGCGATCAGATCCGGCTGGAAGCCGTCCAGCAGGAACCCGACCGGGACCCGGCCGGAAAGCAGATCGATCAGCCGCCTCTGATACTTCCGGCCGCAGCGGAACGATTGCTGCCAGTACTGCATCCCTTGTTCGAATCGCCCGGCCAGCCAGGCTTCGTGACCCGCCTCGAACAGCACGTCCCCGTCGCGCGCCCGCGTCCGCAACGCCTGATCGATATACGCCGACTTGACGCTTTCCGCGGTGGGTCCTTCCAGGAAGCAGAGCTTGGCCAGGCACAGGTAGCCTTCGCCTTGCAGCGGGCAGAGCGCCAGCCCCCGCCGGGCGTGGTGCGACGCCATGCGAAGGTATCCGCCGTGCGTGTCGAGTGTCCGCACCAGCCACTGCTCCACGTCGTGCTTCGTCCGGTCGTCGCTCGCCGCGGCCCGCGCGCGAATCGCCGCGTCGCGAATCTGCGCCAACGGCATCGGATTCTCCGAAGCCTGCTGGGCCAGATCGAACCGGCGGAGATAGGCTTCCGCCAGCCGCAGTCGGGCCCGGGCATGGTCCGGGTCCCAACGCACGACCTGCTCCAACTCGGTGATCATCCGATCGATGGACGCCAGCGACTGCTGCTCGGGCGATAGGGGCTGTGGTTCGGGAGATACCAGTGGTGGTTCGGGCGATACGGATTGTTGCTCCGGTTGCGGGCCCTGTGGATTCGGGGCAGCCGCGGAGGATGCCAACGCCAAGATCCGGTAGCGGTCCCAATGGGGCTCGGCCAGCGTGGGGCCGATCCGGCCCACGACCATCCAGGTTCCCGTCGCCAGGATCACCGTCGCCGCGGCCACGACGACGGGCCTAGGCAACGCGACCGGCTCGATCGCCTCGCCCCGGCAACCGACGGACAGTTGCCAGGTGCGGCACGCGCAGGCCGCCAGCAGGGCCACGACGGTCATGCAGGCAGGAACGTACCAGACGAAGTCGGCCAGCGAATGGACCACGCTCACGGAAAGGCCGGCGGTAATCGCGCCGGCGCAGAGAAACGCCCGAGTGCTCCGAGCCTTCCGCAGACCGCCCAAGCACCAGAACGCGCAGAAACCGATCCCGGCCAGCATCAGAGTGAAGCCGATCGCGCCGGTCTCCAGCAGGACTTGCAGCGGGCCGTTCTCGGCGTGCGTGTATTCGGTGACCGCCGGCTCTTCGAGGTACATCGGGCAGACTTCGCGGTGGCTTCCCACGCCGGCGCCCAGCAGCGCGTAGTCGGGGATCGCCTTGGCCACGGCGGCCCAGATGATCCGCCGCCCGCCGTTCCGGTCGAGCGTCTCGATCGACCCCGAACTCAATTGCTCCAGCCGGCTGCCGACCTGGTCGGAACCGTAGACGACCAGCAGGGCGCCGATCAGGACCGCGGCGCCGGCCATCGTGAGCACGAAGCGGCGGCCCAGCGTCTTGGCCCAATAACACACGGCGACCGAGAGGGCCGCTGCGAGGAACATCACAGCCATGCCGCCGCGCGACAGCGACATCAGGCCCGCAAACAGCACGATCCCCAAGGCGACGATCCGCAGACCGGAGATTCGCGAGCGGTTCTGGAGATCGTCCATCAGTGGGTCAGCGGTGTAGCCGGCCTGGTGTTGTCGGCGGTCGAGGTGGTGTTGCAGCCACCAGATCAGCGGCCCGATGCCCAAGGCCAGGAAATGGGCGAAGTGATTGCGGTTGGTAAAGCTCCCCTTGGCCGCATCCGACGTGTCGGAGAATGGATGTTCGTAAAACCAGAAGAATTTCCCGTTGCTGGTCAGAAGTTGCACCAGGGCGAAACCCGCCATCAGCAACGCCGAAAAGGCAATCCAGCTCAACAGCCGTTCCACGTCTTCCAGCCGACGGATTCGTTGGACGGTGATGGTAAACAGCAGGCCGTAGGCAAGGAACAGAGCCAGGCCGGCCCGGGTGGCTGCCGGGGTGAGCGAGGTGCTCGACCAGGTCCCCAAGGCAACGGCCGGATTGGCCCCTTCGGACCAGAGGGGCAGGAGTTCGGCGGCCTGCGGCGATGCCCAGGCCAACATGCCCGACGGCAGCGGCGCCAGTTGCACCACCAGCAACACCGCGCCGGCGGCCAACAGGAAGACGGCCGCCGTATGCTGCCAGAAGGGTTTGCGGCGGAGGTATTGGCGGACCAGCCAGGCGGCGGCGGCGACCACGGCCAGCAAGACCAGGGCCAATTGCCCGAGCGCTTGGCGCCCGCCCATCAGCAAAGGGACCGCGAAGATGCAGCCGGCCAGCGCGCCGTCGACGATCTGCAGCAGGAGCCGCTCGGCCGGCGTATCGGGCCGCTCGGGTCCAGCCCGCCTGGCGGTCTTCCCTTTGTGGTGGCTTGCTGCCATGGCCGCGTCCTTTCCTGCAAAGCGTCCGCCCGGATCAGGCAACCCTCCGGGGCACGCTCGGGGCGGCAGTGTCCGCCTCGTCGTCGGGCAAGCGGTCGGCGGCGCCGGCCACGAGCGCCGCGTCGTGCCGGTCGTCCTCGGCTAAGGCATCGACCTGCTCCTCCCCCTCGTACTGTTCCGAATAGCCGTACGCGTAGCCGTAATAGCCGCCACGGTCGCTGTCTTCTCCGATGCGGTTGACGACGATTCCCAGCAGCGGGATCTTCAGGCCGGTGAGGCTTTCCTTGGCGCGAAAGACCACGCGGCGGCGGTTCTTGCTGGGCTGCACCACCATCACCACGCCGTCGACCAGCCGGCCGATCACGGCGGCGTCGCTGGTGGCCAGCGTGGGCGGACTGTCTACCAGGACCTGGTCATAGACGGTTTCCGCCCAGGCCAGCAGCTCCGAGAATCGGGGGCTGGCCAGCAACTCGGCCGGATTGGTGGGCCGAGGTCCCGAGGGCAGCACGTCGAGTCGCTCAACCCCGGAGGGGCGGATGCAGGCGGTGGCCAGGCGGACCACCTCCGTGTCGCCGCGGATGACACTCGATAGCCCGTCCGCGCCCCGCATGCCCGTCAGCGCCGTCATCCCCGGCCGCCGAAGGTCGGCATCGATCAACAATGTCCTCTTGTTCGATTGGGCGTAGGAAACGGCCAGGTTGGCCAGGACCGTAGTCTTGCCGTCGCCCGGCTCGGAGCTGGTCACTACGATCTGGCGGATCTCCTGATCGGCCAACTCCAGGGCGGTTCGCAAGGTGCGGAAGGCTTCGCACTGCACGGAGCCGGGCTCGATGTGCATCGGCAAGGCGTCCAGCCCGGTGGCCTCGGGCGCCTGCAGGCGGCGGACCATGGCCAGCACGGGCGTTTTCAACTGTTGCTGGATCTCTTCGACCGAACGGAAGCGGTCGTCGAGGATGTCCAGTACGTAGACCAGGGCCAGCCCCAGCGCCAGGCCGCCGACCAACACCAGCAGGATCACGCGCCGCAGATCGGGAGAGACGGGCTTGGACGCCTCGGTCGGCTCCTGGACAAGGGCCGTGCGGACCTCCTGCCCGTCCTGCAGCAACTCGATGTCGGCGATCCGATTCAGCAGCGCGCTGCGCTCCTTGCGGAGCCATTCGACCTCGTACTGAACGCGTTCGATTTCGGAGAGCTGGCCGTTGAGGGCGATGGCCTCGGCCGTGGCCTGTTCACACTTGGCCTTCAGGTTGGCCTCCCGCTGCCAGACCTCCTTGAGCTTCTGTCGGACCATGCCGACCAGCAGGGGTCCCAGCTCGCCGCGCTGGATCTCGTCCGCCCGGCGGGTGGCGTCCTGCTGCGATCCCTGGACGAACTGCACCATCAAACGAATCGTGTTGGACTTTTCGAGGACGTCGGGATGCTCCGGGCCGCAGCCCTGCCGCTGCATCGACTCCAGCTGGGCTTGGGCCTCGACCAGCCGACGCTCGATTTCGGCCTGCAAGTAGCTGTTGTAGCGGTTCATTCCCAACTTGGTCAGCAACAGCTCCATGCCCGCCGTGTTGGCCAAGGTCAAGACGTGCTGCTGAAGGTCCTGGCCGTTGCGGATGGCGGCCTCCAGGGCGGCCAGCGAGCCTTCCCATCGCAACCGCTCGTTCTGGACTTCGTCCAGGGCCTTGCGAAAGAAGAGCACGCTTTGCACCTTTGGGTGCAGGCTTTCCTCGTGGGAGCTTTTTCCGATGCGGAAGACTTCGTTGCGGGCCTGCAGCCACTGCAATTGCTGCTCGGTCTGGTTGAGCCGCCGCTCCGTCTCGACCTTTTCCTTGGTGAACAGCCGGCTGACTTCCGCGGCCGTCCCCTTGTGGGTCTCGTCGAGAAACGCCCGATACGACTCGACCACCGCGTTGACCACGGCCACCGCGGCCTTGGGATCCTTCGAGCGGTAGCTGATCTCGATGATGTTCGTGCCGCGCAGCACCTGGGTGGAGAGATTCGCCTTGAGGATGGCGGGCCAGGCCTCGACCGGGGCCCCGGCGAAATCGATGCAGTGTTCCGGCCGCAACAACGGCACGGCGCCCTGCAGCGCCTTGGTCTTGCTGAAGAGGCTTTCGAACGTGGGCATCGGGCTGCGCTGCTGCCCGCGCTCCGGGGGACCGGAAATCGATGTCCCGTCCGATCCGGAACCCATCACCATGATCGAGGCGCTGGCCTGGTAGTAGGGCGTGGCCGTGAAGTAGTACAAGCCGCCCAGCAAACCGGCCACCAGCAAGGCCGTCAGCACCACGTTTTTGCGATAGCGCGCCGCCAGCAGAAACTGCATCAGCGCGTGGACGACGTGCGTGGTCGACTTGTTTTCGGGTTCGGAATAGACGACCGTGGGTTCTTCTAGCATGCCGGGTGCGACCTTTTCAACGGGGTTGCGTGATTCGGCGACTTCCCCCAGTGCCTTGGAGCCGCCTCCCGAAGGACGCGGCCGAGTTGGAATCTCCCCAAAATCATGCAAGTCTGTTCAGAACAGCGGTACCGTGCTGCTGAGGCCAAAGCGGATGAAACTCTTCAAGGCGTCCAATACCACCGTGGCCGGCGTCTCCTCCACCTTGACGACGTCGCCAGGGGCCAGCCGGACGTTGGCTGCCTGGTTGCTCATCGCCTCGCGGATGCTGGTCTCGATGACTACCGGCTCGTCGCGACCGGGAATCTGGCGGCGAATGACCACCTTGTCGGCAATCTGCATGGTGCGGTCGCCGGCCTTGGCCAGGGCGTCCAACAGACACATGTCCTTGCTGGGCGGCAGCTCGAACTCGCCCGGCTCGCGGACCAGCCCGACCACGGAAATCGGCTTCGGCGATCGCTTCGAGACCACCACGATGTCGCCGTCTTCGAGATGGTGTCCGGCGTTGCCCTGGGTGCCCGCCTCGGCCAGGTTCACGTCGATGATCCGAGGCGCCGTCGCCGCGTTCCCCTGGGCCGTCTGATAGCTTGCCCACTGTACGCCGTTGCCGCCGGCCAGTCGCTGCCCGGGCGGCATCATCCCAGGCCCCGGACCCCGTTGCCCCGGCCGACGGATCTCGACGTGCTGGTCCGCATCTTCGCTCAGCCCGCCGGCCTCGACCAAGGCCGCCAGCAGCGAGCTGGCGTTGCGCGGCAGCTCGTACCCGCCGGCGTCCTTCACCGCCCCGATCACCCAGACCATGTTGGTCCGCTGCCGCAACATCGAGACGGTCACGTGCGGCGGCCGCTGGAATACGCGGGGGACCCCGGCGGCGGCGATCGCCTGCTCGGCTTCGTCCAGCTCCAGTCCGGCCAGGGCCACGTCACCCAACAACGGGACCTTCGCAATCCCGTTCTCGGCCACCCGAACCTGCGTCGCCGGGGCCGAGTACTTGGTCAGATCCGTGATGATCGTCACCTCGAGCAGATCGCCGGGGTGAATTTGCTGGCTGTTGATCGAGAAATTCCCCAGCCGCGAGAGATCGATTTCCTGGATGTTCTCCGTCTCCGGTGCCCAAAACTCCTGGGGTAGCTCCGTGGCGCGATACGCGTGCTGGTATTGAGCACATCCGGCACCGCCAAAGACAGCGGCCAGCAGCAACGGCAGTGCGGCCGCCCGAAGAAGCATCCTCGGGCTTCGGCCCAAGCGAGAGGGCATCACCTTCAGCCGGTTCATTCGATACGTTCCCGGTTGTGGAGGCGGGCGGTCCCGGGCGTGCGTGTTGGCCGAGGGCTCCGCTCTCCGTACGCATTGTTGGGGGGGTAGCGCGATCAGCGAACGTAATCGCCTCGCGCAGCGTCAGCCCAGGGCTGCGCAGAATTCGTATCGGTTGCAGCGACTGTGCGGCTTGAGAAGAAAATTCCGGTCGCTACGACTGGGAAAGATACACGGGATAGCGAGCCACAGGATCTGCCCCCGCACAAGGGTCGCTGTGCAAGCGTCGGGATAGTGGCCGGCGTGCAGCAGCGGCGACTCAGGGGCTGGCAGGCACCCGGTTGTTGAGCTTGGCGTTGTGGTAGATAGCCGGAGCAGCGATGGCCCCCGCGGCAATCCCGGCCAGCGTGGCCGCCTGCCGTAGGCTCATGATGGGAAACGGCCTGAAACCCTGCCCTCGCACGACCGCGTCGCCGATCGGCACCTTGAGCTCCCCGCACGCCAGCGGCGGCGCCGCCGCCGGGCTCCAAACGCGGCAGCGACATTGCATCGCCCGGCTGCGGCCGTCGACCGCCAGCCAATAGAGACCTTCGGGCACGTTTTGCAGGGCGAATTCACCTTGCGGGCCGGTGGTGGTCAAAGCCTTGGTCTGTTGGCCGCGGACGAGCCTAACCTGCAAGCCGGCCATCGCTTCGGTCGAATCCGCACCGGGCACAGGGACCACTCGGCCGCGCAGCACGCCTTGCGAACCGAGGGCCACGTTCCAGACGGCATCCGCCGGTCCAGCCCGCGGGCGTCCGCCCTTGGCTTCCGGAAGACGATCGGCGATTGGCTCAACGGCAATCTCGACGGCAACGGCCGTCGGCCTGTCAAGGCAAACGAGTGCCAGTACCAGGCCACACAACCAGATCGGCCGGGCCGAGCAGCGGTTCGACGAAAGAGATCCCTCTTTCATGGTTCGGCCGGCAGTCCGCTGGAAGAGTCCAGTTGCTTTTGACGAGACCTAGGGGCTGGCAGGCCGGTGGGCGCGGTTGTTGTGGATGGCCACGGGAACGGCCACGGCCACGGCGACCAGGCCGGCGATCACCCACGGGTTGCCGAGCCAGTATCCGATCGGGCCGGACTGTCCGCGAACGGGGCCGTCGCCGACGACCAGCCGAAGCCGCTCTTGCGCCGAAGGCGGAGCCGTCTCGGTCGTCCAGGTGCGGAAGGTCTGGCGCATCTGGCCGCAAACGATCTCGTGGGTTGCATCGCGCAAGCCGCTCACACGGAACATGCCCGAGGTGTCCGTCACCGTCGCGGCGACCTGCTGATCTCGATAGTGCAGCGAGATCGGCATGCCGACCAAGGGTTTGGCGTTGGCGTCGACCGCTTGGCCTTCGAGCAAGCCGCCGTGGCGCAACAGGACATCGGCCCGGATCGGACCGGTCGGCCGTGCCTTGCCGGCCTCGGCCGCCCGAACCAGGGGCGCCGGCAACAGCATTCCCAGACAGGCCAGGCAAAACAACCCGGCCTTGAGCGTCTTCAAACACTTCATGGAACAGATCCTCGCACAAACAAATCAGAGAAGAATGGCGGGGCAGGGGCTCCCCGAGTCGGAAGAAGAGGCGGGATGCTACACGAAAGGCCCACGCGGGGGAATACCGAATCGGCGCCGACTGCCGCAATGGCTTCGCAGATTGGCGGGCGGCCCCGTGGAGCAGGCAAGGGAGGCTGAATGGAGTCTTACTCCGCGACGTCTGCGCACCGTGCGGGCATGTTCATATGTCCTTTTGTGGAAAAGGCTTACCGCCCTTGGTTGAGGCCTACGGCCGCGCCGCGCAGAAGACAAGAAATACGGCGACCCCAAGGGCCGAAACCGGCGGTCGGAGATCCGCTCCGCACGGCATCGACCCTCAGGGTCGCTGTGTCGTCGCTGTGTCCGGGCCCGCGTGGCTACGGGCTGGACGGGCTTTTGGAATTGTGTATCGCCACGGGAACCGCCACCGCGGTGGCAACAATCAGCCCCAGCCCCAATGGGCTGGTGACGAAGCCCATCAGACCGCCACCGTCTTGGGCCCGAACGGTGTCACCGCCGGCAACGACCAAGACACCCGATTGCACCGCCGGGGGAGCTACCCCAGGAGACCAAACGCGAACGTCCCTATGGCCGTTTGCCGCCGCCACACGGTACGCTCCCTGATGGAGTCCGTTGAATGCGAAATGGCCGTTGCAATCCGTCTTGCCCGTGGCCAGTTGCTTGCCGTCCGCCGTCAACGAGACGGTAGCGCCGGCCACCGCAGCGTGTTCGGGCGTGACGACCTGACCGAGCATGACACCCCCCGTGGCCAACTGTACGTTCGTGGTCACGGGTTTCGGCGTCGCGGCCAGGGCCAATTGTGGCACGCAGAGCCCGACTACCGCCAAACACACAACCACCGTTCGGAAGAGTTTTGCATCCATTCGCATCACCCGTCGTTTGAAAGGACTGAGATCCGGCTTCGAGTTCATCCCCCCGTCAGCGGTATATGCGCCGGACGGAGTGGGTCAGAATTTTTATCGGCCTCATGTCCGGCGGACTGTAGCCACATCTCGTATCGGCCGCAGGGTTTGCACCAATACCGTCCGCACTTTCGGAACAAACGGCCCGGTCACGGGCTGGACGGCTTCTTGTTGTTGTGTATGGCAACCGGGATCGCAATGGCCGCAGCGACCACGCCCGCAATGAGCAGGGGGTGAGTCAGGAAGTTGCACAGCGGGCTTCCCTGGCCACACTGTCCGCGGACCGTCTCGCCGCCGACCACGATCAGGGCGTTCGATCGGGCAGCCGGGGGCGCCACGCTCTGGGGCCAGGCCCGGTATGCCTGTTGCTGGCCAGCCGCGACGAGCTGGTAGACGCCGCGGTCGAGTCCGCGGAAGGCGAACCGGCCGTGCTGGTCCGTGGCGGCACGCGCTAGGACCTGATCGCCGTGGCAGAGCGATACCTCCGCATTGGCAACCACCGCGTGCTGGGTTGTGACGACCTGTCCGAGCAGGCTCCCGTTTTCGCCTAGCCGCAGATCGGTGGCACCGGGGGCCCTTTCACTCGAGGGGTTGGCCGCCATTGCCATCTGGGGCATGCAGAGTCCCAGCATAGCCAGGCATACGACCGCTCGTCGAAAGACTGTTCTGTTCATGTTTTTTCGCCGTCCATTTGGAGAAGAGGGAGTGGGAAAAGAGTTCTCGACCTGACCAGCCCCCAGAATTGGCTGCAACACGTAGCAGCAGCGACCGCTCGCAAAGCGAGTGGCCCTGTTCTGGCCTGGAATCGGCTGCGGGGAGGGTGGAACTGTAGCGATTGTTGCGAGAATTCCGATTTCGCCGGCTTTTCCGGCCGATCGGCGGCCACGAAGGGTCCTCAGCGCTCGCTCTCGGCGACGCCGCGGTTGTAGGCCCGCATCCAGTCGGACCAACCGGGTGGGGCGGCGAAGTCGGCCGCTTCGCGAGTCTGCTGCAGGCGATCGGAGCCGCTATTGCTGCTGCGCAGCGCGGTTCCGCGGGGACGGAGCCCCAGGCTCCGCAACGCCTCGTCGAGCTGCTGCTTCGCCGCCTCGCCTTGCGGGGTTTGCCCGGCCGCCGCTTGCCGCATTTGCTCCCACTGCTTCACGAACCGGGCCATGTCCTCCCGGCTCCAGCCCAGCCGGTCGAGCAACGCCTGGTCGGGTTGCTCCTTGGCCAACTGGTCCCTAAGGTGCTCCAAGGCCAGGTCGGTTTGCTGCCGGGCGTACTCGAGGTTGGGGTCGTCGCCGCCGGGTTCCGGCGCGTCGGCCGGGGAAGTGATGTCCGGGCGCTGGCCTGGCTGGCCGCCCGAGGTCGGATTGCCCGCCCCGTCGGCGCCGGGGCCCTTCGACGTGCGATCGCCGGGCTGTCCGCCGGGTTCGGGCGGTTGTTGGCCGGGGCTGCCGGCGGAGGGATCGTGCTGCTGGCTGGGCCTCTGGCCGGGGCCCTGGCCGCCGGGCTGCTGACGGCTGCCTGTTCCGGCGCCGTCCTGCTGCCTGGCCGAGCTTCCGGTTTGCCGGTCGCTTTGGACTTGGTTCCCGCCGCGACTGCCGGTTTCGCCGTCGCCGTGCTGTTGGCCCTTTGAGCCGCCTTCGTCGGCCTCGGATTGGCTTCCGGCCGCCCCTTGGCCGGGTCTGGGCGATCGTTGCCCACCGCCCTCTTCACCGTCGCCGCTGCGGTCACCCGACGTGTCGCTCTGGGCATCGGACTCGTGAGGGCTGATGCTCGGCGACTTGGCCGGGTCTGGCTGCTGTTGGCCGGGACTCTGGCCAGGGCTTCCGGACTGCTGGTCGCGCGGGCGATTGGCCTCCTGAGGCTCGGGAGATCCGGATTGCGGGCCCGACGGTTTTTGGGCACCGGGCGATTGTTGCTCGGTGCCTTGCTGCGGGGTTCCCTGCTGCTGGTTGGCCTGTTGCTGATCGCCCTGCTGCTGGTTGGCTTGTTGCTGATCGCCCTGCTGCTGGTTGGCCTGCTGCTGA
>JAFGRD010000094.1 GCA_016935315.1 Pirellulales bacterium
CAAGGTCGACCTGCTCGAGGACTTGTACATGACGTACACGATCGACGGCGCCAACGGCACCTACGAGGCCAAGCTGATCATCGTGCCGGAGCCGGGGACGCTGGTCCTGCTGGCCACCGGCCTGGCCGGTCTGCTGGTGCTGGCGATGCGCCGCCGGCGCAGGTCATGACCGGGCCTGGGGCCTGTCGAGAAGCGAGTTGGACATCCAGGAAAGGGAAGGACTCGTCAGGTTGGTGCCTTCCTCGGCTGCTGGACTGCACGAAGCCGAACGGCTAGACTTCAGCTAGCATTTGGCCGAAGTGCTTGTTGACGCTTGCACACTCGATGCGCGAGGGCGACCAACGGGAGCCCGACTTGTCCGGTCTCCCGCTGGTCGGCCTGGATCGTTCACAATGCAAACATCAATAACGTGCCCCGACGGAGACCTCCCATGCAACGCTCCCAACGATCTCGATGCGTCGTTGCCACTTTGGCGTTCGTCCTCTGTGGGTTGGCTCTTAGTGTGGCAGCCGGCGAGGCGGCCGAAGGTGATGTCTCGGCCGGCGGGCGCGGCGAAGGCAGGCTCAATGTGCTGTTCTTCGCGGTGGACGATTTGCGACCGGAAACGGGCGGCTATGGAAACCCGATCATCAAAACCCCCCACATCGACGAGCTGGCCAGCCGCGGCACGCTCTTTTGTCGAGCGTATTGTCAGCAGGCGGTGTGCAGCCCGTCGCGAACGTCGCTGCTGACCGGGCGACGTCCCGACACAACCGGCGTCTACGACTTGCAGACCCACTTCCGGCTCAACTTGCCCGACGTGGTGACGCTACCGCAACACTTCAAACAGTGCGGGTATCATACGCAAGGGTTCGGCAAGATCTACCACGGTGGCTTGGACGATCCGCATAGCTGGAGTGTTCCACACTGGTCGCCGCCGGGGCCCGGCTACGGCAAGCCGGAGACCTTGACGGCCCTGGACGAGCAGCGCAAGCAACTCCGCGCCAAGTACGGCGGTCCGTCGTCGGAGGTTCTTCAACGCGACGCGAAGACGGGCGCCGTGCTGAAGCGTTCGGCCCCGAAGTACCGGGTGCGCGGGCCCGCGTGGGAAGATCCCGATGTGGCCGACGCCGCGTTGCCCGACGGCAAGACGGCCGCGCGAGCGATCCGGGTGCTGCGTCAGGTCCGCCACAAGCCTTTCTTCCTGGCCGTCGGCTTCTTGAAGCCGCACCTGCCGTTTGTGGCGCCGAAGAAGTACTACGAGCTTTACCAACGCGAGGAGCTTCATCTCGCGACGAATCCCTTCCCGCCGAAGGACGTGCCGGCCATTGCGATGCACAACTGGGGCGAGCTGCGCAACTACTCGGGCATTCCCCCACGGGGATCGCTCTCCGACGCGATGGCCTTGGACCTGGTCCACGGCTACTACGCCGCCACCAGCTACGTCGATGCCCAAATCGGCCGCGTGCTGGACGAGTTGGACCGACTCGGGTTGCGAGAAAAGACGGTGATTGTCCTCTGGGGCGACCACGGCTGGCAGCTCGGCGAGCATGGCCTGTGGTGCAAGCATACGAACTTCGAAATCGCGACTCGTGTTCCGCTGATTTTCAGCGCGCCCGCGCAGAAACAACCCGGCGCCAAGACCGACGCTCTGGCCGAGTTTGTCGACATCTACCCGACGCTCTGTGACCTTTGCAGCCTGCCAATTCCCGATGGGCTCGAAGGGACAAGCCTGGCACCGGTCATGGAGGATCCGAAGCGCGCGTGGAAGACGGCCGCGCTGAGCCAATACCCGCGAGGCAAGGTCATGGGCTATTCCATGCGTACCGACCGCTACCGCTACACCGAGTGGCTTCCCCGAGCGGGGGGCGCGCCGGTCGCGCGGGAACTGTACGACCACCGGAATGATCCGCAGGAGAACGTGAATCTGGCCGGCCTGCCGGAATCTGCGGAAATGGTCTCGCAACTCAGCAGACACCTGAAGGCGGGGTGGAGGGCGGCGCGGCCGGCACCGTGATCGCTGCGGCGCGCGGCCACCGGCTCTTGCAGACCGCTGCTGCGGCAGACCACTATTGGCTGTTGCAGGATGGTCGAGACGCTCTCGGAGGATTGTCGCAGTGTCCTCGCGAGTATTCTGCGACCGGCGGGGAATGCCGAGAGGCGCGTATTCGGCGGGGTCCAATGCAGCCATCTGAGGGGTGGTTGGGGGTCTTACGGCACTCGGTCGGCCGGCGAGAATGGACTTTTAGTGGCATGAAAGCCCCCGGTCGATTACGATAAATACGATATGCGATCTATTCCTATGGGCAGTCGCCGCAAGGATGGATGCTTGCCGGGATCGACACCTCTGACAGCTCGGGCCGATGCTGAATTACGCGAACATCTCATTGATTGGAATGCCGGCGGTGGGTAAGAGCACGATCGGTGTTCTGCTGGCCAAGGCCATCTCGTGGAACTTCGTCGACACGGATGTGATGATTCAAGTGGCCGAAGAGAAGGGGCTGCAGGAGATCATCCACGCCGAAGGTGTCGAGGCGTTCGCGCGCATCGAGCAGCGGCACGTGGTGGCCTTGGATCGCCGTCGCACGGTGATTGCCGCCGGCGGCAGTGTGGTCCACGGCCCGGCGGCCATGCAACACCTCAAAGCCATGGGCGCCGTCGTCTATCTCGATCTGCCCTTGCCGGAACTGGAGAAGCGGTTGGCCAACCTCAACGGTCGGGGAATCCTCATGGCGCCCGGCCAAACGCTGCACGGCCTCTTCCAGCAACGACAGCCGCTCTACCGGAACTACGCCGATCTGGTGATTCATTGCGCCTACCGCTCGCACGAGCAGATTGTCGACGAAATCATCGTGCGTCTCGGCTGAGGATTCGTAAGAGAAGTCCGACGATGGAACGATGGATCAGTTTTCTCGGCCTTTCGACCATGCTCGCGTTGGCGTGGTTGTGCTCCGATAATCGCCGGAAGATGAACGTCCGGCTGATCGTCAGCGGCGTGGCCCTGCAATTACTGCTGGCGGTTGTTCTGCTGAAGTCGCCGGCCGGCGAAGCGGCTTTCCGAGGCGCCAGGACGTTCGTCCTCGGATTGATTCGCTGTTCCGACGAAGGAGCGAAATTCGTCTTTGGCAGCTCCTTCTATGCCCCGGAATTCACGAGCACCTACGGCACCCCCTTCTTCGTCTCGGTGCTGTCGACGGTCGTCTTCTTTTCCACGCTGACGGCCGTGTTGTTCCACCTGGGCGTGCTGCAATGGCTGGTTAAGGCCATGGCGCGGGTGATGGTCTGGGTGATGGACACTTCCGGGGCGGAGTCGTTGTGTGCTTCGGCCAACGTGTTCATCGGCATGACGACGGCCCCGCTGGTGATCCGGCCCTATCTGCAGACCATGACGCGGTCGGAGTTGATGGCGATGATGACCGGTGGCATGGCCACGGTGGCGGGCGGGACGATGGCCGCCTATGCGAACATGGGCGCCGATCCGGGCCATCTGATGGTTGCCTCCTTGTTGTCCGCGCCGGCTTCGCTGGTGGTCGCCAAGATGATGGTTCCGGAAACCGAGTCGTCGCCCACCAAGGGAACCGTGAAGATCGCGGTGCCGAAGCAGGACGCCAACATCCTCGACGCGGCCTGCCGGGGCGCCGGCGAGGGCCTGAAGCTCTCCTTAAACATCGCCGCCATGCTGATCGCCTTCATCGCCCTGGTCTACCTGCTCAACTGGGGGCTTGCGGGGCTGAGTCATCTGGTTGATTGGGGGTTGTCGTTTGCGGCCCACCAAGGCGACGCGCCGCCCACGCTGCGGCAGTTCCTTGGCGGTCGGGAGTTGTCGCTGCAACTGCTCTTGGGCTGGGCCTTTGCTCCCGTGGCGTGGATCATGGGCGTGGAGCCGAAGGACGCCCAAGCGGTCGGCATGCTGCTGGGCGAGAAGACGATCTTCAACGAATTCGTCGCCTATCAGCACCTCTCGACGGCCGAGGTGCGAAGTGCGATCAGCCCCCGCTCGTTTGTCATCGCCACCTACGCCCTGTGCGGATTCGCGAATTTCGGCTCGATCGCCGTGATGATCGGCGGCATCGGTGGATTGGTTCCCACGCGGCGCAGCGATTTCGCCAAGTACGGCTTCCGCTCTCTGATCGGCGGGACGCTGGCGGCCTTCATGACCGCGTGCATTGCCGGCATGCTGATCTGACTCGACGGACTCGGCAGCAGGTTGAGGTAGCAGCGTCACTGCTTCCGGGCACCCGCCCAGACGATTCCCGCCCTGGGTCTACGACCGCGGTCTGCCCTCGATCTTCTGCAGCGCCTCGCCGGCGGCCGCCTGGACCTCGGGTTCGGCGTCTCGCAGCAGCGCTTGCAATGCGGGCACGACGTTGGTCGCTTCGTTTCCGATGGTGCCCAGGGCCTCCGCGGCGGCCACGCGCAGCCACTTGTTCTCGCTTCCCAGCGTTTGGGTCAGCGCGGGAACGGCCGCGGCGGCCGAGGGCCCCAACTCACCCAGGGACCGGGCGGCGGCGGCAATCTCGAACTCGTCGCCCTCGCCGAGTTGCCGGATCAACTGACGCACCTGCTCGCTAGCCGCGGCAGCCGCCTGCTCGGCCAGGTCGGCCAGGTTCACCTGGTGCAGGGCCACCGCGGCCGCCCGGCGGATCGACGAGGAGGGATCTTCCGTCTCGATCCGAGCCAACAGGGGCGCGGCGGCCTTGGCCGCGGGACCGATCCGCCCCAAAGCCACCACCGCCCGGCGGCGCGAAAAGCGGTCCTCGTGCTCGGCCAGCCTCATCAGCGCGCCGACGGCCGGCGCCGCGCCAGGGCCTAGATCGGCCAAGGCGTCGGCCGCGTACCAGCGGACCCAGCGGTTCTCATCGGCGAGCGATTCGCCCAGGGCTGCGACGGCCGGCAACGCCTCGGGCCCCAGTTCGCGCAACACACAGGCCGCCGCCACCCGCAAGTCGTCCCGCTCCGAGCCCAGCGCCTCGGCCACCGGCGCGACAACCGGCGGTCCCACCGCGGCCAGCGCCCGCACGGCCGGCTCGGACAGGACCAGGGCGTCGCCCTTGTCGGGAATGTTCGCCACGGCGTCCAGCGCGGCGATCACGGCGTCCGGTCCTTGCGCGACCAGCTCTTCGGCCGCCTCGCGTTGAAGCTCCTCACCGGGACCGTCCTTCAGTTGCACGATCCACCCTGGCAGCGACGTGGGCCGCGAGGGCGCGCGGCGCGAGGCCGGCGAGTCGGCCACCAAGCGGATCGTCACGGCCACCAGAATCATGACGACCAGCGTTCCGGCCAGCCAAGACAGGCCGTACAACACCACACGGACACGAGGAGATCCCTCCCGATCAGTCGGCAGACCGTCTTGCCTCATGGAACCCTGTCTGTTCGACATGATCCGGTCAGCTTACGCACCTTTTTTGACGCTTGCACAGTCAATGCGCGAGGGCGACCAACGGGAGCCCGATTTCTTCGGCCTCCCGTTGGTCGGCCCGGATCATTTGCAGTGCAAACATCAATAGCTCCACCGTGGAATATACCATGAGGCCGCTGTTTCCCGCAACGACCGAGACCTCGCCGAAGACAGGTTCCCGTCGCCGCGAGATTGGGGTGATGGTTTGCCGGGGGCAATCGTGATATAGTACGGCTCTGTTGACGCCTGCGAAGTCGATGCGTGAGGCCTCCCGCTGGTCGGCCTTCGTTACTGGATGCAAGCGTCAATGCACCTACCCAGGAGACAGTCCATGAAAGTTCTCGGAATCTCCGGCAGCCCGCGCCGGGGCGGCAATACGGACACGTTGATCCACACGGCGCTGGAAGTGCTGACGGCTGAAGGCCTTCAGACGGAGTTCCTCTCCTTGGCCGATCATCCGGTGAAACCCTGTACGGCGTGCGGCGGCTGTGGCAAGGCGGAGGAACCCTGCTGCGTAACGGAGGATCCGGCCTTTGAAGGGATGATCGAGCGGTTCATGGCGGCCGACGGCATTCTGGTCGGCTCGCCCGTCTACTTCGGCTCGGCCACGCCGGAGACGATGGCCCTTTTGGACCGCGTGGGCTACGTTGCCCGGCACCACAACTTCTTGCGTCGCAAGGTCGGCGCGGCGATTGTGGTCGCCCGCCGGGCGGGCCAGAATTTCACCTTCGCCCAGCTCAACTATTTCTTCCTGATTAGCGAGATGATCGTGCCCGGCTCGACGTACTGGAACGTGGCTTTCGGCCGCCAGAAAGGCGAGGTGACCGGCGACACCGAAGGCATCGAGACGGTCAGGACCCTGGCCGCCAACATGGCGTGGCTGATCAAGAGGCTGGTGGATTGAGGCCGACAGCGGAGCGCCCCCGTGCAAAAAGACCTCCCGGAGAGCATCCTTCAGTTCGGCACCGGCAAGTTCCTCCGCTGCTTCGCCGACCTTTTCGCCGAGGAGGCGAACGGGACGGAACAGCCCGTGGGACGCGTGGTGGTGCTGCAATCGACCGGCAACGCGCGTGTCCGGCAACTCCGCGCCCGCGGATGTCGCTACCACGTAGCTATCCGCGGTCTGCAGCATGGCGAGCGGACCGATCGCGTCGAGGTCGTGCAGAGCATCAGCCGCGCCTTGGCCACGTCGGAAGACTGGCAAGAGGTGCTCCAAGTGGCCCGGTCCTCCGTGCTCCGCGCGGTTGTTTCAAACACCACCGAAGCCGGTTTTAGGCTGGAAGACGACGATCCGCCGGGGGCATCCCCGCCGCGCTCGTTTCCCGCCAAGCTTCTGGCGGTGCTGCAAGCGCGGCACGAATCGGGCAGACCGGGCCTGGTGATTCTGCCCTGCGAGTTGCTCGACGACAACGCCGACCGATTGCTCGAATTGGTGCTGGAGCAAGCCGCGCGGTGGCGCGTTTCCGAAGACACGGTCGCGTGGCTCCGGTCGGAATGCCGCTGGCACAACACGCTGGTCGATCGGATCGTCTCGGCGCCGGGTGCAGATGATCCGCTGGCCACGGACGATCCACTGTATGCCGTGGCCGAGCCGTTCGCCTTGTGGCTGGTCGAAGGCCTGGTCGAGAGTGCGGTCGCGCTGCCCGGCCTGGCGAGCCATCCGTCGGTGCAGACCGTCGAACGGCTCGAACCCTATTGCCTGCGGAAGGTACGGATCCTCAACGGGGCCCACACGGCGCTGGTGGCCAAGGCGATGCCGTTGGGATTTCAGACGGTGCGCCAGGCGGTGCTGGACAAGGACGTCGGCTCGTGGCTTGAGTCGCTGTTGTTCGGCGAGATCGTTCCCGCGCTGGAAGGCCGCACTGACGACCCCGAGCAGTTCGCCCGGGAGACCCTGGAGCGTTTCGCCAATCCGTTCCTCGAACACCGCCTGGCGGATATCGCTTTGCACCACGAAGTGAAGCGGCAGACGCGCCTCGTTCCGACGCGTGACGAGTATCGGCGGCGATTCGGTCGCATGCCGCGCTTGTTGGACGATTTGCTCGGGTCTTCATGAGAATCGGCTTTGCAGCTACCGCCAGCAACGCGCATAATAGAGAGCCGACAGACCAGATGTTCCCCTCAGGAGGTTGACTCATGGCAAGTCCGATACGGGTCTCACGGCGGCGTTTCCTTCAACGCAGTGCTGCGCTGGCGTCGGCCGGCGCGGCGGCGCCCTTCTTCATTCCTTCGGGCGTGTTGGCCGCCGCCGACCAGCCCGGTGCCAACGACCGGATCGGCGTCGGCTACATCGGCACGGGTCGCCGTTCCGCCCAATTGAGAAATATCCCCAAGGAAGGCCGGATCGTGGCTGCCGCCGATGTCTATCGAACGCGGGCCGAGGCCGTGGCCGCCAGGTACCGGGGTAAGGCGTACCAGGACTATCGCGACTTGCTCGACTCGAAAGACGTCGATGCGGTCGTCGTGGCCACGCCCGACCATTGGCACGCGCTGCCGAGCATCCAGGCCTGCCAGGCCGGCAAAGACGTCTACGTCGAGAAACCCATGACGCTGACCGTCCGCGAGGGGCAATTGATGGTCGCGGCCGCTCGCAAGCATCAGCGGATCGTCCAGGTGGGCTCCCAGCAGCGCTCCATGGCCGCCAACCGACTCGGCTGCGAGTTGGTGCGCAACGGGCGACTCGGCAAAATCCACACCGTGATCGCGTCGAACTATCCCAGCCCCTGGGAAGGGAACCTTCCCGGACAACCGGTTCCCGAAGGGCTCGATTGGGACGCCTGGTGCGGACAGACCGAGCCGGTGCCGTACCACAACGACCTGTATATTCCGCGGGCCAATCCGGGTTGGATTTCCTTCCGGCCGTATTCCGGCGGCGAGATGACCGGCTGGGGCGCCCACGGCCTGGACCAGGTGCAATGGGCCCTGGGGATGGACGAGTCCGGGCCCGTCGAGATCTGGACGGAGGGCGAGAAGTTCGATCCGCCCACCTACTCGGCGCCGGAGTCGCGCAGCCGGGGTGACGGCATCTGTGGCAAGCCGACCGTCTTCTTCCGCTATGCCAACGGCGTGGTGTTGCGATTCGGCGAAGGGCCGGGCGGCGGGGCGATCATCGTCGGCGACAAAGGCAAGATCACGATCGACCGCGGCCGATTCCAGACCGAGCCGGAAGAGTTGGGCAAGGAGCCGCTGACCGATCCCGAAGTTCGTCTGTACGTCAGCAACGAACACATGCAGAACTGGTTCGATTGCATGAAATCGCGGAAGCTGCCGGTGGCCGACGTCGCCATCGGCCACCGCTCGACGACGCTCTGCCACCTGGGCAACATCGCCCGATGGCTCGGCCGCAAGGCCCGCTGGGACCCGGCACAAGAGGTCTTCCCCGGCGACGCCGAGGCCAACGCCTACCTTACCCGGCCTCAGCGAAAACCCTACCAGTTGCCCGAGACGGTTTAGGGCTCGTAAGAGAATGAGTTGGACATACATGAAAGTGCAAGGACGCGCAGCGGCCCTGCACTTTCATCACCCTTCCGCCAGTTCGGGCAGGCCGTTTTTATCGGGGAGAAGCTGATGACCTTGCCAAAGCCCTTCCGGCCGGCCGTGACGGCCTTCGGCGCGGGCCTGATCGCAACGATATGCTTCCGCTGCGCCTGCACGTCGGAGGCGCAAGTTGTTCCAAAAGCGGGACAACCGGACAAGCCGGGGGCTCAGAGGGGAGTGCCGCGCTTCACGCAGACCAAGCGTATCGGCCAGAGCCAGATCATCCCGATCGTTGATGGGCACCCCGAGAGGGCGGTCGAGGACTGCCTGGCGTTTCTCAGAAACGAGCCCAATCACCTGGAATCGCTGTTCAATCTGACGATCGCCTACGGCCAGACGGGCCAAACCGAGAAGGCGGTCGCCACGATGCAACGGGCCATCGCGGCCGGACTGCCGCCGGGGCGTTTTCTGGCCGGACCAAGGGAACTGCTGCGACCGTTGGCCGAAACGGCCGAGTTTCGCAAACTGCTCGCCGAGCATGCCCGGAAGCTGATCCATGGACCGATGCTCGGCTGCATGACCGATCGCAGCGTGAAGTTCTGGGTCCGCACGGCCGAAGAGGTGCCGCTGCAGGTCCTGGTCAGCACGTCGAAGGAGATGGCGCGGCCGGTGAAGTCGGCCACCGTTTTCACCGAGGCCGCGCGCGACTTCACGGCCGTGGCCGAAGTGGAACGGCTACAGCCGGAGACGACCTATTACTACGACGTGCTCGTCAACGGGAAGTCGGCCCTCGGCCCGCAGCATCCGTCGTTTCGCACGTTTCCCCCGGTGGATCGCGCGGCGCGGTTCCAGGTCGGCTTCGGCGGCGGGGCCGGCTATACGCCGATACACGAGCGGATGTGGAACGTGCTCGGTTCGCACCGGCTGGCCGCGTTCCTGTTCCTTGGCGACAACGTGTACATCGACAATCCCACCCGGCCCGACGTGCAACACTACACGTACTATCGGCGGCAGTCGCGTGTGGAGTATCGCCGGTTCGTGGCGGCCACGCCGGTTTTCGCCATCTGGGACGACCACGATTTCGGCGTCAACGATTGCTTCTACGGTGCGGCGATCGACGATCCGGCGTGGAAGATTCCCGTTTGGCGGGTGTTCCGCAACAACTGGAACAACCCGGCCTACGGCGGTGGCGAGGAGCAGCCGGGCTGCTGGTTCAAGCTTTCCATCGCGGACGTGGAGTTTTTCATGCTCGACGGCCGCTACTACCGCACCAATCCCAAGCAAGAGAACCCCAGCATGCTTGGCCCGGCGCAGAAGGCGTGGTTGCTGAAGGAACTCGGGCGTTCTCAGGCAACGTTCAAAGTGCTCGCCTCGCCGGTGCCGTGGGTCTTCGAGGCCAAAGGAGACAGCCTGGACACCTGGCGAGGGTTTCCGGCCGAACGCCGGGAGATCTTCTCATTCCTGGAAGAGAAGCGAATCGACGGGGTGGTGCTGATTTCGGCCGACCGCCACCGCAGCGACTTGTGGCGCATCGATCGCAAAACGACCTATCCGCTCTACGAATTCGAAAGCTCCCGGTTGACCAACATCCATACGCACGGGGTCATGCCGGGATCGCTGTTCGGTTACAACAAAGAGTGCTCGGCCGGGATGCTGACGTTTGACACGACCAAGCCCGATCCGGAACTGACCTATCAGATCTACAACCTCGACAACGAGTTGATCTATACGTTCGTGGTCAAGAAGAGCGCGATCTCGCACCGATAGCGCGCTCGGGGCTCTCGACGGAATCGGAAGGTCCTTCTTTTGCGAGTCCTTACTGCTGCACGCTGAACTTGTGCACCGTCACCTGCTCGTACGTCTGGCCGGGCCGCAGGACGGTTGAAGGAAACTCGTCCTGGTTCGGCGAGTCGGGATAGTGCTGCGTTTCGAGGCAGAAGGCGTGATGCTCCTGGTAGGCGACGCCGCCGGCCTGGAGTGTACCGTCGAGGAAGTTGCCCGTATAGAATTGAATGGCCGGCTGCGACGTGTAGATTTCCATGACCCGGCCGCTTCCCGGATCGACCGCGCGGGCGGCTAGCGGGAGTTCTTCGCCCTCGGCCTTGTTCAACACGTAGCAGTGGTCGTAGCCGCCTTCAACCTGATCGATTCGTGATCCGATTGCCGCCGGCTGGGTGAAATCCATGGGGGTGTCTTTGACGGGCTGCAACTGGCCCAGCGGGATCAACCCGTCGTCGACCGGCAGGAAGTGATCGGCATTGAGCGTCAATTCATGCTTCAGGATGTCGCCTTTGCCGGCCCCGGCCAGGTTCCAGTAGGCGTGGTTGGTGAGGTTGACGACCGTGGGTTTGTCGGCCTCGGCCGTGTAGGACAGCGCGAGCGTATTGTCGTTGTTCAAGGTGTAAGTCACCGTGGCCGAGAGCTTGCCGGGATAGCCCTCATCGCCGTCGGGGCTTTCCAGCGAGAACGTCACTCCCACCACGTCGTCGCCGGTGATCGGCTCGGCCTTCCATACCTGCTTGTCGAAGCCCTTGGTGCCGCCGTGCAGGTGGTTGGCCCCGTCGTTGGTGGCCAAGGTGTATTCGGTGCCGTTGAGAGTGAACTTGCCTTTGGCGATCCGATTGGCGTAGCGTCCGACAACGCAGCCGAAGTAGGGAGAATCGCCCGCGAGGTAGTTGTCCAGCGAGTCGCAGTAGAGCGTGACGTTCTCCCGCTTGCCGTCGCGATCGGGCACCTCGACCGAAGTGATCGTGGCCCCGAACGTCATGATCGTGACCTTCATGCCCCGATCGTTGGTCAAGGTGTACTGGTCCACTTCGGTTGCGTCACTGGTTGTGCCGATGTTCTTCTTTTCAACGTTCATTCCCGTCTTGGCCCCATCTTGTGCGGTGGTTGTGGTGTTACGATCGTCCGAGCCGGGGTCCCGGGCCGGCGGGTTCTCGACGGCAGGCACGGCGGTCGTGCCCGCCGCGTCCGTATCGGAGGAGGGTTGCTCGGAACAACCGGCCGCGGCGAAGGCGGCCATGCCTAATAGCACGGCAAACAGGGGATTCCATAACCGTCTCATCCTGTGGCTCCTTGAGTCTCCAAGGCTTCTCAGCCGGTCGGGCCGGCGACTGTCGCTCTTACCGCGCGCGGCGGCACTTCCCCGTATTATGCGAACCGGCGGCCGGCTGTCTACCCCCGGCAGGCCCGTAACTGGAGAAGTGACCTGCCTTGGGACAGGCCCCTACGGGGTATCGAGGTGCGACGTGAAGCGACATCCGACCAACACCATCGGCTCTCCCGACGCCTCGCAGGGGCCCTGCGCTGCGGCACGCATCGGCCGATCATCGACTGGTTCCACGACACCCGACGGATAGACTATCACGTCCGTACAGTGAACCACGTCCGCGGCCCGGTACTCGGAGGTTTGTGCCGTGGCCAAGATTAACGAGTCGAACGACGGCCGCGATCTCCAGAAGAAAGAGAATCCCCGGTCGGTCAGGTCTCGAGTCTCCACACAGAAGAACTCGGCTTCGTCCGGGCAGGACGAGCCGGTCCACGGGGCGATTCGGCGGACGGCAAACACCGGCCGCCGGCGACAGAGGCGACGCTCTTCTTCGTCCTCGCCCCTTGGCGATCCCAGTTGTTGAAAGTCGAGCTGATCGAAATGCGAGACTTCCCCGTGCGGCCCGGTCTGGGATGAATCAGGCATGGCAACAACCTCAAGGGAGCAGGGTTGGGAAGCGGGAAACTGGCCGCCAGGGCACGCTGCGGAGGGCCACCCCCATGGACTACGTATAGCATGCGGCTGCCGACAAGGCAAACCGCGCCGGGACTCTCGATTTGCGGCGACGCGCAAGACGACAGACCCCGCCGGGAAGGATTGCGGTAGTCCGCAATCATCTCTTCTGGCAGAAGGGGCAAAAAAACGTCGAGCGTTGGGCCTGGACGATGCGGGCGATGTCGGCCTTGCCGCACTGCAAGCACGGCTCCCCTGCCCGCTGGTAGACCCGGTGGCAGATCTGGTATGCGCCCGGCCGGTTGCGGGCGACCCGATAGGTCCCGTCGCGAAGCGTCGAACCCTGGTGGCAAATCGCCTCTTCGAGGACTTCTCCCATAGCCGCGTGCAGCCTTTTCCATTGGATCGGTCGCAGGTCGGTGCAGCGCGTTTCTGGATGAAGTCGCACACGGTGGAGGATCTCGGAGGCATACAGGTTGCCGATGCCGGCCAGCGCCCGCTGGTCCAATAAGGCCACTTTGATGGCCCGCCGACTGGATTGGAGCCGCTCCCTGAGCACTTCGGGATCGATGGTGAGTGCATCGGGTCCGAGTCTGTCGGGGCCGTAGAGGCGGGCACACAACCGCGGCGAGACCAACCGCACGACTCCCAGGCCTCGCTGATTCCAGAACAGCAGTCGCCGTGCGCGCTTGCCCGAAAGCTCGAATACCAACCGCACGTGTTCCTGATTGGGCGGGTCGGCCAGCAAGACCAGCCCGCTCATGCGCGGTTCGAAGATGATGCGGTCGCCCGGGCTCGGATCGCGCTGATCCAATGCGACCACGACGCGTTTGCCGAGCCGGCCGACGGAGACAATTCTCCTTCCCACCACGCGACGCCGAAAATCACTCAGCCGCGGCAGTATCTTGATCGGCCGCAGCCGCGACCTGGGTTGCCGCAGGTCCCGGATGTGGCAGCCAGTCACGGGCTCGATGCAGCGGCGCATGGTTTCGACTTCGGGCAGTTCGGGCATGTTGCTCTTCCGCGTGCAAAGTCGCACAGATGATGGCAATCGGGTGCGAGTGTGGTTGCGCCGATTCGGCAGCCAATGGGTTGGCGTAACGGGACTCTCAACAGACGCCTTGAGCCGGCCTACTCCACTTTGACCACGACCATCGTAATGTCGTCGCGCTGCGGCAGGTGCCGGGAGAATCCGGAGATTTCCTGATAGAGGGCATCGATGATCGCCCGGGCCGGTTTGTCCCGTTCGGAATCGATGACCTGCAACGCACGCTCCGCACCGAAGCGGACCTTGCCGGGAGACTCGGCCTCGAACACCCCGTCGGTGAAGAACGTAACCAACTGTCCGGACTGGAGGGTCAGGGGTGGGCTGGCGGGCACGACCGAATCCCTCTCCACCCCCAGCGGAAGACTGGTGCTGTCGAGAGTCTTCACCCCATGATCGGAGTCGAGCAGGTAGCCGCGCTGTCCACAACTGGCGTAGACCAGCATGCGGGTTCCCGGGTCGAGCCGGGCCATGGCCAGCGTGATGAAATGGAAATCGCCCATGTCGGCGGCCAGCACGCGGTTGGCCCGGGTGAGAATGTCTCCCACGTCGGAGAAGGATTGGGCGAGCGTACGCAGGCAGGCTCGGGTTTCGGACATCAGGATCGCGGGCCCGACGCCGTGCCCGCTCACATCGCCGACCACGATGCCGATGCAGCCGTCGTTCATGGGGATGTAGTCGAAGTAGTCCCCGGCCGTTGCCTTGGCGGGATAGAGGGCTCCGGCGATGTCGAACCCGTTTACCGAGGGAGACCCGGCCGGAAACAGTCGTTGTTGGATTTCCTGGGCAGCGCGGAACTCCTCCGAGGTGTTGCGCAGCGCCTCTTCCGCGTAGTGTCGTCTGCCTCGTTCGATGGCATAGCGGATGGAACGGACCAACAGATTGTCGTCAACCTGCCCCTTGACGAGGTAGTCTTCCGCACCAGCCTGAACCGCCTTCATGGCGGTCATTTCGTCGTCGTAGCCGGAGAGGACCACGATCGGTATGCCGCCGGCATGGGCGTGCATCGTGATGAATGTGCCCAGCCCCTGGCTGTCCGGCAACGCCAAGTCCAGCAGAATCACGTCGAAGAGCTCTTCATTGCAGCGTCTGAGGGCGAAAGAGAGCATTTCGACGTGGACCAGTTCGAACGGTCCATCCCAACGGTCGCCCAACAGGCTCCGCATCACCCAGACATCGTCCGGATCATCCTCAACCAGCAGGATTCTGACCTTTTGACTTTCCATTTTACTCCAGACGCGGTAGTTCCACCAATTCGAACCAGTAGGTGCACAGGATACTCATCATAGCGACCAGATCGCGAAAAGTCACGGGCTTGGTGACATAGGAGTTCACGCCCATGTCGTAGGAGAATTGGACGTCGTCGGCCGCCGTGGAAGTGGTCAGGGCGACAATGGGAATTCGCCGGAGTTGCGGGTCAGACTTCAACTGCTGGATCGCCTCGCGACCGTCCCGTTTCGGCATTTTCATGTCCAATAAGATCAGATCAGGACAGGGGGCGTTCCGCCCGTCGCCGTAGTCGCCACGGCGTTGCAGGTAGTCCGCCAACTCCTCCCCGTCCCGCACGAAATACAGTTGGTGAGGTAGTTGGAGTTCGTCCAAGGCGTCCCTGACCAGCATGCAGTCGTCGGCGTCGTCGTCGGCCATCAGGATTGTAAAGGGTTTTGACCGCTTTGCCATGACGGGCTATTCCTTCTGCTCCTTCCCCTTTCCCCTCTTGGGGTGGGCAATGGGCAGCACTACCTCGAAGGTGGACCCGCCGCCGGGAACACTCTCGGCCGTAATCGACCCGCCGTGCCGCTCGACGATCTTCCGGCAGATCGGCAGCCCGATGCCCGTTCCGTCGTAGACATCACGCGGGTGTAGCCGCTGGAAAACACCGAAGACCCGATCCAGATGTCGTATCTCGAACCCGATCCCGTTGTCCTCAACCACAATGCGGCATCGTTCCCCCAGAAGCGAGGCCCCGGCCTCGCGCTGCTTGCGGCCCTCGACGAACCGTCCATGGATTTTGACCACCGGCGGGGCCTCCGGGCGACGGAACTTCAGCGCGTTGCCGATCAGGTTTTGCAGGAGTTGCCGCATCTGGAGGGGATCGGCCTGGATCACCGGCAGTTTTCCCACTGCTACCCGGCCTCCCACGCGTTCGATCTGTACCTCCAGATCGGAGACGACCTCGCGGGCGATTTCCCCCAGGTCGACCCGCTCGAAGTTGCGGCCTCGGGTCGTGACGCGCGAGAGCGTCAGCAACCCTTCGATCAACGTTTGCATCCGCTCGGCCGCGCTCTGCATCCGGTCGATGCACTCGCGGCCGGTTTCGTCGAGCTGGTCGGCACATTTCACTTCCAGCCGGTCACTGAACGTGCGGATCTTCCGCAACGGCTCCTGCAAGTCGTGCGACGCCACGTAGGCGAACTGCTCCAACTCCTGGTTGGAGCGTTCCAACTCGGCCGCGTAACGTGCTTGTTCGTCCTCCGCCTTCTTGCGCTGACTGATGTCGCGGACGAAAAAGGTCAGCACGGGGGCGCCCTGCTCGTGGCTGATGGTCATGGCCATCTCGGCGGGAAAGGTCTCGCCGCTGGCCCGAACGGCCGTCACTTCGATTCGCCGGCCCAACAGCGAGCCCTCTCCGGCGTCGAGGTAGCGGTCGATACGGTTCTGGTGTCCGGCACTCTTGGAGGGCGGGAAGAGAACCTCGGAAGGTTGCGTGCCCAGCACCCTTTCACGCGCGTGGCCGAAGGTCTGTTCCGCCGCCCGATTGAACTCGGTGATGACACCTTGGTGGTTGATGGTGATGATCGGATCCAGGGCCGACTCGAGGATGGCGTGCTTTCGGGCCTGGGATTCGGCCAGGGCGCGTTCCAGGCGTATCTGGTCGCTGGCGTCGCGGTGGATAATCGCCAGGCACGAGGGCTTGTCGCTGTGGGAACCTCGGACCAGAAGCATCGTGGTCAGCACGTAGACCAGCTTGCCCGTCTGGACGTTGCGGATCTGACTCTGGCCTTCCCACAGTCCCGTCTCCTTCACTGCCGGCACAGCCACGTCGCGCAACTCCTCCCACGACTCGTCCGTGTAGTAGTCGTGCAGCGTGTTGGATAAGGTGGTCTCCTCTTCGGTGAGCCCCAGCAGACGGCATCCGGCCGGATTCAGATAAAAGGGCTTTCCGTGCAACGTGGCCATGCAGATGAAGGCGTCGACACTGTGAGCCAGGGCCACGAACGTATCTCGCTGGTGCAAGCTGCCCGGCTCCTCGGCCAGAAGGATTTCGACGTAGTGACCGCGTAATCGATGGATCGCGTTGCCCAACTCGGTCAGCACGGACAGCAGAGCCGCCTTCTGATTGATCGCCTTGACGGCGTGGAACCGGACGGCCCGTTCCAGACAATTCAACCCGGTCATCACCTCGGCATAGGGCACGCCCACGGAAACGGCTTCGTCGCGAAGCACCCGGGCCCAGTCCGAGGCAGAACTCTCGTTGCCGGGCGTGTGGCAGTTGCGTAACCCATCGAGCAAGGCCCGGCAACTGCCGGCCTGCGTTTGCAGCAGCTTGGGACACTGAGCCTGTTCGAGACTCTCGAAGAGCGTTAGATAAATCTCTTCCTCGTGGACGTCCAGGATGTTCAGCAAGTCGCTCATGGGACCGCAGTCTCTCCGAAGAAGGTATCCGAATCAGTCGGTTCTCCGCTCCGGCGCCGACGCGGGCTCCGGTTCGACCGGCACGCCTTGTACCTGCTCATCTTCGCTCAGCACACGCAGCGCATCCGGGCCCCTGGGGACGTCACCCCGGCGAGAGTAGCGATAGTACACTTCCAGCGTCAAAACGGCCAACGCCGTGGTGTAGATTCGTCCGCCTCGATCCCCCCAACGCGTATCCGGATCCCAACTGCCGCGTTCACAGCCGTCGTGCCGCTGCAGTCCGACGACCGTATCGCGGATGATGCCGTTCCACCGATTCCAGGGTTCGCCGCCAGCGTGGAACATGGCAAGCGTGCAATTGTACCATGTATAGTAATTATACTCCAGCCGATATGCCAGACCACGGCTTTCCACCACACCTTCGGCCGCCGAGCGTTCGGCCAGGTCGGCCAGGTACGCGGCGGCCTCGCCGATGACCGGCGCGTCCGTCTCATCGAACAGGAATTGCCGAACCAACATGCCGATGCCGGTCGTGGCGTCGCTTTCCTGCTTGACTTCGTACCCGTCGTTCCGATACCAAGTGCGACCGTTCTGCTCCCGCAGCATGCGCCGGAAGAAGGCGCGAATGTCCTCGATGCACCGGCTGCTTACCTCCAGGCCAGCCTCCTGGGCCGATTTCAGCGCCAACGCTTGCCAACCGCTGACGGACGTATCGCCGGGACGCTCGAACTTATCGGTGTATCGCCAACCTCCGTCGTCGTGCTGCTGGCTTTCAATGTAGAGCACCGCCTTCTGACAGGCCTCGAGGTACCGCTTGCCCACCGGCTCGCCGGAAGCGATGGCGGCCGCACAGGCGTCCGCCAGGGCGAAGGTGGCGATGCCCTGGTCGTACATGTAGCACGAGTGATACCGGGAGTGTCCCTCCTTCGGTTTGTCACTGACCAGGGCGCCGTCGGGCCGCTGGTGCGCGACCATCCAGTCGAGCGCCCGGCGCACGCGATCGGAGTATTGCCGACCGTTGAAGTAGTAGTGTCCCCCAGCCTGGAAAGCCAACAGGGCCAGGCCGGTTTGCGCCATTTCGTACTTACGGCCCGGGCCGGCGCACGGGGCGCCCGGCTCGCATTGTGAGTGCTTGCCGTCGGCCAGACACTCGCTCGACCAGAAGCCTTCCGGCGCCTGGTGCCTGGCAAGCCACTCGAGACCCTCGGCCACCGCCCGTTCGCTCTGCGGGCTGCCGCCATAGTCGCCGATCCAGGCTAGGCGGTCGGCTTCGGTCCGCATCTTGTATTTCTCTTCGGTGACGTTTTCCGACTCGACTGTTCGATAGCGATCGATCTTCTCGACCTCGGCGGTCCCTTCCGGTGTGACGCGGATGGCACAGATATCCCACACGTTGCCTACCTGATCGCCCCCGGCACGGAAGACGTACGTCTGGCCGCTCTGATACAGTCTCACTTCAGCCCTCGATTGGGCCAGCGTGTTGCTCCGCAGGTTGTGGCGGTTCGTGTAGTCGTGGACATAGTAGCGATAAACGCCGGGCGAAACTCCCAGTACGGTGACCGTTTCCGGCCCCCAGCCGCGACGGTTGTCGACGTCGAGGCGGACGAACTCTTCGCTCTTTAAGTCGCCCGGCCTGCCGTGGTAGACGTGGAACCGCGTGTCGTCGGGCAAGGGACCCTCCAGGTGGGCGTCGAGATCCTCGGGCGTGCGACCCCAGGTCAACACGATGCGGATCTGCCCTTCGGCCATGCCGGGGCTCAGTGCGACCCGGACGTAATTCTCGTCGTCGGCGGTCAGTTCCCTCTCGAACCGGCCGCCCGTGAAGCCGTCGGCGGAGACTTCGATTCGCTGCGGGCCGATCGAGGCCCCCTCGATCCGAAACGCGCCTCCGGCGTCGGTCTCCGTGCCCAAAGAGGTCCCTTCGACCCGGACGCGGGCATGGGGCACCGGCTGGTTGTTGATGGCGTTGACGATTTGTCCACGGAGTACGCCTTGGCCGGCGGCGGCCCCGATCGGCGGCACCCGCAACGGTTGAGTCGTCCGTCGCCAGCCGTCCAGATAGGTCACCGAGATGACATCCCCCGTTTGGAGGCCGCCGATTCGCCAGTCGAATTCCTGCCGCCCGCCCGCCGCACCCGGCACAATGCGATCGAGGACTTCTGTTTGCCGGCTGCCATCGGTCCTGGCAAAACCGATGGTGCCGCTGCTGAGGGGACGAAAGCAGAGGGCCACCCGGTCGGGATCGGCCACGTCCCGGCGGATATCGAAGTCGGGATCGATCTTGGCGTAGCTCAACACCGACGTGGCATAGAGTGTCGCCAAACAGGCCAACCCCAGCAAGACGGCCGCGATGGTCGCGTTGCTCAACAGAATGCTGCGACGTTTGCCCCGACGCACACGGTGCTGGAGACCCTCCAACTGGCATCGAAACTCCGGCGGCAGCTCGTCCCAGTTCGGCCCGGCCGCGGAATCGTCGATCATCGGGGCACGTTCATCGACTGCCCGTTCTGGTCGCCCCGTCCCCGGTGGCGGCGGGGGGCTGATACCGGGCATCTCCCCTGCCCGATCGGCCGGGGTGAGACTTCCCGGCGGCGGAGGCGGCGCCACAGTCCGCATCTCCCCAGCCTGGCGTGCGCCCATGCCCGGCGGAGGCGGCGTAGCGGACGTCATCTCACCGACCGGCGGCCCGTCGCCAAGCATTCCCGGCGGCGGCGGGGGCATTGACGGCATTTCTCCAAGCGACTGATCAGACACGCCTGGCGGCGGCGGAATCGACAACATCTCGCCGCTGCTTACGAAGGGACCGCTCGGCGGAGGTGCCGGTGTGATCGGCGATGCCTCCCCGTTGCTCACAACCGAGCCGCCCGGTGCAGCAGGGCAGCTCGGTGCCGGAGGTGGCGTTGGCATGCCGTCGGCCGAGTCTCGGCGCAATCCGCACGGCTGGCCGCAATCGGGAAACGGGCAGACGGCCGCACTGTCGGCGATTTCTCTTCCACAACTCAGGCACCGCTTGACCACGTTATCCTCGCCTCCCAATCCACGCCGCCCCAGCGTGTCAATCCCCCAGAACCCGCCCCTCGCTGAGCACTCTGCCGAAGTGTCCGATCTCCCGAAATCTCCCCGCTTCGCCAAGCAGCCTCATGTAGTCGGGCTTGAATCGGGCCTTGGAGAAGACCCACAGCAACACCTTCTCCTCGTGCAACCGCGTGGCCACGTCTTCGGCGGTGGCGCCGGACCGGCTTGGCTCGTGATACGTGGCGTCGGTCACCAGGTAGAACTGGCGGATCGCGCCCCGGTCGAAGGGGAGTTGCAGGGCCGCCTCCAGAGCGTCCAGTGCCGATTCGGGAGCGTCGCCCCCGTCGAATCGTCGCACTTCGTCCACCGCGCGAACGAACGCGTCAACGTCGGAGGTGAAGTCGCGCCGGTCGATCCAGGACGTCTCTTGGGTGTCGCCGAAACCGATCAACGCGAAGCGGTGTTTTAGGGCCTGCTTTCGAAGCTGCTCCGAGAAGGTGGCACATTTCTTCTTAAGCTCGTCGATACTGGGGCTCATCGAGCCGGTGGTATCCATCAGGATGACGATGTCGGCCCGGTCCGCCGTCGTGAAGGTCTGCTCGTGAAGCCGTCGAAACAGGCCGCGGCGATACCAGAACTTCACGTCGATGTCCTCGCCGGGGCGATAGACCCACGACCAGGGACGGTCGACGTCACACGGCTCGGCGAAGGTGTCGATCAGGTCGGCCTCGATGGGTCCCGACGTCCGCCGGCAATAGACCATGCCCGGCGAAAGCACGCGAAACTTGATCTCGAGCCGACTCTGATTGGCCGGATGCTGCGAGATTTCGATGCCGTCGATGACCGCATAGGCGCCGATGGTCGCCCGATACACGATCCAGAAGACGACCAGCAACGTCAGCAGGCCGCCCCCCAGCGCCAGGGCCAGGTATCGGTTGCGGACCCCGATCGTGCGATCCTCGACTTGCAGCCGGTTCAGCCACGCCTGCATTTCGCCGGACGCCATCATGTCGGCCGCAGGGCGCTGCGGCACGCCGGACCGCATTGCGGCGGACGAGGCCGGCGGGGCTTCTGGGGGGCTGGGGTCCGGGTCTCCAGACGTGCTCATGGTCGGCTCGTTCAGGGTGGCAGATACCTCTTTCATTCTCGCACGAGAGTCCGATCACAGCAAGCGTGGTGACTCTCCGGCGAGCCCTGCCGTACTGCGACGGCTTGTGAAGGTTGCCTGACCCCGTGCGACGGGAGAGAAATCGTCCTGCTAAGGGTCTGTCAAAAAACGAGTTGGGCATTCCCGCCGGTCGAACGACGCCGGACGCGACGATCACAAGATCCCCTTTGTGCTCGGCACGTCGGAAATCCGCGTATCGGGCTCCACGGCCATGCGCAACGCCCGGGCCGTCGCCTTGAAGACTCCCTCGGCAATGTGATGGCTGTTGCGGCCGTAGTGGACGATCACGTGCAAGTTACACAGGGCGTTGGCCGAAAAGGCCTGCCAGAAGTCGGCCACCAACTCGCTGTCGAATTCCCCGATTTTGGGCGTAGGGAAGTCGGCCTGGAAGACGAAGAAGGCGCGGCCGCCGAGATCCACGGCGGCAGTCACCAGTGTCTCTTCCATCGGCAGCGCAAAATGTCCGTACCGCCGGATGCCTGCCTTGTCGCCCAGCGCCTCTCTCACGGCGGTGCCGAGACAGATGCCGACGTCCTCGACCGTGTGATGCTGGTCGACTTCCAGGTCGCCGGCCGCCTGGATCGCCAGATCCAGGGCCGCGTGGCGTGCCAGCAGCGTAAGCATGTGGTCGAAGAAGCCCACCCCGGTGGCGATCTCCGCCTTGCCGACCCCTTCGAGCGACAGTTTCAGCTCGATCCGAGTCTCGGCCGTCTCGCGCCGCACCGTCGCCGTACGTAACATGTTTTTGCTGCCGCCGTGTTTCATAGTATGGCCGCCAATCGCTCCAGGCAGATATCGATTTGCTCGTCGGTGCCCACCGAAATCCGCAACCCGTCGCCCCAACCCGGATAGTCCATGTATCGGACCAAAATGCCGTCCTGTTTGAGCCGTCCATACAGCGGTTTTGCCGGCTGTTCCGGATGTACGTTCCAGGTGAAGTTGGCCTGCGAATCAACCGCTGCAAACCCTAGTTTCCGCATGCCGGCCGTCAGCCGTTGTCGTGTGGCCACGATTCTCGCCCGGTTCTCGGCCAGCCATGCTTGGTCGCCGAGGGCCGCCGTGGCCGCGGCGATCGACAGCGCGTCGCAGTTGTACGAGTCTTTGACCTTGGTCAGCCCGGCAATGATCTCCGGCTGGGCCACCACGTATCCGAACCGCAGCCCGGCCAGGGCGTACGACTTGCTCAGCGATCGCGACACCAGGATCTTCTCGCTCTTGGTGACCAGGTCCAGGCAATGCACCTCGGCAAAATCGGCGTAGGCCTCGTCGACCAGCAGCGGGCACGGCAGTCTCTGGGCCAGTTGCAGAACCTGTTCGGGCGGAACCACCGTACCCGACGGGCTGTTGGGGTTGGGTAGAAACACCAGCCGCAGGTCATCCGTTGTCGCGGCGAAGGCGTCCGGGAGCGACCAGTCCTGCTCGAAGAAAACCTCCTCACTCTTGGCGCCTTGGAGCTGAGCCAGCGTCTTATAGAGGATGTAGCTCGGATAAGGCAGCCTCAGCAATTCCCCGTCTCCGACGAACGACCGGGTGGCGATCGTCAGGATATCGTCGCTGCCGTTGCCGCAGAGAATCCAATCGGCCGGCACGCCCAGCACGTCGGCCGCCTGTTCGCGAAAGGCCTGTGCCATCGGGTGCGGATACTTTTGCAGTCCCCGCCGGGCGGTCTCCTCGACGGCCCGCACGACGCTCGGGGAACACGGGTAGGGATTCTCGTTCGTATTCAGCTTGATAAACTGATCATCCTGCGGCTGCTCCCCCGGCACATAGCCGGCCATCGCCTCGATTTTTGCACGAAAGTAACTCATCCGACGTTTCCGGCCGTTTTCGGCTTGTTTTCCAGCGCCCGTGTGAGATGAAGGTCACCGGCCCTTGATGCGAATCTCCACGCTGGCCCGATGGGCCGTGAGCCCCTCCTTCGTCGCCAGCGTTTGCACGTCCGCGGCCAGATTCATCATCCCTTTGTGCGTGAAGTGCAGAATGCTGTTGGCCCGCAGAAAATCGTTGGCCGAAAGGCCACTGGCAAACCGGGCCGTGCCGCTGGTGGGCAAGACGTGCGAGGGGCCCGCCGCGTAGTCGCCCAACGCCACCGGCGTGTAGTTGCCCAGGAACATCGCGCCCGCATGGCGAATCTTGTTGGCCAACTGCTCCGCATTCTCGGTCGCGATGTGCAAGTGTTCCGGGGCAATTTCATCGGCCAGCGAGCAGGCCTCGTCAGCATCCCGGGCGAGGATCACCGCCCCAAACTCCTCGAGACTCTGCCGGGCGAGCTCGCCTCGCTCCAGTTCGGACAACTGGCGGCCCAGGGCGTCTACGGCCGCATCCAGGGCCGCTTCGTCCCAGCCGATCAGCACGCTGGCGCCTGGGGCGTGCTCGGCCTGGGCAATCAGGTCGCTAGCCGTGTACTCCGGCCGAGTCGAGCCGTCGACGATCACCACGACCTCGCTGGGCCCTGCGATCGAATCGATGTCCACCTCGCCGTAGACGAATTTTTTGGCCAAGGCGACGAACAGGTTGCCCGGCCCCACGATCTTGTCTACTTGCCGCGTCCGCTCGGTCCCATAGGCCAGCGCCGCCACGCCCTGGGCGCCGCCGAGCCGATAGACTTCGGTGATACCCAACTCGCAACAGGTGGCCAGCAAGTCGGGGTTGAAGGCCCCGAACTTTGTCGGCGGGGCGACCACGGCAAGCTGCTTCACCCCGGCCACCTGAGCCGGCACGGCCGTCATCAGCACGGTCGAGGGATAAGCGGCCGCTCCGCCCGGCACGCACAGCCCCACCCGATCCAACGGCCGGTATCGCTGAACCAGATAGCTGTCGGGACGATCGATCCGTACGTCGTGGTGCAGAATCGCCTCCTGGAAATCGCGGATGTTGCGGCGGACCCGCCGGATCGACTCCAGCAGCCGCGGGTCGGCCTCGGCCCGGGCCTTGTCCAGGTCTTCTTGGGGCACGCGGACTGTCTCGGCGGTCAAGGCGGCCTTGTCGATTCGAGCCGAGTAATCGAGCACCGCGGAGAGCCCCGCCTGCTGCACGTCACGGCAGATCCGCTCGACCACTTCGACCGGGCTGAGCGGCTCGCCGAAGACATCGATCGTCAACTGGCGGCCGGCCTCGCTGACGACATTCCCCCGGGGGCTGAGTCGCCGGCGCAACTCGGCCATGGCTGCGCGGATGTCGTCGCGCCGGCTGTCGATGCGGAGGATCTTCAAATCGCCCGTGGTCATGGTTTCCCTTGGCTGCCCTGCGTTCCGTTTTGACACGCCTTCCTCAAGCCAATCCGCAGCACCTCAAACCGACACATAACAGGCCGGGTCGGTCCACTGGCCAAGCTCCTCCTGGAAAATCCGGCTGCGGTCAATCTCCAGTTGCCCGTCGTCGGCGATCCTAATCGCGTAGCGTTCCAGCGGCCGTGGGGCCGGTCCCTCGAGATTGACGCCGGCCTTGGAGAACCCACTGCCATGACAAGGGCATTTGAACTTTTGTTCGCTCTGCTGCCAAAGGGTGATGCAGCCAAGGTGCGTGCAGGTGGTGCGCAAGGCGTAGATCTGCTGCCGACCCTGATATTCTCCATGGACCACCCACACGCCGTATCGCTCCTTGTACCGGGTCTCCACGTAGCCGGGCGGGTAGTCGCCGGGGAAACCGACCTTGGATCGATGGGGAGGCTCGGTGACCACGTTGGGCACCATGAACCGGGCCGCGGCGGCCGTCCATAGCCCGGACGCCACCCCCAGGGCCGTAAACCCGAGGCCCAACGCAGAGCCGAACATGGTCCGCAGCACCCCTCGACGGCAGCAGTCGATTCCGGTCAACTGGGCCCCCTCACTCGGGGCATTCTGCCGCAGTTGACTACCCTCGCGGCACATCGACTCACCCTCCCGAAAGGCCCAAAACCTGCTAGTATCGACGCTTGCACACTCGATGCACAAGGGCGACCAACGGGAACCCGACTTGTCCGGCCTCCTGTTGGTCAGCCTGGATCATTCACAATGCAGACATCAATAGTTTATCACTCGCGGCCGCCACGGTGTCAACTGCAAGGCCGCAGCGGTTGTGGTGTTTATCCAGCCTTGGCGCCGGTAGCGGGTGCGGATCGTGCCAGTCGATTCAGACCTCGTCCTCAACCGTCCACGGCCGCCGATACTCTCGTCGGAACAGTCTCATCGCTTCGTCGTTGTCGACGATCTGCTCCGTCTTCGGGTCGATGACCAGTTTCTGGCCGCCGAGACGGTAGCTGACATTGGCGTAGTGGGTCATCAACGCGCTGCGATGTCCCTGCTCGATGTCGGCATTGGGCAACTCGCGGTTGCGCAGACACTGAACGAAGTTCTCCTGATGCGGCCGGTCGGGGAAACGCCCGTACCTTTGCGCCTGGACGACCGGCTGGCGGTCCTTCGGTCGCGTGAACACTTGCCAGCCGCCGCCGTGCCGGCCCACGATCATCAACCCCTCGGTACCGTAGATCTCGATCCGCGTGGCGCATTGCGACCAGTAAGGAAACAGGTCGTTCTCGCGGGTTTCGCCGGCAATCTTCAGCATATAGGGCGTGTAGAGCGTCAGTTCGAAGGTTACTACCATCCGGTCGAAATCATAGACGGCAACTTGCGTGTCGGGCGTTTCCGCGGCCCCTTCGCTGGCGAACCGGCCGCCGGTGCAGTAGACACTCTTGGGGTAGTCGACGCCGATCAGCCAGCGGGCCAGGTCGATCTGGTGGCTGGCGTCGTTGGCGATGTCGCCGCCGGAGTATCGCCAGAGGTGGTTCCAGTAGCGGTGAAACGTGGAGTTGTAGGCGTGCTCCGGGGCCGGGCCGTTCCACATGTCCCAGTCGAGACCCGATGGCGTCGGGCCGTCGGCGACGACCGGCTGATTTCCCCAAAGCTTCTGGTTGTAGATGCGGCACATGTGGATCGCGCCGAGCTTGCCTTCGTCGATATATCGCTTGGCCTCGATGTTGTAGGGGGCGCTGCGGCTCTGGGTCCCGACTTGCACGATGCGCTGGTGCTTGCGCGCGGCCTCGACCATCTTGCGTCCTTCCCAGCAGTTGTGGCTGGCCGGCTTCTCCACGTAGACGTCTTTGCCGGCCTGGCAACCCCAGACCGTGGCCGGGGCGTGCCAGTGGTCGGGCGTGGCCACCACGATCGCGTCGACCGACTTGTCGTCGAGCGCCTTGCGGAAGTCTTGCACACACTGCGGCGGTCGGGCACCCTGGCGATCGGCGATCGTTTTGGCCCGCGAGGCAAACAGGTTGCTGTCCACGTCGGCGAGGTAGGCGTATTGGCAGTCACCTCGCTCCAGGAAGCCCTGGGCCAGCCCGATGCCCCGGCCGCGCACGCCGACCGCCGCCAGCGTGATCTTGTCATTTGCTGCGGCGGCATGCACCGACCGGGCATCGTCGAGAATCGTGATCCCGGCGGCCAGCCCGAGCGCAGTGCGTTTCGAGAGATCAAGAAATTCGCGGCGATGGTACGTGCTCATGGGGGTGACTCCTTCTGGCAAAGGCATGGAGCAGGGGGGGAAGTGCCCACATGCATGAGTCTAGCAGGTCGAAACGCCTGTGGCCAGCACGGTCCGCCGCGTCGCTCCCCCTTCCCGACCTGCGCGCTTCCCACTACAATCAGCGCCGTTTCCGAATCGCGGCAACCGAAGGCAAGGATTCCCGGTATGAACGTCTTGATCATCGGCGGCGGGGGGCGAGAACACGCCCTGGCTTGGAGGATCGCACAGAGCCCTCGGGCCGAGCGTGTTTTCGTGGCGCCGGGCAACGCGGGCACGGCCGGCGACGCGGAGAACGTGCAGATCTCCGCCGACGATTTTCCCGCCTTGATCCGCTTCGCCCGGCAGAATGATGTCGGATTGACCATCGTCGGCCCCGAGGCCCCTCTGGCGGCGGGTATTGTCGATGCCTTCGACGAGGCGGGCCTCCGCAGCTTCGGGCCCGGTAAGGCCGCCGCTGAGTTGGAGGGCAGCAAGGTCTTCTGCAAGAACTTGCTGCGCGATGCCGACGTGCCTTCGGCCGACTACCACACGTTCGACAACCCGGACGAAGCCGTCAAGTACCTTCGAGATCGCGAAAACGTGCCGATCGTGGTCAAGGCCGACGGGCTGGCGGCCGGCAAGGGCGTGATCGTCTGCCACGACCGTGACGAGGCCCTCGAGGCAGTCGACCAGATCGCGCGGCGGAAGGCCTTCGGCGCCGCGGGCAACCGCATGGTGATCGAAGAGCGGCTCGACGGCCAGGAGGCCAGCGTGCTGGCGATTACCGACGGCCAGACGATTGCCACGTTGCAGCCGGCCCAGGACCACAAGCCGGCCTACGACGGCGACGCGGGCCCCAACACGGGCGGCATGGGCGCCTATTGCCCCACCCCGCTGGTCGACGACAAGATGCTCCATTGGGTCGAGCAGCACGTGCTGGTGCCCACAGTGCACGCCCTGAAGCGGGCCGGCCGGCCGTTTCGCGGCGTGCTCTACGCCGGGTTGATGGTCACCAACCAGGGCCCCAAGGTGCTGGAGTACAACGTCCGGTTCGGCGATCCCGAATGCCAGCCGCTGTTGATGCGCCTGAAGACCGACCTGCTGGACGTGCTCGAAGCGGCCGTCGAAGGCCGGCTCGACCGCATCGAGCCGCTTCAGTGGGATCCGCGTCCCGCCGTCTGCGTGGTGATGGCCAGCGAAGGCTATCCCGGCAGCTATACCACGGGCCATCCCATCCGTGGCCTCGACGCCGCCGCCCAACTGCCCGACGTGAAGGTCTTCCACGCCGGCACGAAGCGGGTCAACGACCAGATCGTCAACGCCGGCGGCCGGGTGGTCAACGTCACCGCGCTGGGCGACAGCATCGCCCAAGCCAAGCTCAACGCCTACCGAGGCGTCAAGTGCATCCGCTGGAACGGGGCCTGGTGTCGGAAGGACATTTCGGACAAGGCCATCGGGTAAGAACTCGCGGCTCAAAACACCAGCAGCACCAGGCACCCGATCACGCCGGCGGCCAGGACGTAGTACGCGGTGGGGATCAGTGTCTTGCGGATCAAGGCGCCTTCCTGGCCATGGAGCCCGACGGTCGCCGAGGCGGCCACGACGTTGTGCACGCAGATCATGTTGCCGGCCGCCCCGCCCACGGCCTGCAATGCCACGACGAACAGAGGCGCCAGGGGCCCCAGACCCATCCGTACGCCCACGTCGAACTGAAACAGCGAGAAGGTCATGTTGCTGATCGTGTTGCTTCCGGCGACGAAGGCCCCCATGGCCCCGATGACGGCGGAAATCGCTGGCCACGCCCGGCCGACCAGTTGGTGGGCGGCTTGGGCCAGTTCCTGGGGCATGCTCGCCAAGTGCGGCCCCGCGGTGGCGTTGTCGCCGGAGAGGATGAAGATCCAGACCATCGGCACGGCGAAGATGATGGCCACGGCCGCGCCAACCGTCGCGCGGCCCGAATCGGCCACGGCCGCAACGAAGTCGTTCAGTCGCATCCGCAGCAAGAAAAGGCAGCAAACCGACACGATCAGGAAGATGGTTCCCGGCAACTTCAGCGGCAAGGTCTCTTTCGAGATCCCGGTTCCCAGGATGTTGGAGAAGACGAGCTTGGTCTGATCGACCAGCGCCGCAATGTTCGGCTCTTTGCGTATCACCACCAGCAACACGCCCACCAGGACGTACGGCAGCCAGGCCCTCCACAGCGAGATGGGGGGCAGGTCTTCTCTAACGTCTCCGGGCGGGAAGCTGCTCAGCCACTGGGGATCCCATGCCGATTGCGGCGGGAAGTCCCAGGGCTGGCGCGGCTGGAGCCAGCCGGCCTTGGTGACGGTCACCGTTAGCACCAGTGCGACCAGCCCGCCCAGCAGGGACGGAAAGGCCGGTCCCAGGAACAAACCCAGAAGCACGTAGGGCACCGTGAACGCGAAGCCGGCGAACAGGGCGAACTTCCAGACGCCCAGCCCCTCGCGCCACGAACGGTTGACACCGAAGAAACGAGTCAGCAGACAGACCACGAACAGCGGTATCAACGTGCCGATGATCCCGTGAACTACGGCCACGCGGGCGCCGATCATCAACAGAAGCTGCTCGTGCGTCTCCGGCATGCCCGGCCGGGCGACGAACTCCCGCACCAACTCGGCGCTGGGACCGGAGAGCCCTTCGTTGACGCCGATCAGAATGGGCGTGCCGCAGGCACCGAAGGAAACGGGCGTGCTCTGAATCGTCAGTGCCGTTACCACGGCGGCCATGGGGGGAAACCCGAGGATGACCAGCAGCGGACCGGCCACGGCTGCCGGCGTGCCGAACCCGGCGGCTCCCTCGATAAACGCGCCGAAGGTCCAGGCCACGATGATCGCCTGAATCCGCCGGTCGGGCGAGACGCTGCGGAAACCGTTGCGAATGGCCGTCACTGCCCCGGAGTGCTTCAGCACGAACAACAGCAGCAGCGCGCCCCAGACAATATACAACAACTCCAGCGCGATCACCAGCCCCCGCAGGGAAGCCGCGGCGATCCGCAACGGCGCGACCTTCCAGTAGAAACAGGCCAGTACGGCCGTCAGTACGAACGCCACCGGCATGGTTCGCTTGGCCGGCCACCGCAAGAAGACCAGCAACAGGAAGACGACCAGCAGCGGCGCGACGGCGATTAGCGCATGCATGCATACCCTCGGTCAAGTTCCTCTGTGAACCGGACGACTGCTCGGTCGCCGCCTCGGCGGCGCGAACCAGCCCGAAAAAGGCGTCCGTGCCTTCCTGGGGAATCCGTTCTGTCTAAGCGACAAACGGCCCTGCCCGGGGCCGTCTGACCATGGTCGGGTCTTATGCAATTTCCGGATACTTCCACGGAGCGCGGTAATCGCGCCGCAACAGCCGGTTGGCGTCGTCGTCGCCGAGGACAACTTGCTTTTCGCCGTCCCAGCGGACGCTGCGCCCCAGTTTCAACGAGAGCATACCCAACAGGCTCATCGTTGTCGAGCGGTGGCCGATTTCAATATCGCAGATCGGACGGCTGCCGTTCTGGATACACCTGACGAAATCGGCCCAGAGTTCCGGAATGTTCTGCTGATCCGGCTCGTGCAACCGCGGTTCGACGTGAATCGACGGTGTGTTCGCATTGACCGGATAGAAGGTCCAGCCGTCGCGCCAGCCCAAGTGCAGCGTGCCCGCCGTGCCATAGAAGTAACAACCGATGTTGTGCTTCTCCGCGTTGTTGGCGGCGTAGCGGCGATGCTCCCAGGTCGCGGTGAACGACTCAAACTCGAACTGCACGACCTGGGTGTCGGGCACGTCGGTGTTGTCTCGCAAGATGTGCCGGGCGCCGACCGACCCGACGCGTTTGGGATACTTCTCTTCGGTCCACCAGAGGATCTGGTCCATCCAATGGATGCCCCAGTCGCCCAGTTGCCCGTTGGCGAAGTCGAGGAATCCGCGGAATCCCTTGGGGTGCATCCGCCGGTTGAACGGCACCAACGGCCCCGGCCCGCACCAGAAGTCCCAGTCGAGTCCCTCGGGTGGCTCGGAGTCGGGCGTCGGCGAGCCGGCCCCGCCTCCGTAGTGGACGAACGCCCGCACCATGCCGATCTCGCCGAGCTTGCCGTCTCGCAGAAACTCCATGGCCGAGATATTGTGCGGCGACGCCCGACGGTGCGTGCCGACCTGGACCACCCGTTCGTTCGCCCGCGCCGCCTGGACCATGGCGATGCCTTCTTTGATCGTGTGGCATATGGGCTTCTCGACGTAGACGTGCGCCCCGGCATGGCAGGCGGCGATCGCGATCAGCGGATGCCAGTGGTCGGGCGTGCCGACGATGACGATTTCGGGCTTGACCGCGTCGAGCAACTCGCGATAGTCGTGGTACTTCCTCGGAGCCGAGCCGGTCAACTTCTCCACTTCGGCGGCCGCCGGGTCCAACTGGTTTCGATCGACATCGCACACGGCCACCGCCTCGACGTCGCCCGACTGGATCGCTGTGCGGAAGATATTCATGCCCCACCATCCGCTGCCGATCAGCGCGGTGCGGTACTTCTTGTTCTTCTCGGCGCCGTGCACGGCGGGCGCGGCCATGGCCATGCCGGTTGCCGCCAGGAATTCGCGACGGGTGACACTCATGATGATTCTCCCAACATTCCAGTGGCCAATACGAGCGGAGTCATGACGATGACTCATCCGTCGCCGTTTGTCAAGCGATCGCAAATGGACCGGCGAAGAATTCCCTATCTGTGGCCTTGCGAACCTGGACGCACCACGCGGCAGACTTGACTTTGGGGCATCGTGCCGTTATGTCAATCGAGGGCTCCGTGGTGCTTTGGGGTGCCGCGGGCCGCGGCGGGGATGTGGCCATGTGCCGTGGACACGGCGCGACGGCTACAACAGCGTGATATTCGCTTTGGCACACGTCTCGATCATCTCTTGCGGCCAGATGCCGACGTTGACCTCGCCGACATGGGCCGCACGGATGAAGAACATGCAGAGACGCGACTGACCGATGCCACCGCCGATCGACTCGGGCAACTCGCCGGCCAGCAGTTTGCGGTGGAAAAGCCTTTCGACGCGTTCCTCGGCCCGGCGGATCTTCAATTGCCGCATCAGCGCCTCGGCGTCGACGCGGATGCCCATCGAGGAGATCTCGAACGCGCTGCCCAGCACCGGGTTCCAAAGGAGGATGTCGCCGTTGAGGCCCTTTCCGCCGTCGGGTCGCGGCGTGGTCCAATCGTCGTAGTCCGGCGCCCGGCCGTCGTGCGGCTGTCCGTCGGGCAGGTCGGCTCCGATGCCGATGACGAATACCGCCCCACGCTCTTGACAGATCCGGTGCTCACGCTCTCGGGGGCTGAGGTTGGGATACCGGTCGTACAGTTCTTCGGAGGTGATGAGGGTGATCTGCTCGGGCAACACGGGCCGGATGCCGGGGTGTTGCGAAGCCACGTGAAACTCGGTCCGGCAGATTACCTCATAGATCGTACGAACCACCTCCTGCAGCGTATCGAGGTTCCGCTGCTCGGGCGAGATCGCTCTTTCCCAGTCCCACTGGTCGACGTAGATCGAGTGCACATGGTCGAGCGTCTCGTCGGGGCGAATGGCGTTCATGTCGGTATAGAGACCTTCGCCGACTGCGAAGCCGTATTGGCCCAGGGCCATCCGTTTCCACTTGGCCAGCGACTGGACGACCTCCACCTCGGCGTCGCCGTCGTTCTTCACGCGGAAACGCAACGGCTGCTCCACTCCGTTCAGATCGTCATTGATTCCCGTGCCGCTGCGGACAAACAGCGGAGCCGTCACCCGCTGGAGCTTCAGCGCCCGGGCCAGATGACGCTCGAAGAAGTCCTTGATGTCTTTGATGGCAGCCTCGACCTCCCGCGTGTTCAGGTGGGGACGGTAGTCGGCCGGCAGGTTCATCGCAAAGGCCATGTTTCGGTCTCGTCGGGTGCGAGGATCTTGACTGGCCGCCGGGCGGCGCGGTCGCCGGGGCGGAAGAACACTTTATTGACGCTTGCACACTCGACGCGCGAGGGCGACCAACGGGAGCCCGACCCGTCCGGCCTCCCGTTGGTCGCCCTGGATCATTCACAGTGCAAACATCAATAAGCCGAATTGCTGGAGCAAGGCGAGCCCCCAGGGCATTCTCCAGCAATCCCTGCCAAGTATAGTGCGAATTCCCACGGGTTTTCAAGGGCCCGAGCCGGGATTTGACCCTGGCGTTCCGCCGTGGCATACTATGCTGCGAATCTCTGCCCTTCCGTTTGCGACCTCGCCCCCTGAATACAGGAGTCCTCCCTGATGCAACATTCCGTGAACCGACGCGAGTTCTTGGCCACTTCGGCCGCCGTGGCCGCGGGAGCGATGGCTGTCGAGCGGCTCCAGGCCGCCGCGTGGAAAACCACCCTCCAGAAGGCCCTGATCGGCGTGCCGACCGGAGCCACGCTGGAAGGCTGGAAGGCGGCCGGCTTCGAGGGCATCGAATCGAACGACCGCGCCGCCTCGCCTGAGAAGGCGGCTGCCGCCCGCCAGGCTGCCGAGAAGCTCGGCATGCGTATCCACAGCGTCTTGTACGGGTGGGCCAACTTCAACCAGGAGAAGTCGGTGGAACGCGACATCGCCGGCGTGAGGACCGCGTTGCAGGCATGCCAGGCCTACGGGGCCGACGCCTTGTTGCTGGTTCCCTGCCGCATCGGCGGCAACGAGTTGGCGATGCCGCAACCCTGGGAATTCGACATCGCGTTTGACGAGAAGACCGGCCACATCAAGCGGGTGGTCGCCGGCGACAACACTCCCTACGAAAAGTACATTGCCGCGCATAATCACGCCACCGACACCTCACGCAAGGCCGTCCAGGCGCTGGCCCCCTTTGCCGAGAAGACGGGGGTTATCATCGCGTTGGAGAACGTTTGGAACAACCTTTGGGTCAAGCCGGCGATCTTCCAGAACTTCATCGCCTCGTTCGACAGCCCGTGGGTCCAGTGCTATTTCGACATCGGCAATCATGTGAGGTACGCCCCGCCGGAAGAATGGATTCGCGCGCTGGGCAAACTGATTGTCAAGTGTCACGTGAAGGATTTCAAGCTGAACGCCGACGGCCACGGGGGGCGTTTCGTCGACATCCGCGACGGAAGCGTTGATTGGCCACTAATCCGCAAAGAGCTCGACCAGCTCGGTTACAACGGTTGGATGACCATCGAAGGCAGCGGCGGGCTGTCGCTGTCGGAAAGGAGCCGCCGGCTGGATCTGATCATCGCTGGAAAGTAGATCGTGTCGCGGCGAGGGCGTGCAACCGGTTTCTCTGCCCGTCGCGGGACGGGTGGATTCCGGTTCGCGTTGGCGTCGGTCCCGCCGCCCCAACAAGCTATCCCATTGAATGAGGAGATTGTCATGCGTGCTCGTTTGCTTTGCTGGTGCCTCTTGGTGGGCTTCGCCGTGGCCATGTTGGTCGTGTCGGTGCGGGCCGAGGAGTCGTCGGGGCCGCTGCGGGCCGGGATCATCGGACTGGACACCTCGCACGTGATCGCGTTCACCAAGCGGATCAACGACCCGAAGGCAACCGGCGATCTGGCCGACGTGACGGTGGTGGCCGGCTATCCCGGCGGTAGCCCTGATGTGGAGGCCAGCGCCGGCCGGGTGGGGGGGTATACCGAGCAGTTGCGCGGCATGGGCCTGGAAATCTGCGACTCGATCGACGAGCTGCTGACGAAGGTCGACGTGGTGTTGCTGGAGAGCGTCGACGGGCGTCCGCATCTCGAACAGGTCCGGCCAGTTCTGGCCGCCGGCAAGCGTGTCTTCATCGACAAGCCGTTTGCCGGCTCGCTGGCCGACGCGCTGGAGATCGTCCGGTTGTCGAAGGAACACAACACGCCTTTCTTTTCCAGCTCGTCGACACGCTTCAGCTCGGGATTCCAGGCCGTTCGCAAGGAGACGTCCGAGTTCGGCGAGGTGAAAAACTGCGTGGCCAGCAGTCCGATGTCCATCGAGCCGCATCATCCCGACCTGTTCTGGTACGGCGTCCACGGCGTCGAGATTCTCTACACCATCATGGGACCCGGCTGCGAGACGGTCACTCGCGCGGAACAGAACAAGGTCGTTGGCGTCTGGAAAGGCGGCCGCCGGGGGACTTTTGTCGGGTCGAGCGAATACGGAGCCACGGTCGAGGGAACCAAGGCCTCGGGCTCTGCCGGAAAGTACGAGGGCTACGCGCCGCTGGTGGCGGAGATCTGCAAGTTCTTCAAGACCGGCAAGCCGCCGGTCGATCCGGAGGAGACGCTCGAGCTGTTCGCGTTCATGGAGGCCGCCGACGAGAGCAAGCGCCAAGGCGGTGCGTCGGTGACGATCGAAGAAGTGATGGAGAAGGCCCGCAAGGCCAATGCGGCCCGCAAATGAGCCGCCCGTCGTCGTTCTTCCGTGGGTCGCCCTCACGCATTGACTGTTCATGTTGCGTCGACGCCACGCCTGCGTGGTATCCCGCAACTCAGTCTGACCAGATCGAGCGGAGGATCAGGATGAAAGAGTACGAGGTCGTCGACACCAATGCCGACAACATCGGCGGTTGTAGCATCTGCCGCTACAAGAGCGGCAAGAACGAAGGACGTCGTCGCAAGTTGGATTGGCTCAAGAAGCGCTA
>JAFGRD010000095.1 GCA_016935315.1 Pirellulales bacterium
CAGTTGCCCTCGGCTAGCAGTTCCCCCTGTCAGGGTCTGCAGAGGACTTCCACCTCCAAGTTACAGGACATGCTGGGCACACAGAAATGCACTCAGCCAACCGGCCGGAGCCGGGTTGGCTGAGTTGACATGGGCCTCCAATGCCCCGTAACGCGGTCGGCAGGCCTCTTCCGTGCGATTTGCCGCGGCGCGCTGCCCCGTTCCGCGGCGATTTCCCTTTCAGCGTCGCGTTACAGGCCCAACATGTCCTTCAGTTGGCCCTTGCTGGCCAACCCCACATGCTGGCTGGTCACCTGACCGCTTTGAAACACGATCAGACTCGGGATCGAGCTGACACCGTATTGGACGGCAAGCTGAGGGTTCTGATCGACGTTGACCTTCACGATCTTTGCCTGGGTCGTCTCCTGCGCCAGGGCGTCCAACACGGGCGCGAGCATCTGGCAGGGACCGCACCAGTCGGCGTAGAAATCGACCAGCACGGGCACTTCCGATTGCAGCACGTGCCGAGCGAAGTCGGCCTGGTTAGCGTGTTCGACTCTTCCGAAAGTCTCGGCGTTTGCGGACATTGCTTCTTCTCCTTGACGAATGGCTTCTTCTTGGGAAGCCTCTCTCTCTGGTTGGGACACGGCTACTTCTTGGGAAAACGTGTGCGTCGGCGAGATCTCGGTCGGGCAACTGCTTGAGGATCTCCCAAGCGAAAACGCCGCGACGGACGTCAACACCGCAATCACGCTGACGGTCCTCCAATGCTGACGAATCCAGGATCGCATGGCCTGAACACTCCTGTTCCGGTTTTCGGTACCACCTCGTTAATCTGCCTCGATCATTCGCAATGCAGACATCGAAAGACGCCACCGCGGCGTCCTTACAGGTTTGGATGCCCGGCCGGGGCAAAAGGTTACAAGTATTGGCCGTTTGCACGTGAATCCGCGGGATAGTCCGAAAATGGCCCGAGTGCTAGAATACACCCGAGTCGGGGCAAACCTATGCCGGAAGCGACGTCGAATCGTGAACCCATGAGCGTGAGAATCCCACGGGGCACGGCTTGCATTCTGCCCCCGGTCTTGCTCGGCCTGGGGCTGCTGCTGACTTCGCCCGGCCTGCCGATGGTTTGGGACGAGGGCAACGCCATTCTCCGAGCCGAGCAGATCGCGCACTGGGATTGGCAGTACACGACGCGGCGGGAAGGCCATCCGGCGTTTTACGGGATCGTCATAGCGATGGGACAATGGGTCTCGTCGCCGTGGCTGGCCCCGCTGACCGCGGCGAGGTTCGGACCGATTGTGCTGTTTAGTCTGGCTGCCGGGGCGATGTGCCATCGCATGGCCAAGGACTACTCGGCGGCGGCAGCCCTGGGCGCCGTGGCAGCGCTGGCCCTGTTGCCCCGGCTGTTTGCCCACGCTCACTTCGCCTCATTCGACGGTCCGCTGACCAGTTGTTGGGTCCTGGCCTGGGCCGTCTTCCCGGCGACACGACACGGCCCGGCCAGGGCCGTGTTCTGGGGGATCACGCTCGGGATGACGTTCAGCTGCAAGGCCACCGGTTGGCTTGCTCCGGCTCCCTTTCTCGCGTGGGCGGCACTCTACCGCGACCGCTCAGCGGCCAGGGCGTTGTCGATCGCCTTGCCGGTGGCCGTGGCGACGTTCTTTCTGCTGAACCCGCCACTCTGGCAAGCACCATTGGGCGGCTGGGCAACGTTCTTCAACCTGAATTTGAATCGGGCGGCCAATCCCGGCTTGAATATCTCGACCTGGTTCCTGGGACACATGTACAACCTGGATCATCCCTTGCCCTGGTACAACACGATCTTCTGGACGCTGGTGACCGTGCCGGTGGGCATCCTGCTGTTGTCCGGGGTGGGCGTCGTGACCGCCTTACGCCAGGCACGGGCCGCGCCGGCGGGAACGCTCTTGGTGGCCAACTGGCTGGTGCTGTTGATCGTTCGCGCATTGCCCGGCACACCGCCCCACGACGGCGTGCGGCTCTTCTTGCCGAGCTTTGCGTTCCTGGCGGCCTTGGCGGGCGTCGGCTGCGCCACGATCATCGCCTGGGCCAGGCGGCGGCAGCCCCGCGGGCGGAGAATGTGGGCGTGCTGCGTTGCCGCGGTGGTGTTGCTTTACGCGGGAAGCCTCAGCAGCCTCGTCTGGTATGCCCCCCAGTGGCTGTCCTACTACAATTCGCTGCTCGGCGGCCTGCGTGGGGCCACGGCGATGGGCATGGAGCCGACCTACTACTGGGACGGGCTGGACCGCTCGGTGCTCGACTGGCTGCACGCGAACACCGCGGCCGGCGAGAAGATTCGCTTCGGGGCCGGCTCGCCCGAGAATCTGCTTCTGATGCAACGCTGGAATACGCTGCGACGTGCCACGCGGCCCGACGCCCCGGGCGCCTTCCGCTGGTACGTCCTGCAACATCGCCCCAGCGGCTGGCAGCCGCCCGACCGTTGGCTGATCGAACACGCCCAACCGGCCTATCGCAAGACGATTCGCCCGGACGGATGGGGGCCCTGGCGGCTCGACGTGCCGTTGGTGGACGTGTACGATGATGGGCAATACCTGCGGGCAACGACACTGACAGGCCCATGATGCACGACCCGGCCACCTCCACTTTTCGCCGCGCCGACACGGGTTCTCGCCGCGCGGACACGGGTTCTCGGCGTGCGGACACGGGTGCCGTGTTGCTGGCGTTAACATTTCCCACGCTGGTGACGTGGCTCTACTTTGTTGTCTTGGCCGACCATGCCGCCGCGGTGCAACAGGTTGCCTACGGCGTCGGGAAAACGCTCCAGTTCGCCTTTCCCGCGGTTTGGGTCCTGGCGTGGCAGCGCCGGCGGTTGCGGCCGACATGGCCGCGCACCAGGGGCCTGGCCGAGAGCGTCGGGTTCGGCCTGTTCGTGTTGGCCGCCATGCTGGTCCTGTATCACGTCTGGCTCGAACCGGCCGGCTACCTGGCGGCGTCGCGCGAGGAGATCCGCCGGAAGGTCCTCGGCTTCGGGCTGGACAGCCCGCTGAAGTATATCGGCCTGGGCGTGTTCTATGCCCTGGGGCACTCGCTGCTGGAGGAATACTACTGGCGCTGGTTTGTGTTCGGGCAACTGCGGGAGTTGCTGCGGCTCTGGCCCGCGATCTTGGTTTCGAGCTTCGGGTTCATGGCCCACCACGTGATCGTGCTGTCGACGTTCTTCGGCTGGCAATCGCCGGCAACCTGGCTCTTCTCGCTGGCGGTGGCCGTTGGCGGCATAGCTTGGGCATGGATCTACCAGCGAAGCCAGTCGCTGTACGGCCCTTGGCTGAGCCACCTGTTCGTCGACGCGGGCATCTTCGCCATCGGGTACGAGATGGTGAAGGACTTGCTCGCGGGTTGACGTTCGGCTACAGATTGGCCGAGAAGTCACGGGCAGTCAATTGCGGTTGCCGAGCACGACGTCGATCAACTCCAGCGGATGCTCGATCACAATTTCGGCCCCATGGCTGCGAAGCTCCTCGACGGAGCGGAATCCCCACGCCGCGGCGACCGGAAGCACGCCGGCAGCCACCGCGGTCTGCATGTCGATGGGCGTATCGCCCAGGTAGACGAACTGTTCGGGCGGGAGACCGATGTGGCCGATGATCTTCAGTGCGCCGGCGGGGTCGGGCTTCGGTGGCATGTCGTCGCGGTTGCCCAGGACCATCTCGAAACGGCCGTCGGGAAAGTACTCGCGTACGCAACGACGGGCCGAATCCTCCGGCTTGTTCGACAAAACGGCCATTGGGACTTGCCGGGACGCAAGGGCCGCCAGCAGTCCGGCGGCCCCTTCGTACGGCCGCGTTTGGACGTTCCAATTCTCCGCGTACACCTCCCGGAACCGGTCGATGCACTGCCGGACGACCGCTTCGCTCCGCTTCGGCGGGGGGAGGACCCCGTTGAAGAGACGCTCCAGACCGGCACCGACCCATTGGCGATAATACTCCACGGGGAAAGCCGCCAGACCGTACGGTTGCAGCACGGCGTTCGCCGAGTTCGCAATATCGGCAAGCGTGTCAAGCAGCGTCCCGTCCAAATCGAAGATGACCGCCGAATAACGCATGGGCACTCCTTGTCTTGTCACAACCACCGCAGCAGGCGGGTTACGCTGCTGCCGGCGTTCAGACCGTCCGGCAACTCGAGCGTGATCCGCGTGCGGTCTTCCCCTGCCAACAACTGGGCCTGCTCGCCGCGAAGCTTCCGGTTGATCTCCACACAAACGCTTGCCCCTTTATTCTCCGGGTTCGCAAGAGAAATCGCCAACCCGTCGCCGGACTCGTGCAAGAGCACCAGGCACGGTGTGTCCACTCCCACCTCCAAGTCCGGCCGGACGGTCACGCGGCCCGCCACGTAGAATGCCATGGCGGCCAGCGCGAGCTTCTCGTGGCGGACGGCCTGGACCGTCGCGTCGTTTCGCAGGATCACAACCGGCGGCCGCTCGGCACAGACAACGGCCGCCGACGGATCGACGCCCGGCAACACAAGGTACGCGTAGCCGGCGTCTTGCGGACGCCGGCCGTGGTCGATCCAGAGCGAGAAGACGTCCCTCGCAACCTCGTCCTCGGAGTACCGATGATTGATCGCCCACCAACTGCCGCGCCGCCGATCGTTGCTCAGTCCGACCCGCGACGGCTGCAACAACACGTAGGCGATTCGGTCGTGCCAAACCCATCCCGGGTCTTCCAGGTCGTGGCTTCCCTGCCCAAGCGTCTGCTGCTGCCCGCCCGATGCGACCACCACGTCGCCCTCCAGACGGCACTGATTCAACGTGGTGACGACGGGATTCCGAGAATCGCAGGCGACGGCGGCGCCGAGGCAGACGTACTCGTCGTCAAAGAAGAACCAGCTTTTTCGGGCCGAGAGGGCATCGCGGGCGAAATCGAAGGCTGCCATGCCGTAGGTGCCGTCGGACACGCCGCCCACGAAGCTCCGCTGTCCTTGCCTGCGCGGCGAGCCGTTCAACTGGCCCGATTGTTCGATGGTTGTTCCGGGGATCTTCTGCCAGTCCCAGACCGGGAAGACGTCGGCGTATTCCCGCCCGGTCCGCATGACCATACTGCACCCGTCGGCAAGGTGATGGCTCTTGAGGCCTTCGCTGTTGCAGGGCTGGTCCGTGTTGGCGATTCGCCGCGAGAACATGCGAGCCGAAGCGTAGTAGCCAGCCCGATGGTGCGTCATCATGTCCGACCGCCAGAAGTGGCGGTTGCCCTGAAGCGGCGGGGCCGGCCGGCCGGAAGCCCGGCCGACCAGCGCCCGAAACTCCGACTCCCGGCCGGTCGGCACGGCGAGCATGTTCTCGGCGGCCGTGGCCAGGTACTTGGCAGTTTGGCCGCTGCGCGTGATCTCTCGCCCCTCGGCGCCGAAATCCGACGCGCTGCCGCGGGCCATCCATTGGCTGCCGTCGAGGATCAGGCTGCTGAGGGTGGCGATCTTCTCGGCCGGGAAGGCGAGTTGCGTTCCAGCCACTTCGGCGGCAATCTGTGAGCAGTCCGCCGCGAAGGCGGCTCCATAGCCGTGGTTGTACAGGCAAGGACCGTGCTGGTGGAAGCTGAAATCGGCCTGGATGCCCTCGCCCGTGCTCACGCGGATTTCCTTGGCGATCCGGCGATAGGCGAGATCGACCAGGTCCGCATCCTCCTCCAGGATGCCGCGCAAAGCCGTGATCTCGGTGACCCAGACCAGGTTCTGACCGGTCATGCCGATCTTCGCCCGTCGGAGGATTTCCAGGCCCCGGTTTCGCTGCGCGGGCGTCAGTTCGTCCTTCAACAGCAGGAGCGTCGGTGCGAGGCCTTTGGGCACGCCGATCTCGTTCCACCACCAGTTCGAGTTGCGGAAGTCGTGCTTAAGCCAATAATCCAAGGCGGCCAGCACCGCACCGCGAAGCCGGGGGTCGTCGCGAAGACTCGAATCGGGCGACTTGTAGGCGCGCGTCAGGACGCCCACATTGGCCAAGTGCCGATAAGGTGGCCAGGCCGAGCGCCGCGCGCTCTGGTAATCGACGTTCGGCCAACTCCCGTCCGGCCGAAGCGTCTCGATAAGCCCCTCCGCGGTGGCGGCGGTTACCGGCTCCAACAGCGAGGCGAGAATCCTCGCCTTGATGGTCTCCAGATCGGAAACGGTTGACGATCCGCCCTTCTCGGCGGAGTCGTGCTGCCGGCGGTCGGGCGTGTCGTCTGCCGCCGCGGCCGAAGCCGGGCCGAGGACCAGGGCAAGGCCGGCCAGCGCCAGTCCGGCCGCCGTGCCAAAGACGATTCGGGGTCTGGTAATCTCGGATCGCGACATGCTACTGTCCTTCTGCGCGTCGGCGCCCTGGCGTGAAATCGTCCCTTCAATCGTTCCTTGTCTGGTCCCCAACTGGCCAGGACGCCTGGTGTTTTGCCTGTCAGGCCGAATGCGCGGGGCGGAATACGGGGCTCTGCCGCGGCGGGATTCGCTGGGTGGGGCCGCGGTCCATTGTACCGTTGCTGCGGGTGGTGTACAAACGGGGCGCCAACCGGAAGCGAGCCACGCCTGGAGGACGCGCCGAGATGAGCGAGATGGATTCGAGCCCCTTTGAACCGTCGCCGAGCCAGCGGCCATACGAGCCGACGCGGCCGACCTCGCCGTTTGCCCAATGCGGGCCGCCGCGACTGGGAATTCTCCACCTGCTGGTATTGACCGCGTGCGTGGCGACCTACTTGGGTTGCGGCCGTGCGTTCCGTCAGGCTTTCGCAGCAGTCGCCGAAAGCGGCACGGCACAGACCGTGACGTTTTCGCCGCGACCGCTCGAGGTGGCACAGGGAACGCTGCTGGGCATCGGCTACGGCGCGGCCTTAGCAGGCGTGTTGTTGTGGATCGCGCGGCGATGGCAGGGCCGGCCGTTTCCCCTGCACCCCGGGGAGTTCCTGTTGGTGATGTCCGGCGTGGCCGTCGCCGCGCAAATCGCGATGTGGCCCGTACAATGGATGATCGTTGCGTTCCAGCCGCCGGCACGGTACGGTCTGTTGACGGCCCTGAGCCTGATGAGCCTGGCCATCCAGGCAAGTGTCTGGATCTGGGCCCTGGTGTGCCTGAAGACGCGTCGTTGGCGTGTGTTCCTGCTGCTGATACCCGCCAGTTACCTGTTATTGATCGTGGTCGCTATCATGATCTCCATGCTGGGTGCTAATGTTGCGGCGGGCAATTGGAGCCCCTTGGGCGTCGTGATAGCGCGACTGCTTGTCATGGGCGTGCTGGCCATCGTGCTGCTGAAGGACCACTTCGCCGGCGCCCGCTATCCCTGGACCCACTGGTACGGAATCGCCACGCGAATGTGGATCGACGGCGCGTCGGCCGTTGCCATGCTCTTATGGGTGCTCTTGCCGTCGTCAGCGGACCTCTGAGGTAGCCGCGAGCCGTTCAGCGGGCGTCTTCCGTCTCGGCCTGGCAAGGCGCGGCCAGCATCGGCTTTCCCAGCATGGCGCGAAGGTTGTTTTCCACCCGGCCGTACGAGAAGAACCGATTGGCCACCTCGTAATTGTGCTCGACCATCTCCTTGCGGTATTGCCAGTCATCCAGGACGCGGCGAACCTCCTGCACCACACCTTCTGTGAGAAAACCGTCCATCAGGATGGCTCGGAAGCCGCACGGCTCGATGTCGGTGCGGTAGATGGCGTAGTGGTTGGTCAGGATCGGGATCTTGTAGTAGACCGCTTCGAGAAACGCATTGCCGAAGCCTTCGTAGGTCGAGGCGTACGTGACCAGGTCGGCGTGGTGATAGGCGTCCCAGATCGTGTATTGCTTCTCGCCGCCGGGTCCGGTGCCGCGCTGGTGGGCAATCCACGGCGCCGCAAAGATCACACCCACGCCCAGCAGCGACGCATAGTCGCGCACCCGCTGGGCGTATCCGTCGCCCTCGTCGCCCGAGGCGTGCGTGATCACCAGCTTGCAGCGGGGATCGTCCAGCCGGCGAATCAGCTCGATCGAGTGCTCGATTCCCTTGCGCGACACGATGCGCGTGGGCTGAAGGAACAGCAGGTCGTCCGGGGTCAGGCCGATGGTGGTGCGGAAGTCGCTGCCGTAATCGTCGGGTGGCGCCGGCGGAGAGCCGAAGTCCATCACGTTGGGAATTACCCAGCACGGCAACCCCGTGCGGCGGCTGAATTCCCGGGCCGCCTGGGAGTTGATCACCACGTGCTGCAGTTCGGGAATCGCCGGCGGAAATGCCGCGCCGAGGTAATCGTCGACCGCGTTGACCAGGAAGCGCTCCCGCTCCCAGACGAAGTCGTGATGGTGGGCGATGCACCCGATTCGGCGCTCCATGACCGTCTCGACCACCGCCAACCCCAGGGGAATGTTCATCGGAATCGTCACGCAATTCTCGGCGACGAGCAGGTCCAGGGCGAACGTCTCCAGGGACGAGTGGAGCTTCTCCTTGATGACCCACGTCATTTCGTGAATCTGTTCGGTCACCTCCGGCGTACGCCGCTCGTGCCCGAAGCACCGCCGGTTGATCGCCTGGATCACCGGATGCTTGAAATGGGCCTCCGGGATCAGCCGGGTCCGTTGGGGTGGGCGGTCCGACTCGCCGGCGATGTAAAAGCACGTATGCCCCATCGATTCCAGCACGTCTGCCCATTTACCGATTTCCAGGCTGACCCCGTCCGTGCCGCAAATCCGCGTGGCGACGAAGCCAATCCGCTTGGGCTCATCCGTTCGCTCTCCACCCATGGTCCTGACCTTTACCGGTTCAGTGTGATGCGGTTCTCCGTACACGGCAATTCTACCCCAGTGCCGGAGAAAATCACTGCCGATTTGCCCCATCCCGCGGTGGGGCCAACCCGATCTCCTCCGGCGCCGGTAGCGGTTTCGCCTCGGTCGCTCGATTGCGGGCGTCGGCCAGTCGCTTCAGCAGATCGTCGTGCCGCTTGACCGTCTCGGCATAGCGCCGCATGGTCCAATCGAGCGCGTAGGGCCTGCTCTCGGCCAGCCAGAGCCGCTGAAACTCCCTACCGAGGGCTTCGTGGGCGTCGCGGTTGGCGCGGACGAGCTTCTCGGCCCGCTGCAACTGGGCCAAGGCCTCGTCCTTGGCGGCGGCTTCGTAGGCCCGCCGGTAGGCCTCCGCGATCTCGATCCCGTCGAGCATCCGCTGGCCGATCCGCTCCATGCGACGCGTCCCCAGCAAGAAGGCGTCTAACAGTTCGGCGTGGACGATCGCGTCGGTGCGGCAGGCCTCGAGATGCTCGATGGCCGGCCGCACGATCTTCAGCAGGCGCTGGGCCGACGCCCGAGCGGCCGCCGCATCGGCAGGCGGCAAGAGGTCGTCTTGCCAGAACCGAGTGTTGTTCATCCCTTGCATGTCCGGCAGGCGGTGGCTCTGCGCCAGCAGTTCGATCGCTTGGCCAAAATGGTCGCCCGGCTCGCCGAAGAGCACCGCCCCGATGCGCCGGTTGAACTGCGCGGGCGTCGTGGCCGAGGCGTTCCAGGCACACTCAGCGCCCCAGGCGTAGCCGTGCCATTTGTAGCCCTGCAACGCCTCGCCGTCGTCTTCCCAGGCCGTGTTGAGCATGCCGATGGCGCCGTGCTTCGCCCCGTCGCGGACGAAATGGCGGATGTTCGTGGTGGCCACCCCGAAGTCGGGCAGAATGCGACTCCAGTTGCTGACGCCCGGGCAGACGAAAAACTCGTATCCGGACCGGGCGAAGGGGACAATCTGGTCCTCGAAGCTCTCGCGCGCCCCGTAGCCCCAAGTGAGCATCACGGTATCCTTCTCGATCTCCGCGAGGTGGTCCGGATGCTGCAGGATGATATCGCCCCACATCATCATACGTTTGCCGTGCTTCTGTTTCAGCAGGTCGTGGACCCGGCGGATGTGCTGCACGTAGACACCGCCGGCGCCGATCTTCTCGGCAAGCTCCTTCGACGGGCCCGTGCCCAATCCCCACGTTTCGTCGCAACAGACGTTGAACATGGCAAACGGCAACAGCGGGCAGACTTCCGAGTAGAGATCGTCGAGCAGTTGGTACGTTTCCTCCTTCACGGGGCAGAGCAGATACGGCGTTTCGCGAAGGTGGGCGTACTGCTGATGCTGGAGAATCCGCGTGAAGTGACCGAAGGACTGCTGGTTGCCGAGGATATCCACCTGCCGCGGTCGGGCGTATTCGACCAGGGCCTTGAGATCTTCCGGCGTCAGCGAGCCGTCCTTCGGCCCGATCTCCGGGTGCCTCTTGAACGCGAACTGATACTCCATGTAGTAGGTCAGCAGGTTCATCTTCATCGCGGCGCCCAGATCGACGTGGAGCTTCAGCGTATCGAGCGTCGAGCTGGGTCCGCGTGTCAGGTCGTCCTGAAAGCACCGCCATCGCAGGGAGGGCCAGTCGCCGACGGCCAGGCACGGCAAGCGGTTGTCGGTGCGGTTGGCCCGGATCAGTTGGCAAAGGGTCTGCATGCCATACCACAGCCCGGTGTCGCCGCCGGCATTGCAGACGACGGTGTCCTTGCGAACCGCCAGCGCATAGTCTTCCGGCGTGGCCTCCTCGCGAAGACGAGGCTGCGGTGGACCGTCGGTGGGCCCGGCCGCAAGCCGCCAAAAGGGCGAAGCGTGTTCGTGCGGGCGGACGGCGGGCGCCGGCAGCCCGGCCAGCTTCAACTCGGCGGCCAAGGCCTCTGCCAGGATCGGCGCCAGGCCGTTCGGCGCTTCCAGGACCAGTCGCTCGCCCAGTGAAAACGTGCCTTGCCGCAGGGCGACTTGCTTGGGAAACGGCACCAGGCGCAGATCGGCGGCATCCTGAGCCCGGGCGACGGACCACGGCCCCGAGAGGGCGGCCGCCGTGAAAAAAAGGGCACATCGGCTGAACATTTGGGCAACTCCTGTCGTTTATGATCGTAGTGCGGATCAAGCGGGCATGGCGTGCGCGGTTCGGGGAGGGTTCAGACTCCGCTGTCACTGTCCGGGAAGCGGCTGCATTGCTATGGCTGGTTTCCGGAATCTGAAAGTCCCATGGGGACATGGCGGCTAGCATAGCACGGTTGCTCCCCGGCCGCAGCATACCCCCAGAAATATGTAAGGCAGTCCCCTCGTAGATACCGCTCGTGGACAAAGGCCGACCCACGTAACGAGTCTGTAACAAAAGACGTTTGGGGTTCAACAACCTCCTCCCAAATGGGAAGATGGAGTAGAAGGCATTATTGATGTCTGCATTGGTGATCATCAAGGCCGGCCACCCGAAGGCCGGAAAAAGCGGGCGCCCGTTGGCCGCCCTGGCGCTTCTAGGTGGGCAGGCGTCAAGAAAGGGCCTCCATTTCCTGTAATCGCCGCGGGAACTTTCCGTCCGGTCGGCGCATCCCTTGTTATGAGCCTGCTGTGAACGACGACGCCCAACTGATCGACGAGACCTTGGCAGGCCACTCGGCAGCGTTTGGACGGCTGGTCCAGAAGTACCAGGACCGGTTGTACAACACGGTTGTCCATGTGGCCGGAAATGCCGAGGACGCTCGGGATGTGGTCCAGGACGCTTTTGTCCAAGCCTTCCTGAAGTTGGATACGTTCCAGCACTCCAGCGCGTTTTACACATGGTTGTACCGGATTGCCTTCAACGTGGCCTTTAGTCACCGGCGGCGCCGGCGGCCGACCCTCTCGGTCGAACATGCCCGGGAAACCAGCGGCCTGGAACCAATGGACGAGGAAGACGATCCGGCCGAGAAGCTCGAGCGTGAAGAGCGGTGTCGACAAGTCCGCGAAGCGATTGGCCGGCTCAACCACCAGCAACGCACCGTGTTGGTGTTGCGGGAGATTGACGGATGCTGCTACGAGACGATTGCCGAAATCCTCGATCTGCCGATCGGCACCGTTCGCAGCCGGCTGCACCGGGCCCGGCTCCAGTTGCGCGAGGAGTTGAAGGAAGTCTTGGCGATGGACCAGTAGCCGCCTTGGGGTGAGTGTGTGCGATGAAGGACGTGCCGGAAAACGAACTGCTTAGCGCCTATCTCGACGGTGAATTGACCGCCGCCGAACAGGCCGAAGTAGAACAGTTGCTGGTTGCCAATCCGGCCGCCAGGCAGTTGCTCGAAGAGCTGCGCACGCTGAGCACCACGTTGCAGGGCATGCCGCAGTACACGCTGCGCGAAGACCTTAGCGAGCGCGTGTTGCGCAGGGCCGAGCGGCAAATCCTCACCGGCTCGCAGCCACTGTCCTCGCCGACATCCGTCTCGCGCGACCGGCCCGCTCGCTCGGTCTTCCGCCGACTGCTCAGCCCGCGGGCGATCGCCTGGTCGGGGATTGCCGTGGCGGTGGCGCTGATGCTGATGATGGACGGAGACGGCTTCCGGCAGGGTCCGCCCGTGGACGAAATAGCCAGAGGCCCCGAGCCGGCCGAGGCGGACGTTCCCGCCCCGGCCATTCAGGCGGTGCCCGAAACAGCCGGCGAGGAGGACGACACTCCACGGGCCGAGCAGGGCGAAGGCGGTCGGGCAGTAACCTTCGGAAAGGGCATTGGCCGCCAGCCGGCTCCTCACAGGGAGATCGCCCCTCACGGAGAGGTCGTCAATGGGAGCATCGGCAATCGGAGCGACGTTCCAGCGATAGCCAAGTCCGAGATGGGATTGGCCGTGCAAGCGGGCGCAGTGCCCGGTGGTCAGACGGAGCGGTCGCCCGTCGAAGCGAAAGACTATCAGGCGATTCCCGAGAAGCCGGGTCCCGACACTTTCGCTGCGCAGCGGTCCGCTTTGGGCAGGCAAGGCGCGGCGGGCAGGGAAGGCACGGGGGGCAGGGGAGGTATGGGAGGCATGGGCACCTCGCCGTCGGGCCCCGCGTCCAGGCCACCAAAGAGCATGGGGACGGTTGACTCGCTCCAGGCCGGCACGCTGGCCGGGGTCGCACTGAACGATGTTCGCGCCTACTTGGATCAGCGGATGGGCCCGGCCGCCAACGAAGTCTTGCTGGTGCAGTGCGATATTAGCCCCATTGCGTTGCAGCAGGAAGCCTTCGTCCGACTGCTGGGTTCCAACGGCATCACTCTGGAAGAGGCGGTCTTCGACGTCGATTCTGACGAAGCCGCCGGGATCGCGGGAGCGAACTTGTCGGACGGTGTCCGTCGCGGCCACGTGCCCTCTCTCCGCGACCGGGAGAGGGGCCGCGAAGAAGAACGCGGGTATGCTTACGGGCAAGGGGAAGCTGTCGCGGAGGACGCGGCCAAGCTGGCCGCACCCGGACGGCAGACTGCTGTCCAGCAGCGGGCAAGCGAAGAGCAGATTCAGACAACGCTGGGCGAATTGGCCCATGCGAGCAATCAGGAACTGGTGTGGGTGGAAGCGACTCCCGAACAGGTTTGGGCCACCCTCGACGGACTTTCCGAGCAGGCGAGCGACTTTCTCTCGGTCAAGGTCGACCCGGCTCCCGCCGTGGAAGCCCAAAGGAGTCTGTCCCGGTACAACCGCGTCAACCTTCCCTTGGACAACCTGCGCCGGGGTGGGCGATTCCAGCTTGGACAGGGGGCACAGAGTCTGAAGCCGACCGTGCGGGCAAAGCCCGACGTGGTGGGCGACGCCAAGTCGCAGGAGAAAGTCGTCGCCACCGATCGTAACGGCGAGCCATCGGTGGTCGAGGGGCTGGAAACGGCCCAATCACGCGATCAGGCCCTTCAGATGCCGCAACAAAGACGTGTCTCCGAATTACGCTCGCGAGCACTTCGCTACTTTGCGACCGATTCGCGTGGCGCGAAAACGCTTGAAGCGCAGCAGCTGGCAAGGGATGTGGCGCCGGAAGCACGGCCGCCAGAAGTCCGGGATTCGGAACTTGATCAGCCGGAGGCCGAAGCGTTGGCCGAGACCAAGGCACCGGCCCTTCCGTCGGCCGCGCCATCGGCTGCCCCGCCAGCGGATCAGCCCGTTAACGGCCCCTATCCCGGCAGCCGGCCAGCCGATTCCGCGCCCACCGCCGGCGAGAAGCTCAGATCGTTTTTCGACTCGCTGGCACAGAGCATGGGGTCGTCGCGTGTCGATCAACCAGCGCGGCCGAAATCGCCGGCCGGAGGACCCGTGCTCGCACCGGCGGCAGAGCCGGAACCGAGTTCGGCGAAGGGCGCGTCGGCACCAACCACCGGCGTCCCGACCGAGGAGTTCGCAGGCGGAGAACCCGAGGCCGCAACACCTGGAGGAGCACCTTCGCCCCCTCCGGCCGAGAAGCCGATAGCCCGGGGCGACGAAACACATCAGTCGCAGTCTCCATCGCAGCAGGTTGTCGCGGGCGCACAAGTGGGCCAATCGACTCGATTCGGAAACGGGCAGCGGGGACCGGCGAAGCTGGCGGACACCCCGGCACAGACCCTTGAGGAGGCCGACCCGGCCAGCCGCCCTGCCGCGAGCAAGGCAGGCACCGGGCAGCAACTGTCTGGACCTGTGTTCGGCGTCACGCCGTCGCTCAAGGAGCAGTCGCGGTCGCCGAGTGGATCCCAGACGGAGTTTGAAGCGGGAAAACAAAAGGCTGTGCGTTCGGAACAAGGAGACTATCGGCACGCGCTGCCGGGGTCTTCGCAGCCGGTGTATCGAGTGCTGTTCGTGTTCCGGGTTGTCGGGCCGAACCTGGCCGACATGCACGCCGCCGACATGGTGCCGGCTGCTGCGGCGCCGGCCGCCGAGATGGCACCGGCCCAAGCAGTCGAGCCGCCGCCGGCTGCCCCGCCGGCTGTGCACGAGTAAGCTGTGCGCCCTGCCGCTGCTTGTCTTCCTGCCCTGGTGCCTGTAACGTCTGTTGGCTCCCAAAGCCGGAAGAACCAGTGGGGGCGGTCCGCCAGATTTCCCTGGCGGCGGATTTCGTGGAAATCGAATTTCTGTGCCATACAACCGGTCCCGACGAGTTGTATCCGCCGGATTCCGTCGCCTCAGGGAAAGGGGCCTCGGTGCAACGGAACTCGGGTAGTGCGAGGAGACGCCTGGAAGGCGGGCGCGCGCGGGGAAGTCGAGCAAACTCGGGGAAGTCGAGCAAACTCGGGGAATCTCCGGCCTGCGGTGGCTAGCGATGGAAGCTATCTGCGATTATACTAGGGGGCGAGCCTCCCCAGCAGGACGGGTGGCCCTGAAACCGACCGAATGCACAGCTCTTGCTCCGGAACGGGACCATCAACCGGGCGAGACCTTCCGTGGGGGAAATCCCATGAACGTATCGCTTCTTCGTTGGCTCTTGCCGGCCGTGATGGTGCTCGTGACCCTGGGGCCCGCCGAGGTTCTTGCCCAGGACCCATTCGCATCGTCCGGGAACCTTGTGCCCGCCCAGTTCGGCCGAAAAGTCCAGGACGCGCTCGGGTTCGCGTGGAACGTGAACCCGCAAGGGACGGTTCAGGCGGCGTCCAGCCAAGGCTTCCAGATGGCGGGCCTGCTGACGGTCAACGGGTCGAGCGTTTCGCCTTCCGGCGCCATGATGACGGCCGACGGCAGTGAATACCTGATGTCGTGGTCGCGATCCGGCGTGCAGATCACGCGGCGGGTGCGGATCGACGTGAAGACGTCCACCGTGCGATTCGTCGAGTCTTTCCACAATCCACAAACGGCGCCGGTCCATCTGGACGTCAAGATCATGAGCACGGTGCAGAGTTCGGTCAGGGACGTGCTGACGGACACCGGCAAGATCGTCTCCAGCGGGGGCAGCAGTCGGATCGTGACGCCCAATCCGTTCGGCTCCGCCCCTTCGACTTCGAACACGGGCATACCCGTGCTGGGAGAGAAGGACAGCGGGTTGCTGGTTACCCGGTCGTCGTCGAACCATCCGGCCGCGCTGATCTACCTGGCCGGGCCGCGAAGCAAGCTGAAGCCGACGCTACAAAGGCAGGGCAGCTACCAGTTCATGTTCAGCTATCCGGTCTCGGTGCCGGCAAAGGAGACGGTTTCGATCGTCCACGGCCTGGCCCACCGCAACATCGGCGGCACGCCCGACGCGAAGGGCCTGGCTGCGTTGTTCAAGCCGTTTCAAGCCCGCGACTGGACCCGCGATTTGCCTGCCGAGGTCCGCCGTTCGCTGTTGAACGCCGGGGGCTCGTATGTCCAGGAAGAGACGCCCCGCGGCCCCGTGTTGCAGGCCGTGATGAAGCTGGCCGGCTACTGGGACGTGGAGCGCGGCGACGACGATGTGCTGGTACAGGACGACCAGACGCGGCTGACCGGCTCGGTGCTGGCCGGCGACTTGACCGTCGACACGGCGTTCGGCAAGGCGGCGGTCCCCTTGGAGCAGGTGGCCCTGCTGATCGGCGGTGGCAGCGTGGGACGAACGATGCAACTGCACCTCCGCAACGGAGAGATCCTGGTCGGTCCGGTGGCGGCGGACGAAATTGTGCTCGCCTCGGAGTCGGGGCTGAAGGTCAAGCTGACTCCTCGGCACATCAACGCGCTGTTCATGCACACCGACCCGGCCGACGGCCAGCCTCCGTCCGGAACGCTGGCGCTGCTGAAGACCCGCCATGGCGACCAGTTGGCGTTGGGCGCCGAATCGCCGTCGAGCCTCCGTGCCGCCACTGCGTGGGGGCCGATCGAAGTGCCGTTGGAGAAGATCGATTACCTGTACCCCGTTCGCCAGCCGCAACCGATCCACCGGCTGGTCCTCAACGACAAGAGCCGCCTGTCGTTGATCCTCAGTGGAAGCGAGCTCGACCTGACCACGCTGCGGTTCGGGCAGATCAAGATCGCCCCCGGGGCTATCGCCCGATTGGCCAGCGTCCAGGCAGCCGCCGAGGCCGAGGAGAAGGAAGAGGCGAACGGCGGCGACGGCGAGGGCCTCAAAGTGCCTCACTGCCGGTTGGCCGGAGGAAACGTCCTGGTAGGCAGCATCGACCCGACGCCGGTGGAGCTGACGACCGCGGCGGGTATCACGCCCTTGGACGGCCGACGGGTGCGGCTGATGCAACGCGAGGATGAAGACGAGCCGGGGGCCAACCCGGAGTTCACGTTTGAATTGACCAACGGCACTACACTGACGGGCCGCTTCCGCGACGGTGTGTTTCCCCTGCGCGCCTTGGACAAGGCATGGAAGGTGCCCGCGTATCACGTGCTGGCATTTGAGCAGCCCGATCACGCGGCGGCCGAGCAGAGCGCGACTTCGACCGCTGAACAGCCGAGCCCCGACACGGAAGAGGCTGCCCCTGCAAGCGTTGACGGCAGCGCCCCGCCCGGTCCGAAAGCGACTCCCGGGGAACTGCCGCAGGTCTCTCCGTCCGTATCGCCGTCCGCACCGACGTCTACACGGCCTGCCCCGGCGCCGCCCGCCCCGGCGGGCCAAGACCCCTTCGGTTAGCAGGCAGTAAAGTACCCGGACAAGCCGTCGATCCCAGGATCGAGCCATTTCGTTTTGGAACCAGCGAGGTTGCCTCTGATGCACTACACGACGCAAGGCGCAGATTCCGGCGGTTCTTGGCGACCGCTGCCGCTGCGGCAACGATGGTTCCGGACGCTGCTGTGGCTGGCGACGATCAGCCTGGTTTGTGCGCCCGCGGCCGCCCAGCGCCGGCAGCAGTTCGTTTCGGCCAACTTCGCCGACAAGGTCGATTCCAAGGGGTTCCGTTGGGATGTCGGTCGCTACGGCTACATCGGCAACGGGACGAACAACTGTTTCAGCAACGCCTGTCAACTGAGCATCAACAACAATTCGTTCAGCGCGCCGCAGTCGTCGATGATGACCGCCGACGGCAACGAGTACGTGCTCACGCGTCAGGAGTCGGGTCTGCAGGTCACCCGGCGAGTCAAGGTCGATCTGAAGGCCGCCGCCGTCCGCTACGTGGAGATGTTTCACAACCCCGCGGCGGGCGCCGTCACCGCCCAAGTCCGGTTGAGAACCAGCCTGGGGCGCACGCAGGGCCAGGCGATGGTGAGCAGTTCCGGCCAGCCCGCCGGGGCCGTCCTGGGCGAGAAGGACACCGGCGTCATCTTGATCGGCCAGCCGAACGTGCAGCAGCTCTCGGTCGTGTTTTTCTTGGCCGGCCCGCGGAGCAAGGTCAAGCCCACGATCCAGAACCAATCGAACTACCAGGTCTCGTTCAACTACGTGCTGAACATTCCGGCGGGCAAGACGGTTTCGATTCTGCACGGCATTGCCCAGCGGCAAGTGCTCACGCTGCCCACCGCCAAGGTCGCCGAGGATCTGTTCAAGCCGTTTCACGCTCGCAACTGGACCCGCGACCTGCCTCGCGATCTGCGCGACACGATCGCCAATTTGGGCACGGCCGGCTTTGGCGGCTTCGACGACGCGGGCTCATTGCTGACCCTGGAATCGCTGGAGGTCGATCGCCAGGCGGCCGACGTGCTGGCGGTCGGCGAGCAGACCCGCCTGAACGGCACGGCCACCTGCAAGCAGTTTGCCGTGGAGACGGCCTACGGGCCGCTGACACTGCCCTTCGACAAAGTGGCGGCGATTGCCGGCGAGCGATGCACGGGGAGACAGCCACGGGTTTTCCTTGCCGACGGCCAGGTGCTCAACGGCCCGATTACGGCCGACGGACTGCAATTCACCATGAACAGCGGATTGCCGCTGGAGTTGGATCTCCAGAGCCTCGATCGGCTGGTGATGCGGGCCGGGCCCGAAGACGGCCAGGCGGCCGACGGCGTGGTGGCGATGCTGGAGACCACCGACGGCGATCGGCTGGCACTACTGCCGGCCGACGAGCAGTCGGTGGCCGCCTCGACGCCTTGGGGCGATCGCCAGGTGCCGCTGGAGGAGATCGACCGGATATTCCTCTCCGAGCAGAAAGTGGGCCATCATCTGGTGCTGCGCGACGGCAGCCGCCTGTTCGGTTTCGTGAGCACTCCGGTCTTGGCGTTGAAGACGCTTTACTTCGGCGAGCAGGAGTTCGCCCCGGCGAAGATCCGCCGGCTGACGGCGGCCCACCTGCAATCGGCCGAAGACGATCCCGACCTGGAGATTGCGGCGCCGCACCTGCTGCTGGCGGGCGAAAACGTGCTGGTCGGCCAGGTGGATCTGGCGGCGCTGCATTTCGTTACCGCGGGCCAGACGATTCCCGTGCCCCCCAACCAGATCCGGGTGCTGCGCAACGTCAGTAGCGAGGCCGACGACACGGCTTCCGGAAGGCCGCTGTTCGAGGCCGAGCTGTGGGACGGCGGCACGGTCCGCGGCGAGTTGGCCGAGTTGGTGTTGCCGCTGCGCTGCGCCGATCTGCTCGCCCACGTGCCGGTGCTCGACGTGGTGGAAGCTCGTGTGCCCACGCCGGTCGTCACCGATACCATGCGCGGCAAGATCGCCCGCCTGATCCGGGACCTGGGCCATCCCGAATACCCGCTGCGCAAAGCAGCGAAAGAGGCGTTGGCCGAACTGGGCCATCTGCCGAAGCTTCAATTGGACGAGGCGCTGAGACAGACCTCCGATCCGGAAGTCCGCCGGAGTGTGGAGGCATTGCTGGAGGATCTCCGCAAATGAATGGGCAATCGCACGAGGACCTCACGTTTCGGGCCGTATCGCGCCGCGCGGTGACCCGGCTGTTCGTGGCCAGATGGTTCCGGCTGCTGGGCCACAGTGCGGTGGTGGTCTATCCGGCGGCGGCCGCTGCGGCCCTGGCGGCGTGGCGTTTCGATGCCGGCTGGTTGAACCTGACCCTGGCGGTCGTCCTGGTGCCGGCCTGGTTGGCGTTGACGGCCGGCTGGGCATGGCTGCGGCGGCCGTCGCCCGAAGCGGCGTTGGCTTACTGGGATGAAGGGGCTGCCCGCGGCGAGATGTTCCTCTCGGCCTACTGCTTCGAGTCGCAGCCGGCCGGCGATCCGGCCGAGCAATTGCACCTTCGCCGGGCGGCGCGGCGGCTGCAGAAGGACATGGGCGCATTGCGGCGTGACTTGCCGGCGCCGTTGGCCCGGCGGGCGTGGCTGTTTCCAGCGGCGTTCGTTGGGATGATCGCCCTGCTGCTGGTTCCCCGCACACCGGCCGACGAACCGCGCATGGACGAGGCGACCCGGGCGAAGGCCCAGGAGGTGGCAAACGCGTTGGCCGGGCAACTGAAGCTGGCCGACAAGCAGCAAGGGCTTACGCCCGAGGAGGAAGAGCAGCTCAAACAGCTCGAAAAATCGCTGGAAGAGACCGCCGAGAGGCTCCGCAAGCTCGACGAGCAGACACACCGCGACGTGCTGGGCGAACTGGAGGAAAAGGCCCACGAGGCCGAGGCGCTGGCCGAAGCAATGGACCAGGCCGCCGACGAAGAGCTGTCGTCGAAGATGCTCGAGGAGCTCGCCCGGCACGCCGACACAACCGAGTTCGCTTCGGCCTTACAGGCCGCCGATCTGGAGAAGGGCTCCGACGAAGCCTTGAAGCTGTCGAAGCGATTGGATCACGAGGACCTCTCGCTGCAAGAACACAAGCGGATCGAACACGCCCTGAACAAGTCGCTGGAAGTGGCTACCGAAGTCGACAAGCGAGGACTGGTTGGCAAGCACCTGAACCAGGCGCATCAGGAGCTTCGCAAGAACCAGCCCAAGGACGCCGCCGACCAGTTCCAGCGACTCGCCAAGCAGCTTGCCCAGGCCGAACAGCGGCAGTTGACCAAACAGCGGCTCGAACAGCTTGCTCAGCAGTTGCGCAACTCGGGCCAGAAAATCTTCGGACGCAACCCGTCGCAGATCCAGCGCCTTACTCGGAACAACCAGGCGGGCCTGCAACAATTGGGCGTTCAGCAGCTCCAGGCCCTGGGCAACGTCCCCTTGCACCAACGACTGGGCGCCATGCCGCAAGGCCAGCTCGGCCGCCCCACGGCCGGGGCGCCACTGGCCGCCAATCCGAACCTGCCACAGGCCATGGGGCAGATTCCGGGCACCAACCCGGCTGCGATGCCGGGCAATCCCTCGATGCTGCTTCCCGGCAACGGCCAAACGCCCATTCCCGGAACCGGCCAATGCCCAAACTGCGGCGGGGCCTGCCAGGGGCAGTGTCAAGGGCTCGGACAAGGGCAAGGGCAAGGTCAGGGCGCCGGCTTCTCGCCGGTCCCCGGCACCGCCATGGGCCAAGGGGCGGGCGACGGCGGACATTTCGCCGGCCACGGCTCGGCGCCCTACGGCAACACGCCCACCAATCCGCTGACCCCCGCCGGCACCGGCGTGGTCAACGCCGCCGTTTCGGGGGAAGGCCCCTCCCAGGTCCACAGTGTGGAACCGGGGAGCCACCGCGAACAGACCGGGCGAGACTCCCGAGAGCTGGCCGTTGCGTTCCTCAAAACCGAAGAAGAAGCCCTCGCCGATGAGCCGCTGCCGCTGTCGCGACGCGAGCAGGTCTTACGATACTTCACCGCGCTTAGGAGACGACTCGTTGAACAAGAATCCCCCGAAGGACCCGAACCGTAGCGATGATTCCGCCGGGCTGCTCCAGCGACGAATCGACGAGTTTCAGACCCGGTTTCAAGGTCTGATCGACGAGATCCAGCGGGCGATCGTCGGCTACGATCAGTTGATCGGCGACGTGCTGGTGGCCATCTTTTCCCAGGGGCACGTTCTGTTGGAGGGCGTGCCGGGACTGGGCAAGACCTACCTGGTCAATGTCCTGTCGCGGGTGCTGGGGCTGACCTTTGGCCGCGTGCAATGCACGCCCGACCTGATGCCCGCCGACGTGCTGGGAACCCACATCGTCGGCGACGACGAAGCCGGGCGGCGCGTGTTCCGCTTCGAGAAGGGTCCCGTGTTCCATCACTTGCTGCTGGTCGATGAGATCAACCGCGCCACGCCCAAGACCCAGGCCGCCCTGCTGGAAACGATGCAGGAGCGGGCGGTCACGGCGGGCGGCGAGCGATTCGAGCTGCCCGCGCCCTTCTTCGTGCTGGCAACCCAGAACCCCCTGGAAATGGAAGGGACTTATCCCTTGCCCGAGGCCCAACTCGACCGGTTCTTCTTCAAACTGCACGTTCCCTTTCCCAACGCGGACGAGATGGTCGAGATCACCCGCCGCACCACGAAATTCACCGAGCCGAAGCTCGACGTGGTGATGACCGCCGAAGAGTTCATCGGCCTTCAGGAACTGCTGACGCACGTGCCCGTGGCAGAACCGCTGATGCAATACGCCGCCAGGCTCGTCCTGGCAACCCACCCTCAAGGCGGCAAGGGGGATCTGCCGGTCGATCGGTTCGTCTCCTACGGCGCCAGCCCCCGCGGCATGCAGGCCCTGATCCGCGGCGCCCGGGCATACTGTCTGCTGGCCGGGCGCACGGCGGTGTCGATCAACGACGTCCAGCGGGTGGCCCTACCGTCGCTGCGGCACCGGCTGATCCTGAACTTCGAGGGCGAGGCCGAACAGGTGAACGTGGACGACGTGATTCGACAAGTCCTCGAAACCGTCCCCACGCCGGCAAGGGGAGCCGCATGAAGACCTCGCCACACGCCGCGCCGCTTCGGGCGCGTGTTCGCCGCTGTGCCGGCGCGCTCGTCTCCCGCGTTGCTGTGTTTGCGCTGTCGGCGGCGTGCGCGTGGTCGTCGGCCGGGCGACCGGCGGCTGCCCAGGATTCCCCGGCCGAGGAACTCAACGCCAAATCGCTGCCGCTGCGCACCGCCTTGCACCACGATCCGACGTTGGGTTCGCCGCTGGAGCAGTTGCTGTCGATGTACCGCGGCGCGGGCCGGGCCGAGGAGCTGATCGGAATGTATCGGGCCCACGTGGCCCAGTATCCGGCCGACGTTTCCGCCCGCACCGTCCTGGTGCGCCTGCTGGTGGCCGTTGGCGATCCGGAAGCCGTTCAGGCCGCCCGGGCGGCCGTGGGGCAGTTCCCGCAGGACGCCTACCTACATCACGTGCTGTACGAAATCCTGCACGCCAGGCAGGATGCCCAGGCCCTGGACGAGCTGGATCGCGCGATTGAGCTGGAGGCGCGCTCCAGCCGCAAGGTGGCCTGGATCGATGCCCTGTTGCCGGTGGCCGCGGTGCAAGGCCGCCGGGACCTGGTCGAGAAACACCTTCGTGCCCTGGCTGCGCTGGTCGAGGCCCCGGAAGAGCGTTTGGAGGTGGCCAGGCGGATGGTCGAGCACGAACTGTTCGAGCCGGCGCTGGAGCTGATCGAGAACCCCGGTGCCCAGTCGCCGGCGCCGGAGACGATGGTCAGCCTCGAGTTGGAAGCGGCGGCGGCGGAAGTCGGCCTGAAGAAGACCCAGGCCGCTGCCGCCCGACTCGACCGCCTGCTCGGCAAGCTGACGGCCGACTATTGGCGCCGCAGCGAGATCGTCGGCCGGCGATTGAGCCTGGTCGCGTCGCAAGCCGAGCGGGACGCCATGATCGCCGAGGCCAAGAGGCAGGTGGAACAGAACCCGCGCGACGAGGCGGCCGTGCTCGATCTGGCCCAAGTGCTCTCCGGACTGCAATTGCGGCGTGAAGCGTTGGAGGTCCTGTTCGAGGCCGGTCGCCGGCTGCCGAAATCGGTGCCGATCGAAACGCAAACGCTCGATCTGCTCGACCGGCTCCGCGACTCCCACGGCCGCGAGAAATACCTCGCCGAACGGATGCAGCAACAGCCGGATCGCTCCGACCTGGTGTTGCTGCACGTCAAGACGCTCTACCTGCTGGGGCGGCGAAGCGAAGCACTGGCCGAATTGACCGGGGCGGTCGATGCGATGAAGGCCGCCGACCGGCCCCCGCTGCTACTGGAAACCGCTCGCTTTCTCCGCCGGTCCATGCTGTTGGAGGAGGCCGCCGAGTTGTTTCGCCGGGTGGTAGAGTTGGAGCCCGCCCGGCTGGACGTCCGTCGCGAATTGGCCGAAACCTACCTGGCTTTCGGCGATCGGCGGCGCATTCAAGAACTGTTCGCGGCCATGCCCACCAAGGAGGCCGACCTGGAAAACCTGCTCGATCTGGTCCAATTCATGATTGAGCAGGAGTTGCTTACCGAAGCCGCGACCACGCTGCGTGAGCGACTCGAGCAGGCCAAGGAGAGCCTCGATCTGCGCGTCTTGCTGCTCGACGTCGAGCGACGGCTGGGCCATTTTGCCGCCGGCGAGGTGCTGATCACCGAGGGCCGCGCCCTGGCCGACACGGGCGCCCGCTATCGCCTCTGGCTGGAGTCGGCCGTCACGTTTCACGAGGACTTTGATTCGCTTGGGGGGTTTCTCGACGCGGAACAACTCCGGCTGGGCGAAGAGCCCGCCGCGTGGACTGCGCGACGGCTTGAGCGCCGGTTGGCCTTCGCCGAAGTGGCCGCCCGCAGCGATCGCCGGCAGCAGGCCGCGGCCATGCTGCAAAGCGACTTGAACGAGTCGCCCCCGCAGGACTGTCGGATCAAGATCCGGCGCCAATTGGTCGCGATCCTCGAGAAGGACCCCGGGCAAAGCGGGGTGGTCCGCCAGGAGCTGGAGGAGCTGGCCGCCGAGGACCAACCGTTTGCCGACGAGCACCGTGCCCGGCTGGCCCTGTTACTTGCGAACGATCAACGGCAAGATCTGGCCGCTCCGCTGCTGGATCAGATTGACCTGTCGAAGATCCGCGACCCGGCGATTCTCGGCGCCCTGCGCCCGCTGTACGATTCCCATCCCGACGGGCCGCGGCGGAAACTGGCCATTCTCCGGCGGCTGACCGTGCTTAGCCCCACCGATCGCGGCAACTGGCAGCAGTGGCTGACGGCCTTGGCCACCACGGGAAACGAAGCGGGTTTGCGCAATGCGCTGCGGGAACTGCTGGCCGGCGTCGAGAAGTTGCCGCTGGCCGACGACACCCGCACGCTGCTGCAAGCCCACGTGGCCGACTCTTACTGGCGCGAGATCGGCCGCCGGCTGGCCGACGGGCAGGAACCGGCGCTGGCCGAGGCGCTGCTTCATCTCGATACGGCCGAGCGCATGGCGGAAAACGACCAACAGTGGCTGTGGATCGCGTGGATTCGGGCCTACGTGCTCAGCCGGTTGAAGCGTGACCAGGCCCGCGATGAGGCCATCGCGGAATTGCAGCGGGTGGCCACGCGGATCGTCGAGCCGCCGGCGGATCCGTCGGCCGAGGAGGAACCCGCCGAGAGCGACTCGCCCGAAGAAGTCGGCACCTCGATCTTGCGGATCGCCTTCCCCGACGGTTTGTCGATCTCCTTCGACCATGCCCGAAATCTGCTCTCGGCGCCGGCGCCGCCCCCCCAAGCAACTCCTGCCCGGGCGCGGCAGGGCCCGGTGCCGGACCTGCAAGTGCAATGGGCCCATCAGCTCGAACTACACCGCACGCTCACCGGCATCGTGCCGCTGGGAGGCAAACGCATCCTGATTTGCGACGGCCAGGGCGACGGCCACTGCCTAGACGTCGCCAGCGGCAAGCTGCTTTGGAGCCGGGGCGTGTTGCCGCCCATGCTGCTGCCGCCGGGAACCTCAACAGGTTATTCCAGTTCGGCCCTGGTGCAGCAGATGCAACAGATCCAGATGGCCCAGCAGATGCTCTCGCAGATGTCCCCGGCGCAACAGGCCCAAATGGCGCAGCAGATCCAATATCAGTTGCAGACGCTGCTGGCCCGCATGGGAACCGCTCCCTTGCCCGTGGCCGACGGCCAGGAGCGGTTCTACGTGCCGGGCACCGGCGATGTCTCCTGCCACGCGGCCGCCGACGGCCGACTCCTCTGGCAGGCCGAGGTGGGGACCGTGGATGGGTCGCCGCCAGCCGCCACCCCGGCGGCCGCGCCGGCCTACGTGTCGATCTTCTTCCACGACCAGAAGCTCTTGACCTACGAACCGGTCTCCGGCACGGTCACGCAGATCGATCCGGCCACGGGCAAGATCGTCTGGGACCGCAGTTACGCGGGCGAGAAGCCCGTGCCGGTCAGTTGGCACAATTCTGGAGCGAGCCTCTGTGGCGACCGCCTGCTGGTCTACGGCGCGCGAACCGCGGTGGTCGACCTGACCAACGGCGAGATCCAGTGGTCGTTCGAGCCCTGGAGGGTGCGGACGTTCCCGGTGAGACTCCGCGACCCGTCCATCGAGGAATCCGCGTCTGGCGGCGTGGCTGCGGGCGGATACTCGCCTCAAGCCCGATACGCGTATCCGTTTGCTCAACCAGCCTATCACACGCCGTCCTATCGGCCGACGACGTCCCCCTCGCGACCGGTCAATCAGCCGGTGCAATACGTCAGCTATCTGCAAAGCGGCTCGCTGTTCGGTGCGTCGCCGCCGGGTGGTGTAAGCCTGACGACGCCGGCCGTGGCCTGGGCGTCGAACGTGCAACAGGGCATGCCCCGGCGGGCCGTGCTGTTGGAAGACCGGCTGCTGTTGTTCGACCAGTCGGGAGCGATGCAGATCGTGCCAACCGACCTGCCCTTAGCGGGCAAGCGTGTGGCGTCCGGCGGCCAGTTTCTGGGCTTGGCCGGCCGCACCGTCTGCATGCTTACCGGCCATCAGCTCACGTTTGTCGACGTGACTGATGGCAGGAGCAAGTCGTTCGATCTGAACGAAATCGTCGGCGGCGGGGCCTTGACGCCGGTTCAAGCCACGCTGGACGGCCCTTGGGTCTACGCCATCGGGCCCGGGGGGATCCTGTGCGTCAACGCGATCACGGCCCGTCGAGCTTTCAAGGCCGACTGGCCGGCGGAAGTCGCCGCGGCGACCTCGCCGCCGGTCGGCACGCCCTTGACGGGGACGTCCCTGGGAACGCCTGCGACGCGGTACTACGCGTCGAGCTCCTATGCGGTTGCCAGCCCTTACGCGGGTGTCGTCCCGGTGCCGACCATAGCGCCGAGTAGCTCGGGCATCGCCGGGCTGTGCACTCCGGTGATCAGCCGCGTTGCCGGCGGCGTACTCTACACGAACGTGACCCCAAACTGCGTCGTCGCTTTGACGACGCGTAGCACCGATGGGAAATAGCCACAACCAGACGGAAGAGCTGTTCGACGCGAAGTTCCTCGGCCGCCTCAGGTCGTTGTTCTTCAAGCTCCGCAAGCGTCGACAACTGCAGCGGCGGGGACAGCACTCCACGCCGGCGGCGGGGTTCACGCGGGAGTTCAAGGACCATCGCAGCTATACGCCCGGCGACGACTTCCGCACGATCGACTGGCGGCTGTTTGCCCGGCTGGAGAAGCCGTTTATCCGGATCTTCGAGGAAGTGCAGGAGTTCCACGTCCACATTCTCATCGATCGCAGCGGCTCGATGGTCGATCCGTATCCCCAGAAGCGGACGATGGCGTTGCGGGTCACCGTGGCCTTGGCCTACCTGGCACTATTGAGTCAGCATCGCGTCTCGATCCTCAGCCTGGCCGACGAGCTGCGCCGCGAGACCCAGCCGATGAAAGGGCAAGGGCACGTCCATTTCCTGCTGAAGCAGATGGCCGAGTTGGAGTTCGGGGGGACCACCGATCTGATCGGTTCGCTCAGGCAGTTTCGTCCCGGCCGCGATCGTCGGGGCATGGTGTTTCTGATTTCCGACCTGTTCGGCCGGTCGCCGGAAACGTCGACCGAGGCCTTGCTGCAGGCCACCGGTTGGCCGGCCGAGACCCACGTGATCCACGTGCTGCACCCGCGCGAGAAGGAGCCCGACCTTCAGGGAGAGATTCGGCTGCTGGACGTGGAGACGGCCGAAATCCGCCGCATCTGGATGACCAAGCGAGAGCTTGCCCGCTACGCCAAGGCCTTCCAGCAGTTCATGGACGACCTGCACCGGTTCTGCATGCGGCGGCAGATCGACTACTTTCCCTGGACCACCGATCAACTGTTCGAAGACACCTTCCTGGATCTGCTGTCTCGAGGCAGCGCGTTGGCGGGGACGGGCTGAAGACTCGTAAGAGAACAAGTGCATGCGTTTTCTCTACCCTTCGCTGTTTCTGGTTTGGGCGCCGCTGGTGCTGGTCCCCATCGTGCTCTATCTGTTTCGGCCGCGGCCGAGAACGGTCCGCACCAGCACCTTGCCGTTCTTCAAGTGGCTCGCCCGAGAGCATCAGGATTCGGCCTGGCTGCGATGGCTGAAGCACCTGCTCTCGCTGCTGCTGAGCATTCTGGTCGTGCTGGGTGCGGCGGCCGCGCTGGCGCGACTGGTGGTCGCCCCGTCGGCCGAATCGCTGCGGACGGTCGTTGTCCTCGTCGATCGTTCGGCCTCGATGGCCGCCGGCCCGGAGGAGGGGCGCACCCGACTCCAGGAGGCCGTCTCGCTCGTCGAGCACCGATTGGCCGGATTGTCGGCGGGGGTGGGCGTGATCGTGATGGCCTACGACCGCCGCCCGGAGGTCCTGCTGTCGCGCTCGCTGGACCGGCGGCAGGTGCGTCGCGCGCTTGCCTCGATCCGGGTCCGTCCGATCGAGGGCAAGCCGGCGGAGGCCATCGAGCTTGCCCGGCGATTGGCGGCGCTGGAAACGCCCGCAAGCATCTGGCACGCCACGGACGCCACGGACGAGGCACGCACGAGCAACAGCCAATCGTCGACGGACGGCGACGAAGGAGCGGCGATCGGCGGCGAGGAATCGCATGTCCGTGATTCCAGCGCGGCCGTCGTGGTCGAACATCTTGGCGTGGCGATGCCCCGGCCGCGGAACGTCGGCATTACGGCGTTTCGGCTGCGCCGCCGGCCCATGGAGCGGGGTACGTTCGAGGCCTTCGTACAGGTCCATTGTGTTGCCGACGAGCCGGTGCCCGCCACGTTGGATATCGCAGTAGACGGGACGCTGGTAGCGCCTCGCAAGCTGACGCTACGGCCCGGCGGCCGGGAGCGGCTGCTGATTCCGGTCGAGGCGGCGGCGGACGCCGACAGAGTGCTCTCGCTGCAACTGTCGGTCGAGGGCGACGTGCTGCCTCTGGACGACGTGGTCCATGCAAGGGTCCCCCGCCTGCGTCCGGTGCAGGTTCTCTGGATCAGCGAGTCGCCCGATCCGTTCACCGAGCTGGCGCTTTCCTCGCTGGGAATCGAAGGCGATCTGGAGGTGTTGCAGGGTCCGCCCTCGGCCTGGCCGCCCAAGGACGCCGTGGACGTGGTTGTCTTCGACCATTGGGCGCCGCCCGAGTGGCCCACCGACGTGCCCGTGATCGGCGTCGATCCCCCGGGGCCGCTGGGGCCGGTTCGGGCGGTGCGAATCGGCAGCGGCGGATTGCCGTTGGAGAACCTCCGGGCACCCAGCCGCGACCACCCCGTGCTCTACGGCGTGGCCACCGGCCGCGTCGCCGTGACCCAGACCGCCGTGGTCGAGGCCGGCGGACCGCTGGAGTCGCTGTGGATCGGGCCGCAAGGTCCCCTGTTGCTGGCCGGCGAAATCCGCGGCCAGCGCATCGTTGTGATGGCCTTTAGCCCACAGCACTCCGAGCAACTCCCGCTGATGGCCTCCTATCCGCTGCTGATCGGCAACGCGATCTATTGGGCCGCGGCGCACGAGCTGGAGTCGGCTCAAGGGATGAACCGCCGAACGGGCGAGTTGGTCAAGTTGGAGGGGAAACACCTCATCTGGCAGGATTCCCGTGGCCGGGATGCGGCGGAGGGGACCGTCGCGCTGCAGGGCGGCGCGGCGGAGCTGGATCGGATCGGGCCGTGGCGGACCGACGCGGGCCAGAGTGGCTCGGCGTCGCTGCTGTCGGTTCGCGACACGCTGATTCCGGCCCGGCCGCAAGACGCCTCCGCCGGCGACGACGAGCAGGCCGAGTCGCCGTTGCAGGGCGACCTCGCGCCGCTGCTGCTGTGGGGCGTGTTGGCCCTGTTGGTTGTGGAGAGTTGGCTTTATCACCGTTACGTGGCTTACTGATGGATTGGGTCCAGCCTTACTACCCGGCGATCGCCGTGCCCGTGATCCTCCTGCTATGGTGGTTCCACCGCGGCTCGTTGCGGCCCATGTCGCGTCTGCGGCGGCGGGTGCTGCTGGCGGTTCGCGCAGCGCTGGTGGTGATTACCCTGCTCGCCCTGGCCGCGCCCGCTTGGGAGGAGATGACGGATCGGCAAACGGTTCTCTTTATTCTCGACCATTCGCAGAGCCAGGGTCCCACGGGCATACGGGCAGCCCACGCGCGTGCCGGCCGGCTGGCGGCGGGACTTCCCGCCTCGGCCTACGTGGGATTCCTTTCGGCCGGTGATTCGACGGTCGTCCGCCAGGTGCCCGCCCAAGGCGTCGATGTCCCCGAGCCCGATGAGTCATTGCTGGAAACTGACGGTGCACAGAGCGACCTGGCGTCGGCGGTAGCGTTGGCTTCCGGGCTGTTTCCGCCGGGCACGTCGCGGCGGTTGGTGCTGGTGGGCGACGGCCAACAAACCCGCGGCGATCTGGAGGCGGCCGCCCGCGACGCGGCCCTGTTGGACGTCGTGATCGACGCCGCGCCGATCGCCGGACAACGCCGCCCGGACGTCCGCGTCGCACGGCTGGTCAGCAGCAAGTCGCGCTCGCACGAAGGGGCCAGCGTGGAGTTGCGGGCCGACTTGGAGAGCTCGCTGGACGGCGAGGGAGTCGTCCGCTTGTTTGAAAACGGCGTGGAAGTCGAATCGCGACCGCTACAGCTCTCGGTCGGCCAGCAGACCTCCGAGGTCTTTCGCGTGGTGCCGGAAAGCCGCGACCTGTACACCTATCGGGTTCGCGTCGAAGGCTTCCCGGACGATACGATCCACGAGAATGATGAGGCGATGACCCTGGTCGACGTCCGGGGACGGCCACTGCTGCTGTACGTCGAGGGGGAGGCCGAGGAGTCGCAATACCTGGCCGAGGCGATGGCCAAAGAGGGCATCCGGCTGCAAACCCGCCCGGCCGAGACGTTTCCCCAAACGCTGCAGGAGTTGGCCGGCTACGATGGCGTGGTCCTTTCCGACGTGCCCGCCCACAAGCTGACCGAACAATCCATGACGATCGTCCGCGACTACGTGGAGAAGCTCGGCGGCGGCTTCGTGATGATCGGCGGCAAGAGCTCCTTTGGGGTGGGGGGCTACTACCGCACGCCGATCGAGGACATCTTGCCGGTGAAAATGAAGGCCCCCGACAAGGAAGAGCGGTTTGCCACGGCCTTGGCGCTGGTGATTGATCGCTCGGGATCAATGAGCGGGCAGAAGATCGAGATCTGCAAATCGGCGGCCGTCGCCACGGTCGACCTGCTCAGCAGCAAGGACTACGTATGTGTGGTGTCGTTCGATTCCGCGGCCCGGGTGGTCGTGCCGATGAGCCGGGTGACGTCGAAGAGCACGATCAACGGCCAGATCGCCACGCTCAACTCGGGCGGCGGCACCAACATGTTGCCGGGAATGACGACCGGCCGCGAGGCCCTGGCCGGCGTGACGGCCAAGGTCAGACACATGATCGTGCTCTCCGACGGCCAGACGCGAGGCGGCGGCTACCAAGCCCTGGCGGCGCAGATGCAGGCCGAGGGCATGACGATCTCGACCGTCGCCGTGGGGGCCGGCTCGCACGTTGCCCTGCTGCAAAGCGTGGCCACCGCCGGGGGCGGCCAGTTCTACCAGACGATCGATCCGACCAACCTGCCGCGGATCTTCACCCAAGACGCCATGGTCCATATGGGGCGTCTGATCCGCGAGGAGTCATTTGCGCCCAAGCAGGTCGAACGGCATCTGATGCTCGAAGGCTGTCCGTTGGCCGAGGCCCCCGCGCTGCTGGGCTACGTCAAAACGAATCGCAAAGCGACCGCCCAGGTGCCGCTGGTGACCGATTTGGCCGATCCGCTGCTGGCCCATTGGCAGTTCGGGCTGGGCAAGGTCACCGCGTTTACGTCCGACTGCAAGTCGCGCTGGGCCGCGCTGTGGATTACGGGCTGGCCAAGCTACAACCAGTTCTGGGCCCAGGTGCTGCGGGAAACGGCCCGCAAGCCGCAAAGCCAGACCATGGACATCCGCCTGCAGCACAACTCCCCCAGCGCGAGCATTCTCGTCGACGTGCTCGAGGATCCGGCCCACTTCAAGAACGACGCTTCCGTGGTGGCCGACGTCTATTTCGTGGCCGCCGGCTCGCTCGGTTCGAGCATGGAGCAACTCGAACAGCTTACACTGCAACAGACCGGGCCGGGACGCTATCGGGCCGACTTCCTGCCGGACGAGGCCGGCGTGTATCTGGTTCGCGCGCGTGCCGGGGCGGAGGTCGTTTCCGCCGGATTGGTCCACAACCGGTCCGGCGAAACGGCCACCGGACGCGTCGATCGCCCCTTGCTGGAGAACGTCTGTCGCCTGACCGGCGGACGCGTGCTGCCAGATTCCGAAGACACGCTGCCGCCGATTCGCGCCGGGCACGCGCACTTTGTCGAACTGACACCGTTGCTGCTGAAGCTGCTGCTGTTGCTGTTCATGGTCGACGTGGCCGTCCGCCGCTGGGAGAACGTGCAGGGGATCCTGTCCCTGTTTTCCAGAGAGAAACGGGGCTGAGTGTCCGGGCCCGAGTCATGCCCCCACTTCCAGCCGCGACTCGCCCTTTTCCAAGTCGAAACAGACGATCAGGCCGTTCTCGTCGCGGGTCCACGTGCCCGGCTTCAGCTCCAGCGGCTTGGACACTTCCCGGAGCGTTTGCGGCTTGCCGGAGTGCGACAGTTTCGGGATAGCGCGGTCGCGGGCTCCCATCGCCAGCGTGTATCGGGGACAGGCGAACGGCGCCCGCAGCACAACGCCTTCGGCGCGGGTTTCGATCTGCGTGAGTTCCTTGGCCGCCCAATAGCGGGCGATCTCGCTGTTCTTCATCCAGATCAGGTTGTCGTAGCGGGCGTGCAACCGGCGGACGACCTCCTGGAGAATCCTGAATCCAATCTCCTCGCCCTGGTAGTAGATGCCCGGCCAATGGCAGACCATAATCGCCGGCTCGCCGCGTTCGATCACCTCGACCATCCGTCCGGTCTGGAGATCTTCGGTGATGAATTGGTCGGGCGAGCCGGGGTTCATGCCGTCCCAACCGCCGAACCAGTCACCGGTACAGCCGATGATCGACACCACGCACTTCGGATCGCCCCCCTCTAACCCCGAGGCATATTCGACTCGGGGCGCCACGCTCTGCCGGTCGGTGAACAGGTGTCGGAAGTAATGCGGAATCTCGGCCCGGAAGACATCACGGCACGACTGGAGCGTCGCCTGGGCCAGTTCGGGCAGCACGCGCGAGCCGAAGCCGCCCGGCGTCGTGATCCCCTCGCACGGCAGGTCCACGTTCTTGAGAATCTTCAAGGCGTAGCTCAGGTAGTCGGCCAACTGGTCGACCGACTTGCCGTCGGTCCACTGCCAGTTCTCCATGGTCCGCGGGCTGCACTCAGCCAGCGGCTTGCCGGTCTTCGTGTCGATCACCCGCGTGTGCGTGACCATTTCGGGGTGAATGTCCCAGTCGGGCAACATCAACGTGCGGACCAGATCGAGGCTGTCGCGCAGCTCGCCTGCCGACCAGCCGGGCAAGGTGCGATCGAGCCATCCCACACAGGACGGATAGGGCACAATGCTGTACTTGCCCTTGACCCCGTGTTCCCGGCACCACTGGCCAAACTTGCGGACAAACGCGTCGGGAATCTCCCGCGGCATCTTCCGCCAGTCCTTTTTGTATTCGGCCCGGTCGGGCCAGGTCTCGGCGAACTGCGGCATGGCGAAGTGGGCCATGTTTACCAGGCAGGTCGAATCGTCGATGATCAGCGAAACGGGCACCCGCGCCTGCGGATTGAGGACTCGAACGTCCTTGGCCTGGGGTAACCGCTGGCCCGGAATCTGTGCCAGCACCTCGGCCGTCAGGCCGAATTCGACCGCCGCAGCCCCGGCCGCGGCGGCCTTCAGGAAATAGCGTCGCGTAACCTTCTGCATGATTGCGGGTCCTTTCGCGGGACTGCCAGCCGCGTCGCCCGGCGACTCTACGGCGGGTCGGTTGTCAACAATCTGTCCGCGGCCGCTCGAGCCGGGTCGTCCTCCCGGGCCGGTCGCCGCTTAGTGCCGGCCCGCTCGATTTCGTACGCCCAATCCGTCTTGCACACTCTCGACTCTTCCGCGGTGGATGCCTCGGACGACGCGGCCTGCGGTGGCGGCGCCTCGATCAGTCTCAAAGCGTTGAGGAAATGCGTTTGGTTATTGCGGGCGAGCAACATATCGGTGGCGTTGACCCGCGCATCGCGGTTGTAGTCGTAGAGGAAATCGATCGGCGCGGGGTTCAGGAAGGCCCGCGGGTTGTTCCGGGCCAGAAGCATGTCGGTGGCGTTGACCTTGGCGTCGGCCGTCGAATTGCCGGCCTCGGCTACGGCGTTGCCGAAATAGAACACGTCGGCGGCATCCAAGCCCGTGCGAACCGTTGCCAGCACGGTGACCTGCAGCCACTGCTTCTGGATTGCGTAGTCGTTCCAGAGGAGCGTCACGCGATCGGAGCCGCCGAAGCCGGCGCCGGGCCGCACCGAGATGCTCTGCGGCTGCGGAGCGTCTTGCCAGGCAAGCGGGTCGCTGCTGTTGCCCACCTTCAGCAGGAAGTCGGACGCCGTAGGCGTGTCGGTCAGGCCGGCGATGTCCACCATCAGGCCGTTAATCCCCCGGCTGTAGCTGGTATAGTTGGCAAAGCCGGCGGTCTGGCCGGGCATCAACGCCAGCTTGTCGAAGGCGATCGCCTGATCGTCCTCCGGACCGGCCGCCGAGTCGTTTCCGTCGAAGCGGCAGTTGTTGTAGAAGACGTGGCGTCCGAAAACGCCGGCGATCTGCATCGTCGACTCGACGTCCGACCAGTCGCTCTCGACGTAGGCGGCGTCGGAAATCGCTTCTCGGGCTTTCACGCGGTAATAGTAGGTCTCGCCGGAAATCAGCCCGGAGAAAGTGTGCGCACAGCCCGAAATCCATCCGCTTTGATCTTCGGGCAAACCAAAGTCGGGATCATCGTCCATTTCGATGTAGTAGGCCTCGGCGCCGGGCACCTCTGACCAGGAGAGCGTGTTGCTGTGGCCGAGGGTTTCGGGAGGCTCGGCGTCGAGTACGGGATGCGTCAGCTTGTTCAGCCATACCTTACAGGGATCCATGTCGGAGAATGTTACCGCGACGGCATCGAGGTCTCCGTCGTCGTCGAGATCGCCCAGGGCGACGTCCTCGGTATCCGCCTCGCCCAACCGTTGGCCGCTATCGAGGAAAATGCCCTGCCCGTCGTTGAGCCAGACCTGATCGGGGCCGTACGACCAGTTGCCGACGAACGCATCCAGGTCGCCGTCGGCGTCCAAGTCGCCCAAGGCCACCGCGTAGCTCGACACCTGCCCTCCCAGCCGCTGGCCGCTGTCGAGGAACTGTCCCTGACCGTTGTTCAACCAGACCGTATTGGGATCGTCGCTGTTGGCGATGAAGGCGTCCAGATCGCCGTCGCCGTCCAGATCGCCCAGCGCGACGTCCATGCTCAGGAAGCGCCCCAGGCTCTGGCCGGTGTCGACGAAATACCCTTGCCCGCCGTTGAGCCAGACCTCGTTGGGCTCTCGCATGCCGAAATCGTTGGCAACAAATGCGTCCAGGTCGCCGTCGCCGTCCAGATCGCCCAAGGCCACGCCCTCGCTGTGGTAGTTCCCCAGGCTCTGGCCGCTGTCGAGGAAGAGTCCCTGGCCATTGTTGAGCCAGACCGTATTCGGCATGGCGCCTTCCCGGGAGCTGTTGCCTACGAAGGCATCCAGGTCGCCGTCGCCGTCCAGGTCGCCCAGTGCCACGGCGGCACTTGCCAGATTCCCCAGGCGCTGGCCGCTGTCGAGAAAACGGCCCTGCCCGTCGTTCAGCCAAACCTGATTGGGCTGTCCCTGCCCCCAGCCGTTGGCCGCGAACGCGTCTAAATCACCGTCGCCGTCGAGATCGCCCAGTGCCACGGCGGTGGTCTCCGAGTTGCCCAGACGCTGGCCGCTGTCGTTGAACCGCCCGTTACCGTTGTTCAGCCAGACCGAACTGCCCCCGAAGAGGTTCCCCACGAAGGCGTCGAGATCGCCATCGCCGTCCAGGTCGCCCAGGGCCACGCCAAAACTCATGGTCCGGTCGAGCTCTTGGCCGCTATCGACGAAGACGCCGCTGCCGGCGACCGCGGAGAGGATTAGCGTATCCGTGTCGCTATCCGTGTTGTTCTCGGGCGCCGCGTCGATCACACCTGCCGCAGTGGCCACCGTAGCTCGATTGGTAAGCGTGCCCGTGGCTGCCGGATCGACCGTCCCCGTGGCCGTGTAGGTGATCGTCCCGCCGGCCAGCAGGTCGATCGTGTCGTGGATGTCGCCCGTGCCGCTGGGGGTGCAACGGGAGCCAGGCGATGCGACGCCGGTCCAGGTGACGCCGGTCAGTTGCGGCGGAAGGAGGTCCGTGACGCTCGCCCCGGTGGCGTTTTCCGAACCGCAGTTGGTGACGGCGATAGTGTACGCAAGCGGTCCGCCCGGCATGGCCACCACTTGCCCATCGGTCTTGCTGATTGCCAGATCAACCTGGGCATCCTCATTCCTCCAGACTCGGGAGGCGAAGAACCCTGCAGCGACCGCGTCGAGATCGCCGTCGCCGTCCAGATCGCCCAGTGCCGCAGCCGGACTCTGCATACTCATCCAAGGTCCGCTCTGTACGAAGGCGCCCTGCCCGTCGTTGAGCCAAATGTCTTCGAGGAAGGCGTCCAGGTCGCCGTCGCCGTCGAGATCGCCTAAGGCGAGGCAGAAATAGGTCGCCTGGCCTCCCAACTGCTGGCCACTGTCGCTGAAGCCTCCCCGGCCGTCGTTGAGCCACACCACGTTCGGGTCGTCGCTGACGGCGATGAACGCGTCCAGATCGCCGTCCGCGTCGACGTCACCCAACTCCACGTCGGAACTGTGCTCATCGCCCAGGCTCTGGCCGGTGTCGGTGAAATGGCCTTGTCCATCGTTGAGCCACACCTCGTCGCGCATCACATGCAGATAATGGAAGCCGCTGTTGGCGACGTAGGCGTCGAGATCGCCGTCGCCGTCCAGGTCTCCCAGGGCCACGTCATGAGTGCGGAGGCTGCCCAGACTCTGTCCGCTGTCGCTGAAGACACCGTATCCGTCGTTGAGCCAGACGCGATTGGGAACGCCAACGTCCCCGCCCATGTTCCCCACGAAGGCGTCCAGGTCGCCGTCGCCGTCGAGATCGCCGAGCGCCACCGCGTGACTGGGGGCATTGCCCAGGCTCTGTCCGCTGTCGCTGAAGACACCGTATCCGTCGTTGACCCAAATCTTGTTCGGTAGCGGCGACTCGCCGTAGCCGTTGGCGACAAAGCCGTCCAGGTCACCATCGCCGTCGATGTCTCCCAGCGCGACGCGCACCGGCTCGGGATTGTCCAGCCACTGCCCGCTGTCGATGAACGCTCCCTGTCCCCCGTTCCACCATACGCCCATGCCCGTGAAGGCGTCCAGATCGCCGTCGCCGTCGAGGTCGCCCAGGGCTATTGCCGGCAACATCCCGAGGTCCTGACCGGTGTCGGCGAGATCCGCGCTGCCGCCGGCGACTGCGGCGCGAAACTGCCACACGTGCGGAGCGAGAGCGTCTTCTCCGCTGAAGTTCCGGATGCCCGTGGTCGCGGTGGCCTGGACCAACTCGCCGGGCCGAAGGTCAACGGCCGGATTCAGCCGGACCGTGCCCCCGTCGACGCTCAGCACGTTCTCCGGCTCGAGCAACTGGCCCGACTGCATCGCGTGCACGGCGAACGTTCCGTTGGAGACACTGGCCGGGTCGATGTCCCGGTCGTAGGTCGCCGAGACGTCGGTTTCCACCGCAGCCGCGTGGCTGTTGGCCAAGGGAGCGACGTGATCGACGGCCGGCCCTACCAGCAGCCGACGTTGCTCCAGGAACTCCAGGCTCGGTCGGCGGCAGTGCGGCCGCCTGACATACGCGCGGGAGTGGGGCGGACGAGGCCTCCAAAGGGGAACGCGTAATTTCACGGCTGATCTCCTCTCGCACCTTGGGCACCGAAAGGCACCTGCCCGGTGGAGACAGCCCACCACGCTTCAAGCGAGCGTCCCCGTGCCGTTCCGTTGCGACTGTGTTGTTCCGCTGATTGTGCTCCGGGCAATCTCAGACGGACTCGCCATGGCAGCGGGGAAACGCAGCACGATGATAGACGAATTCCCTTCCGCCAGCGTTTCCCCCTTCAGGCAACCCAGGTGATCCGTTGCCGGTCGTCCGCTGAAGCACGAGTCACCCACGGGAAGGAACCCATGCTTTCACACCACAGGGGGGCCGACGTTCGGATCGGCCGTTGGAGCACGGCTCCCTCTTCCGTGGACAACCCCCTACTATACCAGAACGACCCTGGTTGTCAATAGCCGGAGCAGCCGTCGCCGGGGGCAAGTTCATTTCGGCCGAGATTGTCTCAGCCCATTCCAACGTGGCCGATACACGACTCCCCTGCGCGCAAAAACGCCGTCCAGACCGGCAACCGGCTCGTCGGCCGAACCGCCGGAGTTGAACGGCGTCGCGGAGTGTTCTATTGGGCGGGTTGCGGTTGTGGCTGCGGTTGGGGCCGCGATTGAGCCATCACCCCCGGCATGACCCGACGCTGCACGTCCACCTCCAACACGCCGAACGTCGCCTCGTGACGCTGGATGGTCAATTGCAGCGCGTGCAGCATCCGCTTGGCCGTGTAGAAGTTCGTGATCAGCCGCTGCTTCACCGGAATCGGCTGCGTGGGCACGCCGAACGGTTGCGGGTTGAGCCCGAAGTCGATGATCAACTCTTCCGGGGTCCCGGTCACGCGGCAGAAATTGGCGTACAGCGCCGTGGCGTCGGAATCGTCGATTTCGATTTGCGCCCGCGGCGGTTGCTGGGGCGGCCGCTGTGATTGCGGTTGGGGCGTTTGTGCTTGCGGTTCGCTCGCCGCTGCGGCGGCCTCGGTGTCGTTCTGGGGCTTGTCGTCGGATTGGGCCATCGAATGCTCCTCCTCTGAAAAGGTTCTACCGTCCGGCGCCGGAACGCGACGCGCCGGGCAAAGGCTTACGTGCCTACGCAGCTTCCCGCCTGCAACAGCGTCCCCGAAAGCATCTCTGCAGGAAGCCACGCGTTTTTCAACAATAGCACGAAAACGCGCCGAGGAAGGCCCGTCTTGGTACTGTCTGAGCGGCGCGTAGGGGTATTGCCGGTATCCGGACGCGGCGGCCGAGCGCGTCGGATGCTCGCCTCAGCCGCCAAGCTTGCCGCCAAACTGGCCGTCGGGGCGTCTTCAGTACTCGATGCGGTTCTCCTTCGCGGCCCATGCGCGAAACGCTGCCAAGGCCTCGTCGCGAAGGGCTTGCACCGTCGGGAGCGAGCGCGTTTCAGGAGGCCGCGGAATCTCGTCGTAGATTCGGGCATCGTCGAACCCGGCCGCCGCCGCGTCGGCCCGTGTGGCAGCGTAGACCAGCCGGTCGAGCCGGGCCCAATAAATGGCCGCCAGACACATCGGACACGGCTCGCAGCTCGCATAGAGCTCACAGCCGGCCAACGAGAATTGCTCGATCCGGGCACACGCGTCCCGGATGGCTACGATCTCGGCGTGGGCGGTCGGGTCGTGCGCCGAGGTGACGCGGTTGCAGCCGGTCCCCAGGATCCGCCCGTCTCGGACCACCACGGCCCCGAAAGGCCCCCCGACCCCAGCCTGCATTTCCTCGATCGAAAGGCGAATCGCTTCGCGGAGAAAACGCTTGTCCATCAAGATCTCCCCTCTTCACGTCGCCGGGGCGATCACTCCAGCAGTTCCCGCGGAACCAGCAGGTCTTCCGCGTGCGCCGCGACATAGTTTGGACAGTTGTAGAACCAAAGATGCGTGCGGCTGAGACCGCCAAGGCGCCAGACACAGCCGTCTTGCCCGGCCGGCACGGAAATGAGGATCACGTCCCCGGGCTGCTTTTCGATCTTCGCGACTTCACGGCCGCTGCCGTCGGCAAGGTGGTGGGCGCTTCCCTCGATGTGATAGGCGATCTGCCCGGTGCCCTTGGGAACGTAGAAGTAGAGTGAACCGGTGCTGCCGAGGCTGTAGGCCCGCCTGCCCCGCTCCAACGCCCAGACGTACGGTCTTCCCGGCTCGTAGTCGATCTGCCAGCCGGCACTGAAATCGTCGACCTCCAGGCGGTAGGTCCCCGGTCGCGGGACCGGCTGACGCAGGGGATGCCATTGGCCGTCCAGAGGTAGCGTGCCGTTGGCGATCTGTTGGCCATCGCCGTCGGTGAGCTTCCACCGCGTGGGACGGCGGTCGCGGTAATGCGCGATGTAGCCGGTCAACAACCGGAACTCCAGCGGCTCGCCCTTGCGGCTGTGCATCAGCAGCGGCTCGCTGCCCTGGAAGCAAAGCCGGCCCACGCCACCGCCCGGCGCCGGATCGAAACCGCCGGGTACCAGATCGTCGGAGAACTCCCGCTGGGAGAAATCCTGAGCCGCAAACCTGCCGAGCCCCTGCTCGAAGAGCCGCGCGATCTCGTCGCGCGTGTAGTCCTCGCCGCTACACCACGCCGGCTTGCCGTGCATCTTGCCGTAGTCCCATGGCTCGGGCTGTTCGATGCCTTGGAGGTAATAGGTGGCATATCGGCCACGGATTGCGGGGCTGTTGACGATGTACCGATGACGGGTCCGATAGGCGAAGTTCAACAGCGGATACAAGGCCGCCAGCCGAGAGTCCTTCCCCCGGCTGATCTCCAGATCGCGCATCAACCGCACATAGTAGAGATACAGCTTAACGTCGTCCAGTCGCGCGAGCACGTCCGGGTGTCCGGCCGCCAAATTGGACGCCTCGGCCACGTCCCGGTGCGCAAGGGCCAGCAGATGGTCGCTCAGCAGCGGTTTGTTCCCGGTGTCGAAACGTTCATAGTACCGCTTCATCACGGCGCCGCCGGGGCCAAACGCTTGCTGGTAGAAGTCTTCGCAAACCGCCCGCACGTCGGTTGCCGGATCCCACATCAATCGCGACGCAACCAGGTACCCCAATCCGTTGATCCCGTAGTTGGAGCCGGATTCGCAGCTCATCGTCGTGGCGCCTCGGGCGACGTAGTACGGGATGCGCTCTTGCAGATAGGCCAGGTCCGCGCCCCGCGGCCGGCCGGGCATGTCGCGCCCCCAAGCCCACACGTTCAGGTACTCGTAGATGCCGAGCTGCTCGACGTGCTCGGCCCATTGGTCGATCAGCTCGATGAACGTGTATCGCCCGCGCGTGAAGCCCGCCGTGATCTGCACGTAGACGTTCGGCTCCATCCGAAAACTCGGCGGCTCGGAATGCAGGTGGTAGGCATACGTGCCCACGAATTTGCCGGGGTGGCTCGCTCGGACCGCCTTGGCCACCTCGTTGGTCAGGTAGTGGACCCGCTCGGGCACGGAACCCATCGCAAGACATTGGTCGCAATGGCAGTGCCCTCCGCCGTCGGAAGGCTCCAGCGAAACCATGTCGGCCTCCGGATGTTTCCGGAAGTAGTCGCGGGCGTATTGCCGGCACAGCTCGACCAGTCCCGGATTGGAGATGCAGAACTTCTCCCCGCCGCGATGGCCTTCGGCCGCGGCGCTGGTCGGCCCGTCCCGAAGCGGTTGCCCGGCGAGGTACTCGGGATGCTGCTCGAACGTCTCTTTGTGCTCCGAGATGATCTGCTGCCAGGCATGGCTGCAACGGACCTGAAGGCTCTCGCCCATCCAGTTCCGGCGCATCCACTCTGCGTGGTCGTCGCGCGCTTGCCCGTCCCAATGACCCCAGCCCCACCAAATCACCCGCGACAGCAGCGCGGGCCGATCGGTCATGTCCAGATCCAGGCTCACACGCTGGTGCCGCGGCACGATGTGCCAGGCCTTGTTCGGAAAGAACCAACGACATCCCAGCCTCTCCAGCAGCCGGGTGATCCCTCGGTCCAAGCCCAGATCCGTAGCCCCCAGCACCAACAACCGCCGGGCATCCGATCGAATCGCATAGGCCTCCGCGCCGTCGTGCCCGCGGACCCTTAATGCTTCTTCCCACTCAGCCAACGGGAACTCCCGCAGCGTGCCCAGCACGATACCCCGGCGGCCGTCGCCTGTGGCGACCTCGAACTCCGCTCCGCTGATTTGCCGGAGGTAGTCGGCAAGCTCCGCGGCCAGTTCCTTCTGGCGGTCGGTCGCTCGCTCGGAAAGGACAATCGGTGTGCGGGCCGTGCCGCCTTCGGCAAGCAGGAACGATTCTCCCGACGCGGCCGGCGGCGATACGGACAGGGTCGACGCGAGCACCAGGGCAATCCACCAGTTCAACATCGGTCGCCTTGCGGAGCTGCGCATCCTTCCTCTTTCGTGTATGTCCAGCCTGTCCTTCGGCGAGTCCTCACGTTCGACCGCTTCCGCGGTCGAGCGGAAATCGCACCGGCCCGCCGACGCGCTGCGACTGGAAGACGGCCAGAATCATCTCGGTGGCGGTGCGGGCTTCGTAGATGTTCGACACCGGCCGGCGGTCGCCTTCGACGGCCGCAATCAGGTCCTTGATCGCTCGAACGTTGCCGCCGTGAAGCCCGTCGTCGGGCAACACCTCCGGCTTGCCGACACCGGCCGACGTGACCGGAATCCAGGACTTCCCGCTGCGGCCGGGCGACCAGGAGGAATCAGGCAGGAACTGGATGTCGGGCAGGTGGCCCGTGTTGTGCAGTTGCAGGACGCCTTCGGAGCCGAAGATCCGCAGGCCGAAACGCGTCGGGTTGCCGCGGCCGCCGCGAACCGAGTCGAAGAAACCCGTCACGCCGTCGGCAAGGCGATACACCGCGTGGATTTCGTCGCCGGCCAACGGGCCGATTCCCTCGTTGCCCGGTGCGAAGTCGGTCTCGCGAATCGGCCGGCCTTCTTGCAGCACGGTGGCGAAACACCACTGCGGGTCGCCGCCGAAATGACTCATCAGGTTGAGCATGTGGGTCCCCAACACCCAAAGGTCTTCGCCACCGCCGCGTGCGTCCTCCTTGCCCCGGGCGCGGTACTCCAGCACGCGGCCGAGCCTGCCCGAGGTGATCATCTCGCGAACCATCGGCAGCTTCTGGCTGTATCGCGTCTGATGGGCAATCGCCAGCTGGACTCCATGCTTTTCACAGGCGGCAACCATGTCGTCGGCTTCGGCCAGCGACCGACACATCGGCTTTTCCAGGTAAATACCCCGCACGCCCCGCTCGGCCGCCGCCACGACCATATCGCGATGCTGATCGAGCCACCGCGGCGCGACCGTAACCAGCTCGGGTTTCATTTCGTCCAGCATCCGCCGATAGTCGGCGAACCCCTTGGGCTCGCCCAGCCGTTTGAGCGTCGCCGCCAGCCCTTGCGCATTGGCGTCGGCCACCGCCACGATCTCGGTCCCCGGCACGTCCAGCCAGACGTGGTCCAGCCCGTGCCCGTAGTTTCCCCGGCCGGTATGTCCGATCACGGCGACGCGATACGCCGGACGCGTCGTTTGCCGCCCCTGCAATTTCGGCGAACCGGCTACGGCCAACGCCGTGGCGGCCGCGCCGGTAACGAACTTCCGGCGACTGAGCACCGGGCCCGCACTCCGCCTCGGAGTCTGTCTATCGTGCATGGCTTGACTCTCCTGTTCATCTAACGCGACGACTGGGTCCCATGAAGCAGACGAACAATTCTTCCGGCAATATAGCTGGAGCCCATGGGCATAGCAAGCATTCCTCGTGGCCGGGCTTTCGTCCGGAGTCGAATCTGGTATCATCGGACATTGTGCGTGAACCTCGACGACCAACGGGCTCCAGACAAAGGGTAGCCAAGGGTGTTCAGGCGACGCGATTTCCTGAAATGGAGCGGGGCAACGCTCGGCGCCTCGTTCGCCTCCGGACCGGCGAAGGCGGCCCACTCGGCCCCGCCGGCCAAGGCGCGTCGCGACCGCCGCCCGACCGGTCTGGTCTTTTCGGCCGAGTATAAACAGCACCTTACCGGGCGCGGGCATCCCGAGTCGCCCAAACGGCTGGACGCCATCATCAAGGCCCTGACGCCCCAGCGTCTGGGTTTCGAGCTGCTCCGGCTGGAGCCTCGCCGCGCGACCCGAGAAGAAATCCTCTTCTGCCACACGGGCCACTATTTCGATCTGGCCAAACACGACATCGAGTCGGGGGCGGGACATCTATCCACGGGCGACACGGCGGTCTCGCGCAAGTCGTTCGATTGTGCCCTGTTGGCCGCGGGCGGCGCATTGACGGCGATCGACGCCGTTATGGCGGGCCGCGCCAACGGCGTGTTCTGCGCCGTGCGCCCGCCCGGCCATCACGCCAGGCCCGCCCAAGGTATGGGGTTCTGCGTGTTCAACAATGCCGCGATTGCCGCGCGCTACGCCCAGCGAAGACACCAGATCGGCAAGGTGCTGATTGCCGATTGGGACGTTCACCACGGCAATGGCACGCAGGACGTTTTCTACGAGGACGGCTCGGTCTTCTATTTCAGCACGCACCAATGGCCGCTTTACCCCGGCACGGGCCGCCCCAGCGACACCGGGCGAGGCGCAGGAGCCGGAACCACGCTGAATTGCCCGTTTCCGGCTGGCTCGGGCCGCAAAGAAATCGTCGGCGCCTTCCACGACAGGCTCGCGCCCGCAGCCGATCGATTCCGGCCCGAGCTGGTGATCGTCTCGGCCGGCTTTGATTCGCGGATCGGCGACCCGCTGGGACGATTCCAACTGACGGATGACGATTTCGCCGAGTTGACCGAAATCGTCAAGCAGATTGCCCGGCGTCACGCGCAGGGTCGGCTCATCTCCGTGTTGGAGGGCGGCTATGGACTCGAAGGCCTGGCCACAGCCACTGCCGCGCACCTAGAGGCGATGTCGTCTTCGCCTTAGCAGGATCGGCACGCCTGCCAGCAACCCCAGGAGCATCGTGGCGGTGGCGGGCTCGGGGACCCCGATCAACAACTCGCCCTCGATGATGGTCAATGGAATCGGCGGCGCCTGCTGGGGGAGATCTTCGAGCAACTCGGTCGTATCGGCAATCGTATTGCCCAGGCACAGCGACCAGGGACCGTCGCCTTGGAAGAAGCCCGTCGTGTCGAAGGTGATCGTGCCCAACAGGCCGTCGGGCATGACGTTCCCTGCGTCTTCGTCGGCGATGGTGCTCACCTCCGCGATCTGCGACAAGATCGGTCCTCCGACATTGCCCAAGTTGTCGATCTGGCCGAAGAGTCTTACCGGCCCGCCGACTCCCCCAACGGGCTCGGACGAAGAGATGTCGACTGCGGTGATGGCCGGACCGTCGATTCCTTCGCCGACGGCGGGAGCGCCGGGAAATGGCAAGCCCTCGGCCTCCGGCCCCCCATTGGCCACTTGCACGCGAAAATTCAGACCTGCCACCGGCGGGTCTCCCGGCTCGGCGGTCACCCAGATCTCAACGAGTTGTCCGGCCGTATCCGGCAGAAGATGGTGAGATCCTACCTCAATTGTGGCCGCCAGACTCGGAGTTGCGGCCAAGAGAAGCACCAGCAAAACGCCCAGAACCGCCTTGTTCATGTCGCCACCCCTATGCAATCAAGCAGGGAAGAACCCTATACCCACTACGTTCTGCAAACTAAGAAAAAGCGGAATTTCTGTCAACGTCAATCTCGCCTTCCCAGCTTCAAGAGTCCCGGTTGTTCGACAGGGGGCTGCGGGCTGGCCGCGACAAACTGCAAGATATGTGGTCGGCGCCCCTTGCGGCAATAGCTACAGGGCTACATCATGCCCGTCATGGCGGCCAGCGGCGCGCGAGGAGCCGGCAGATGCACGCCGAACAGGTTGCTCGGACGGCGCGCACAAAAAAACAGGTCGGTGCCGACTGTCATCGGCACCGACCTGTCTATTTCTCAGTCTGATGCGAGGGAAGCGACGAACTGTACTCGACTACTTCCGCTTCCTCCACGCGAAGGGAACCGCAGCCAGCAGACCCAACAGCATCACGATCGTTGCCGGCTCGGGAACGATCACGATCGATCCGTCGGCGACGGTCAGCGGAATGGGCAGGGCCTCGGGGGTGTCCTCATTGAGAACGGTGGCGCCGTTGAGGGTTTGGCTGAGGATCAGGTCCCAGGGGCCATCGTCCACGGTGAAGCCAGTCGTGTCGAGGGTGATCGTGCACAACAGGCCGTTCGCCACGAAGCCGGGCGCCGGAACACCCGGCGACGACTCGCCTAAGGTAGTTCCAACCGATGCAACTTGCGGGACAATAGCGCCGGGACCGACATTGCCCGTGTTCGGGTGCTGCGAGAAGACTCTTTCCGGATTGCCGGGCAGGTCGGAGACTCCACCAGACGAGACGACATCGACGGCGACAATCCTCGGTCCCGCCGTTGTTCCACCCGCCGCCGGTCCGCCGTCTCCCACTTGGATCTCGATGACCGCTCCAGCAATTGGGGGATCGCCGTCTTCGGCCTCGACCCAAATGCCGATCACCTGGCTGTCGGCTCCAACCGCAGTGCCGGGGAGAAGTTCGTGCGTGCCTACGGAGATCGTCGCCGCCAGCGCCGGGGACACGGCCAACAACAGAACCATCAGACCGCCAATTGCTACCCTATTCATGTCGCCACCTCGTATGAGTTGAAAACGGAATGCAGTCTCACAACTACAAAATCTAGACTAATCGAGCGAATCCCTTCCGTCAACACCCCTGCATGCTTCCTACCCTTTCCCCTAGCAGGGAAACTCTAACCGATACGACTAATCTAAACCATATAACCCATTCTGTCAACAACCTGGGGCCGGCAATTCGCAAATTTTTTCGGGATGACCCAGATCAGTTGCCCCATGCTGCCCCGAAAGGCATACAAACGAGGCAAATCACACGCCACGTTCCGGCCAGGTGCTGCAAATAAGTCCACAACGTAAGTTCTTGCACTGCAATCAGAAACGTCGATGCTAGCTGGTCGCAGACACCGGCCTAGACGGCACGCGGCACCATCGTTCCGGGCCGCTTCTCCGGGCGGCTCAGCCCGGCCGATCGTCGTCGGAAAGAAATCCACAAATTGCCGCGTCGACCCCGCTCTGCGCCCTGATTCTGGCCCCCGCAGGGCGGCCGCCGGGAAGATCCCGGTCCCAAACGTAGATCCAAGCCCCCGAAGCCACCCCCGCCTGCGAGCCCACAAGCCCCTCTGACGTGCCGTTTTGCCGACTGCCTTCTTGCCCTTTATCGCCCCGGTCCTGGCCGGGCGTGTCCAAACGGAGCGCCACAGCGCCCGGCTCGGTCTCAGCCGCCGACGGCGACGACCTTGAAAGGTCGATCAGTTGCAGGGCCGTCAAGAAGTTCGTCTGGCTGTTTCGGGCAAGGAGCATGTCGGAGGCATTGACGCGGGCGTCCCGATTGAAGTCGTAGGGCATGTCGATCCGTGCCGGATCCAGAAACGTCCGCGGATTGTTGCGGGCCAACAGCATGTCGACGGCGTTGACCTTCGCATCCGAGGTCGAGTTGCCCGCCTCGCCGATGGCATTGCCGAAATAGAAAACGTCGTCTTGGGCCAGGCGTGTGTTTTCGGTGGCAAACACGGTGACCTCGAGCCACTGTCCGGCAATGGCGTGATCGTTCCAGAGAATCGTCACCCGGTCGGAGCCGCCTTCGCCCGCACCCGGTCGGACGGTGATGCTCTGCGGCGTCTCCGCCGCGTTCCAGCCGTCGGGGTCGGCGTCGTTGCCCACGCGAAAGCGGAAGTCGTCGACCGAGAGCGAGGCCACGGGACCACCGATATCGACCATGATCCCGTTGATGCCGCGTTGGAAGCTGGTGTAGTTGGCAAACGTGGCCGTCTGGCCCGGCAGCAGCGCCTGCTTATCCGAGGCGATCGCGTCGTCGTCCCGGGCGTTGGGCGCCGGATCGTTGCCGTCGAAGGCCGAGTGGTTGTAGAAGACGTGGTGGCCGACCACGTTGAGGTCGACCGGGGCGCGGACATCGAACGTGTCGCTCCGGCAGACGTGGCCACTGCCGTCGTCCACGCGGAGGTAGACGTCGGTGGCTTCGCGGAAGACCGTGACGGGGCCGCTCCAGACGCCGCCCACGAACGCGGGCGTCATGAAGGGCATGGCCTCGACCGCCACGGCGTCGCCGAGGAACGGGACCGTCAGGCCGGCGTTGACGATTCCCAGGCTGGGATTGTCGCAGACCCAGTCGCCGGCGCCGTCGGTATCGGAGTCGCCGATCCGCTGATACGAGTACGAGTAGCTCGGTTGCCGGGGCACCTGGCTGCCCTGCCAGTGCTGGGGAACCACCGGGACCGGATCGGTCACGATGGCCGGGTCCAATCCCGAGGCGGCCATGAAATCGACCACTTGCCCGTCGGCGTCCAGCAGCAGCACTCCCGTGGCCGAGGTGGTGGTCCAGACGATGTTGGCACCCGAGTAAAAGCTCGGATAGGAGCCCGGCGGCAGCCCCCGTTCGTTGATCGTGAACACGTCGCCGGCCGAGCAGATCGTCGTCTCGGGGACCGTGAAGACGTGAATCACCTCCATGGCCGCATGGTGATAGATCAGGACTTGCCAGCCGGAGATATCCAGGTTGGTTCCGGAGACGTTGGTGAACTCGACGGCGTCGGACAGGGTGTTGACCTCGGAGACGACGACCGTCGAGCCGGTGCCCGTGCCGATCCAGCCGGTGAGGTTCACGCGGTCGATGAAATCGGTCACCACGTAGCCATGGGCGTCTTGCGCGGTCAACGTCAGAGCAAACGGAAGGCCGACGTACTGCGGCGAGTCGAACGGGCTGATGGCAAAGCAGTCCAGCGGGCCGGCAACCAGGTCGAACGGGTCGCTGATGCCGACGTGGCCCCAGCCGTCGCCCGCGGTCAGCTCGACGTCGGCGCCGGTCGCGTGGACGGTCACCTCGCCGGTCCAGACGCCGGCGGCGAACGCGCCCGTGGTCGCCGGCTCGACGGGCAGCCCGCCGTGGGAATTCGCGCCAAGGTCGACCGTGCCGACGTAGACGAGAATCTCCTCGCCGCCCACGTCGCGTGCCCGGATCGTCACGGGAAACGGCTCGCTGGCCAATTGCCGTGTGCCGACCGGATCGAACGTGAAGTGGTGGACGTCGTCGTCGGCGACGCGCATCGTATCGTCGCCGTTTAGAAAACCGTCCGCGGCGGCCGTTATCGTCACCGTCCGGGCGCCGTCGCACGCGGCGTCGTCCACCACGGTGACGTCGAAGGTTGCCGACATGGCGCCCGCCGGAATCGTCACCGTTTCCGGCACGTTTACCTCCGCGACGTTGTCCGAAACAAGTGACACGACCAGGTCCGCCGGCAGGGTCCCGGAGATGTGCAGTGTGGCGGCGTCGGTCAACCGGCCGTCGCCTTCCCACGCGAGTGCGGGCAGCGTGACCAGAAGATCGCGGCTCTCGTTGTCCCCGACGACGATGGAACCGGCCCCGTCGGTCCAGTTCTCCACGCGGGCCACGATTGCGACGCCTTGCGGGCCGTCGATCCGCGTGTCGTCGAGCACCGTAATGTCGAACGACGCCGAGGTCCGGCCGGCGAGAATGGTGACGCTCGGCGGCACGATCGCCTCGGTCGGATCGGCGGAAGACATTGCGACGACCACGCTGCAGGTGGGCGCTCGATCCACGGTTACGGTGCCGCAGCCGGCCAGCAGCCCGTCGCCTTCTGCGGCTTCGGCCGGCAGAGCGACCGTAAGCGTTGCCGTCTCGTTGTCGTGCACGGCGATGACACCGGGCCGGCCGCCGTATCCCGGCGCGGACGCCGAGATGGCGACCGGTCGTATCCAGTCCAGCTCGGCGTCGTCGACAATCGTGAGCTCGAAGGGGACCTCGGTCTGGCCCGCGAGGATGACGGTCGTGGCCGGCACGGTCGCCTCGGTGGAGTCGTCGCTGCGGAGGCTTATCGTCAGGTCGGTCGCCAGGGCAAAGGGAATCGTCACCGAGCCGTAGACGGCGCCGTCGCCCTCGGTGGCGTCGCCCGGCACGGTCACCGTCAACGGGATCACCGACTCGACGTCGAACACCGTGCTGGCGCCCGGATGACCGGCATGATCGTCGGCCTGGAGGTGCATCGCGGTGGTCGCCTCGAAGATCGCGACTTCGCCGACCCAGATGCCCTGGTCGAAGGCCGCCGTGACCGCGGGAGAGACGCCTACGGGCACGCCCGGTTCCGCGCCGGCCCATCCGCTCAGCCAGACGGTTCCGCCGAAATCGCCGACCGCATGGCCGTGGGCGTCCAGGGCGGTCAGCGTGATTGCGAAGGGAAGACCGACGTACTGCGGCGACGCGATCGGGCCAAAACCGAAATGGTCCAGCGGCCCGGCCAGGACGTCGAAGGTGTTGCTGGTGCCCACGTGGCCCGAGCCGTCGTCGACCACCAGCACCACGTCGTCGTGTACGGCGTCCACGGAAACCGGGCCGAACCATGCGCCCTGGACAAACGCCGTGGTAGTCGCGGGACTGACGGGCAACGGCGTTGCCCCGTCGACAAACGGCAGCGTCAGTCCTGGATTGACGATTCCCAACGTCGGATTGCGGGCGGTCCAGTCGTCGGCCGTGTCGTGGTCTTCGATGCCGATCCGCTGATACGAAACGGCATCGCTGGCCAGCGCCGGCACCTGTCCGCCTTGCCAGTGGTCGGGCACAATGTTCAGCGGATCGGAAATCTGTGCCGGATTCAGCGCCGCGGCGGCCATGAAATCGACCACACGACCAGCCGCGTCCAGCAGCAAGACGCCCGCCGACTCATCCTCCCGCCAACTGATCTCATCGCCCGTATAAAAGCTCGGATACGTGCCCGGGGCAACGCCCTTCTGGCACACCAGGAAGACATCGCCCGCCGGGCACATCGTGTCGGCGGGGATCGCAAAGACCGACAGCGGCGAAGTCTGTGAGGCGCGGTCGTAGAGGACCACCTGCCACTGGGACAGATCGATCGCGACGCCGGAGACGTTGGTGAACTCGACCCTGTCGGGCGAGCTCACGCTGACCTCGGAGATCACGATGGTCGAGGTCGTATTGCCGCCGCCGCGGGCAAGCAGATTGACCGTCTCGCCGAACACGCGGATCGTCTCCTCGTCGACGTCCTTGGCCTCGATGGCCACGCCGAAGGGCATACTCGCCGTTTGAGGCGTACTGACCGGGAGAATCGAGAAGTGGTGGACGTCGTTGTCACCCACGGTGATCGTGTCGTCGCCGTCACGGAAACCCGCGGCGTGGGCGGTCACGGCGGCAGTTTGCCGGCCGTCGTAATCCACATCGTCGACGACGTACAGATCAAACGCGGCCCAGGTCTGGCCGGCGGGAATGGTCGCCGACGCCGGCACGTCCAATTGGGCCGGGGCGTCGCTACCGAGCGACACCACAAGATCGGTCGGCAGCGTGCCGGAGATCCGGACCATGCCGGCACCCGAGAGGACCCCGTCGCCCTCCCAGGCGGCGGCCGGAAGCGTGACGAACAGATCGTTGTCATCGTCGATCACGTCGATGGAATCGGAGCCGTCGGTCCAGTTCTCCACGCGAGCCGTGACCGTCGCCGTTTGCGCGCCGTCGATCTCGGCGTCGTCCAGCACGGTCACGTCGAAGGTGGCGGAGTTCCGGCCGGCGAGAATCGTCACCGTTGCCGGAACGGTCGCCTCGGTCAGATCGTCGCAGGAGAGCTCGACCACCACGTCGCAGGTCGGGGCGTCGTGTGCCGTCACTCTGCCCTGGCCGACCAGCACGCCGGCGCCTTCCGCCGCCGAGGACGGCAAATCCACGGTCAACGAGGTCGTTTCGTTGTCGTGGACCGACAGCGGCAGATACCGGCTGGCATAATCGGCGGCCGACGCGGAGATTACGACCTGCCGGATCCAGTCCAACTCTCCATCGTCGATCACGGTGATCTCGAAATCGGCCGTGGTCCGACCGGCCGGGATCGTTACCGTGTCTGGAACCGTCAATTCGCTGGGATCGTCGCTCTGGAAACTCACCGACAGATCGCTCGCCAAGGCCTCGGGAATGCTCACGCTTGCCGGCACCGCACCGCCGCCTTCGGCCACGTCGGTCGGCAGGTTTACCGTCAGCGGTGGCAGCACGACCACCTCGAGGCAAAACTCCTTGGTGACCGCGTGGGCCGGCGATGCCGAATCCATCGCCCGAACGGCGAAGTCGAAGCTTCCGATCTCGGTCGGCGAGCCGGTGACGATGCCCGTGGAACGGTCGATCGAGAGCCCCTCGGGCATGGCCCCGCCGCCGACAAAGGGCACGACGAGGCCCGTGTTTTGCCCGCCTTTGCTGGGCGGATCGACCCAAGTGAAATCGGCGGCCGTGTTGCGGTCGGCGCTGCCTTGGCGCTGGATCGTGCCGAGGCCGCGCGAGACGACGCCGTCGCCGGAAAACGCATCGCCGACGAGGATCTGTTGGCCGTTGATCTCAAGGTCCATCGCGGCGAGGTTCGTCTGCATCCAGTGCCAGGCCAGGAAATCGACGAGATTACCGTTGTTGTCGATCAGGGCGGCCCAGCCGGCGTTGCCCGCGTTCCAGAGGATGTTGCCGCCGAAGGGGTTGTCGTCGCTGCGATCGGTCCGATAGAGCACCTGCCCCCCTTCGATGGACGTGGGCAATTGCCAGAGCGCGGCGTTGACGGCGTTGATGTCGGTGTAGTCGTCGCTGACGGCCAGGACCCAGCCTTCCGTGTCGACGCTCTGTCCGGAGGTGTTCTGGATCTCGACGTAGTCGGGACCGCCGAGACCGCACTCGGTGATCACCACCGGAAGCGCGGGCGACCATTCGTAGGGCGGCACACCGCCTTGGGCGTGCAGTGTGAACCGATAAGGCTCCTGAAACGCCGCCTGGGGCAGTACGGTCAACGACGTGATCGTCAGCGGTGCAAACGTGAACGTTTCGGTGTGACCGGGGTTCGGGTTGCCGGCGCGGTCCCAGACGGCCCCGGCGACGAACTCGACCGTCACCTGGCCCGGCGCCAGGGCGCCCGTGTAGTAATAGCGCCACACGCCGCCGCCATGGTCGACCGGTGGCTCGTTGAACGTCAGACCGGCCACGGCCAAGTCGCCGGCGTCGAGCGTTGCGACGTCCACGCCCGCCTGGCCGACGTCCGTGAAGAGAATGTCCAGATATCCCAGGTCGTCGTGAATCTCGCTGTCGGCGGCCGGCACATGAAGCCGGCCACCGGGACCTTCGACGTCGTAGGTGAACCGCAGGGTCTGTCCGGCGTTCCAGTCGCCCAGATCATCGCGGACCTGGTCGGCATGGACGACGACCTCGATGACTCCCGGCGTCAGAGTCCCGCTGTAGGGATACCTCCAGACGTTGCCACCCTGGTGTGTTGGGGTTTGGACCGTTACCCCGGCGATGGAAACGTCGCCGGCATCGATCGTGGACGTATCGAGCCCGGCGGCAAAGAAATCGAGCCACTCGACGTCGAGGTAGCCCGGGTCGGCGTCGATCGCACTGCCGGCAGCCGGCCACACCAACTCGCCGAACGGTCCTCGGGTAACGCCGTTGATCGTGCCCTCGTACGGCGCCGCGTTGCAGGCCGTCACCACGATCCGATAGAGGCCGATGGATCCCGGCGCCATCGCGGCGAAGGTGGCGCGGCCCACGGCGTCGGTCGTGCCGACCCAGTAATCGTCGGTGCCGGGCAGGGAGATGCAGACGCGCGCCCCGGCCACGGCGGTACCCGCCGTGGTTACCGTGACGGTCAGGTCGGTGGGCGCGTCGAGCTGGATCGCGCGCGGATGATCGACCGAGAGCACGGCGGGCGTTTCGGTCCGCAGCATCATCTCGGGGTCGCCGAACCAGAGGTATTCGTTGAATTCCAGTTGGGAATAGGGATTGGCTCCCCCATGGACAAGCATGTAGTACTTGGCGAAGCTGAGGGCTTCGGCCGGCCGCATCGACCGCGGATAGGCCGCGTCGGTACACGTCGGGTCGTAGTCCGGCCAGAAGGACGTATACAGGCCGTGGACCAGCAGGTCGTTGAAGCCGGAGTAGCTGGTGTTGGTGGCCGCCAGCACGCCCACGGCGCCGCCGTTGGGGTGCTTGAGCAGGGCCTCGGCGAAGCTGTCTCCGCCGTAGTAGTCGAAGGTTCCGGTCGAGCAGTTGATGCTGAGGACCACCGGAGTCTTTACCCCATTAGAAAGGTCGTTCACGTCGGCATTGCGGAAGGGTGGATCACCCCATCCCGTCTCGCTACCGTGGTCCCGGTGCTGCACGAGGCCTACCCCGGCGTTGATCGCCGCGCTCACGTCGCCCCGGGCCTGTTCGGCGCTCGTCCAGAGGGCCACCACTTCCGGCGGAACGGGGTAGGGCGGTGCGCCGGAGACCGAGAGGCGATGCGGGTAGTCGGCGGTTCGGTAGTAGTAGGGCGGCCCGCCGCCTTCGTCCGCGCAAAGGGCCGTGTGCACGGTCATGCCCCGCTCGTCGCGGAGATAGTCGCCGACGTGCATCGACGTCTCCATGAACCAGCGATCGGCGTAGCCGTCGGGCCCCGGGTCGTCCTGGTCCTGGAAAAAGCCGGCCACCAGCACATCGTCGTACCAATCGCCCATGTCGGGCGTGCGGTCGTAGGTCAGGATCTTGTCGATGACGTCGGCGGCCTGGGCCTCGGTGTTGACCGGCAACCGGCCCAAGGTCAGGTCGGGCAGGTAGTCGCCGCCCTCGATGCACGCATAGGGGTGGTCCGAGATGTAATAGCCGGAGACGTAGTTGCTCGGCACGTCGTCGTAATCGCCCACCAGCAGCACGTACGATGTCTTCGTGCCGGTTTCGTAGACGTCGCGAATGAAGCTGCGCACCGAACTCGTGCTGCTGCCGATGTCCGATAGCTGCGCCACATGCGTGCGAATACCCTTAAGCTGCTTCCACTCCGCCAGGCGCAGCACGTCATCGTAGAACTCGTCGGCCGTGATGATCAGGTAGTCGGCCTCGGCCGCTTCGTCGGATACGACGGGTCCCGACTTGCCGCCGTCGTCCGAGGCCGGCGGCGACGACTCGACCCCATCGACGGAACGCGGTGTCGGCCCAACGCCAACATACGCGACGGAGAACTCCAGCTCCACGGCCACCGCAATCTCGCCCGTTCCGGGATCGTATTGGAAGGGGGAGACTTCGAGCAGAACCACTCCGTTGTCTCGGGCGATGGCCGGCTCGCCGACCTTCAGCAATTCCCGCGGCGACGCCGTGGTCCCCGCGTAGTAGTCCTCGTTGTAGGCGAATTCCGCAGTCCCGGTGGTTGCGGCAGCGCTGGCACCGATTGTGGCACTCGCGCCGAGGTCCGACGTGTCGGCATCCGTGGCATAGGGGTACGCCGTGTCGGGCAGCGGCGGCTGTGCCGGATAGATAAGGCGCGTTGTGCCGAGCCTCGCCGCGTTCTCGATCGCACACTCGGCGGTGACCTCCATGCCGGCGGGGACAATCAGCGAGGTGCGAAACACGGGCAGCTCGGGCTCGCCGGGACGACCGCCTGAACTCCAGCCGGGGACCGACAAACGGGCGAACTGCGTGCCTGCGGCCGAAACGGCATGAAACTCGACGCCCGGCAGCCAGACACGGCCGCGGATGCCCTGATCCGTGTACTCGAGCGAGAACGTGGGCGGCGTCAAGGCGGCCGGAGGCGCCGCAGGAGCAGCGCCCGGCAAGAACTCGACCCACAGCCTGGACGACTCGTCGTTGAACCACGCCACGGGATCGTCGGCAAGCCACTGCGGCCACGGTGGATCGAGGGCGCAGGAACCGAGACTCAAGAGCGTCCGCAGCTCCAATGGCTCGCAGCGCAACGATCTTCGGCCGTGCGGCCCGGCGGCAAAACGCGAGGATGGAGACGCCCACCTGCGGTGGGAACAGCCCAGGATCGAGGCAAGCTTGCCTACGGCCTCGAAAAACCTCCCCATCGTTGCGCCTCCGTACTGCGCTGGCCGTCGCACAGAAGTTGTGGCAAGAAGCAAGAAGGCTGCGTGCGTCTCAAAAAAGAACCGCGGACCTTTGGGACGAGAGGAGCCGGCCAAAACCGGTGTTGGCGTCCGCGGCCAACAGCCACTCACCTCCGAAACCTGTTCCACGGCAACCCGAAGTCCCGAGCTGCACGCCTGAGGCCGCCGCGGCGAATTCCCGACCGCCGGACGGAGAAACGGGACCTCGCGACGGGCTCAAGCACCTGGGCGTGATTATAACCGATTCGCCGACGGTGTCCAATACCCCGGCCGGACTATTGCCCAACATCCTCCGCCGCCTCCGATGGCGTGGAACATCAGTCGCGGAGATTCTCCATGAATGTGCGCAAGTCCACGGCCCGCTGCCCCAGTTTTCTTTGCGCCTTGGCCTGAAGCTGGCGAATCCGCTCCCGGGTCAACCTGAAGACGTAGCCGACCTCGGCCAGCGTGTAGACGCAGCCGTCCCCGAAGCCGAAGCGCATTTCCAGGATGCTCCGCTCACGATATGACAGCGTATCCAGGGCGCCGTCGATCTGTTCCCGCAACCCCTCGAGAATCTCACCCGCTCCCGAGGCGAAGGGAATCGCCAGGTCCTGCTCCGTGAACACGCCGGGAAAAACGGCGCGGAGAAACCGCTTTTCGGAAAACATCGCCTTTTGTGCCACGATCGCTCCTCCAGAAACGTCATTCCATGACTCGGGTAGAATAGCGAAACCGCAGCCACTTGACTAGTGCCCGCCGCAAAGTACAGATTCAATCTATCCATAATATGTACTACTTCGGTTGTATCCTACCGTTGCGGCAAGCCGCAGGAGGTCTTTCCGCACGAATCACCCGGCAAGAGGCCCCGCAAACACAGGCGGCGGATTCCGATCCTCCCCGAATCGTGCAGGGCAGTTTAGAATAACAGACTGGGTGGTATTGGGACGGGCCGCCGGAAGGCTCCCCTGCCCAACCGGTTCTCAGGCGAGTGTGAAGAGGAGACGGTTTTGAAAATCAGAAAAGCAGTCATCGCGGTGGCGGGCTACGGAACGCGATTCCTGCCGGCAACCAAAGTCCAGCCCAAGGAAATGTTGCCGGTCGTCGATAAGCCCATCGTGCAATACCTGGTGGAAGAAGCCGTCCAGTCGGGCATCGAGGACATCATCCTGGTCACCCGCTCCGGCTCGCAGGCGATCACCGATCACTTCGACAGTAGCCGGGAGCTGGAGATCCATCTTGCGGAACAGCAGAAGCAGGCCTATCTGGAGATCGTCCAGGCCATCCCCAGGCTGGCCAACTTCGCCTTCATTCGCCAAGGCCGGCATCTGCCCTACGGCAACGGCACGCCGCTTCTGGCCGCCAAGGACTTCATCGACGAGGGTGAGCCGTTCGTTTACATGTTCGGCGACGACTTGGTGCTCTCGGAAACCCCTTGCGTGAAGCAACTGATCGACGTCTACATGCAACATCGGCCGGCGGCCGTGGTGGCCTTCCAGGAATTGCCGCTTGAGGAGGCGATTCGCTACGGCCTGGCCCGAGTCAAGGAGGGCACCAATCCCAAGGAGCTCGAATCGATCGTGGAAAAGCCCTCCCTGGAAGAGGCTCCTTCCACCTTGGCCCAGTTCGGCCGGTTCGTCTTGCCGTGGCGGACCATCGAGATCCTCGAGACGATGGAGCCGGGCCTGGACAACGAGCTGTACCTAACCGACGCCAATCATATCCTCTGCCGCGAGGCCCGCGTGTTGGCACACACCATCGAAGGCGTCTGGTACACCACCGGCGACCCGCTGCGGTTCCTGCAAACCAATGTGCAGTATGCGCTGCGCCATCCGGAGATTGGCAGGGCGTTTGCCGAATACCTCCGCAGCCTCGATCTTTCTCAGTATTGAGTGCCTAACCGAGCGGCGAGATGTTGCCGTACTTCCAGACGTTCACGAAGGCCATCACCAGCTTATAGCCGATGATGGGCACGAACCCCAGGCCGCCGACCAGATACAGCGTGCCGCAAACCAGTCGCCATCCGCGGCCCCGCCAGGCCAGGCTCCAGTAGTGCACCAAACTGCGGCCGAGCTGGTAGCGCCATTGCGGCTCGGTGAAGTCCTTGATTTCGGCCGGGCAGCCAAACGTGTAGATGATCGAGGCGATCACCAGCACGATCGTCGCCCCGAACAGCAGCACGGTATCCCAAGAGAACAGGAAAGGGTGCACGTGCTGGAGGATCTCGCCGGCCAGCAGCCGCGTCGGCCTGCCGTCCGGGACCTCGACGCCCCGGGCCCATCGCCGGGCAACCATCACCTTCTCGTTGTACAGCCCGACCACGTAGAACGTGGTCAACAAGAAGGCCAGAAGGGAGTAGGAAACGGCAAACAGTTTCAGGTTGCCGATGGTGCGAATCACCTCCCAGCTCAGCCACCGCTCGGTCCACCCGCGTTCGCAGGTTTCGAAGTATCGGGCGTCGTGCCTAAGCTTCGTGGTGTCGAGGTGCTTGGCGCTGCCGGCCCCCTTGAGTCGAACCAAAGTGGCTTCAGAGAAATCGGCCTCGAGAAAGTCGGCACCGGCGATGGTGGCCTCGTTCAAATGTGCCCGTTGGAAATTGGCCCGCGCGCAATTCGAATCGGCGAGAGTGGCACGAGTCAGGGTTGCGTCGGCAAACGATGTCCCTTGGAGGTCGGCTCGCTGGAGTCGAATGGACTCGGCTTTGGCGCCGTTGAAGTGCGCGGAGGCGACGGACGCGTCGGTGAAGTTGGCCGAAATCAGCGTACCGGAGCTGAAGTGGGCCCCGGAGGCATTGGCCCCGGTCAGATCGGCGTTGGAGAGATTCGCGTTGGCAAGCACGGCATCCCGAAGGTTGGTCCTGCGCAACAGGGCGCCCTCCAGGCGTGCCGTGCTCAGTTTGGCCTTTTCGAGATTCGCTCCGTCGAGCGTCGCGTTTTCCAGGGCTGCCCCTTCAAAGTCCGCGCCGGCAGCGTCGGCCTCGACTAAGGAGGCATTCAGCAGAATGGCCAGCCGGAGCTGCGCCCGGCCGAGATTCGCCTTGCGCAACGTGGCCAACTGCAAGTTGGCTTGTCGCAACAAGACGTCCTGGAGATCGGCCCCGTCGAGGTTTGCGCCCGCCAGGTTGACCTCCGTCAGGTTGAACCCGCGCAAGTCCCGGCCGCTGAAGTCGACGTCGGAGAGATCGCACGGTTCGCTCGGGCGGCGATCCCGCCAGCGGTTGAACGCCTCGGCGCCGCGGTCAAGAAACTGCAGATGCTGCGGGTTTGCCATCGCATCGGCCTCCTACCGAAAGACCGCTTCATCGTGCGGCTGCGAAGCAAGCCTAGCGAAAACGCGACGCGGCTGCAAGATTGAAGAGCAGTACATGTTCATGTTTCTCTACAAGCTTGCCCCCTGAAACCGGCCGGCCGCGGCTTGACAAGCTGAGAGGGTCCGCCAGAATGACCCTTGGTGCCTTGGGTATGACAGTCCCGCCCGCGAAATCCGCTTGTGTCCCTGGATGCTCCCTCCGATGCTGCGTCGGTTGCTCGAACTGGCCGGATTCTTCCTGAAGCTGGGAACCATCAGCTTCGGCGGCCCGGCTGCGCACCTGGCATTCATGGAAGACGAAGTGGTCCGTCGGCGCAGGTGGATTTCCGCGGGGCGGTTCCTCGACCTGGTCGGGGCCAGCAATCTGATTCCGGGGCCCAACGCAGTCGAAATCGCCGGACACGTCGGCTACTGCCGGGCGGGCCTGCCCGGGTCGATCGTCGCCGGCCTGGGTTTCACGATCCCGGCCGTGGCCATGACGCTCGTGCTGGCCTGGAGCTACGGCCGCTATGGGGCCATTCCCCAAGTCGAAGCGTTTCTGCACGGGGTCAAGCCGGCCGTGCTGGCCGTCGTCTTCACGGCTGTGTGGAGATTGGGGCGAAAGGCACTGGCGCTGTGGCAGTTGGCGCTGGTCGGGGCGGGTGTCGCCGCGACCGTGCTCTGCGGCGCCGACGAAGTCGTTGCACTGCTGGCCGGCAGCCTCCTGGGCGTGCTCCTGCTCCGACTGACGCGCCCGGACAGCGGGCTGAACGTCGGCAAGCCGGCCGCCGTCGTGCTCGGAGTGTCGGCCGGCGGCAGTGCCCGAGTGGCCCATGCCACCACGCTTGCCGCCGTGGGAGCCGGCGCCGCGACCCCGGGCGCTGCGAGCCTCTGGTCCCTCGGTTTGTTTTTCCTTAAGGTCGGCGCCGTGTGGTACGGCGGGGGCTACGTCCTGCTGGCTTATCTGGAAGGCGGCCTGGTCGGTCATTACGCCGGCTTCGGCCAGAAGGAACTGCTCGACGCGGTGGCCATCGGACAGCTTACGCCCGGGCCGATGCTCACCTGCGCCACGTTTGCGGGCTACCTGATTGCCGGCCTGCCCGGGGCGCTGGTGGCCACGGCCGCAATCGTCCTTCCATCGTTCGTCTTCGTCGCGTTGACCAACCCCTTGATCTCCCGGCTGAGGAGTTCGCGCTGGGCGTCCCGCTTCCTCGACGCCGTCAGCGCCGCCTCGGTGGGACTGATGATCGCCGTCTCGATCACGCTGACGCTCGCGACGCTCGTCGACTGGCGGGCTTGGACCGTTGCGATCGTGGCCGGGGCCGTTGCCGTGCGATGGCGGCCTTCGCCTGCCTGGCTCGTGCTCGGCGGAGCGGTGGCCGGAAGGCTCCTGTGGTGAGGCGGCGCCTTTCGATCCACAGGGACGCCCAACTTGTCTTCTCTTGTGCGGAAGGCCCTACCCTCCGGCCACGGGAGCGATCAAGACCAGTTCGTCGCCATCCCGCAAGACGTGCGCTCGGTGACTTCCCACCGTCCCGAGATGGGCGCCGCAGACCGCTACCAGGCAACTCTTCGGCAGACTTCTCCCCTCGGGCATCAACTCGGCCAGCACGCGAAGGGCTTCGTCGACGGCCGCCCCGTCGGGCAGCGCAAGGCTTCCGGGCAGCGACTTGGCAGCGTCGTAGCTGCGACCGGAAAAGACGACACGAACTTGCATGGTCGCAGGACTCCTCGGTGGTTTGCCTCACGAAGTCGTCGTGGCCGCTCGGGCCGCCCCGCAGCACGGGCAATCCGCCCTCCGCTGCAACTCCACGATCGAACTGATCCCCTGATACGCGTCGATCATCCATAACCGCCCGAACATCGGTCGCCCTGTCCCGGAGAGGATCTTGATCGCCTCCAGCGCGGCCAGCGCCCCGATGGCCGAGGAAATCGCTCCCACCACCGGAAAGTCTTTCTCGAACTCGGGCTCCTCGGGGTAGACACACTCCAGGCAGGCCGTCCTGCCGGGGTCGACGGCCACCAGCGTGCCGCTGATGCCCCACTGGGCCGCGTCTATCAGGGGAACGCCGGCAGCCACCGCCGCGCGATTCAAACGGTATCGCTCGTCGAACGTCGGCGCGCACGAAAGGACCACGTCGACCCGCCGGACCAGCTCCAGCGCCTCCTGGTCGTCCGGCTCATGGTCGATTCCCTCGACGGCCACGAAGCGGTTCATGGTGCGCAGGTACTCGGCAAAAGCCGGCATCCGTGGCCCGCCCACGAGTTGCTCGCAGCCGAGGATCTGGCGGTTCAAATCGGGAGAGATCATCGGACCGCCGTGGGCAACGATCACGCGGCCCACTCCGGCGGTCACCAGCGACAGCGCGGCCGGCCCGCCCATTCCGCCGGTTCGCGTGACCAGCGCGGCCGAGTTCTTCAGCCGCAACTGCCCTTTCGGCGAAAGCACTCCGGGACCGAGCTGCCGCGCATAACGTGCGAGCTCATCGGGCGACAACTCATTGACTGCCATACTTCGGCCAACCGCTGCAGTTGATGGAAAGTGATGCGTTGCGGGCAAGCAACCGCTTGATTTTACGCGCGGCCGATGGCCCGTCAAGACGCGTCAGCCGTGCGTCGCAGCTCGTGACTCTCCCTGCCCGATCTCCTCCCTTTCTCACCCCCGCCTGGCTTGAAGGCGGGTGCGTCGTGGGCATTCAGGTGAACTTGACAGAGGTGCCCCTCGGCCGACAGACCGCCCGATTGGGCGGAGGGGGCGTCGGGGCGGGGTTGAGCGGCAATCCACCGGCTGCTAGACTGAACGCTGTGGAGTGGAAGTCCCGAGGGTGATCGCGGGGCGCGCGGCTGTCGATGGGGGCACGCCGGCCGGCACTCGCTCGACTTGTCTTTCACGGAGAAATGCTGATGGCAAAGCAGGCTGACCAGACCGCCGGATGCAAGACGGCGGTGCCCACCATTCGAGCCTTTCCGATGGCCCTGATGCGCATGGCCATCGGATGGCACTTCTTATACGAAGGGATCGTGAAGCTGCTGGATGCAGACTGGACGGCGGCCGGATACCTTCAGGGAAGCACCGGCCCGCTGGCGGGCTTGTTCCAGCGGCTGGCGGCCGATGCGACCACGTTGAAGGTAGTCGACCAACTGAACATCTGGGGGCTGATACTGATCGGCGTCTGCTTGATGGTCGGCCTGTTCGCCCGATTCGCCGCCGTCTGTGGCGTGGTTCTGCTTGGCCTGTACTACGCCGCCTATCCTCCGTTGTTCGGGTCGCCTGCGGTGGGCATGGCGGAAGGACATTATCTGCTGGTCGACAAGAATCTCGTGGAGCTGTTGGCCCTTTGCGTCGTGGCGGCTCTTCCGGCCAAGGCCTTCGGGCTGGACGGTCTGGTTGCCGCGTGCTGTAGGAGGAGGGCGAAGAAACCGTCCTCCGGTGCGTCGGCGGCCGGCGAGATCGCCCAGGCGGCCTCCACCGGAGGGGCCAACGGTGTTTCCCGCCGACAGGTGCTGGCGGGGTTGACCGGCGTGCCCTTTCTCGGCGCCCTTGCCCTGGCCGTGTTGAAGAAGCACGGCTGGCCAAGCCACGAAGAGGAGCAACTCCGCACGCAGCTCGCTGCGATGAAATCGGGCGACGCCCCGAACGTGGACGCGACGACCGGCCCCAGCATGACGTTCGAGTGGGCGAAGCTCGACGATCTGAAGGGCCAGGTGCCCACGGGCACGATCGGCGACGTGCAGTTGAGCCGGCTGATTCTCGGCGGCAATCTGATCGGCGGCTGGGCCCACGCCCGGGACCTGATCTACGTCTCGAAGCTGGTCAAGGCCTATCACCATCGCGAGAAGGTTTTCGGGACGTTCCAGCTCGCGGAGGCGTGCGGAGTGAACACGATCATCACCAACCCGCTGCTGTGCGACATCATCGGCGACTACTGGAAAAGCACCGGTGGCAAGATCCAGTTCATCTCCGATTGCGGTGGTCAAAACCTGCTGGAGATGATTCAGAAATCGATCGACAACGGGGCGTGCGCCTGCTACATCCAAGGCGGCGTGGCCGACGACCTCGTGGCCAAGGAACAGTTCGACCTGATCGAGCAGGCCCTGGAGCTGATCCGCCGCAACGGTCTGCCGGCAGGCATCGGCGGCCACAAGCTGCGGACGATTGCGGCTTGCGTCGAGAAGGGCTTCGAGCCCGATTTCTGGATGAAGACGCTCCACCACACGGACTACTGGTCGGCCACTCCGCAAGAACAGCAGGACAACATCTGGTGTGAAGAGCCGGAGCAGACGATCGCCTTCATGAAGGAGCGCAAGCAGCCTTGGATCGCGTTCAAGGTGCTGGCGGCCGGAGCGATCCATCCCAACGTCGGGTTCCAATACGCGCTGGAAAACGGCGCCGACTTCATCTGCGTGGGGATGTACGACTTCCAGATCGTCGAGGACGTGAACATCGCCCTGGACACGCTCGGCAAGAAACTCAAGCGGCAGCGCGAATGGTATGCGTAGGCCGCCGGCCGCTTCTTCGGGCATCAAGATTCGAACGACCAGCCGTTATGATACGGCGGGTTCAGTTGTCCGTTGGCATCGCCGTCATTCGTGAAACGCATGTTCTCGCTGTCCCACTGGAGCTGCTTGCCGGTGCGAATGGCGATGTTGCCCAACAGGACGAACTCGGTCAGCAGCCCGGCCCAATCGAAGCTGCACCCGGCCGGTTCGCCGCCTCGGCAGGCTTCCATCCACTCGCCCCAGGTTCCGGGGCGTCGCGGCAGTGTCCGGGGAACGTTCTCGAACTGCTTCGCCCGCGACGAGGGAATGATCTCCGAGCGAAGCATTTTTCCCTGGTCGCCGACGTAGAGGATGCCTTCGGCCGGCAGCGGCTTGCCCTCCATTCCCAGCGGCGCCGGCGGCTTCAAGCCGCCATCGTACCAGATGACTCGGACCGGCGGCATCTCTTCGCGCGCGGGGAAGTCGTAGCTGACGATCGACGCCAGCGGCGCGGTCTCTTCGAGGACCCTGGTCGCGGTGGCCTGGATGCCGGTCGCGTGCTCCAGCTTCAAGGCCCGAAACGGTGTGTTCAGGTGGTGGCATCCCATGTCGCCCAGGGCACCGGTGCCGAAGTCCCACCAGCCGCGGAAATTCCAGGGGTGATAGACGGCCTTGGGCGGGCGGCCCGAGGGGACCTGCGCCAGCGCCAGATGGCCGTCGGGCCACTGGGCGACGAAGGGCCGCATCGGCGCCGGCCCGATCCAGAGACCCCAATCCAACGTGGAAGGGACCTGGCCCTCTCCCGGGGGCCGCAGCATCCCTTGCGGCCATAAGGGGCGATTGCTCCAAATATGGACCTCGCGGACGTCCCCGATGGCGCCGGCCCAGATCAACTCGCAAGTGCGGCAGCCCGCCTCACTCGTGTTGGGCGAGGCCGTGACCTGGGTGGCCACGCCGGCCTCGGCGGCGGCTCGCACCACGGCGCGGCACTCGGCGACGGTGCGCGTCAATGGTTTGACACAACAGACATGCTTCTTCTTGCGAAGGGCCGCCAGCGTGATCACGGTGTGCGTATGGTCGGGCGTGCCGCAATAGACGGCGTCGATCTTGTCGCCCTCCGCGTCAAGCATCTCCCGAAAGTCGCGATAGCGCCTCGCCTGGGGCCACTTGTCATAGGCCCGCTTGGCGTAGAGGTCGTCCACGTCGCACAGCACCGCCACGTCGAAGCCGGCCCGCTCGCAGGCCTGGACGTGTCCGAATCCGACGCCGCCGACGCCGACGCCGGCCAGGCGGGGCCGCTCGCTGGGAGGCTCTTGTCCGGGCCCGCCCAAGACGTCGCGCGGGACGATGCTCACGGCGGCCAACCCGGCTACCGTACCCTGGAGCATCCGGCGCCGCGTCCACCCGTCCTTGCCGGCCTCCGCGACGCTTGGGCACGTTTTGAATGCTTCTCGCTGGCCTTGGTTTTCCCGAGTCATTTCGTTTTCTCCTCTGTCCGGGAAGCCGACGGGTCGAACACCGCCAAATGCAACGCGTTGCCGCCGGGAAGACGTGGTTGCCGCAAGTCTAATGCCTGGCCCGAGACGGGTCAACCACGCTGGCACGATCGGTGTAGATCAGCTATACTGGAGACTCTCGTTGCGAGGCGACAATTCGTACAGGCAACAGGATGAAGTCGTGAAGACGGATCCGTCGCGCGTCCATCGTGTCCTCTTGACGGTGATCTACTGGGTTGCCGCGATGTCCGGGCTGTGTTCTGCGGCCGATTCGAGGCGCCTGCCCGGCGGCCTGACGTCTCCGGAACGTCGCGGGGATCTCCAGTCGCTTAAGGCGGCGATCACCGATCTCATGGCAACGTTCGGGCCGGAGTACCCGCGCGCAACGGAGTATCTTCGCCGGGTTGCCGAATTGGAGAAGGCGGCTGGGGCCGGCAATCCGAGTGGGTCGGAGGCGTTTCGCGAGCTTCAGCAAGAAGCCTTGCTGGAGAGTCCGCTGCTGGATTTTGAACGGTTGATTCTCCTGAAGCGCAAGCGCGGCGAGCTGGGATTGCCGACGAATCATCAGTGCAACGCTTGCCTGAAACACACGGGCTACGGCAACGAGATCGCCGTGCTTTCTCCGGTTCGGCCCGACGGCAGGCTCAGCACGCTGTGGCGCCCGCCGGACGACCGCTATGTCGGCGAGATCGATTTGCACTTCGATGCCGATCGTCTGTTGTTCACGATGGCCGACGGGCGGAGCTTCGAGATCTACGAGATGGGCGTCGACGGAGGTGGCGTGCGCCGCGTGTCTCAGCCGCAGGACGACGTGGACAACTTCGATGCCTGCTACTTGCCCGACGGCCGAGTCGTTTATGTCTCAACCGCCTCGCTGACGGCCGTGCCCTGCTGGCACGGACAGCAACGGGCGTGCAGCCTGTACCTGATGGACGGCGATGGCGGCGGCGTGCGACAATTGTGCTTCGACCAGGACCTCGATCTGCACCCGTCCGTGATGCCCAACGGGCAGATCGTCTACAGTCGCTGGGACTACACGGGCATCATGCACATCTATCTGCGGCCGCTGATGGCCATGAATCCCGACGGCACGGCCCAGCGAGCCCTGTATGGGAGCAACTCCTTCTTCCCCAACTCGCTTTACTTCCCGCGCGGCATTCCGGCAGCGCCGAACAAAGTGATCGCCGTACTCTCGGGCTATCATGGAGTCAACCGGATGGGCGAGTTGGTCTTGCTGGACTTGACTCGCGGATGGCACGAGGCCGATGGGATTGTGCAGCGACTGACCCACGGCAAAGAGCCGACGGCGCCGATCATTCGCGACAACCTGGTCGGCCATCGCTGGCCGAAGTTCCTGCATCCCTATCCCTTAAGCGACAAGTATTTCCTGGCGGCCGCGTGGCCACATGGTCAGGCGTCATGGGGCATTTATCTGGTCGACGTGTTCGACAACATGGTGCCCGTGCTGGTCGATCCGGAGTGCGATCTGTTCGAGCCTCTGCCGCTGTGGAAGACACCCAAGCCGCCGGTCATCCCCGATCGAGTCGATCTGAAACGCCACGATGCGATCGTCTACCTGCACAACGTCTATGCGGGCCCCGGGTTGGCAGGCGTGCCGCGAGGGGCGGTCAAGCGGCTGCGGATCGTGGGATATCACTACGGGTATCCCGGCATGGCCGGGCCCGACAAGATCGGCCATGGCGGGCCCTGGGAAGTCATGCGGATGCTGGGCACCGTGCCCGTCTACGAGGACGGGTCGGCCAAGTTCCGCGTCCCGGCCAACACGCCGATCAGCGTGCAGCCGCTCGATGCCGAGGGGAAGGCACTGCAACTGATGCGAAGCTGGTGCACGGCGATGCCCGGCGAAGTGGCGTCCTGTGTCGGCTGCCACGAACAGCCCAAAGAGACTCCGGTCACGCGATACGATTTGGCCGCTACCAGGCCGGCGGTGGAGATCGAATCGTGGTACGGCCCGCCGCGGGGCCTCGATTTCGAGCGGGACGTGCAGCCGGTGCTCGATCAGTACTGCGTGGGATGCCACCACGGCGAACCGCCCTGGGACGCCGGCTCGGCTGCCGATCTCCGCGCCGAGCGATTCGCCGCGAATTACCTGGGGCTGCCGCTGTCGCGTCTGGGGGCCGACCGATTGGAGCCCGAGTTGCGTAAAAGGCTCCCTGCGTGCGAGCCGCCCACGAAGTTGCACGGCTCGACGCGGATGCTCTACACGCCGGCCTACGAGGCATTGATACCGTTTATCCACCGCGTGAACATCGAGGACTACGTGGGCATGCACGTGCCGGGCGAGTACCATGCCGACACGAGCGAGCTGATCCAGATGTTACAGAAGGGCCACCACGGCGTGCGGCTGGATGACGAAGCCTGGGATCGGCTCATTACTTGGATCGATCTGAACGGTCCGTGCCACGGTACGTGGGGCGATGTGGCGGAGATTCCGCGCCGGGCGGATCGCCGCCGCCGGGAACTGGCCAGGATGCACGGCGGCCCCGAGGAAGATCCCGAGGCCGTGCCCAAGCTTCCCCGCTTCTCGGGCCAGCCCATCGAGCCGGAGCTGGTGCCAATCCGCCAGGCGCGGACGCCGCAAGCCGCCGGGTGGCCGTTCGACGCCACCGAAGCAGGCCGACGCCAGAAGGCCGGCGGGCGATGGGAAATGACGCTCGAATTGGGCAATGGCGTGCCGTTGAAGCTGGTGCGAATCCCCGCCGGCCAATTCGTGATGGGCTCCAACGCCGGAGACGCCGACGAGTATCCGCCTGAGCGCGTCTCGATCGATCGGGGCTTCTGGATGAGCACCTGCGAGATCACCAACGAGCAGTTTCACCTGTTCGATGCCTCTCACTTCTCCGGCGTGTTTCCCAAGCGGTCGCTGGACGTCAACGGCCCCGGAGTGGAACTCGGCCGACCCAGGCAGCCCGCGACGCGCGTATCGTGGCAACAGGCACTGGCGTTCTGCCGATGGTTGTCCGAGGCAACGGGCAAGCGATTCACGCTCCCCACCGAGGCGCAGTGGGAATACGCCTGCCGGGCCGGCACGGAAAGCGCGCTCTGCTACGGCGGGGTCGACGAGGATTTCTCCCCGCACGCCAATATGGCGGACAGAACGCTTGACCGGCTGGATACGCACACCGGCGGCGTGGTCGTGCTGCAGGAGATCCCCAGCGACACGCGATTCGATGACCGGAGCGTTGCCACGGCAGAGGTGGGCAGCTACCGCCCCAACGCCTGGGGCTTGCACGACCTGCACGGGAACGTTGCCGAATGGACGCTCTCGACGTATCGGTCGTACCCTTATCGGGCCGACGACGGTCGCCAATCGCCCCTGCCCGACGGCCGCAAGGTCGTCCGCGGCGGGTCTTTCTACGACCGTCCGAAACGCTGCCGCTCGGCCTTCCGCTTGAGCTACCCCTCATGGCAGCGTGTGCATAACGTGGGCTTCCGCGTGGTCTGTCCGGGTGCCGCTGCCCGAAGTGACACGAGGTCGGATGATGGGTATACTATCGGGCCTGGAAGTAAACCACCCTCGCCTGGAAGGCGAGGGCTTTGAAGGCAGCGGGATGAGCTACGGACTGAAGTCCTTCGCTCATCCCGGTTCC
>JAFGRD010000096.1 GCA_016935315.1 Pirellulales bacterium
ATACGAAGTCGAAATTGAGGGAAACGCGGCTGCGCCGCCTTCCCCCCAATTTGTAGGCCTAAGTGCCGTTTTTTCAGAAAGTGCAGTATAGCGGGAAAGGCGGCGCAAAGGCAACCCGGAACCAAAGCAACCGTACGTCCATTGTTCGGCAAGGAGCTTGCAGTGATTGTCAGCGAATCAGAGTGCGTTAACACTCGCCTGGACAAGGCCCCCGAGAACATCCTCGAAGACGTTCAGCGCTGTTTCATCGCGGCGGGCTACTCGCCCATCCGCAGGGTCGACGTCAGCTACCTGGACGGTTCCATCGTGCTCTGCGGGCGTGTGCCTACCTACTATCAGAAGCAGATTGCCCAAGCACTGGCAATGGCCGTCCCCGCCGTAGGACAAGTCGTGAATCTGATCGAAGTCATGTGTCAAACGGGCCTTCCGAGGAGTCCTTAACCCGCTCGAGCGAGAAGGCTCTACTGGGATCCGTTCCGCACCAGGCCCAAGATGAGCGAGCCGTTGTGCCCGCCGAAACCGAAGCTGTTCGACATGGCCACCCGAACCGCATGCTCCCGCGCCTGGTTGGGGGTGTAGTCGAGATCGCAGGCCGGATCGAGCGTCTCGTAGTTGATCGTCGGGGGAATGACTCCGTCGCGAAGCACCAGCGCACAGAGGACCAACTCAACGCCGCCGCTGGCGCCCAGCAGGTGCCCCAACTGGCTCTTCGTGCTGGAGATGCTCAACTGCCGGGCGTGCTCCCCGAAAACCCGCTTGATCGCCGTCGTTTCGGCCTGATCGCCCAGCACGGTGCTCGTGCCGTGGGCATTGATATAGCCCACGTCGGTCGGATTCAACCCGGCGCTGCGCAGCGCCAGGGACATGGCATGAGCCGCTCCGGTGCCGTCTCTGTCGGGCTGCGTGATATGCCCGCCGTCGGCGCTGGCGCCGTAGCCGAGCATCTCGGCGTAGATCCGGGCCCCGCGGGCCTTGGCGTGCTCGAATTCCTCCAACACCAGCACGCCCGCCCCTTCGCCCAGCACGAAGCCGTCGCGATCGGCGTCGAAGGGTCGGCTGGCCGTGGCGGGATCGTCGTTGCGTTCCGAGAGTGCCCGCATGGCCGCAAAGGCGCTAAGGCCCATCGGCGTCACCGCGGCTTCGGTGCCGCCGGTGATCACGACATCGGCATCGTCGTAGATGATCAATCTGAACGCGTCGCCGATGGCATTGGTGGCGCTGGCGCACGCGCTGCACACCGCCGCGTTCGGCCCGCGCAGGCCGTACTCGATCGACAACTGCCCGCCGGCGGCGTTGGCCATCAGCCTCGGAATGGTGAAGGCGGAGACCTTGTCGGGACCTTTGCCCAACAGCCGGGTGTGCTGGGTCTCGATGGTTTCCAGGCCGCCGATCCCCGAGCCGACGATGACGCCGCAACGATACGGATCTTCCTTGGAGAAGTCGATGCCCGAGTCTCGGACCGCGTCGATTCCGGCCACCATCGCAAACTGCACCACGCGGTCGAGCCGCTTGGCTTCCTTGGCGATCACGTAGCCGTCGGTGGAGAAGTTGGCCACCTCCCCGCCGATGCGCACGCGATACTGCGAGACGTCGAATCGCCGCAGCGCAGCGATTCCGCTCTCCCCGTTGCAGACGCGGCTCCAAAGCTCACCAACTTGGCAACCGAGCGAGGTGACCGCACCGATACCCGTTACGACGACGCGCCGTTTCATGGAAGCTCGTCAAGAAGAGGATTCGTTGCCTTCGACCGTTGCCTGGATGTGGTCAATGGCCTGACCCACCGTCTGGATTTTCTCGGCCGCATCGTCCGGAATGTTGATGTCGAACTCCTCTTCGAGTTCCATCACCAGTTCGACCGTGTCGAGAGAATCGGCCCCCAGATCGTTAACAAAAGAGGTCTCTCGCGTAATCTGGTCCTTACTTGCGCCAAGTTGCTCGGCAACGATATCGATCACTCGTTCTTCAACTGAGGCCACCTTGCAGGTCCTCCTGATAGTCGCGTTGATTGGGGGGCAACCCGTGCCTCCCCGTGTCTTTCACGTTAACTCAAATCCTCGTTCCCAAGGCCCCCTAGTCTATCCGCGCCGACGCTACAGTCCAAGAAGGTATAGCGGTTTTTGTTTTCCGTGTCTATAGGTTCTTGGCGTATTTTAGGGGGCTTGCGTATCTTATGCGGTCAGGCCCCCGTCCACCGTCAGCACCTGGCCGGTGATGAAGCCGGCCGCCTCGCTGGCGAGAAACAGGACGGCGTCGGCCACATCTTGTGGATCGCCCAACCGCCCCAGGGGGATCTGCTTGCGGACCGCCTCGAGGATCTCCTCGCCCAAGGCGGCTGTCATCTCCGTGGCGATGAACCCCGGCGCAACGGCATTGACGGTCACGTTGCGGCCGGCCAGCTCCTTGGCGACCGTGCGGGTCAGGCCAATTACGCCGGCCTTGGAGGCCGAGTAGTTGGCTTGGCCCGGGTTGCCCATCAAGCCGGAGACGCTGGCAATATTGATGATCCGGCCCCGCCGCGCCTTCATCATGGGCTTGGCGGCGGCCCGGGTAAACAGGAACGTCCCGCGCAGGTTGATGGCGATCACCGCGTCCCACTGGTCGTCTTTCATCCGCATGACGACGTTGTCGCGGGTGATTCCGGCGTTGTTGATCAGGATGTGCAACCCGCCCCAATCTTCCGCCACCTGCTTGACGACCTCGGCCACGCGGTCGCCGTCGGTCACGTCGCACGCCATGGCCTTGGCCGCGGCGCCGGTGGCGGCGATGGTGGCCACCGTCTCGGCCAAGGACTCGGCATTCACGTCAACACAGGCCACCTTGGCGCCGGATTGCGCCAACGAAACGGCAATGGCCCGGCCCAGCCCGCGCGCGGCGCCGGTCACCAGGGCGATCTGCCCGGTCAGGTCGGTCGAAATTCGGCGCTTGGTTTCCTCGGTCATGGGCTTTCCTCGGTCATGGGCTTCCTGCTTCGGACTCGTAAAGGAATAAGTCGGGCGTTGTGATGGGTGGAAAGGCGTCGTCACACGGCCACATTCTGACAGGCGATCTTTCGGTCGATGCGCCGCAGCAGGCCTCGCAACACCCGCCCGGGGCCCACCTCATAAAACTGGTCGAATCCCTCCTCCAGCAGATATCGCATCGAGTCTTCCCAGCGGACCGGGTGCAACACCTGGCGGATCAGCAACTGCCGGATTTCTTCCGGGTCGTCGTGCGGGCGCGCGTCGACGTTGGAAACCACCGGGATCGACGGCCGCTGCATGGGCACGTCGGCCAGGGCGGCAGCCAGTTGCGGTTCGGCAGGACCCATGATCCGGGTGTGGAAGGCCCCGGCCACGGCCAGGGGCAGCGCCTTCATCGCGCCGAACGACTGGGCCATCTCGGCGGCCCGCTCGCAGGCCGCATTGGTGCCCGAGATCACGATGTTGCCCGGACACAGAAAGTTGGCAATCTCCAGAATCTCCCCATCGCGGGCCTTCTCGCAGAGGGCCTCGACCTCAACGCGTTCCAGCCCGAGGATGCTCACCATACCGCTGGGTGTCGCGTCGGCCGCGGCCTGCATGGCCGCGCCCCGCTTCTGGACCAGCATCAGACCGTCGTCGAACTCCATCACGCCGGCGAAGACCATGGCCGTATACTCCCCCAAGCTCAACCCGGCGGCCGCCTCGCAAGAGAGGGCCACCTCCGGCGACTCGGCTCGCAGCGACTCCAGGGCCGCCAGGCTGGTCACGAACAGGGCGGGCTGGCTGTAAACGGTCGAATCGAGTGCCTCGGCCGGTCCCCGGAAGCAGAGCTTGGCCAGGTCGTAACCAAGGATCTCGCCTGCCTGGTCGTAGAGCCGGCGCGCGCTGGGCAACGACTCGGCCAACTGCCGGCCCATCCCAACCGTCTGGGCTCCCTGTCCTGGAAAAAGAAACGCGATCCTGCTCAAGGTGATTCCATCCGTAAGAAGACCTTCGGCCGTCGACAGAATCGGACGTCACGCCGTTTCACGGCACGGCCGCTACCCGCGGCGTGCTTGCGCGAGGCGGCATTACGTCTCGACGTCGATCACTTTCCGACCCATGTAATGGCCGCACTTGGGGCAAACCGTGTGGGACGGCACCGCCGTGCTGCACTGTTCGCAGTAGGTGAGCTCCACGGGCTTTTTGGCATCCTGGGAGCGGCGTTTGCCGGTGCGGGAATTGGAGTGTTTGCGTTTGGGAACCGCCATCGTATCACTTCAACCTATTGATGTTTGCATTGCGAATGATCCAGAGCGACCAACGGGAGGCCGGACAGGTCGGGCTCCCGTTGGTCGCCCTCGCACATTGAGTGTGCAAGCGTCAATCAAGAGACGCAGGCCCGCGCAAGGGCCTGTAGCTCGGGAATTTCCGCGAGGCCGTAGCCCGCCGACGCGCGCACTACATAACCAGCCACCGGTATCAACCAACCCTCCATTTTGGGGATGCCTGGGGAGCCATCTCCAACGCCTCACCGACCAGCGCTCCGGGCTGGCCGCCAAGCGAAACATTGCATAATAAAACCCTCCGCCAGACCTGTCAACGGGGTTGGCTCCGCAGCGGCAACCCGGCAGCCTCGCGCGTCGTGCCCTCGCCAATCCCGCGCCTGCACAAATCACCCCCCCATAATACCGCCACCTTGGTGAAGCCGCTTGGTATATTCCCCACAACCGGGCGAACTTCGCAGGGTCCCCCAACGGAACCGTGCCGCGGTTGCCTCCACAGGTTGAAAAGACCTGGACATGGCATACGTTTTCAAAACGAGTGGAGCAGTTCTCCGCGCTCTAGCAAGGGTTTGCGCGTGTCTGTTGAGCCCCACCCCCCCGTTCTTGCACCGATCGATTCGGGTTCCGAAGGCCAGGTCCTACCCATCTGGTCGCGGGAGGTCCCTGCCCCGGAGCTGTCGATTGTCATGCCGTGCCTGAACGAGGCCGACACGCTGGCCATCTGCATCGACAAGGCCCAGCACACCATGCGCGAGCATGGCATCGTCGGTGAAGTGGTGGTGGCCGACAACGGCAGCACGGACGGTTCCGTCGAGATTGCCACGCAGATGGGCGCCCGGGTCGTCCCTGTGGAGGATCCCGGCTACGGCAACGCACTGATGGGGGGCATCGAGGCGGCTCGCGGCCGGTTCGTCATCATGGGCGACGCCGACGACAGCTACGACTTCCGCGAGATCCCCCAATTCGTCCAGCGGCTCCGCGAGGGCTACGAACTGGTTCAAGGATGCCGCCGTCCGTCCGGCGGCGGGCGCATTCTCCCCGGCGCGATGCCCTGGCTGCACCGCTGGTGGGGAAACCCCATGTTTTCCTTCCTGGTTCGGAAGTTCTTTCGGGCGCCGGTCCACGACGTGTACTGCGGGCTGCGGGGATTCACGAAGAATCTCTACGATCGCTTGAATCTCCGATGCACGGGCATGGAATTCGCCACCGAGATGATCATCAAGGCCAGCTTGTACGGCGAGAAGACGGCCGAGGTGCCGATCACGCTTCACCCCGACGGGCGGACCTCGCATCCGCCCCACCTGAGCACCTTCCGCGACGGTTGGCGCACGCTCCGCTTCTTCCTCATGTACAGCCCCCGCTGGCTGTTCCTGATCCCGGGGCTGGTGCTGATCCTGTTCGGTCTGCTCAGCTACGCCGTGGCCATGCCGGGGCTGGTGATCATGGGCGTCGGCTTCGACGCGCATACGCTGCTGTTCGGCAGCCTGGCGATCCTGCTGGGCTACCAGTCGATCGTGTTTGCCGTCTTCGCCCGCACCTTCGCCGTGGGCGAGGGACTGATGCCTGAACACCTCCATCTGAAGCGATTTTTCCGGGTGGTCACGCTGGAGCGAGGGCTGTTCGTCGGGTCGGTCGCGTTGGCCGTGGGCCTGGCGCTGATGTTGGCCGCGGTCAACCACTGGCGCCAGCAGGGCTTTGGCGCGCTGGACTACGCCCACACGATGCGCTCGGTCATCCCCGGTATGACGCTCAGTGCGTTGGGGTTCCAAACCATCTTGTCGAGCTTCTTCGTCAGTATGCTGGAGATGCGTCGCCGGTGATTCCTGTCCCGCGCACCCCTACAACCTGGTGTTGGTGAAAGTCATGGCGACGGTTCTCGATTCTCAGCAGGCTCCCACGGAAGGCCTCCCGGCCGTCCGGCCACCCCGGACCCTGGAGTTGCTGGTGCGATTGGTGCGGGAAACGCCGTTGCAGCCGGCGACGAATCTCTGGCGGGCGATCGAGCTGTCGGCGCTGGCCCGGGCGCTGCCGCGCCGGGGACGCTGCCTGGACGTCGGCTGCGGCAACGGCATGCTCACCGGCATCCTTCGCGAGGTGCTCCAGGCCGACTGGGAGCTGATCGGCCTGGACCCCGACGAGATGGAGGCCGGCTTGGCAACAGAAACGGGTATCTACCGCACGGTCCACTGCTGCGGCGCCGATGCGATCCCCGAGCCGCCGGCGAGCTTCGACGTGGCGGTGGCCAACAGCGTCTTGGAGCACGTTCCGAATCTCTGCGAAAGCCTCGGCGAAATCGCGCGGTGCCTCAAGCCCGGCGGCCGGCTGCTGGCCACCGTGCCGTCGCCCTTCTTTCGCACGGGGCTGCGGGGCCCGGTGATGCCCTGGCGAAGCGCCGCGGGCAGGCAACGTTACCTGCAATCGCTGGACGCCCGGCTGAAACACCTGCACTACTGGTCGCAGGCCCAGTGGCAAGAACGTCTGCGCGACGCCGGGTTGGAGCTGGAGACAGTGCAAGGGTTCATCACGCGGAAGCAGCTCCGCCGCTGGGAGCTGCTCAGCAAGTGTACCGGAGGCCTGGCCTATCGCCTCGGCGGCCGGAAGCACGGGACGATGCAGATTCAGCAACGTCTGCGCTTGCGACGCGCGGTGCCTCGCTGGTTGCGGCCGGCGGCGCGGCCATTGGCCCGACTGATCGGCGGTCGCATCCTGGAGGACTGCTCGGAAACCCTGGATGCCAACGCCGGTTTTCTGGTGATTGCCATTAAGGACTCGTAAAAGGACAAGTTGGGCATTCTCATGGGTGGAAAGGCGGCGCAGACGCCTTTCCGGCCATCACGCTCGCCCCGAAGTAAAACGTTGCTTCCGGCGACTTCCGATCGGGAAAGAACCACGAAAGTCAAAGGCATCTTCCGTTGGCACCATGGAAACCGAGAGCAACTATCTGTATCGTGTTTTCCGCGCGACCGAGGAGGAGAACCGACGGGTCATCCGAGGCTTGTTGGAGCCCGATCCCCAGGCCCGCCTGCTCGACCTGGGGTGTTACGACGGGAGCTGGACGCGGCAACTGGCCGAGACGATCGGCACGCGCGCGGTCACCGGCGTCGAGGTCTCGCCCGAGGCGGCCGAGCGGGCCCGCGCCCAGGGGATCGATGTGGTCTGCGCCGACCTCAACGGCGAGATTCCCCTGCCCGAGGCCTCCTTCGACGTGATCCACGCCAACCAGGTGATCGAGCACCTGGTCGAGACCGACTGCTTTGCGCGGGAGATCTGGCGGCTGTTGTCACCCTCGGGATACGCCGTCGTCTCGACGAACAACCTGGCAAGCCTGCACAACATCGTTTCGCTGGTGTGCGGCCGCCAGCCTCCGCCGGTGCACGTCAGCAACGAGAGGATTCTGGGCAATCCGTCCAATCCGCTTCACGGCGACGCGCACGAGAGCCGGGCGATGAGCCACTTGCGTGTGTTCAGCTACCGTGCCTTGCGCGAATTCCTGTTGCACCACGGCCTGGTCGCGGAAGTCTACCGCACGGTGGGCTTCTATCCCTTTCCCGTGCCCGCCGCACGAATTGTCCGGTGGCTGCTGCCGATGTACGGGGCCTTTCTGACCTGCAAGGTCCGCAAGGCGGGCGTGCCCGCGAGAATCCAGTCGCCGGCAGAGGAACAGCAGCGACACTGCTGCGAAGGGGTTGTGGGTTAGAGCTATGCCGCAAGCACTGGTCGAATCCGAGTTCCGGTCCCCCGACGGGCCGGTGTCCGTGCCGCCGGCGAAGCGTCTGGCCCTGGCCCACCACTGGTTCGTGATGCCGCGCGGGGGAGAGCGCGTCCTGGCGCAACTGGCCCGGATGTTCCCCGTCGCGCCGATCCTGACGAGCTGTGCCAAGGCCGACCTCTCCGGCTGGCCGGAAGAGATGCAGGCGCTCGGCCCGCGAATCCGCACAACGTTCCTCCAGCCGCTGTACCGCCTGGCCGAGACGCGGCCGGCGCTGATGCCTCTGATCCTGTTGCTGATGCCGCTGGCGTTTCGACTCAGCTTCCGCAAGGCCTGCGACGACGTCGAGCTGCTGCTGGTCTCCGACGCCGGGTTGGCCAAGTCGATTCCGCCGCCTCGCGCCGGCAAGACCTTTGTCTACTTGCACAGCCCTATGCGCTTCGTGTGGCACGAAGCCGAGCGGCACCTCAGCCGGTTGCCCGCCTGGTGGCGGCCTCCGGCACGGCTGGCGGCCTCCTGGATCCGGCGTCAGGACCTCAAGTCCGTGCGACACGTCGACCACTGGGCAGCCAACTCGAGGACGACCGCGGCCCGGGCGGCCGCGGCGTACGGCCTGGCCGAGAGCCAGTTCCGAATCATCCACCCGCCGGTACCGCTGCCCGCGTTTCGCGAGTCGACGGCCCAGCGGCAAGGGCTGCTGGTGGTCTCGGGCATGGAGCCGTACAAGCGGGACGATCTGGCGATCGCGGCCGCCACACGGCTCGGCCTGCCGCTGACCGTCGTCGGCGACGGTCGCTGCCGCGGGGAGCTGGAGCGGCTTGCCGGGCCAACGGTCGAGTTCCTGGGATTCGTCAGCGACGCGGATCTCGATCGGCTGTACCGTCGCAAGGCGGCCCTGATCTTCTGCCCCGAGGAAGACTTCGGTATCGTTCCGGTCGAGGCCATGGCCCGAGGCTGCCCGGTGCTCGCCTACGGCGCCGGCGGCGCCGGAGAGACCGTCAGCGAAGAGGTCGGCGGCCTGTTCTTCGCCGAACAGACCGTCGAGGCGGTGGCCGAGGGCATCCGACGGATGCTCGACCGCCGCTGGGACGAGGCCGCGCTGTACGAGAGTGTGCAGCGATTTGCCCCGGAGAGATTCGACGCGGAGATCCGCCAGTGGATAGAGCTGGGGCTCGACGTCGGCCATGCCAGGGATACAGGCCCATGAGCAGCACACCGCTTCCCGCCGCACGCCGGGCGTTTCGCCGGCTGGCCCAACACCGCGCGGCGGCCGTTTGCTGCGTCGGGCTGGTTGCACTGGCGTTGGGCGTGGGCTTCAGCTTCGCCTGTCCCCGCCAACCGGCGGTCCACGACGAGTTCAGCTATTTACTGGCCGCCGACACGTTCGCCCACGGGCGCGTGGCCAATCCCACGCACCCGATGTGGCGCCACTTCGAGACGTTCCACGTCATCCAAGAACCCAGCTACGTGTCGATGTATCCACCGTCACAGGGGCTGTTCCTGGCCGCCGGCCAGGTCGCCACCGGCCACGCGATCGTGGGCGTTTGGCTCAGCTTCGCGTTGGCGGCGGCCGCCGTTTGTTGGATGCTTCAGGCCTGGATGCCGCCCGGCTGGGCCATGCTGGGAGGTCTGCTGGCCGCCGCCCACGCCGAGATCCTCCAGTGGTGGGCAACGACCTATTGGGGCGGAGCCGTTGCCATGCTCGGCGGCGCGCTGGTCTTCGGGGCCCTGCGCCGCATCGTCCGCTTCGTCCGCGTCCGGGACGCCCTCTGGCTGGGAGTCGGCCTGGCCGTGCTGGCCAACAGCCGACCGTTTACGGGCCTGGTCCTCAGCCTCCCCGTGGCCGTCGTGCTGCTGGCCTGGATGCTCGGCAAGCACGGGCCTTCGCTGTCGGTGTCGCTGCGGCAGGTGGTGCTGCCGATCCTGGGCGTGTTGGGGCTGACGGTGGCGGCCATGGTCTACTACAATCTCCGCACCACCGGCGAGCCGCTCGTCAGGCCGTACGTGCTCGCCTGGAAAACCTACTCCGTCACCCCGATCTTCCTTTGGCAAGACGGCCTGCCCGAACCGACCTACCGCCACGACGTGATTCGACAGTATCACCTCGATTGGGCACGGGAAGTGTTCGAGAGTCATCGCTCGCCGAGGGGCATTGCCAGAGAATGCGTTCGCCGGCTGACCGTGCTTTGGCATTTCTATCTCGGCTTCGCCTTGCTGATCCCGCTGGCCGTGTTGCTCTGCGTCGCCAACAACCGCTGGATTCAACTGGCCCTGCTTAGTTGCGGCCTGGTTGTCCTGGCGCTGCTGCAACCCGTCTGGCTCTGCCCACACTACGCCGCGCCGGCCACCGCGCTGGTTTTTCTCCTGGGAGTCCAGGGGCTGCGGCACCTGCGTCTCTGGCGCCCGGAGGGACTACCGCTGGGCAGATATCTCGTGCCGATCCTGCTCTTGTGCTATTTCGCCGCGCCGGCGGTCATGGTGGTCCGGTATTGGACCACCGGCCACGATCCCTGGCACCACTACCGACCCTGGAGCAATCATCGCGCGGAGATCCTCGCAGATCTGCGGGCCGACGGCGACCGTCATCTAGTGATCGTCCGATACGGGCCGGAGCACTGGTTCGGCGAGGAATGGGTCTACAACGAGGCCGACATCGACGGCGCGGCCGTCGTCTGGGCGCGGGAGATGGGCCCCGAGCAAGATCGCGAGTTGATCGACTACTTCGGCGACCGTCGCGTCTGGCTGCTCGAGGCAGACTCCACCCCGCCGACACGGACGCCTTACCCGCTTCGCCGCCCGGCCGGGACCTCCTCCCGCGCCGACGCTGCCGCCTCGGGCGCGTGATCCACGGGCCGTACCGTCCGCCAGTCGGCCCAAGGAATGCGGCGACACCGCACGGGCCAGCGTGCTCTGCGTGTCCGGCAGCCCATCGGCCGGTCTGGCAGCCCGCCCAATTGCATTTCCTCCCGAACCGGCCATAATGGCGAGATTCTCCATTCTACTCAGGGAGGTCCGGACGCCATGCAAGACAAAGTCATCCAACACAAAGGCCTTACTTTCGACGACGTGTTGCTCCAGCCGCGATACAGCGAGGTGGTTCCATCGGAGGTCGATGTGACGACAAGACTCACCCGACGGATAGGGCTGAATATCCCCATCCTAAGCGCCCCGATGGACACCGTCACGGAAAGCGAGATGGCCATCGCTCTGGCGCAAGAGGGGGGCATCGGCGTCATCCACAAGAACATGTCGATCGAACGACAGACCGACGAGGTTGAAAAGGTCAAGCGGAGTGCTAACGGAATCATTTTCAATCCCGAGACCCTGCCGCCCGAAGCGCCCGTGGCTCGCGCCCGGGAAATCATGGACCAGTACAACGTTTCCGGCGTGCCGATTACCACCCGCGAAGGCCGTCTGGTGGGCATCCTCACCCGTCGCGACCTGCGGTTTCTCGAGGAAGCCGATGTCCCCATATCCGAGGTGATGACCCGGGAACAGCTTATAACGGCTACAGGAACCGTAACGCTTGAGGAAGCTGAGAAGATTTTGATGGCAAAAAAGGTGGAGAAGCTTTTGCTGGTTGACGAAGATTTCAGACTGACGGGCCTCATCACGATCAAAGACATCGATATGATGCGGAGCTTCCCGAAAGCCTGTAAAGACAGGCAAGGGAGGCTAAGAGTAGGGGCGGCCGTCGGAGTCCACGACTACCAGCGCGTCGAAAGCCTGATCGACAAGGGTGTCGATGTGCTGGTGGTCGACAGTGCCCATGGGCACTCGGCCAACGTTATTGAAACCGTCAAGAGAATCAAGGAACAATGGGATATCGACATCGTTGCCGGAAACGTGGCCACTCCGGAGGGATGTAAAGACCTGATCGATGCCGGGGCCGACGCCGTGAAGGTCGGTATTGGACCCGGATCGATCTGTACGACACGGGTGATTTCCGGCGTTGGTGTCCCGCAAGTTACAGCAATTCACCAAACTACTCAAATTGCCGAAGCTAGCCAAATACCCATCATCGCTGACGGGGGCATCCGCTACTCCGGCGACCTGACCAAAGCGATCGCCGCCGGCGCGCACGTGGTCATGATTGGAGGGTTGTTTGCCGGGCTGGAAGAAAGTCCCGGCGCCCGAATCCTCTACCAGGGGCGAACGTTCAAGGTGTACCGAGGCATGGGCTCCCTGGGGGCCATGGTCCAAGGATCCAGCGAACGCTATCGCCAAGGCAGTGGGCGCGGGTCCGACAAGTTGGTTCCCGAAGGAGTCGAAGGTCGAGTCCCCTTCAAAGGAACTTTGGGGCCGTTTGTGTATCAGCTCGTCGGGGGACTGCGAGCGGGAATGGGTTACTGTGGAACTCGGACCATCGAGGAGTTGCGTACGGACACGCAGTTTCTTCAGGTCTCACCAGCCAGTGTGCGGGAGAGTCACCCTCATGACATTACGATTACGCAGGAAGCACCAAACTACAGTACGGAGTACGCCGCCGGCGAAGATTCCTGACGAGCCGGCCGACCCGTCGAATGTCATGCGGAGCCACGCGCGGTGGCCGAAAAGCGAAGTCCTCTCCGCAGCGATCGGGCCCGTTGCCGTCGGGCTGCTGGCCAGTTGGGCGGTTTGGGTGTGGGCCGTTTCTGCCTCGGCCGCCGAGACCTCCGAACAACGGTCCGCCGCCTACTCGATCGGCCAGCGGGGGAATCGGCTGAAGTGGCTTCCTTACCGCCCCGGCCAGCCCCGCAAGGACTACCAGGTCGTCATGGCGTCCCACTCGGTTTCGGCCGAGTCGGCGCCCCGGTTGCAGACGGCCCAGCAGATGCCGCCCAGCCCGTTCCAGGACCCCTTCGGCGACTCGTTGCGGCGGCCCTTGCCGATGCCGTCGGCCGAGACACTCGACGACGCGTTGCTCAAGAAGCCGCAGCCCCAGCCGCCGGCGACTGATTCGCTGCCCGATTTCCCGCCCATGCAGCCGCCTCCGCTGGACGGCGGAACGACGGGCGAGGGACCCTCGCAGATCCCGCCGCTGGAAGAGCTGACCGCCCAGGGCCCCGTGGACCTTGGGGGCAAATGCCCCTTGCCTGACGATCCGGATTTCTACACGCCGATCGAAGAGATCCGCATCGACATCACGCCCTCGACCGAAGGAGGGGAGATTCCCAAGGAATGCTCATTGGGCGAGAAGGAGTTTCAGCCGCGTGCCTGGGCGCCGACCACGTTCACCTGGAAGGCGACCGGATTGTGCCACAAGCCGCTCTACTTCGAGGACGTTCACCTGGAACGCTACGGACACTCCTGGGGTCCCTACTTGCAGCCGTTCATCTCGGGTGGTCACTTCTTCCTGACCATTCCCGTCTTGCCCTACAAGATGGGGCTCGAGCCGCCGGGTGAGTGCATCTACACGCTCGGCTACTATCGGCCGGGCAGTTGTGCTCCGTATCTGTTGGACCCGCTGCCGCTGAGCGTTCGCGCCGGCCTGGCCCAGGCCGCCGTCTGGACCGGCGGAGTATACGTCTTCCCCTAGCCGGTATGCGAGCCGCCGGCGTCACGGCGGCGCAGGCAGATAGGCAAGCCGCCGGGTTCACCCCGGCGCGGATGGCCGCGCGGGCCGCCTGATCCATCCGAGCGCACGCCCGCACACCCACCGCCGGGTTTGCCCCCGGCGTCTTTCTTGCGCGGGGATAAACCCCGCGGCTGGCCACGATCGACCTGATCCCGCGCTGGCGACGCCGCAACTTGGCAACCGGGCCATCGGCGCGTTAGAATACGTCCATCCGACGTTGCTTGGTTCCAGGGGGGGCGTTGTCATGTGGACGTGTCCGAGATGCGGCAAGAGTGTCAACGCGTCGCTCGACCTCTGCCGAAACTGTGGGGCGTCGCGCCGATCGGCCCAGCCGACCAGGCGCCCCAGTGAGCCCGAGCCGCCGGAAGTGCCCGACTGGCAGGAGACAACCGACTCCCAGCCGGGGCAAGCTCCGGAAGAAGGATCGGCCTGGTCGCCCGGCCCGTTCACGGAAGAGGAAGCGGTACGGGAGGCACCGGCCTTGCGGCGGACGTTCGACTGGCTCGGGCAGTACGATCGGGGCGAGCCTGACGTCGGCCCACCGTCGTGGGTCTGTCAGGCGTGTGGCCAGACGGTCGGCGGCGAGTTCGAATTCTGCCCCAACTGCCAAACCGCCAGGCAGGGTCAGAAACCGCCGGCCGGGGAACATGGGCCCGAAGACGCCGAGGATCTGCAGGCCCCGCAAGTGCCGCTGGTCCGCGCGCCGGGCGAGCCGCGGGTCGCCTTTCGCCATTTTTGCGAGCGGTGGTCGTCGTGGGACGAGCTGTTTCAACGGGCGGCCGACTTCGCCACCGCCATCGGCCCCGAACGACTGATCTCGATCTCCCACTCCGCCGACCACAGCGACGGCGTGGTGACGGTCTGGTATTGGCGGAAATGACCAACGCTATCGAAAGGACAACCATGACACTCAATCGCCGGACCTTTCTCCTTAGTGCTTCCGCGACAGCGGCCGGCGCCGTGGCCGCCACGGCACACGCGGCGCCGTCGCCTTCCGGCGGCTCGGGCGCCCGGCCGGGCAATCCGATCGCCGTCTCCACCTATTCCTATTGGCGGTACCGCGCCGACTCGAAGCTGACGATCGAGCAGTGCATCCGGCTGGCCGCCGAGATGGGTTTCGACGCCGTCGAGATCCTCGAAATCCAGATGCACCGCAAGGACAACGCCTACCTGCAATTGCTGAAGCGTCAGGCCTTCCTCGCGGGCATGGACCTCTGCGGCATGTCCACCCATCAGCACTTCGTCTCGCCCGACGCCGAGGACCGCCGGAAGAACATCGAGCAGACCATCGCCAGCATCGAGTTGGCCTACAAGCTGGGCATCCCCACGATCCGCGTGAACACCGGCCGCTGGCGGACCACCGAGAGCTTTGACGAGCTGATGCGCAACCGCGGCATCGAGCCGCCGCTGCCCGGCTACACCGACGAAGACGCCTTTCCCTGGGTCATCGAAAGCCTGGAAAAGTGTTTGCCGACGGCCGAGAAGTGCGGCGTGCTCTTGGGGCTGGAGAACCACTGGGGGCTCGGCCTGACGCCGGAGGGCGTGCTGCGGATCGTCGACGCCGTCGATTCCCCCTGGCTGCAGGTAACCATGGACACGGGCAACTTTCTGGAAGACCCCTACACGCGGCTCGAGAAGATCGCGCCGAAGACCGTCTTCGTCCAGGCGAAGACCTATTATGGCGGCGGGGTCTGGTACACGCTGGAAATCGACTACGACCGCGTCGCTGCCATCCTGCGAAAGCACGATTACCGCGGCTACGTGTCGCTGGAGTTTGAAGGGCAAGAAGACCCCAAGACGGCCGTGCCGAAGAGTCTGGCCGTGCTGCGTAAGGCGTTTGCACGGCCTCCCCGCGAAGGATAGACCACGATGGAAAACGGCAGCTCCGAACGCTTGGGGCGTCGGCAGTTTTCACTCGGCGCCCTGCTGCTGGTGCTCACGGGAGCGTCGGTCGTTTTCGGCGTCGCGTCCTGGGGTCATCGCCTCGGGGCCGTGCTCGGAGGCATATTGCTCGGCGGCTTCTGCCTGGGTGGCTGGTTTTCCATCATCGGGGCGGTCGATTGGGTTTCTCAGAGACCCACGACTCGCCCGCTGCTGGTGCTGGCACTGACTTTCCTGGGGGTGACCGTGGCAGCCTTGGCGGCCTTTTGGGCTCTCCTGCTCTTTCAGGCCGTGGCGTGAGCCCTGTGAACACACAACCCAGTCCCCAAGCTGAGAGAACTGCGATGAAAACGCTGCAACTAAACGTGCTGATCGCGCTGGTCTGCATGGCGAGTACCACGACCGCGCAGGCATATGACCGCAATCCGCTGGTGATTGCCCTGGACATTCCCGCGCCGCAGGACTCCGCCGGGGGAATCGTCGTGGCCGACGTCAATGACGACGGCCAGCCCGACTTCCTGGTCACCGTGCCGGGGCATCTGGCGGTCTACGACAACAGCGGCCGGAAGCTGTGGATCGAGAAAACGGACATCAGCGTGGCCGGACAGAGCGAGAGCCAGGGACTGCCGGGACACCATGGCCCGGGCGTCGCCGCCGGCGACGTGGACGCGGACGGCCATTGCGAAGTCCTCTTCATGACCAAAGACGGCGTGCTCCACGTGGTCCACGGCGCAAGCGGAAAGAGTGAGCGGCTGACCAAGCAATTGACCCCCCGTGGCGCCGGGCGTTGGGAGATTGCCATGATCGCCGACCTCCGCGGGACCGGCGGCGACCGGGACATTCTCTTGCAGGCCACCAACGAGCGCGACTATCGTACGGGCAAGTTCCTGATGGCCTTCGCCTACGAGAACAGCGCGGAGCCGCTCTGGAGCACCGACCAGTTTGTCTCCTGCGCCCACAATGGTGCCCGGCTGGCCGATCTGGACGGTGACGGGCGCGACGAGGTCCTCGGCCGCACGATTCTCTCGCCCGACGGAAAGCTGTTGGCCAAGGCCGTCGACTCCCCCAGCCACATCGACAGCCTGTTCGTGGCCGACGTCAAGCCGGATCTGCCCGGGCTGGAGGTGGTCCTGCTGGAGGAAGGCGCGAACCACGTGCAGGTCGTGGGCCTTAAGGGCCCGATCTGGCGAGAGCACTTCCGTCGCCAAGAACCGCAGAACGCCGCCGTGGGGCGCTTCAAGCCGGGAAGCGACGAGATCTTCGTCTGGTGCCGCTCCCGCTACAACGAGCACCAGAAGCCCTTCGTTTTCGACTCCTCCGGCGCCATGGTATTCGCCTACGCCATGGACGACGTCGCCCCGGAAGGCTGGACGGCCTCGGGCGTGGAGGTGATCCACACGATCGACTGGACCGGCCGGCCCGAGCAGCTCGCCTGTGCCAAGGAACGTCACACCGAGGGCGACGTCTGTTTGTTCGAGCCACTCACCGGCAAGTTCGTCGCCCGCTTCCCACACGAGGCCGATCGCCTCTACGTGGCCGATGTGACCGGCGACTGGCGGGAAGAGATCCTCGTTCTGGAAGGCAACAAGCTCTACGTCCACGAGAATCCCGATCCCAACCCCCGACCGGACCTGCCGCGACTCTGGACCAACCGCAACTACCGGCGGCTGAAGCAGTGCCACAACTACTACTCGCCGTAGCTTGAAGTCAATTCGGTCTTTTACAGCAGGAGGTGTGGTTGTGAGAAGAGACCCCATGTCGCCCTTGGCTCGGTGTGCGCGTCTTTGCACGTTCCGCCTGACTGTCACGTTGTTGCTTGTGGCCGTTGCGTTCTCTGCGATCAGGGCCGCGGACTTCCCCGGCCCCGATCCCGGTCGAGCGGCCGCCAGCTTTGAGGGAAACGTTGTGGGCCTCAGCAACAATCTGATCGCCCTGTCGTGGACGACCGACGACGACAAGCTGACGCCCACGCTCGTGTTCAACAAGCTGGGCGAGCAGGGCCTCTCACCCGGCGGGCTGTTTGCGGTGACGCTCGAAGACGGCCGCACCGTGGAATCTTCCGATTTCGAGATCGTCAAAGGCCCGCGGCGTGCCCAGCTGGCGGCGGATCCGGCGGCGACCAGGATTGCGCAGCGCCACGCTGCAGAGCAGATCCTGGCCGTGCTCGAGAATCCCCAAGTCGGCCTGCAAGTCATCTGGCAGGCCGAGCTCCGCGACGGGGCCAACTACGTTCGCCAGCTCTTCACGTTTCGAGCCCTCCAGAGGCCCTTGGTGATCAAGTCCATTCGCCTGGTCGAGTTCGTCGAGAGCCCGCCACCGCTCGCCCATGTGTCGGGCACGGTGGCCGGCTCGCCGGTGCTCGTCGGCGACTTCTTCCTGGGGCACGAACACCCCAACGCAAAGAGTGAAATCGTGGAGATGGAGCCCGCCGGACAACCGGCGACGCCGATGCGCCGAATCCGCTACAGCTTGGATCGCAACCGGCCGCTTCTGCCGGGCAAGCCGCTGCTGCAGTCGTCGGTGATCGGCATCGCACCGAAGGGACAAATGCGACGGGCGTTTCTGTACTATCTCGAGCGCCAGCGGCCGCGGCCCTACCGACCCTTCTTGCACTACGACTCCTGGTACGACATCGCCTGGGCCGACCGCAAGATGAACGAGAAGCAGTGCCTGGCGGTCATCGAGGCCTTCGGGCGCGCACTGACCGAGAAACGCGGCGCGGCGCTCGATGCGTTCGTTTTCGACGACGGCTGGGACGACAACGCGACGCTCTGGGGTTTTCATCCCGGCTTTCCCCGCGGCTTCGCCCCCTTGGACGCGGCCGCCAAGCAGTATCGCTCGCACGTCGGTGTGTGGCTCTCGCCCTGGGGCGGCTACGGCCAGGCCAAGGCGGAGCGGATGAAGTACGGCGAGACGCAGGGCTTCGAGACGAACCGTAACGGCTTTTCCCTGGCCGGGCCGAAGTACTACGCCCGCTTCCGCGACGTCTGTGCCGAGATGATCCAGAAGTACGACGTGAACTACTTCAAGTTCGACGGCGTCGGCATCGGCAACGACCGCGACGGCGCGCCCGCCGAGTTCACGCCCGACATCGAGGGCCTGCTGCGGCTTTGCGAGGACCTGCGGCGACTGCGGCCCGACGTCTACTTGAGCCTCACCACCGGCACCTGGCCGTCGCCGTGGTGGTTGCTGTGGGGTGATTCCATCTGGCGCAACGGGGCCGATTGCGGCTTCCACGGGGCCGGCTCCATGCGTCAGCAGTGGATCACCTATCGCGACATGATCACCTACCGGATGATCGTCCGCCGGGCGCCGCTGTATCCGATCAATTCGCTGATGGTCCAGGGCATCTGCTACGCCCAACTCGGCACGGCCACCAGAATGCAGAACGACCTGCGGGACGTCCGCGACGAGATCCGCATGCTCTTCGCCGGCGGCACGCAACTGCAAGAGCTCTACGTCACGCCGGCGATGATGACCCCGCCCATGTGGGACGCCTTGGCCGAGGCGGCTGCCTGGTCGCGGGCCCACGCGGACGTACTGGTCGACGTCCATTTCGTCGGCGGCGATCCGGGCGAGGGCCAGCCGTACGGCTACGCCTCCTGGTCGCCGCGCAAGGGCATTTTGGCGTTGCGCAACCCGGGCGAGACGCCGGTCCAGATGGTCGTCGATTTGCGGGAAGCCTTTGAGCTTCCCGACGGCGCGCCGCGGCGATACGCCCTGTCCAGCCCCTGGAAACAGCCGCCGCCGCCTGCCCCGCTTGCCGTCGAAGCCGGCCAGCCGCATACCTTCTCGCTGGCGCCCTTCGAGGCCCTGGTCCTCGAAGCCAGCCCGCTTGCCGAAGCCGGCAGCGCCGACCGGTAGGATCTGCTGCAATGGCCTGACCGCCTGGAAATGCGGCACCTTCCACGGCTCGCTCGAAGAGCCACGCACCCCATGACACCAGCCCGCGAACACACAGAAGAGGCAACATGAACATCCGACGAATCTCGATCTGCGCCGCATGTGTCTTGGCCGTCCTGGCCGGCGATAGCATCTCTCGGGCCGCTGCCGCTCGGCGCGTTTGTATTGGTGACGGCTCGGGATACCTGCGCTACGACGATGCCCAGGCCGCGCTCAACCTGCAGCCCGGCGACACGCTTTACATCAACCCGGGCACCTACAGCGGCCTTTCGCTCGGCACCCTTGCAGGCACCGCCGCCAGCCCGATCACGGTAGCCTGCGACCCGAAGACCGTCTTCACGACCGACACGGCCCAAGTCAACCACTTCCCCAACATCTCGCATGTGCGCTTCGAGAACTTCCGCTTCGAGAAGTACAACAGCACCTGCATGAGGATCACCGGCGACAGCCACGATCTGCTGTTTCGCAACTTCACCATCGTCGACGCCTCGGGCTACAGTTTCCACGTGTACGACCCGAACAAGGTCTTCGACGGCACCCGGCGAAGCACCTTCTACAACTTCAAGTGGGAGGACGTCGTCGTCGACGGCAAGACGAACGGCGCGGCCATCTGCAACGCCAACTACAATCTGGCCAACATGAAATCCGTGGTGCTGGATTTCGAGATCCACCGCTGCACGTTCCGCCACTTCGACAACACGGTCCTGGCGTTCCCGGTCATCTGCCTGGAACGGTGCTTCAACCTCGAGGTCCACGAATGCACCTTCAGCGACATCGGCATGGCCGAGTCTCCCATCGGCCACAACGTCTGCATCGCGGTCGCCGGTTATCTCCGCGCCCATGGCAACCGCTTCACGCGGCAATGGGCCAACGACGTGCGCGTCTGGCCGATGAAGCTCAACGCCCTGGGCTACGGTGGTCCCGACGCCGTGAACCGCTTCTACAACAACATCAGTTGGGA
>JAFGRD010000097.1 GCA_016935315.1 Pirellulales bacterium
AAAAACTTCGGCGGAATGCTAAAGCTCGCGTTCATCCAGCAGTACCTACGATACGACGTCAAATTAGCGTTTTGAGACAAAGCCTAGCGGGCCACGACACGCTGCCGGAGCTGACGGTCTGAGAACACTCAACCGACGACAAACCCCAGTGGCCGCGGTCAAGTAGCCGGGACCACTGGGGTTTCTACCATTTTGGCCGAAGAATGTCGCCATCCGTTTCGTCGATCCTTGTCCGGCGCAGGCAGGTTTTCGCCGCGAGCCTGCTGATCGGCGCGCTGACCGTCGCGGTGGGGCGCGCCGACGAGGCGGATGATCGCTATGCGGTGGCGGCGGGACACTATCAACAGCAGCGATGGAACCTGGCTGTTGAGGCGTTTCAGTCGTTGCTGCGGGAGTATCCGCGACACGCCAAGGCAAACCAGAGCATCTTCTTCCTCGCCGAGGCCCTACTGCAACTGGGCAATACGGAAGAGGCCGATGCGCACTTCCGGCAATACCTCAACCGGGACCCGGAGGGCCGCTACGCACGGCCGGCGCTGTTTCGCGCAGGCGAGGCGGCCTACCTGGCCGGCAAGCCCGAACTGGCCAAGGCCGACCTGAAGCGGTTCCGCGACCAGTACCCGGACGACAACCTCAACGCCTACGTTTTGCCCTACCTGGGTGACTTGGCTCTGGGGGAGGGAGATGCGACCTCGGCGGGGCGATTCTTCCGCGAGGGCCTGGACCGCTTTCCGCAGGGGCGGCTGCAGGACGATTGCCGATTCGGGCTGGCCCGCGCCCTGGAAAGACGGGGTGAGAACCAGGAAGCCCTGCAACTCTATGGGGCGGTCGCCGCCAAGGCGGACAGCCCGCTGGCCGACGACGCGCAGTTCCATCTGGGCGCCTTGCAGTATGCGATGGGTGAGTACGTCCGGGCGATCGAGACCTTCGGCGTCTTCGAAACGGCACGGACCGAAAGCCCGTGGAAGGCCCACGCCCGACTGGGACGCGGTTGGGCCCTGCTGAAGCTCGACCGACTCGACGAGGCCCAGCCCTTGTTCGAAAGCACCACGTCCGACCCTCGGGTCGGGATCGAAGCCAGGTACTGGCTCGGCATGACCCAGCGGGGACGTGAGGATTGGGCCGGCGCGGCCAAGACGCTGCTGGCGGCCACGGCGGCCGATCCCCAACACGCGTTGGTCGCGTCGATGCGGTATCACGCCGGCGACGCGCTGCGCCGCGTAGGGCGGGCGGAAGAGGCCGACCGGCAGTTCGACGAGGTGATTGCCTCGACGGTCGCCGGCAACGAGTGGATCGACGATGTGATGCTCGGCAAGATCCAGATTGCGCTGCAGGCGGAAGATTACGAGTCGGTCGATCGCGAAATGGCGGCGTTGGAGGAGCGGTTTCCCCAGAGCGCGCTGCGGGCCGACGCCCAGCGTGTGCGGGCACAGTCGCTGTTGAAGCGGAAACGGTACGACGAGGCCCTGCGACTGCTCGAGCCGCTGGTTCAGGCCGCCGGCGACCAGCAAGGTCCGGCGGACCGCTACCTTCTGGCGCAGGCGTTAGAAGGGCTGGGGCGTTATCAGGATGCGCTCGACGCGTTGCTGCCCGTGCTGGATGCGACGGAAACGCGGCTGAAGGCCAGCGCCCAACTGACCCAGGGTTCCCTACTGCTGGCGCTGCGCCGCTACCCGGAGGCGATCGAGCCGTTGGAGGTCTTCCTGGCGACCGCCCCGTCCGGCGATGCAGAGGTCAAGGGCCGCGGGGAGCTGGCAATCTGCTACGCGCGGGCCGGCCGGCTCGACGACGCGAAGAAGGCCTATGCCGAGTTGCTCAGCAAACATGCCGCCCACAAGCTAATCGCCGCCACCACCGAACAACTGGCCGAGGCGGCCTACGAGGCCAACGACGCCGATTGGTCGGCCCAACTGTTTCGCTGGCTTCAGACGGATAGCGACTCCGACGAGTATTCGATCAAGGGGTTGCACGGGGTGGGCTGGAGCCAGTACCGGGCCGGTCAGCTCTCCGAGGCCGCGGCGACGTTCGAGAAACTGCTGGCGAAGAACCCGCCTGCCGCAGTGGCCGTTGAGGCCGCATGGGTGCGTGGCCGGATTCTCCAGCAGCTCGGATCGCCTGACGCGGCACTAGCCATGTACGACCTGGTGATCGACGAGTATCCCGACACGCCGCAGCATCCCAAGGCGTTGCTGGCGGCCGCCCGATTGCGCGACAAGCTCCAACAGGACCAGGAGGCGGCGGTTTTGTACGAACGCCTGGTCGAGCGCTATCCGGAGCTTCCCGACCTGGACGCAGCGCTATATGAATGGGCGTGGGTGCTCGATGATCTGGATCGTGAGGATCAGTCGACCGCGCTGTTCGAGCGGCTTCGCAAGCAATACCCACAGAGCCGGTACGACAGCGACGCCACCTATCGACTGGCCCGCCGGGCGTATGCGGCGCAAGACTACGATCGGGCCAAAGAACTGGTCAAAGCGATCCTCGGCGACCAGACGAACACGGCGATTCGAGAACACGCCCTGTATCTGCGAGGCCAGATCGCCGTGGCCCAGGCCGACTGGCCGCAGGTCGGCCAATCGTTCGCCGTCTTGCTGGAGGCGTTCCCCGAAAGCCCCCGGCGGCTGGTGGCGGAGTTCTGGGTGGCCGAGACGGAGTATCGCCTCGGCAACTACGAGCAGGCCGGGCGACAGCTCGATCGGCTTGCCCGGCAGACCCAGGCCCGCCAGGAGGCATGGCTGGCGATGATCCCCTTGCGGCGTGCCCAGGTGCTGGCGCAACAGCGGCAATGGACCGAGGCCCGCACCATCGCGTCGAAGATCGAGACGGAGTACCCGGATTTCGAGCAACAGCACGAAGCGGACTACGTGATCGGTGTCTGTCTGTCCGGCGAGGCCGATTTCGAGGGGGCCCGGGAGGCGTTCCGCCAGGTCATCCGCTCGACGACGGGGGCCAAGAAGGAGACCGCGGCCATGGCCCAGTGGCGGATTGGAGAGACCTATTTCCACCAGAAGAACTACGAAACGGCGATCCGAGAATACTTGCCGGTCGAAATCCTCTATGGGTATCCTACCTGGCAGGCCTTGGCCTTGCTGCAGGCCGGTAAGTGCCACGAAGAGCTAGGCGAACGAGAGGAGGCCGCCAGCCTCTACACACGGATCGTGACTGTCTATCCCAATACACCGTCGGCCGGTTTGGCCGACCAGCGACTGAAGAGTCTCTCGGGCCAACCGGTCGGCGCCACCGGGCCGACCGATTCCGACCCGTAGGCACTGGAAACCGCGTGAACCGCCGTGTCGCAGAAGCGTACACACCCATAGCCAACCATCCCAAGTCTTTGTGTTGGAGCAAGCTAGCATGAGAAGAGCCATCGCCATGTTCCGAGGGGGGACTGCCTGGCTGGTCGCGGCGATGTTGTCGATCAGCATTTGGGCCGTTGCCACGCCCTGTCCGGCGCAGCTCGAACCGGGCCCCAACGGGGCGGCCGACTTGGCCAACCCGGCCAGCGGATCGGCCACCACCGCCGGTGCGGAAGGCCCGGCCACGGCGACTCCCCTTTCCGACGACGCGCGCATTCCCACCAAGGACCTCTGGAGCATCGTCCGGGAGGGCGGACCGCTGATGATTCCCATCGTGGTCTGCTCGTTGATCCTGCTGGCGTTCGTACTGGAACGGACCATCAGTCTTCGCCGCGGCCGGGTGATTCCAGGGCCGTTCGTGAAGCGATTCCTCAAGCAATTGCGCGAGGGTGAGCTGGACCGCGACGAGGCGCTGGCGCTGTGCAAGGCCAACGGCAGCCCGGTGGCTGAGGTCTTCACCGGCGCCGTCCGCAAGTGGGGCCGGCCCGCCGTCGAGGTCGAACAGGCCATCATCGACAACGGCGAGCGAGTTACCAACGGGCTGCGACGATACCTTCGGGTGATCAACGGTGTGGCCACCGTGGCACCCTTGCTGGGTCTGCTAGGGACGGTGGTGGGCATGATCCGAGCGTTCAACGACATCGCCACCGCCGACGCCATGGGCCGCCCCGAATTGCTGGCCGCCGGCATTAGCCAGGCCTTGCTGACCACGGCCGCCGGCCTCAGTGTGGCCATTCCCGCGTTGATCTTCTACCTGTTCTTCGTTAGCCGTGTCGATCGGCTGATCATCGATATTGACGCAATGGGTCAAGAGGTCGTCAATGTGATTGCCGCCGAGGAACTGGGGGAGAGCAAGGTTCCCGCTCCCAAGTCGCGCCGCAGCAGCCAACACGAATCGGCCGCCTGAGCGGTCGCCGGATAGCTGGACTCGAACCCCCGATCATCCCATGCCGCTGAAAACCCACCTCGACGAACAGCCGACGTTGAACTTGACGCCGATGATCGACATCGTGTTTCTGTTGATCATTTTCTTCATGGTGGGCACCAAGTTCACGGAGTTGGAGCGAAAGATCGGACTCCGTGTGCCGGAGGTGGCCGACCGGGGCGCCCTGACCGCCGCCCCGGAACGCAAGATCGTCAACGTCTACCAGGACGGCACGATTACGCTCGACCAGACGCCCGTAACGCTCGACGAGCTGACCGAGCGTCTGGCCGAAGTCCGCAGCCAGTACGAAGACCTCGGCGTGCTGGTCCGCGGCGACGCCCAAGGCCAGTTCCAGGGCGTGGCCTCGGTGCTCAACGCCTGCAAGCAAGCGGGCGTGCGGGAGCTGGGCATCTCGGTCCGACTGTTACGTCGAGAGAACTGACCCATGGGTGCCCTTCGACTCGACCGGCTGCTCGACTTCCTCACCAGCGTGGAGTTGGTCGTGGGATTGCTCTGGGCCGGGCTGGCCGTCTTCACGTTGACGCTGCTCGTGCTGATGCGAACTCGCTGGGGCCAGTCCCGACCCCTGCGAAAGTGCATTGTGCTGTCGGTCCTGGCCCACGCACTGCTGGCCGGCTACGCCACGACGGTGGAAATCGTGGCGGCCAAGCCCTCGCTCGAAGAGCCGGTGCTGCGAGTCTCCTTCGTCGAGGGCCCCGTCGAGCGGACGCTCCCGACCGAAGCCCCCTTGGCCGAGGAGAAACCGTGGGAGAAGCTCGTCGACGATCACGTTCCCTTGCCTGCCGCGACCGAACCCGCCCCGCATGAGCCGGCCCTTCCACCCGAGCCGCAACGCCGGGTCCGAGCCGAGCCGAGTCGTCTGCCGGGCGAGTTGCCGCTGGATCATCTGGCGCTGTCGGAGGCCGAATTGCCCGAGCCGCAGCCGATCGACGTCGAGGAACCGGCCGGTCGCTCGTCGCCCGGCAAGTCGGCCGAGGAGATCGAGGTTCCCACTCCCCAACGGCGCGAGTCGCCCCTGTTGGCCCTGCCGGACGAGCCCATTCCCGAGAGGCCCGCGGCGATCGCCGAATCGCCCTTAACGCCGGTCCACGCTCCCGACAGCAGTCTGCCGACCGAGTTGCTGCAGCAGGACGTTCCTTTGCCGCAATTGGCGGCCGAAGCCACTACGCCGCAGCCGGCGGAGTCGTTGGCCGGGCTGACCGATCAACTGGCCCATCCCATGCGGATCGGATCCCGCGACGAAGCTTCCCAGGAGGCGGGTCGCTCGACCTCACAGGATGACGCAGCCCAATCCGGTGCATCCGATCCCTCGTACTCCGGTTCCCGGCAGCCCTGGTCGCCGGCGATCGACTCGCCAGATCAGACGTCCTCGGGTCCGTCAGAGGCCGAATCGCCCCCCGGCGACGCCGCGGTGATCGTAATTCCGGGAGCGCGTCGCGACGGGGCCGCGAAGACTCCCGCGGAAGTGCCGAAACCGTATAAGCTCCGGGTGGCGCCGGACCGTTCCCGCCTGGCCGAGCGCCGAGGGGCAACCCCCGCCACCGAGGCAGCCGTCAAAGCCGCGCTGCGATGGCTGGCCGAGAACCAGAGTGCCGACGGGCGGTGGGATGCTTCGGCCCTCGGCGCCGGCCGCGAGTCAAACGTGGCGGGGCGCAACCGCCAAAATGCCGGCGTCGAGGCCGACACCGGCCTGACCGGTCTGGCCCTGCTGGCCTTTCTGGCCTCCGGCCACACGCATCGCGAAGGGCCCTATCAGGAGAACGTGCGACGCGGCCTGGTCTTCCTGCTGAGAAACCAGAGGGTCGACGGTAGTCTGGCCGGCCAGGCTACCCCGTATGCCAAGATGTATTGTCACTCGATGGCCGCGTTCGCTTTGAGCGAAGCGTACGGGATGTCGGCCGACGAACGCCTGCGCGAGCCGGTCGGCCGGGCAATCGACTATACGATTGCGGCGCAGCACCCGACGCTGGGAGGCTGGCGATATCTGCCCGGAGATCCCGGCGACACGAGCCAATGTGGCTGGCAGGTCATGGCCCTGAAAAGCGCTGAGCTGGCCGGCATCCCGATTCCGTTGGCGACCCGCAACGGGGCCATTCGCTACCTGCGCAGTGCTTCGTCGGGCACGCATGGCGGACTGTCCTCGTATCGCCCCGGCGAGCGGGCCAGCCGACCCATGACGGCCGAGGCCCTGGTCTGCTGGCAGTTCCTCGGCATGCCCCGCGAGCACCCGGCCAGCGACGAGGCGGGAGACTATCTCTTGGAACAGCTGCCTGGCGAAGACCGGGCGAATCTCTACTATTGGTACTATGGGACCCTGGGAATGTACCAGTTGCAGGGCGCCTATTGGCAGCGATGGAACGACGCCTTGAAGGCCGCCTTGCTCGACAGCCAACAGAAGACCGGACCGTTGGCCGGGAGCTGGGATCCGAATACGGTCTGGGGTAGTTACGGGGGGCGCGTCTACAGCACGTCGCTGGCGGCGCTCTGCCTGGAAGTCTACTATCGCTTCCTGCCGCTGTATGCGGATGCGGCCCCGAAAAACGATCAGGCCGGGTAGCGCTGCGGTGCCTGGAGCCGCACGCGCTCGTTGCGCCAGACGCGGCGATGATGTCTGCATTGCGAATGATCAAAGCCGATCCACGGGAGGCCGGAGAAATCGGGCTCCCGCTGGTCGCCCTCGCGCATTGATCCTGCACACGTCAGTAAGACAGCCCCACGCGGAGTCGTCCTTGCGCAGAAGGAGAATCCCATGGCGTACTTCCAAATGGTCTTGATCAGCGGTCTGTTGCTCGGCAACTCGGTGGTGACGGCCGAAACCTACCACGTGGCGCAAGGGCATCGCACCGCGTCCGACGCCAACCCCGGCACGCAGTCGGCACCCTGGAAGACGATCACGAAGGCGGCCGAAGCGCTCTTGCCGGGCGACACGGTCGTGATTCACGCCGGAACCTACCGCGAGTGGGTGCGGCCTGACCGCAGCGGCACTTCCCAAGCCCCCATCGTCTTTCAGGCCGCGGCGGGCGAACGGGTCGTCCTCACGGGCGCGGACGTCGTCTCCGGCTGGGTGCCCGACCGAGGGGCCGTTTGGAGAAAGGAGCCCTGGCCGTATCGGTTCGCGACACACCCCGACGACCAGCGCCATCGGCTCATCGGCCGATGTGAGCAGGTCGTCGTCGACGGCCGCCTCTTGAAGCAGGTCGCGCGGCGCGAAAAGATGACGGCCGGCAGTTTCTGTGCCGACACGGACGCGAAAGCCCTTTACGTGTGGCTTCCCGACGGCGGTGATCCCGGCGGGCGCCTGGTCGAGGCCAGCGTTCGGCCGGTCTGTTTCGGCCCCGGATGGGGTCGGCCGCCGCGGCACCATATCAGGCTGCGCGGCCTGACGATTCGCTATGCGGCCAACACGGCGCAGCGCGGCGCCCTGTTTGCCACCGGCAACGGTTGGCTCGTCGAGGATTGCGAGGTGCAATGGACCAACGGGTCGGGCATCTCGTTTCGCGGCGACGACGTCGTGTTTCGCCGTGTCCGCACGCACCACAACGGCCAGCAAGGAATGGGCGGAGGGGGACGCCGGTTCTGCCTGGAAGACGTGATATTCGACCACAACAACCTCAAGGGATTCGACCAGAACTGGGAAGCGGGCGGCACGAAAATCACTCACGGCCGCAGCGGCGTGCTCCGCCGCTGCCGTGCCGTTGCTAATACGGGGACGGGCATCTGGTTCGACATCGACGTCCGCGACGTGCTGGTCGAACAGTGTTTCGCGAAAGACAACGCCGGACACGGCATCTTCGTGGAGATCAGCGGCGGATTCACCATCCGCAACAACCTTTGCGTCCACAACGGCACGGAGGACCGCTGGGGCAGCGGCGGGATCTCGCTGGGCGAAAGCGACCACTGCACGATCGAAAACAACACCTGCGTGCTGAATCCCACCGGGATCAGCCTGCGCGAACAGGGGCCCCGCACCTGCCGCAGCATCGACGGCCAGCAAGCCACCTATCACATCCACGACGTGACGGTCCGCGGCAACGTCTGCGCGCTGAACCGCCGCTATCAGATCGGCCTCTGGTGGGACAACCCGTTCTTCGGCCCGCACCCCAGCAGCAACGTCGGCTTGCGCGGCACGCCGTACGACCCCGACCAGAACCAGATCCAGTTCGAGGGAAATCTGTACTGGTCGGAGGGCGATCAGGCGCTGGCACTCTGGGGCTGCCCCTGGCGGCCGGAGCACAAGAGATATCTCGACCTGGCGACCTGGCAACGCCAACGCAAGCAGGACCTGCAATCGCTGGCGGCCGACCCGCAATTCGTTTCGCCGGCGGCGGGCGACTGGAACCTACGGCCGCGGAGCCCGGCCCGCCGGCTCGGGGCCGGCCCGGCGATGCCGCTGCGTATCCCTTCTTCCATTCCCGCTCAGTTCTTCAACTGATTGGCCTTGGGCGTCACCTGAGCGATGTTCGGCGTGACGTCGGCGTCGACGTTGCCCATCGTCCAGGCGAAGCCGCCGAGCATGATCGATTGGACGGCCGGGTTGGTCCAGATGTCGTCGCGATGGCCGAAGGAGGTGTAGAAGACGCGGCCCTTGTCGTGCATCCTCGCCCAAGTGGCCGGGAACGGAGGCCGCTGGTAGCAGCCGCCCTGCATTCCCTCGGTCTCTTGCACCAGAATCACGTGCAAGTTCTCGGCAAATTTCTCCAGAGCGTACCACTCCTCGTGCATCGTGAGCGATTTCTCCTTACCCACGCCCGGAAACTTCGGCGACGTGACCGTCACGGTCGCTTGCTGCTGGGGACCGTGAGAAACGAACTCTCCGCCCAGCATGGCGATGTACGGGTCGATGCCGCCGCTCTGGAACGAGTCGGTGGCCGCGTGGATTCCAACAAAACCCTTGCCGGCGGCGATGGCGTCCAACAGCTTTTTCTTTCCCTCGGGCGACATCGGCGGGCCCTGGCCTTCTTTGGGCTGGGTCAGGTCGCCGGACGTGTAGAAGGCGATGCAGTCGTATTGGTCCAGATCGCCGTCGAACACCGTGCCGTCCTTGGTACACTCGACCTCGAATCCGGCCTTCTTGCCCATCTCGATCAGCGTCTTTTCCGAGAAGCTCAGCTCGTCGCCGTTGCGCTTGACGGCTCCGTGCTCGAACCCGGCGCTGCGGGTGAAGTAAAGCACCTTCTGCTTCTTGTTCTCAGCGGCCGCAGCCCAGCCGAAGGGAAAGGTGGACAAGCCGAGCACGGCGGCCCCGGTGGCGGCCAGCATTTCGCGACGTTTCATGGCGGGATCTCCAATGGAAGGAAAGGGAATCGTCTGCACTTTCTGAAAAAACGGCACTTAGGCCTACGAATTGGGGGAAAGGCGGTGTAGCCGCGTTTCCCTCAATTTCGACTTCGTATCGCTGCATGCCCTGCCATCGGACCCATGATTCCTCGACAACCCGCCGGCAGGGCCTGGCGCGGGAAAAACGCCATGAAAGAGCAAAGCCGCTGCGCGCCTTTCCTCCTTTCATATAGGCCTAAGTGCCGTTTTTTCAGAAAGTGCAGAATCTTGGCAGAACGCGCAATTATGGGTTATGCGGGGCGCGGAATCAAGGCTCCGGCCACCGAAGGTGCCGGTGGAGGAACTCGAACGTGCCTTGCCCGTGGATCGTGTGGGGGCCGACGAACCATTCGATGCCGCACCGGTCACCGATTCCCAGTTGGGCCTGGTAAAGATGCCGCACCTTGGCGAATTCGTAGGCGACCCGCTCGTCCGGAGCCACGCCGTCGAAATGGCCGCGCTCGACCATGAACGGCCGGGGACAGATCAGCGCGGCCATCTCCGCATAGTTGAACGTGTTGCCCAGGTCGAACTCGAAGATCTCGTATTCACCGGTCCAGACGTAGCTGTGGCGGGCACGCGTCGAGGCGTTCTTCCAGATCCAATCGTTGAAGTCGGCTGAGCAGATCGACAGGCAATAGCCCTCAACCAGCGGCGGCACCCGCATGGCCGTCTTGCCGCCGTAGGAGAGACCGTACAAGCCGATCCGCTGCGGGTCGACCTGCGGCAGCGTGGCCAGCCAGCGGACGATCTGCTCGTGCTGGGGCACGATGATCGAGAAGAGCGTCCTCTTGATCGGATTGGCCTTCCGCTGTAGCGTGCGGAAGCGATCGCCGAACAAATAGAGGTTCTGCGGGGCGAAGGTAACAAAACCCCGCTCGGCCAGCTTGGCGGCCAGATCGTGATACGCCCGATGGTCGCCGGCAACTAATTGCTGTGGCCGGCCCTCCAGCCCGTGTTGGCAAACGACCACGGGCCGGCGCTCACCCGGCTTGACGTCCTTCGGCAACAGGAGAATACCGTAGGCGATCACGTCGGGAAAGACGTCCAGGACCACTTCGTAGCCGGTCCATTCTGGCTGGTCGTATGCCTTGCGGCAACGGACGTTCGGCGGCAACAGTTCGTGCTCGAACCGCCCGATCACCTCGTCGTAGAAGTATTCGCGGCACGACTCGATCCCCTTCTGAAACGTCTCCAGCGAAGTGCGGTCGAGCTTCGCAAAGAACTCCTCGCGGACATAGGGGCTCTCTGCCAACAGCCACTGGTTGTGGCGGTCGAGTTCGTGCATCTGCCGCTGGTGACGTGGCGCCGGGTCGAACGAGTCGCGGAGTTGCTCGGGCGGCTTTCCCAAGGCGGCCAGCTTGGCACCGGGGGAAAGGGCATCGAGAAACGCCTGCAAGGCCGCCGCCGAGCCGAACGAGCCGACGCCGTCGCCGCTTTCGACCAGCGCGAGCCGTGGGGCCGGCTGAAGACCTTCGGTCAGGGCTCGCGCCCGGGCCAACTCGCGCCGCACTTCCTCCAGCTCCGGCGTGACCAACCGCCCCGGCCCGCCGCCGGTGCCGGGGGGAATCGCGAACTGCGGTCCCCGGGCGGCCTCGACGATCAACGTCCGCGGCGCGACCATGGCGGCCAGCTCGGCGTCGCCGAATCGTTCCAGCAGCCCGAAGACGTTGCGGTCCAAGGGCTCTTGCCAGAGATTCTGCCGCGAGGCGAAGTACCCGCTGACGCACGCCACGTCGATCCGCGGGTCCAAGGCTGCCGAGCATAGGGCGAGCATGCCGCCCTCGCCGAATCCGAAGACGCTTCTGCGCGACGGTCGGTCACCGTGCGATCGGCTGAACCAGTCGATGCCGGCCAGCACCTTCTGCAACTCGTAGCCGATCAGATGACGGCCCAGCTCGAAGGCCGGACGGTAGAGATACTCGCGGTTGGTCAGTCGCACGCCGCAACGCGGCTCGACCTGCCGGTCGACGAGCATCGGCACCAGCACGCGACAGCCGCTCTCGGCCAGCCGCCGGGCGAACTGCGATTCGGGCGGCAGACCCTTGGCAAGGCCGGCAATCATTTCGGGCGTTTGTCCCGCGTCGGGAATCGCCACGACGTCGCCGACAGACTCCGCGCTTGCCGGCACCAGCAACAGCCCCTCGCCGTGCACGTCGCCGAAGGCCGGCCAACGCACGACGTATACCCGATATCCGTCACCACGGCCGACCAGGGCCGGCTTCGCCGTCGTGCCGACCAACTCCGGACCGTCAAATGGGATCCGTGCGTCCCGCAGACCCAAAATATGGGCCAGTCGCTCTCGGCCGGGCCCCATCGAGGCGTCGTATTGCCCCGGTGACGACGTGTCGCGCTGCCAGTGTGCGGCCCGACGCTCGATCGACTTCTCGATTTCACGAAGCAAAAACCGATCGACGCCGTCGACCAGTTGCGAGGCGATATCGCCGTCGATCGTCAGCGGCCTGGTGCCCGGCAAGGGGCCCGCGGCCGCAGACGACGCGACAGCCAGTGAGCAGAAAACAGCAGGCAGCAAGAATCGAAGCCGCGGCAGACGACGGAGAAGCGACATGGCAGACCTCCTTCGGTGAACAGACCGAGTTTTCGATCGCGGTGCAGGCCGGGACGTGGGGCACGCGGTGAGTGTACCACATCGGCGGTTGCGAGCGGTAGCCTGCGGAGGAAGAACGAGGTGGAGAATATCACCGCTGGAATCTACAAATCCATCTCGTCCATCTCGTCGACCAGTGCGTCCAGATCACTCTTCTCGGCCGACGGATCCTGGGGAGATTCTCCCGCCAGTGCCCGGTCACGCTCGTCAGCGGCAATGTCCAGGCCGCCTCCCAGCCCGCCGAGCTGCAGCAGATCGGGCGTGTACGTGTCGGCCGCGGCCGCAGCGTCGCCGCCGATGGCCGGGGTCTGGTGTTCGGGAAACATGATCGCCTGCGACGGGCAGACGCGACTGCAAGCGGGACAGCCGTCGCGGCACGCGTCGGGCTGCTCCACAATCAATCGCTCGGAGACGTCCACGCCGAACACCCCAAACAGGCAGAAGTTCAAACACTCCAAGCAGTTGGCACAACGACCGTAATCGACCACAGGATACCATCGAAAACCGGTCATTTCCTCCACTTGAGCCGACGCGGCGGCAGCAGCCGGCCGGCCCTCGCCGCCAGCGACCACCGGTTCCCCGATCGCTGCCGCCATCATCCGTCGGATCTCTTCCAGCACCGGTTCGGGCTTCTGATGTGAACGCAGGTCAAGACACCAGATCGTCCGCTGCGGACCGTCCGGGGACGCCGAGGTCGAGCCGGCCGACGCTCCGCCGGCTTCGTCGTCCGGCAGCAACGACGCCGGGCCCATCCGACCCTTGATCTCGTTGGCGTCGAGCAACCAGTAGGTCGCCCGGGGATAGAGCGACGCGAGCACGACCATGTCACCGGGCAGCGATCGCAGAAACGCCATACCCGGCCCGTCCGGCGCCAGATCGTAGAGATGGGGCAGCGTGGTCAACGAAGTGTTCGGCCAACCGGCCAGCTCGTTTGCCAGTTGCCGTTCGAACGATCGCCGCGGCGACTGGGGGCCGCGGCCTTGCGAAATGATGATGGCGAGCTTGTCGGTCATGGGATGAGCTTGTTGGCGTTAGGGCGAGCTTGGCGGGGTGATTGATGTTTGCATTGTGAATAATCCAGGCCGACCAACGGGAGGCCGGACGAGTCGGGCTTCCGTTGGTCGCCCTCGCGTATTGAGTGTGCAAGCGTCAATAGGAACTCTCGGCTACTGCTGCTTGGCGCCGAAACAGTACAAATCGCCCTCGTCGGTGCCGATGATCAGCCGTCCGGCGGCCACGGCGGGCGAGGCGATGATCGATCCGCCGGCCTCGAACTCCCAGAGCTTCCGGCCGGTCGCCAGTTCCAGGGCGTAGAGCCGTCCGTCGGCCGATCCCACGAACACGCGATTGCCGACGATGACCGGCGAACTGTCAACCTGTCCTTTGGTGGTGAAGGTCCAGACGCCGTCGCCCGTTTCGGTGTCGACGGCGTGGACCAGCTTGTCGCGGGCGCCGACGACCACGATCTGGGGCGTCACCGCCGCCGAGGAGCGGAACTCGGTTGACTGATGCGGGCTTTGATAGCGCCAAACGACTTCGCCCTTCTGCCAGTCGATGGCGAACAGCGTGTTGCCGGTCGTGCCGACATAGGCCGTGTTCTGCAGCAAGGCCGGCGTGCAGAGCGTGGGGGCTTGGATGTCCACGCCCACCGACTCCTGGCCGGTGGCCAGATCGACGACGTGCAGCCGGCCGTCGCATCCGGCCACGAAAGCCCGGTCGCCCGCAATCGTCGGGCTGCATTGGATCATGTCCTCGCTCTCGTATCTCCAGACTTCCCGACCGGTGTTGGCATTGAGGCAATAGAGCACGGCGTCTTGGGAGCCGAACAGCACGTTGTCCTGGTGGAAGCTGGCGCCGGCGTTGATTTCGGCCTCCGTCTGATAACGCCATTTCACCTTGCCGTTCTCCGCGTCGAGGCAATAAAACCACCCGTCGGCGTCGCCGATGTAAATCCCGCCGCTGCCCACGGCGGCTGACGCCGTGAAGCCCAGGTCGCTAAAGAACTCCCAGCGTTTCGTGCCGTCGGCCAGGCCGATCGCGTACAAGTTCCCGTCAAGGCAGCCCGCATAGACGGTTCCGTCGGCGATGGCCGCGGTCGCCTCGAAACCCAATTCGTCGACCGAAAAGGTCCAGAGCAATTGAAGCTTGTCGGACATGGTTCCCTCGGCCACCCCGGTCGCCTGGGGATTCCCGCGGAACATCGGCCAGGCGTTGTGGGCCGTCTGGCGGTTGGCTGCCGGAAGAGGCGACGCTGTCGTCGTGTTGATCGAAGCCGAGCCCTTCCCGTCGGCTGACGGCAGTGGGCGCCGGCATCCCAGCGCGCCAAAAAACCCCACGACACAACAGACCAGTGCGATCCAGCCGGTGGTCGATCGGAGATCGGGCATCACATACCTCGTGGGGAATCCGTCAGCCCGCCGACAACGCCGGGCCGACCGGTGAGTCGGTGGGTCACAGAAGCGGCGAAGCCGCGCTGGCAGCCCGTTTCCGCCATCTTGTAAGGCACAGATCTCAGGGCGAGTTCGGCGTATTGGCCGGATTGGGCGTGGCACTCAACTGGGAGAGGACTTGCAGCAATCCGTTCAGGTGCGCCATCCGCGGGCCAAAACGGTCGACAAATTCGTTGAGCATGAATTCGCCGTCCAGCAGCGTCTCGAAGTTCTCGTTGACCTCGTCGGTCAAGCTGTCGAGGAACTCCGTCTGGACCTTGCTCAGGGCTTCCGCGGCCATCCGGCAATTCTGCGACAGGTGCGGATTGGCCTGCTTCCATTGGCCCAACTCCTGGGCACGCTGTTTCTGGGCCGCACCCAGCAAATTGACCAACTCCTCCAGCAACTCGTTCTGCCGATCTTGCCCGGCTACCAGTTGGTACAGTAGCCGTGTTTGCTCGATGTCGGCCTGGCCGCCACCCGGAGACGCGCTGGCATACGCCGTGTGAGCGACGTTGACCTGGCTATAGAGTGGCTGTCGAGGAGGCTGCTGATCTTGGCTCATGGTCTTCATCCCTTTCAACTTTCCAGTATAAACAGCGGCCCCACAAGAAGTCGAGCGCCGGACGCCGACTTCTCTCATTCGGGCGAAAAAAGCCACGAATTGGGCCAGCGCCAACCGGGGGGAAACGACCGGCTCCGCACAATCGCCACCAACCGAGGATTCGCTTCGGACGTGCTAAAGTCGCGATTGTCTCCGGTCCGATCCTCCTGGAGGTCGTGTGCAACCGTCTGCAAAATTGGCGGAAATGCACAGCATAAGCATCGTGAGTGAAGTGGGGGGGCCAATGCACAGCCGTGACGCTAACTCTGAACACGCCCTGGGCTTCCTGACCGTTATGGAACACGCCCAGCACGGCCTGTTCGGGGGATATCTCCTGTTGAACGTGGCCGGTCGGCCGCTGGAGTTCCACTGCACCACACCCATCAAGGCCAATCGGGCCCAGGAGATTCTCTACGGCCCGACACTGCAATCCTTCTTGTATGGGGAGCAGATCGGCCAGACGTTGCTCGATAAGGCCAAGACGGCACCGTGCTTCGTTTGCACCGACCAACAACCGGCCTTGGCGGTCCGCCAGTACGTGTCGGCGCCGGTCGCCCTGGTGCTGGGGGAAGAGGAGCCGCCTGACGACGAGGCCGGTCAGGTCTGGCGGGTTGATGCGGCGCACCGGGGCCTTGCCGGCCCCAGCGGCCCGGGACTGCTGGCTTTTCAACTCGGACGGAACCGGTTGGCGGTGCCTTGCGACGCCGAGGACGACCGGCAACTGGTTGCCGAGCGGATTGCCCGGTTGCCCGAATCGTTCGCCGAGTCGTTCGATCTCTGCGAGCCGTTTTTGCGAATTCGCGAAGCCATCGAAGAAGCCCAGAAGGCCGTGCGATAGCCGTCATGTCCAGCCGTATCCATCCGGACGATCGAAGCGGCGGTTTCAGTTGGCATCCTCCGCCGCGTCCCTTTGTGGCCAGCGTCGATTTGCGGATCCAGCCTGCCGATACGTCGACCAGCGCCGGGGCGGTCGATTGGAACCGGCAACTCGCCCACTGGCCCGGCGTCGAAGTCAGGACGTCGTGCCCCAAGCCCAATCGCCCCCGGGCGATCTCCGTGCCGATTGGCCGGCCGGGCGTGAGCGTGCGGAGTTTTGTGTTTGCGCAGCCGGCCGACACGGAAAGGGCCGAAGCTGCCGAAAACCTCCCGCATCTGGCGAACCAGGGTGCTGTCGGCGGCAAACCGGTCGCGGCCCAGCTCTCCGGCTCCACGCGGATCAAGCCACCCGGCGACGTGATTAAGCTGGAGGACCGGCTGCACTACATCCTACAGCCTTCGCTGGAATCGCTGCTGGCCGAAGGGTCGTTGTCGTTTCCGTTCCATCCGTTCCCGTTCCAGTTCGAGGGCGTGGCGTTTCTGTATCCCCGGCACGCGGCCGTGCTGGCCGACGAGATGGGGTTGGGCAAGACCATGCAGGCGGTCACGACGATTCGCCTGTTGCTTCGCCGCGGCGAGTTGCGGAGCGCGCTGCTGGTGTGTCCCAAGCCGCTGGTGACCAACTGGCAGCGGGAGTTCGGACTCTGGGCGCCGGAGGTGCCCGTGATGGTGATCGAAGGCGACCAGTCGCGGCGCTGCTGGCAATGGCAACTGCCGGAGGTGGCCGTGCGGATCGCCAACTACGAGCTGCTCTGCCGCGACCGTCAGCTTCTGGAGAGTTTTGACACGTCAGGCAGACCGCTGGTCCAGTTCGACCTGGTCGCGCTGGACGAGTCGCAACGGATCAAGAACCGCTCCAGCACGACCAGCCAGGTCGTGCGTTCGATTTCGCGGAGGCGAAGCTGGGCGCTGACGGGAACGCCGGTGGAAAACAGCGTGGAGGACCTGGTCGGCATCTTCGAGTTCCTTGCCCCCGGGTTCCTCTCGCCCGAAATGAAGCCGCGGCGGATGGGCCGCACCATCAGCGACTACGTGTTGCGGCGGACCAAGGATCAGGTGCTTCGGGAGCTGCCGCCGAAGCTGTTTCGCGACGCCGAAATGGACCTCTCGCCCGAGCAGCGCGAGAGCTACCGGCTGGCCGAGGGCGAAGGCGTCTTGCGGTTGACGGAGATGGGTGCCTCGGCCACGATCCAGCACGTTTTCGAGCTGGTCCTGAGACTGAAGCAGATCTGCAATTTCGATCCGGCCACCGGCGAAAGCGCCAAGCTCGAGCGGCTCCGCGCCGACCTGGAAGAAATCGCCCGCAGCGGACGTAAGGCGATCGTCTTCAGCCAATGGGTCTGTACGCTGAAACGTCTTGCCGGGGCGTTGCGCAGCTTTGGAACGCTGGAGTACCACGGCAAGGTCCCTTCGGGCCGTCGCGACGCGGTGGTGCGGCGGTTCCGCGAGGACGACGGCAAGCACGTGATGCTGATGAGCTACGGGGCGGGTGGCGTCGGGTTGAACCTTCAGTTTGCCAACTACGTCTTTCTCTTCGACCGTTGGTGGAACCCGGCCGTCGAGGATCAGGCCATCAACCGGGCCCATCGCATCGGCGTGGACGGCCCGGTCACCGTGACCCGGTTCCTGATGCTCGACACGATCGAGGAGCGGATCGACCGGATTCTCCAGGAGAAACGCGAGCTGTTCGACACCATCTTCTCCGGGGCCGAGTCCCATCGCAAACTGGGGCTGACTCAGCAGGAGCTGTTCGGCCTGTTCAAGCTCGAATGCCCCGGCGGTCCCATCGACCTGGCAGCATGAAGAGTCCGGCTGGCTGCTCCATGGGACGAGCGAGGTGCCAACGTGGCCGTAATAAAACGACCATCATTTGGCGCTTTCTTGTTGGCGCTGTATACTAACGGCAGCTACGCTAACGGGGCATAGGCTTACCCCGCACGCTGCTCCTCTATGTGCGCGTGAGCTTGAAGCAAATGGAGTACAGACAATGAACTACTGGCTAGACCTTTTCACCGGCATCACGTGGGAGGAGTTCCAAAAGGCTGGTGCCAACATATCAGGTTTCCGCGAGCACAATCGGGCACGCGCTGCCAAGATCCGTAGGGGGGACATCTTTTTGTGCTACCTAACCGGTGTAAAGCGGTGGGTCGGCTTGCTCGAAGTGAGCGGCGAAATGTTCGAAGACGACTCGCCAATATGGGGAGAGGAAGTGTTTCCGATTCGTTTTCCAGTGAAACCCATAGTGATGCTGAAGCCGGAACACGGCGTCCCCATGGAAATGCTACGAGGAAAGCTCAGCTTCTACGAGACGGACACGCCGCCCGGTAGATGGTCCGGGTGGGTGCGCGGGTCTCCCACGAAATACCAGAAGGACGACGGTGCGGTAATCGAAACGGCTGTCAGGGAAGCCGAAGCCCAACCCGTTTCGCGTCCAGTTGATGCAAGGAAGCTGAAGCGATCCAGCAACCTGTATCGGCTCAAGAAGAGAAGCGGCGACGACGTCGAGAGCGTTGTAACGGTCCCAACAGAGGAGGACGAAACCGACTCGCCCGTCGATCCCGCGGACACAGTCACGCACACGGAGATCCAATGGCGGTTGCTGGACTTGGGATCACAAATGGGCTTGAACGTCTGGGCGCCCAGAAACGACCGAGGCAAGGTATGGGACGGGAAGGCCGTTGCTGACATACCGCGTTTGTTGAACAGTCTGCCTACACAATTCGACGATGTCACGAACGGTACGATTGAGAACATCGACGTTCTCTGGCTAAACGGAAACGCGATTGTTGCCGCCTACGAAGTGGAGCATACTACGTCGATCTACTCCGGCCTGCTCCGCATGGCCGACCTGCTGACAATGCAACCCAATATTGACATCAGACTATACTTGGTGGCTCCAGACGAACGGTACGCAAAATTCACGAGAGAAGTCCCCAGACCAACGTTTGCAGCAAGCAGCAAGCCGCTTCACACTATGTGTAGCTTCCTGCCGTATTCGAAACTGTGTGAAAGGCTCAACGAGATCAAGAGTGTGCTGCCGTATCTGAAGCCCGAGTTTGTCGACGAAATCGCCGAATTCTACGATCCGGCTGATGAGTTCGACGCATAGGGTTACGTCAGAGTTGGCTGGATTGCCGTCAATTCACTCGCCGCGAGTGGGATTCAGACACAACACCTGGTGCAGATGCTCCGGCGAGCGGGGCTCGCCCGGCGGACGCTCTCGATGCCACTGGCGGTGCGTCGGCACCAGCGCGTCGTCCAGCGGCCAGGGATCGAACGGGTCGTAGCCCAGCCAGCGGATCAGCTTGCCGCTGTCCATGGTCACGTTGCCGGCCCGGGGCGGCATGGGGCCGGCCTCCACCCGCGGGATCCCCTGCAGACAATCCGGATCGTAGCCGCCCACGCGATTGACGATCTGGGCGATCTCGTAGAGGCTCAATTGCCGTGGGCCGCCGGCATGAAACAGCCCGCAGACGCTGCCGGCCAGCATCGTCTCGCACAGCCGGTTGAGGCAGTCGGTGTAGGTCGGTGTGCGGATTTCGTCGAAGTAGAGTGTCGCCGGGCGCGATTTTTTGAAGCGCGAGGCGATCCAGTCGATGGCCCCAGCGTGGCCGTTGGAGCTGACGCCCATCGGTAGCGAGATCCGCAGAATGCACGCCGCCGGATAGGCGCCGAGAATCACCCGTTCGGCCGCCACCATGGTCTTGCCGTACACGGTCACCGGGTCGGTCGGAGCCTCTTCCCGGTAACCACCGGCGCCGGCGCCTGAAAAGACCAGATCGACCGACAGATGGACCAGTCGCAGCCCGCGCGGCACCACGTGGCGCAACACGCTGAGCACGCCCTCGAAGTTGATGCGCCAGGCCAGCGGCGGGTCCAGCTCGCACGGTTTCAGCGCGCAGTTGCCGGCGCAGTGCAGCACGGCGGCGAAGCGGTAGCGGTCGAACAGCCTTGCCAGCCGGCGGTCGTCCTCGATATTGCAGGCCACGATGCCCGGGCCTCGCAGCCGCAGATTGTCTTGTTGTCGGATGCCGATCACCCGGCCGGGATACTTCCGCCGGAAGTAGTCCATCGCGTTGTAGCCCGCCACGCCGGCAATTCCGGTAATCAACAGCGGCAGCGGAGGCTCCGGCGGGGAGACGGCGGGGCGACAGATCATGGGCGGCAGACGAGGCAGTAGTCCGGCAAGGTGGTAAATGGAGTCGCAACACGTCAGACCTGGGGCAACAGCAAGTGGCCTCGGCCACCCCAGCTTGCAGGATAGACGCAACCGCCGCAAGCTGCAAGGCGTTTGCTCGGGGTCCGGGCGGCCGTGGACTCCGCCGTGGACTTTACAGTCCCGTTGCCGCGAGAAACAATAAGCGGGATGAGCGTTTCGTACGAGTTTGACGTGATTGTGGTGGGCGGGGGGCACGCCGGGACCGAGGCGGCGCTGGCGGCCGCGCGGATGGGAGCCTCTACCGCCCTGCTCAGCGGCAACCTCGACACGATCGCCCAGATGAGCTGCAATCCGGCCGTCGGCGGCGTGGCCAAGGGGCAGATCGTCCGCGAGATCGACGCCCTGGGCGGGGCCATGGGCCGGGCGATCGACGCCACCGGCATCCAGTTCCGCATGCTCAACCGCCGCAAGGGCCCCGCCATGCACGGGCCACGGGCCCAGGCCGACAAGCGGGCCTATCAGCAGCAGGTCAAACGGCTCGTCGAGGAGCAGCCCGGCTTGGCACTGCGACAAGAAACCGTCGAAGCACTGCTGGTCGAGGGCTCCGGTGCCCCGCCACGGGTGGCCGGCGTGCGGGTGCTCGGCGACGCCGTCTATCGCGCCCGGGCGGTCATCCTCTGCACCGGCACGTTCATGCAAGGCCTGTTGCACGTGGGCGAGGCGACCACGCCCGGCGGTCGCATGGGCGAAGGCACGACCGCGGGCGTCAGCCGCTCGCTGCGTCAGTGGAGCTTCGAGCTGGCCCGCTTCAAGACCGGCACGCCCGCCCGGCTCAACGGCCGCACGATCGACTACGATCAGGCCGAGATGCAGCAGGGCGACGAGGATCCCGAGCCGTTCTCCTTCCTCACCGACAAGATCGATTGCCGACAGCTTCCGTGCTGGATTACCCACACCACGCCGGCGGTGCACGAGCTGATTCGGGCCAATTTGCACCGGGCGCCGATGTTCAGCGGCCAGATCCAATCGACCGGGCCGCGCTATTGCCCGTCGATCGAAACGAAGATCGTCCGCTTCGCCCACAAGGACCGGCACCAGTTGTTTCTCGAGCCGGAGGGACGCGACACGCACGAGGTCTACGTCAACGGGCTGGCGACCAGCCTGCCGCGCGACGTCCAGGACGCGATGCTGCGCGAGATTCCTGCCTTGCAGCGGGCCGAGATCCTGCGCTACGGCTACGCAATCGAATACGACTATCTCCCGCCCGAGCAACTGAAAACGTCGCTGGAAACCAAGCGCGTCGCGGGACTCTATCTGGCCGGACAGATCAACGGCACCACTGGCTACGAAGAGGCGGGTGCCCAGGGACTGATCGCCGGCGCCAACGCGGCGTTGGCCCTGCAAGGCCGCGAGCCGCTGGTGCTGGGGCGCCACGAGGCTTACATCGGCGTGATGATCGACGACATGGTGACCCGCGGCGTGGACGAGCCCTATCGGATGTTCACCAGCCGCGCCGAGTATCGACTCCTGTTGCGCCACGACAATGCCGATCGCCGGCTGACGCCCTTGGGACACCACCTGGGGCTGGTCGAGCGTGGCCGCTTCGAGAGGGTTCAGCGGAAGCAGGCCGAGATCGACCGGGTGGTCGCGCTGCTCGAGCAGCACCGCTGCGGCCAGATCACGTTGGCCAAGATGCTCCGCCGGCCGGAGGTGACCTGGGGCGACGTGGCGTCGTGCTTGCCGCAGCTCGGCGAAGTGGCGGCCGAGGTGGTCCGGCAGGTCACCCACGACGCGAAGTACGCCGGCTACATCGCCCGGCAGGAGATCGACATCGCTCGGCAGCACCGGCTGGCGGCCCGCCGCATTCCCGGCGACCTCGATTTCCGCTCGGTGAACCATCTGCGTGAGGAAGCCCGTGAGAAGCTCTCGCGGATTCGCCCCACCGATCTGGCCCAGGCGGGTCGCATTAGTGGGATCACCCCTGCCGATCTGGCCGTGTTGATGGTGCATCTGGAATCCGCGGCGCGGTAGAGCGCTTGCGGGGGAAGAGAACGACTTCTCGCCCTCCAGATCCCCCAGCAGGGCCGATTTTCACAAAAGCACCCGCAGATCGACGAGAATTACTTGACAAGCCAATCTCGCCTGCCGAGACTCGGAGCGTTCGCACCGCTGTCGGCAACGCGAGTCGTCAGGATTGCGGACGGCGTGGTGACCAGGCACTTGTTAGCTCTTTTGCAGGGAGAAAAGCCCATGCGTTTTTCCTGTTGCGTGCTGCTCTTCGCGGTTCTTGTGGCGGTGTGTGTTCCCGCGTCTGCCCCCGCGGGGGAGTTGAGTTGGGCATTTCAGTGCACGGGCTTTCCGGTCGGCGATGATCAGACGGCGGTGGCTATGCGGGACGGGCGCGTTTGGCCGGTCATATTCACCGGAGGAGCCGGTCAGACGCTCGATGCTTACTCTCTCTATCCGACGATGAATCCGCAGACAGGCACCTTCTGGCATCAGATCGGCGGCGATCTGCTCAATTACAGCCAGCAAGGGTCCGTGGTCAGCGGCCCGTTATCGGCGGCCACAAGTCCCGACGGTCGCATTGGTGTGGTGGTGGGGAGCGCGAGCGCACCATCGGACAGGTGCGCGGCCGTTCTCGGCGCGCCGGCCACCGGCTTTGGATCGCCGATATACGGTGTTCGATCGATTGATTTTGACGCGGAAGGAAACCTCATCGCGGGGCAAGACACGATCCTGCCACCGCCCTATGGACCCGTTCCGCTTGTGGACCTCGCGGTTTCGCCTTTCGGCGACCGGGGAATGATCGACGACAACATGTACTACTGGCACGAAATCGGCTGGGCGCCGGGTGGCTGGGTCGGGCCTGTGGACCTTCGGCAATTCGGTCCCCAGTTGATTCCCGATAGCATGGATCTAACGTTCGACAGCCTGGGGCGCCCTCACGTCCTGGGCACGAACGCAAGCACGACCGATCTTATCTCCTACGATTTCGACGTGCGAAGCGGGTTGTGGACGTTCCAGGTCGTAGCTTCCTCCCCCGGCGGCTACCTATGGGAGCCCGCCGTCGCGGTCGACAGTCAAGGGCGCATGGGAGCTGCCTGGGTGCAGGATCCGGGCACCGGTCCCGTCGAATTGAAGTATGCGTATCAGTCTGCCGCGGGCGATTGGGTAAGTACCACCGTGGCCTCGCAAGTGACGGACCCGCTGCACGGCTTTCAGGATTACGTGATACCGCAACAGATCGTGGGGTTATCCTACGACTACAACGACTTCCCGGTGATCTCCTTCGCCGCCGGCACCGGGACGGTCTGGCTGGCGTACGATCCGCCGGCGCCCGTCTCGGTGCCCGAGCCGTGGTCGCTGGTGCTGCTGGCAATGGGCGTCGTGGGAGTAGGTGTCGTGCTTCTGCAGCGTGCCGGGAAGTGTCCGCGCTCGCGGCCGAACGACGCGTAGCGTGAACCGTTCTGAAGCGACACTTGCGATGCGTACCTCCGCTACCAACGCCGTGGCCCTTGGTCTTTGTGTGCTGTGTGTTTGCGCGTGTCAAGCTCTCCGTGGCGAGGCCTCTGAGTTCTTCGTCCGCTCGCTGGAGTTGGGTGGACCTGTCGAGAACGTGGACGTGGTAGTCACGCCCTACGACGATGTGGCCGTAGGCTACGGGCTGCCAGACGGCACGGTGACCCTCTCTTGGATGCGCGCCGGCGAAAGACTCTTTGACGACCTGCGCGATCCGGCAGCGGGAGACGCTGCGTCGTTCGCTGCCGATGGTTTCGGAAACGTCTTTTACGCCTCGCGCGGCCCGGGGGGAGAAGGCATCCGGGTGGGGCAGGATTTCCGCGGATACGGCTCGCTTCGGTCGAGTCTGCATCCCGATTCGGCGGATTTCCTGGTCTCCGTGGTGCCTGCCATGGCTGTTGATCGTGCCGGCTTGCCCGCGGTGGCTGGAATCGATGTCTCTGGAGCGAGGTTCCTTTCGCGGTTCGACGTGCCGTTGGCCCACTGGGAGACCGAGCGCGTGGGCTCGTTCGGCTTGGGCCTTTCTCCACCGCCGCCGGCGCCCAACTGCCAAGCGCTGACGTTCGATACGGCTGGCCACGCCGCGCTTAGCTACGTTCAAGACACGCTCGGTGGTCTCGGACCGCTGGTGGTCGCCCGGGAGGATGCTTCCGGCTGGGCGAACGTCGCCGACGCCACGGCTCTCTCGGTCTTCGGCACGAGTGTGGCGGCGCCGCCGGACGGCTCGATCGGTTTTCTCTACGTCGACGACACGGGGCAACTGACGTTCGGGGCCCACAGCACGGGGGCCGCCGATCCGATCGTGATCAGCCCCCTGGCAAGCCATCTCACGCCTCGGAGCCTAGCCTATGATACCGACGGGAATCCGGTCGTCGTCTATAGCGAGTGGTCCGGCGGAGTGGACCCGCCGTTCGGCCTGCTACACTTGGCTCATCGAGACTCACAGGGACAGTGGACCGATCAGACGCTGCCGGTAGACAGTCAGCGCGCGAGCGTTACGTTCGACAGCCGAGGCAATCCGCTGATTGCGGCCGTAACGTCCTCGGGTGTTTCGCTGCTGGCTGTGACGCTGAGTTGGGACGGATCCGATTCGACCTGGGACCACGTGGCTGCCGGCCCCCCTGGTGATTCGCACTGGGATGGAGGGAGTTCCGCCGCCGTTCCCACCGCGCAGACGGTGGCCGTGATCAACTCCGGCACATGCACGGTCGATCGCAACGCGGCAACCTGGTCGCTCCAAATTGGCGAAACAGGCGCGGTCCACATCCTGGCCGACGGCGATCTCTGTGTTGCCGACGAACTGGCCGTCGCTGCCGACGCAACCTTGGCACTGGACGGCACTGCCGCGGCCGCCGCCACGGTCGCCCAGGGCGCCCTGATCGGCCAGGGCAAGCTTGTCGGTGACGCCCAAGTGGAAGGCGTGCTTGCCCCGGGCAACGGCGTGGGAACGTTTACGGTTGATGGTACGCTCGTCCTGGGCGACCATGCGACCTACGCGTGCGAGTTGTACGCCTCGGGCAATGACCGCCTGGAGGTGATCGGCGGGGGAGGCGTTTGGCTTGATGGCACGTTGGAGCTGAGGGCCCTGGGACCAGTGCCCCCGCCGGAAGCGGCGGCCGAGGCGCCCTGGGGCGACTCGTCCTGTGAGATCATCGCGGCCACCGAAGGCGCTTCACTGAACGGAGCCTTTCTCAACTTTCCCCGTCCGGGCCCTGATCCGCCGCTCCCGGAGCAACTCGTGGGACAACACTTGGGCTATGGTGTTTTTACCTCAGACCCAGACGACGACGGTCAATGCCTGGTCTACGCCGACGACTCCGTCCGGCTGGACGTGTTTCAGGCCGCACCAGGTGATACCGACGGCGCCCGTTTCGTTAACGGCCTCGACATCCAAGCGATCCTGGCTGCAAACAAGTTCGGCCGCAACGTCGACGCCGAGTGGACCGAGGGCGACTTCGACGGCAACGGGCGGGTCAACGGCCTCGACATCCAGGCCATCTTGGCCGCCAACCTGTTCGGCAGTGGACCCTACGCCGCCCTGGCCTGCGGCGGCGATGACGAAATGAAAGACATGGAGTGGGCTCTCGTCGGCTCGATCGGCATGGATCCGTTGGCCGAGTGGAAGGTCGCCGATACCTTCCAGGGGACCGCAGGGATCCGCTCGGTCCCCATCGCCGTCCCCGAACCGGGCACCGTCGTGATGCTGGCGGGGCTGGCGTGTGGCTGTCTTCTCGGTATCGCGATCTCTCGGTGGCGTCGCGCCGTGCTGCGCCGGCGCCGGGTCGAGAGCCTATAGCTGTTCGATCATGCCCGCCAGGAATTTCGCCAACCGCTCCGAGGCCAACAGCGCGTTTTCCTTCAGCCGGAACATGTCCTTGAAGCTGGACGGGCGCCGCCAGAGGGCCCCGGCCGCGGCGCCGAGCCGGGCAGCGCGGGTCGTCTGCGACAGCAGGTATTCGACGTCGTGTGGCAGCGTTTCGTCGACCGCATCGTTGACCACGCGCACGGCCAAGAAGCGAACTTGGCGCCGGCGGCAGACCTCGGCCACGGCGAAGGTTTCCATGTCGACCGCCAGGGCATCGTATTGCCCGCCCAGTGCCCGCTTTTCGTCGGGCAAACGCACGACCCGATCGGCCGTCAGCAGCCGGCCGACGTGTACGCCCGGCGTCCGCGCCAGCGTTGCCGGATCGACCTTCAGATCGATCGCCAGCTCGTTCCCGGCCGTGTCGCTGACCCGATCGACCATCAGCACGTCGTTCCGCTTCAAGTCGGGATTGAGCCCGCCGGCGAATCCGGCCGAGAGAACCCACTGGGGCTGGTGCCCGTCGATCAACGCTTCGGTGGCCCTGGCCGCCGCTTCGCGGCCCGCTCCGGCGACGACCAGCGCCAGCCGCCGCTCGGCAAGCCGGCCTTGAACCACGAGGAAGCCGTGTCCGCGGGTGGTGGCGGTGCCGTCGAGCAGGTCCTCCAGACCGCCGGATTCGATCCTCAACGCGAAGATCAGGCCCAGGCGAGGCTCGTCCGGCTCTCCGGCTGCGTCGCTGGCGTTTTCGGCGGCTGCTTGCACCTGTTCGCGCGCCACCTCGCTGAGCTTCTCGCGGGCTTTCTGCCGCGCGGCGTTATGAAACCAGCTTCGGAGGAATTGGCGATAGACCATGGCAGCGGCACCGAGGTTCTTTCGGTCCCCTATGCCCAACTTGTTCTTCTGCGAGTCCTTAGGTCATCTGCCACACGGCCATCTTCAACAGGTCGCGGAGCCGCCGATGGGCAACCAGCACGGCCGCCGGCTCAAAGCCGCAATGGACCAAGCAGTGCTCGCAGCGAGGATCGCCTCCCGGACCCAGTCGGTCCCAGTCAGTCGTCTCAACCAGTTCGCGATAGGTTCCATAGTGGGCATCGGGAATGAGATAGCAGGGGCCGCGCCAGCCGCAGACGTTGAACGTGGGATTCGCCCAGGCGGCGCACGGCAGCGTGCGCTCGCCGCAAAGAAAGTCCAGGTAAACGGGCGAGGCCGTCAGCCGAAACCGCTGCAGCATCGGCCGGGCACGGCGGAACTTCTCGTGGATTTCCTGCCGGGTCATGAAGATCTGCCGCGCCGCGCCGGGATCCGCCCGGTGTACCGCCTCGTAGCCGTAGGCGGGCGAGACCATGAAGCCGTCCACGCCCAGTTCGGTAAGATACTCCAACAGCACGATGATCTCGTGCATGTCGGTCTGCCGGTAGATCGTCGTGTTGGTGCAGACGCGAAATCCGGCGGCCCGGGCTTCCCGAACGCCCGCGATGGCCGCGGCAAACGCCCCCTTCCGCTCAACCGCCCGATCGTGGGTCGCTTCCATGCCGTCGAGATGGACGTTGATCCACAGCCGGTTGCTGGGGGGGAATCCGTGGAGCTTCTTTTCCAGCAGCAGCCCGTTGGTGCAGAGGTAGATGTGGCGGCGACCGGCAAGGATCTTGCCGACCAGTTCTTCGATTCCGGGATAGATCAGCGGCTCGCCGCCGCAGATGCTGACGATCGGCGCGCCGCACTCTTCGACGGCCGCCAGACACTGGTCGACCGAGAGCTTGCGGTCGATCGTGTCGGCATACTCCCGAATCCGCCCGCAACCCGTACACGAGAGGTTGCAGGCGTGCAGCGGTTCGAGCATCAGCACCAGCGGGAACCGCCGTTGTCCGGCCAGTCTTTTGCGAACGAGATAGCCCGTCATGGACCGCGTCAGCGAGAGGGGAAAACGCATAAGGAACTCGTCGGTCGGGGGCTGGAATTCGTGCTTTCCGTGGTTTTGTGTGTTCGACTTCCATACGGGCGGTCATTCGCCGCCCACGACCCGCAGCAACGGCGTGTCGGCGGCGGTCATCAGCGGCCGCACCTCGACGACCCATTGGGCCAGGGCCATCAGCGGGAAGTAGATCGGATAATAGTGGTAGCGCAGATAGAACACCTGCGGGAATCCCGTGCCGGTGAACTCCGGCTCGTCCCAGGTGCCGTCCTCGCTCTGGGTCACCACCAAGAATCGCACGGCGCGGGTCACCGCCGGCTCGTCCCGGTATCCGGCAGCCAACAGCCCCAGTAGCGCCCAGGCGGTTTGCGACGCGGTGGGAGGGCCTTGCCCGCGCAGATGCGGCTGGTGGTAACTATCGGGCGATTCGCCCCAGCCGCCACAGGCCTGCTGGCAGGTCAACAGCCAGTGGGCCCCCGCGACGATCGCGGGGTCGTCTTGCGGCACCCCGACGGCCACCAGCCCGGCGATCGCCTGCCACGTGCCGTAAATGTAGTTCACGCCCCACCGCCCGAACCAGCTTCCGTCGGGCTCCTGCGTGCGTCGCATGTACGCGACCGCCCGATCGACCGCCGGATCGCCCTGGCGGCGTCCCAGTTTGCCCAGTGATTCCAGCACGCGCCCGGTCAGGTCGGGCGTGCTCGGATCGATCATTGCGTTGTGATCGGCGAAGGGCACATGGCATAGGAATGCGCGGTGGTTGTTTCGATCGAAGGCCCCCCAACCGCCGTCGTCGTTCTGCATCGCCAGCATCCACTGCAGCCCACGCTCGATCGCCGTGGTGGTTTTCTCCTGCCGGGCCTCTTCCTGCAGCCCGTCGGGCGAGTCGTCCGCGTCGGAGACCAGCCGCAGCTCAGGCGGCAGGGCGGTTTCCAGCTCCGGCGGCGCATCGAACTGGGCATGAAGCGCCATCAGCACCATGGCCGTGTCGTCCGAATCGGGGTAGAAGTCATTGGCGTATTCGAAACACCATCCGCCCGGCTCGGCGTGGACCGTTTCCTCCCAGTCGCCGGTGCGCGTGATCTGTTGCGTAAGCAGCCAATCAACCGCCCTGCGAATCGCGCGGCAATCGGCCCGCACGCCGCCGGCCGCCAGCGCCCGCAGCGTGATAGCCGTATCCCAAACGGGCGATTTACACGGCTGGATCCGGGCGGTTTCCCCGGTTTCGTCCTCGATGACCAGGTCGGTCAGTTGCTTGTGACACTCCTGCAACTCGGGGCTCTGGTCGTCGTAGCCGAGGCATTTCAAGGCAAGAATGCTCCAGACGATCGGCGGGTAGATCGCCCCGAGCCCGTCGCTGCGCTGGAACCGCCCCAGCATCCATTGTTCGGCCCGGGCGATAGCCCGTCGCCGCAGGGGTACCAGCCGGCGGCGCTGGCACCACTTCAGCAGCCTGTCGATGGTGCGGAAGAGGCGGTCCCAACTGAACAGGCCCGTGCCGCTGGCCAGTCCCGGACATCGCAGCGGCGGCCAGTCCTCCGGGGCTTTCAGGAACAGCTCACGGATGCCGTGCCGCGGGTCGATCTGCCGGACCGGCCGCGTGGCGGAGACGATCGACAGCGGCACGATGATCGTCCGCGACCACGCGCTGACGGCGTAGAGGTTGGCCGGGAACCATTTGGGCAGGAGCACCACCTCGGGCGGAACCGCCGGACACTGGTCGTAGGAGATCTGCCCCAAAATCGCCAGGTAGAACCGCGTGAAGCTGTTGACGGCGTCGGCGCCGCCGTGGGCGAGGATCGCCGCGCGGGCCCGCTGCATGTACTCGGCGGCGGGATCGTGGCCGGTCAGCTTCAGAGCGAAATAGGCCTTCACGCTGCCGCTGAGCTCCAGCTCGCCGCCGGGATACATGGCCCAACCGCCCTCGGGCAATTGGGTTTCGCCCAGGCGCGCGGCGGCCCGTTGGGCCAGATCGCTGTCCTCGCGGCTCAGATAGGCCATCAAGAGGATCGTCTCGCTCTGGAGGATACTGTCGCCTTCCAGCTCCGCACACCAACAGCCCTCGGCTTGTTGTTGGCCGAGCAGCCACTGACGGGTCCGCGAGACGGCACGCCGCACGGGCATGCCCAGATGCTTAACGAGAAACGGATCCGCGAAGTCGAATCCGGGTGTGTCGTCGTGCCTTTCCTTAGGCAGGACGCTCACTTTCTGGCCCAGGCTCATCAGCAGTTTGCCTCCCGGCAATTTCTATGTCTTCCGTGACGTGCTGCTCCCTCGCAACGCAAGGCACGATAGCTTATGGCAAGGCTGACCGATTGACAAGAGCAGTGCCGGCGGGCCGAGGACCCGATGCCGCGCCCGACTGCTAGCACTGCAATCACAGCAGACGCCGGCCCGTTCGGCGCCGGTTGTCGAAACGGCCGTCCGGCGGCAAGCTATGTTTGTTTGGCGACCGTTCCGGCCGCTCCGGTTGTAGGCGTTTTACCCACCGTGCGGCCGCGCAGGAGGACTCCCACAGATGGCCGGCCAAGGCAGACTGCAAGGCATTTTCACCCCCAACATGGTCCCGCTGGACGAGCGGGGGAATATCCACGAAGCGGAACTGCGACGCTACGTCGATTGGCTGATCGACCGCGGAGTCCACGGGCTCTATCCCAACGGATCGACCAGCGAATTCACGCGATTCACGCCCGAAGAACGCCGCCGGATCGTCCAGATCATGGTCGACCAGACGGCTGGCCGGGTGCCCATCCTGGCCGGGGCGGCCGAGGCAAATGTCCGCGAAACGCTCGACGCCTGCGAGTATTACCACGGTTTGGGCGTGCGGGCGGTCGCCATCGTCGCCCCCTACTACTACAAACTCAGCCCCGACAACGTCTACGCCTATTTCCAGGAGATCGGCCGCAACACGCCGGTCGACGTCACCCTCTACAACATTCCCATGTTCGCCTCGCCGATCGACGTGCCCACCATCCAGCGACTCAGCGAGGAGTGTGAGCGGATCGTGGCGATCAAGGACTCCTCGGGCGACCTGGCCCAGATGATCCGGATGATCGAGGCCGTGCGGCCCAACCGGCCGGAGTTCAGCTTCCTAACCGGCTGGGATGCCGTGTTGATGCCCATGCTGCTGATCGGCTGCGACGGCGGCACAAACGCGTCCAGCGGCGTGGTTCCCGAGGTCACGCGAAAGCTGTATGATCTGACCATGGGTGGCCGGCTCGACGAGGCCCGGCGCGTCCAGGCCTGGCTGATCCGCCTGTTCGACCCGGCGCTCTACTCCGCCGATTTCCCCGAGGGATTTCGGGTGGCCGTGCAGCTTCGCGGCTTCCGGATGGGCACGGGGCGACAGCCGCTCTCGGAAAGGCATCGGGCGATCCTCGGCGAGCTGGAAAAGACGCTGGCCGCCTTGCTCGCCGAGCAGGAACTAACCGACCAGCCGTCCCCGCTGCCGACGGCGCAACTGGATGCCCGACACGTCAGCCGGATCGTCGAAGGCGTGCTGGCCGAACTGCAGCAACGAGGAGTGACTTTGTCGTGAACGCGAGGTTCTTCCAGCAGCCCGCCGTGTTCCTGGCCCTGGTGGTTCTGGTGAATCTGGCCGCGTGTAGTCCGGCGGCAAGTGCAACGGCCGGTTCCTGCTGGCCGACCTTGCACCACGACTACCAGCGATCCGGCTACACCGACGAAGTCGTCCGGGGCCCCGTCGAGCAGAAGTGGTTCCGCCACTTCGCCGAGGAGATGATTGGCCCTCGAGTCGAGGCGATCGTGGCTGAGGGACTCTGCTTTGTGGGCACTTATGCGGGCAATCTCTACGCCCTGGACGTGACCGACGGCAAGACGGTCTGGCAGCACCGGGCGCCGGGCCCCATCGGCCACTCACCCTGCTACCGCGACGGCAAGGTCTACGTGGGCTGTGACGATGCGTTTAACTGCGGCACGCTGGCGTGTCTGCGGGCTGGCGACGGCGAGGTGCTCTGGATCTACCGCGCTGCGGCCGGAATCTTCAACTCGCCGGCCTGCGACGGACGACGGGTTTACGTCGGCGATCGGGCCGGCGTCTTCCACGCGGTCGAGGCCCAAGGCGGCCGCGTGGCCTGGACCTTTCCGACCGGCGCCATGATCCTCAAGCCCGCCTCGTTCTCGCCCGACGGGCAACGGGTCCTCGTCGGCTCCGAAGACATGCACGTCTATTGCCTTTCGCCGGAGGGCGAGCTGTTGTGGAAGTCGGCTAAGCTACCAGGCCTTTCGCTCCGCGACCAGGCCCCGACCGTCTGGGCCGACAAGGTGATCGTTCGCACCAACCCGGCCATGCCCTTCCACGAGTCGCTCTACGTCAACCGGTCGCTGCTCGGTGGCATCCAACGCGATATCCCGCTGGACGACAACGAGGACAAGGTCGTCGTCAACACGCCCAACATGCTGTTTCTACGCCGCACCCAGCGGCGTGAGCAGGCCGAACACCAGGGTGTGGTGGAGTACCTCGAAGAGAACCCGCACGCGCGGACCTGGCACACGCTCAACCTCAGCGACGGCCGCCAGCCCTGGATCACCAGCGTGATGTTCACCTCCGGCATGCACAACCCGCCCTCGCCGCCGACCTTCAACCCCAAAACCGGCGAACTGTTCACCATCGTGCCCACGGCCTTGAGCGTCTATTGCTCCGGAGTCAGCCAGGTGGGCATCGGCATCGGGCGGATCGACTCACAGACAGGCTACCTGGCGAACATTGCCCACGCCGAAGGCGACCGCGAGCCGGGCTACTTCGCCGGCATGCCGATGATTACCGACGAGACTTCCACGCTGAGCCTGATGGGCGACTTTTTGGTGGTCACCCATATGGGCGCCGTCGGCGGTGTAGACCTGAAGACGCGGAAGATCCGCCAACTCGCCGGTGTCCGCGACAGCTACGGCGGCATCTTCGGACCCGGGGTCCACGGCGGCTGGGACGGCTCGCGGAAGCTGGCCCTGGAGGGATTCGTCGAGAACACGGTCAACGAATGGCACGGCCCCGACCGTTCGTGCGTCTCGATCGCCGAAGGACGCATGTTCTGGGTCGTCGGCGGACAGGTTGTCTGCCTGGGTGGGCCGGAGATCCCGGCAACCGAATCCGGCGGCGCCAAGGCCCCCGAACCGTTCCGCTGGACGCACATGCCGCGGATCAACGGCGGCAACGTCATGGGACCGCTGGGAAGCTATGATGCGAACGTCAAGAAGAGGGTTCTCACCGCTGCGGACGTGAAGCCGTACGTCGAATGCCCGGCAGACGACAAGCCGTTTGGAGGAGATGAAGAAGAAGCCTTGCCGGAGAAGCTTGCCGCCGAGATGCGGCGCCGGCTCGACGCGGCCGTAGTGGAGCTGATCGACGGGCATCCCTGGGCGCTGCTGGTCGTCGAGCTGGGCATCTCGCACGAAGAGCAGCACTTCTGGAGGGCCTCGGAGACGATGCAGGCGGTTGCCATGGCGTTGCCGCACCTTTCGCCTGAGGTCCGCGCGAGGGCCGTGGCGTATCTCGACGAGTTGTTTGCCGAGGGCGTGCCGTTGACCCGATCGATCATCGGCGGCGAAGGTCGACGGCGGGAGCCTTTTGACCTGGCGCCGGGGATGCTCAAGGGCAACGCGGTGCGCCCGCCCAAACAGCCGCCCGAGGTGGCCGACCTTTACGCTGTCTGGGCCTACGCCCATTACGCCGACCGCTGGGACCGCGTGCTGGCCGAGCCGGCCACGATTCTCGACGGCTTTCGCCGAGCGTTCAGCGAGCCGGTGGCGTTCGATCCCGACGCCGGCGGCGGCAACGCCGTCGAGGAGCTCAACCGGCAAATCGCCGGCGTGATCGGCTACATCCGCATTGCCGAGAGGGCGGGCGCGGCCGACGATGTGAAGATGGCTACCAACAGGCTGGCCGACCTGACCACCGCGCGGGTGCATTTCGAGATCGCCGATCCCCGCCTGCAGGGCAAACGCGAGCACCACGGCACGTTTCCCCGCTACCAGCAGTTGGTGCCTGAGCTGGCCCGGATGCTGACCGATCACGCTGGGCAGCCGCTGCGGGCCAACCTGTCGGACTTGCGGCGGGAGCTGCCCCTCTGGCACCAGGCATGGGGCGAACGCCTTATCGGCGGCGAGAACTACATCAGCCCGCCCGGGTTGGCACGGGGGATGTTCCCGGCACTGGCCTACGGACTGCGCGCGAAGCCGGAGGAACTGGCCCGATATCTCGATCAGCCCTGGTGTCGGGCGGATCTGTACTACATTGAGAAGCTGACCGCCGCTCTGCGTTCAATGGAAGCGGCGCAGTGAGAACAGGGACGATGCCCTCGACGAGCCTCGCACTGCTGGAAATCGCCAACCTCGCGCCGGCACTGCTGGTGGCCGATCGGTGCTGCAAGGCGGCCGGCGTGCGGATCGTCGGCGTCGAAAGCACCATGGGAGCCGAGCAATGCATCAAGCTGGCCGGCAACGCCGCCGACGTTCGCGAGGCGGGCCGCCAAGGCGTGGCGCTGGCCGAGCAGATGGGCAGCCGGGCCACCGTGGTGGTGATCCCCGGACCGACTGAACAGACACAGCAGACCGCAACGCTCCCGCCGGCGTTCATCCCGCTGCTGGGAATCGACGATTCACTTGTCCCCAAGGAGGATTCCATGAAGAGCTCCGACGCACTGGGCCTGATCGAAACGCAAGGACTGGTGGCCGCGCTGCACGCCACCGATGAGATGCTCAAGGCCGCCGCGGTCGAACTGGTCGGCAAGGAGAAGATCGGCGCCGCCTATGTCACGATCATCGTCCGCGGCGACGTCGCGGCCGTCCAGGCCGCCGTGGCTGCCGGCCGGCAATCGGTAGAACGCCTTGGTGGCAAGCTGATCCTCGCCGACGTCATCACCCGCCCGCATCCCGAGTTGGCGGCGCTGCTGCCGGCATGACGTTGCCGCGCCTTCCCCTCCCGCCCAGCGAGCCGCCGGATTCGTCCCGGTGCAGATCCGCGGCTCGCCGTGTTGCCGTGCAGCGACCCGGCGGCAGCAGCGCGGTCAACCGGGCAACGTGATCGCAAAGGTCGCTCCTTGGCCGGGCTCGCTGACGACCTCGATCCGCCCGCCGTGGTTGGTCACGATCCGCCAGGCCTTCGACAATCCCAGGCCGAGTCCTCGTCCCGCTTGCCGGGCCGAATAGTAGGGATCGAACAGATGGCGACGTTCCTCGGGCGGAATGCCGGGGCCGTTGTCGGCAATGTGAATCTCGACGCCGAGTTCGCGGCGGCGGGCGCCGACCTCGATCCGCCCTTCGCGGCCGATCGCTTCCAACGCATTCTGACACATCGCCCTAAGCGCCACCGTCAGTTGCGCCCCGTCCACCTCCAGTTGCAGGGGACCGTCGTCGCCCGTGCGGCAGAGCGTGGTCTCCTGCCGGGCCGCCTGGGACGCAAGGTCCGCGACAACCCGATCGATCAGTTCCACCACGTCGAGCAACTCGGGTTCCGGTTGCGGCGGCCGGGCGAAAAGCATCATGTCGGCGATCATCTCATAGACCCGTTTGGCCTGCGTGTTCATCAACGCCAGCGCACGCCGCCGCTCGGGGTCCTGCTCTTCGCGGAGGAACAATTGGGCCCGACCGGCGATGACCGTCAGCGGGTTGTTGATCTCGTGTCCGGCCCCGGCGGCAAACTCGGCCATGGCCTCGAGCTTCTCCGCTTCGAGTATCTCGTCAAAGCGATTCTCCAACGCCGACAGTCGGGCCATCCTGGCCGCCAGCAACGGCAGCCATCGGCCGGCGCCTGCCACCGGCGCCAACCAGCGTCGCCGGCCTTCGGCGGCCCGGTCGCGGCACGCCTGCAAATAGATCTCAACCGACTGCGGCGGCTGGACCTCGCCGGCCAGCACATCGCCCGCCAGACGCACCGCAACGGCTTCGGGAAGGTCGTCCAGATGGACCAGCCATTGGGGTAGGCCGGCAAGGCGCTGCTCCGCGAGACCGTCCGCCGACGAGGTAGCCGACGAGGAGGCATCGGCGGTGGGCAGCCAATCGCAGGGGCCGTCCAGCAGCCCCAACAAGAATGCCAGTTCGGGCGAGGCCGCCGGTTGTTGGCCGGCCAGCCGCCGGGCCAGATCGGCCAGTTCCAGCCGGGCGGCCACTTGATCGGCGTATCCTTTGGCCTCCGGCGGCGGCTGCGCGATTTCGGCTGCCTCCGGCGACGCTTCGGGGGCCGCCTCCCAGCAGAGCACTTCGAGCCCATGCTCGGCCAGCCACCCGACCAACTCGTCGACAGACCCCGGCCGGAAGCCGGCACGGCCGTCGGCAACGCAAACCGTCCAGAGCACAAGCGGCGGGTCCATTGCCAACGCGTCGGCCAGTGCCTGGCACACCGCAGTGGTGTTGCCAAGCAGCAAGAGCGAAGTCAATGCGTCGGCCGAGGCGTCGGCCATCGGCAGACACCACCGGCTCACGTCGGCAACAAGGGGAGGTAGGCGGCGCATGGCAACAGACGACCAGAAGATACGGGCATGCGTGCCGGTGCGCAAGCACTGCCAGCAGAGACGCTACGGCCCGGCACTGCCGAGCCCCGGCGACCCGGGCCCGCACGGAAACCGACGGCCACGCCTGGGGCATTACATGCTCGGGACGGCCTCGATATCGAGGTGCAGGCACATCCGCTCAACGAGCTTCTCTACCTCGAACGGCTTGTGCATGAAGTCGTTCGCGCCGGCCGCTCTCAGCTCGCCGACCTTGTCTTCCTCGACCATGCCCGATATGCAGATGATCCGCACGTCGTCCATCGTCTTGTCGCTGCGGACCCGCTGGCACACCTCTTTGCCGTTGATGTCGGGCAACATGACGTCGAGCACGATCAGGTCGGGCCGATATTCCTTGACCATCATGCCGGCGTCGAAACCGTTGTTGACGCTGCGGACCTCGAACCGGCCGTCGCGGTCCAGCACGTCGGAGATCAATTCGACCAGCTCTTCGTCGTCGTCGACGATGAGGATCTTCCGTTTGCCGCTTTCCAGCGCGTCGGTGGGAATGCCGTTATCACGCATGAACATATAGAGCTGCTCGCGAGGAATCCGCCGGAACCGACTGCCGGGGACCCGAAACCCTTTGAGCTGTCCGGAATCGAAACAACGGATGATTGTCTGCTGGCTGACCTTGCAGATTTTGGCCGCCTCACCGGTCGTAAACACAGTTTTCATTTTTGCTTGACCATCCCTTTGCCCAGCCGCGGCTGAAGCTAGCAATAGCGAAGCCCTCAGAGTAGGCGTCGGCCGGTGAAGCCGAGGGCTTCTAGTCCTCCGTGTTAAACTGGCCCGAAAGTCGCCTTGAGTTCGCCACACACGCAAACTCTTCAGCTCCCTAGGCTGCTACAGACAGCAGGCTCATCCGGTTCTGCCGACATTGCCGAACTTGCCAATTGGGCTCAATTATAACCATTTTCCCGCAACAGTCAAGACGGGCTTGCATTTTTTAAGTGCATTTGCGACAAGGGGTTACGAATGCGCCCTTCCTTTCAGTCTCGGCTATCGTGGACGGTTTTCGCTGTTTTTCACTCGAAAACCCACTGCAGCATCCCCGCCCTGTAAACCCGCCAGAGAAGGCCGCACCGGCGACAAGCAGGGTCCAAAGACCCCAGCTTGCGCCAGCCTATATCGCGACGACTCGCAACTCCGACCGGCCTCGAACCGCGACACACTCGAAGCTGCCATGGTGGAGTCACCTCAACATAGGGTGGTCTGCGCCGCGTGCAGAGTCATCCGGGGGCGCGCCGGTACGAAGCACCAGCCTGACGCCGTTCGGCGAGTTGCCCCAAGCGAGCGGGCACTCCATGGAGGTATATGAACCTCCGCGAACACGCCCTGCGACGGCCGCCGGGCGAGGTGGCCGAGGAGATCGCCACGCAACTCAAGGCTTGGCACTCTCGGCCAACGGTGGCAGCCAAGTGCAAAGGTAATATGCTCGCGGCGCGCTGAGTTCGAGCAACGTTGCCAGGTCGGGCTGTCCCTTCGCCGCCCGACCTCCCAACAACACGCCGACCAGGCTCGGCTCGCGGTGGTACCGGACCACCTCCACGTCCTTCTCGTCCAGCTTGGCCAGCTCGATCGCCTTCTCGACGGCGTCTTCGAGGAAACCGATCTTGTCGATCAGTCCGTGTTCCAGCGCTTGCTGGGCCGAGTAGATCTGTCCGGTGGCCAGGGCATCGAGCGCCTCCGGGTCTTTCCGAAACGCGGGCCGGCCCTCCTTGATCACGTCCTTGAACTGCGTGAAGCTCTCGTCGACCAGTTCCTGCAAGATCTTGCGTTCCTCGTCCGTCATCGGCTTGGCAAAGCTGCCGATCTGCTTCAGCGGATGACTGGCGATCGAGTCCTCTTCGACGCCCCATTTGCCGAGCAACTCGGAGAGGTTGTAGTGGGGAATGATCACGCCGATCGATCCGGTCCAGGTGGTCGGCTCGGCAAAGACCGCGCCGTCGTCGCCGCAGGCCATCGAAACGTAATAGCCGCCGCTGGCCGCCAGCCCACCCATACTGACCACGATCGGAACCTCCGACTCGTCGCGGAGCCGGCAGAGATGGTGGTAGATGTAGTCGCTGCCGGTGATGGTTCCGCCCGGCGAGTCGACCCGCAGCACCACCGCCTTGACGTCCGGATCGTCCACGGCCCGGTCGATCTGATCCTTGATGAATCCCTCGCCGCTGAGGATGGTTCCTTCCAGCGAGAGGATGGCCACCTTGTCGCGTCCACCCGGCTCGTGGGAGAAGAACCTCTCTTGGACCTTTCGCGAGGAATCGAGCGATCCGAGACGGGCCAGACCGGCCGCGGCCAGCAACAGCACGTTCAGCAGCAGCGACCCGCCCAGTCCCAAGACTAGCAACAACAGCAGTAGTCGGGCCAGCGGGCGGGATTTGGGTCCTGAGGGCTGGCCGGGCGGCCTCGACTCGGCCACAGAGATCGCCATCGGCGGTTCCGGGTGACCCTCCGGGTGGGGTTGGTTGTCCATGGTTGGCTCCGTCGGTTCGGGACTTCTACAGAATGCTAACCCATTCTACTGCCCGTTTCTGCCGGGGCAACGTCGCCGGCTCGGCCGGCTCGTGGGCTACCGAGGCTGGTGTTGCCACGGAGGGCCTTCAGGAAGTAAGCTACCAAGTGGCGTTGTCCTGTTTCCCCATCAACGGCCGGCAGCCGAAGAACCTGTCGGAGTCCGTTACAAGTGCCGCCGAAGAAGGAGTCTCTGGCGTGATTGTCGCTGCTACCACCCAATGTTTTCCCGACCTCGCATTCGATGCCGCACTACGGCGATTGGTCGATCTGGAGTATACGAGCGTTGAAGTGATGATCCATGAGTCAGGGGGGCATCTAAGGCCCTCCGAAGTGCTTTCCGATCTCGATCGGCTCACGCAGCTCTGTCGCCAGACCCACCGGCTTACCGTGGTTGCCTTCAGCATCGACATCGAGGCCCCCGAGCCTGCCTATTACTCCCAGTTCGCGGCGTGCTGCAAGCTGGCCAAGGGCGTGAAGGTCGTGACCATGACGGTCCGATCCTCCGAGATCGGCACGCCTTTTAACGAGGAGATCGAGCGACTCCGGGAGATGGTATCGATCGCCTCGAACGAGGGCGTGCGGGTCGGCCTGCTTACCGAGGCCGGCCGCATGACCCAGGACCCCGATACGGCCATCGTGCTCTGCGACAACGTTAAAGGGCTGGGCATCACGTTGGATCCCAGCCACTATATCGTCGGACCGCATGCGGGCGGCAGGTACGAGCAGATCATGAAGTACGTCTACCACGTCCGGCTCCGCGATACCAGCAAGGATCAGTTGCAGGTCCGTGTCGGACAAGGACAGGTGGAATATGGGCGGCTGGTCAATCAGTTGAACAAGGTCCGCTACGATCGGGCGCTCTGCGTCGACATCCTTCCCATGCCCGATACGGATCACCTTGCCGAGATGCGCAAAATGCGGCTGCTACTCGAAAGCCTCCTCTGATGTCACCGCTCGGTAACCGACCGCCTCGGATCTTCATGAATCGCTGACTTGGCAAGGGGTGCCGCGGCGGAACGCGAGGTTGGGGCAGGAAACGCCGGGATCTCGCCCACCAGGGGGGATTTGCCGGAAACCACCGGCTCGACCGTCGGCGGCTATTGGCAAGGCAAGCCGTTTCCGCCATATTGAAGAGGCAATGGTTCTTGCCCGGTCTCGTTGGCCGCTTGCCTGCAAAAGGCGACCGGCAATCCGGATCATCGCTGCTGAAGCATCGTTACCGAACGTCCCTGTGACGGCATACTCTCGGACTCGTATCTCACATTCGTGATTCACTACGGAACGGAGGTGAACGATGTTGAGGCAATCGAGGCGTGGGGTGTCGCTCCGCGGCGTGTCTGTTGGTCTGTTGCTCGTCGTGCTTTCGGGGCCGTGGACGAATGCGGTGTGCGCGGCGGAAGGCGATTCGCCCACGGCGCGGATCCCGGCACAGATCGAGGCGGGTGAGTTTGCCCCGGCGTTGGTGGCGGCCCGAGGGGTCGACGATCCCGTGCAGCGCGACAGCTGGCTTGCCAGGATCGCCGCGGCCCAGGCCCGAGTTGGCGCACGCAGCGCCTCGCTGCGCTCCGCGGCAGAGATCTCCGACGACCGGACCCTGAGCCAAGTGCTCTCCAGCGTTGGGGGTGAGCCCTTGGGCGGGCGCGGCGGCGGGCCCCAAGCCGATTTCGACGAGCTCATCGAACTGATCCAGTCGACTATCGCACCGGATAGCTGGGAGGAAATCGGCGGGCCGGGCTCGATCGCCGAGTTTCCCGGCGGCGTGTTCGTTGACGCCCGGGGCGTGATCCGACCGCTGTTGCGGGAGCAAGCCAACGGCCACCTGGCGGCACTGCACGCGACCAGCGCCGCAACGGCCGGCCGGGACAACGTGCGGCAAAGCTCGCCGCTGCGCAAAGTCTCGCTGCCCCGCCTGGAAAAGCACCTCCGGTTACGACTGGCCACCGGAATGCCGCCCACCGAGGCCATGCAGGTTTTGGCCGGCTTGCAGCGGGTCCGGTATATGTTCGTATATCCCGATTCGGGCGACCTGGTGCTGGCCGGACCGGCCGGCAACTGGACCACCGACTCGGAAGGTCGGATCGTTAGCACCGAGTCGGGCCAGCCGGTGGTCCGGCTCGATGATCTGGTGGTGGTGCTGCGTCAGATCCTCAGCGGGCCCGACGCCCGATTCGGCTGCCTGATCGTTCCTCGCAAGGAAGCTCTGGCTCGTGTCCAGACCTTTCTGGAGGTATCGAATAAGCAGTCGATCCGCCCGCATCAGCGCAGGGCCTGGCTGGAACAACTGCGTGGGCAACTCGGCACCCAGGACGTCGAGGTCTATGGCATCGATCCGCGCACACGGGCCGCCCGGGTGTTGGTCGAGGCCGACTATCGAATGAAGCTGGTCGGCATGGGCCTGGAGGAGGGCGTGCCCGGCGTGACGAGCTATCTGGACCTGGTTGAGGTTCCCCGAGGCGAGGCCCCGCCGCCGATGGGCGTGTTGCGTTGGTGGTTTACGCTTAACTATCAGGCTGTACTGGCCGCGGCCGACCACCGCGCATTTGAGCTCCGCGGCCAGGGCGTCCAAGTGCTCAGCGAGAACGAGCTGTTGACCGCCGAGGGTGAGCGGGTCCACACGGGTAAGTCCGAGGCCCTGACACGGCAGTTCGCCCGAAGCTTCACCGAGCACTTCAAGGCCCTGTGTGTCAAGTATCCCATCTACGCCGAACTGCGAAACATCTGCGATCTGGCCTTGGCGGCCGCCCTGATTCGCGAGGAGGACCTGGTGGAGAAGATCGGCTGGCACATGACCTGTCTCGGCAATCCCCAGGCGTATCAGGTGGACTTGGGCGAAGCGCCCCAACACACCGAGACGGTGGTCAACCACCGGGTGATCAACCGGGTTCACATTCTGGCGGGGGTCAGCGGCGGCGTGCGGGTGGATCCGACGCGGCTGGCCGCGCGAGACGCCGTCGAAACCGACGGTTACGGTGCGCTGGAGAAAGGGAAGGCGCGGGCCGGCCCGCAGCAGCTCCCGCCGGATGCGTGGTGGTGGGACTAAGGTCCCCTATTCACGTAAAGTTGCGTACACGCCCTACATATGTGCTACTTTACCCAGGTGCGCTTTTGGCCGGAGATGCAGTCCGGCCTGTCGCAGGAGGAAGCGTACGCACAGGCAGCGCCTATCTGGGGATTCCAAGAAAACCGGCGTTGTATTCTCGAGCAGAGGACGCCACAGCATGCGGGGACCCCACCAGGAATAGTGCAAAGGGCCGTCGCCACAGGCGATGAGCCGCGGGGTATGTCCCCGCACGGATTTGCGCCGGGATGAATCCGGCCCTTACTGTCGAGTGGCTCGCTGCCGGGACCACACCACTAGGGGGGGCACGTACGTCCGCCGTGCCAATCGGGAAACAAGCAAAGCAAAAAGGGAGGATCTTATTATGAAAACGTTCGCATGGTCATGTGGTATGGGAGCCGTACTTTGTGGGTTGTTATCGGCCGGCGCCACCATGGCGGCCGAGGAGTTGGCGGCCGACATGTGGCCCTTCCATCACAAGGTGGAAGTCTATCGCAGCGAACAGGGGGACGTGACCGTTTTCACGTTGCGACTGGAACAGGACTTCCTGGCCGGGGAGTTCGACAAGGGCAGCTTCCTGCGGCTGCACGCGACCGACGACCGGGCCTATTTGATCTATCCCAAGGAAACCAAGTTTCAGCAGAAGCACGCCGAGTTCTACGGCCGGCTGCGTGGCGAGGGCAAGGTCAACCTGAAGTTGTCGTTCGAGATCATTTCGGAGAACCTGGACGGTTCGCGGCGGGTGACGGTGCGTCAGGGCAACATCGAGGTGCCGATTCCGGAATTGCCCGATCCGCCGGCCGCGGTTGGCCCCAAGAGCATCTATCTCGACTGGGCCCGGCAGCAGAACCTCTACTTCGCCGACCTCTTGCGCTACTATCCCGAAGAGAGCTTCTACCAGTATTGCATCCTGCAGTCGCAGGCCCGCTACGGGGTGACCCCGCCGCCAATTCCCCAGGGAACGCCCAATGCCACGGCCCTGGAGACGGATCTGTACCAGGTGGTGACCGGCTCGATGGCGATCCAGGACTCCTTGCAGCGTGCCGCGTTGAGCACCGGCGGGCGCATGGGCGATCTGAACACGCACGTCAGCACGCTCCGCCCGCCGACGGTCCGCTCGCTGCCCTACGAGAAGCTGCTGGAAGAGAAGCGTACCAAGGAGAAGATCGAGCCGAAGGTTCACGAGATGAGCCGGATGGTGCCCCAGGACCAGTACTTCGCCCACTTCAACTCGATGCAATCGCTGGGCGAACTGCTCGATCTGTCGTCGCAATGGGGCAATAACCTGTTGCGACTGTTCACCGTGCGAGCGCAGGACCAGCGGTTGCAGCCGAAGCTGGAAGACCAGCTATGCCTACGGCGCGATCCGCTGACGAAGCTGTTCGCCGACCAGGTGATCGAGGAAGTCGGCTTCACCGGCGCCGATCCGTTCGTGCTGGAAGGAACCGACGTCACGCTGATCCTCCGGCTGAAGCAGCCCGAACTGTTCGACAAGGCGGCCGCCGGATGGCTGGATGAGGTCCGCGGCAAGTACCCGCAAATGGTCAGCCGGACGTTCAACTACCGCGGGCACGAGGTGGCGGTCCACTACACACCGGACCGGATGGTCAGCTCGTTTGTGGCGCGCCACCAGCAGTACGCGGTGTACTCGAATTCCCATCGGGCGATCCGCCGGGTGATCGACGCGGCGGCGGCCGTTTCGCCCTGCTTGCACGACGCGCTCGACTACCGCTACGTGACCACGATCCTGCCGCCTTCCGCGGCCGCCAACTCCGGCTACTTCTTCGCCTCCGAGGCGACGATTCGGCGGCTGGTGGGACCGGAGGCCAAGATTTCGGAGAAGCGCCGGTTGCAGTGCTTCAACAATCTGGTGATGCTCAACAATGCCTCGCTGTTCTATCGGCTCGAGTACGGCAAATCGCCGCAGTCGCTCAGCGACCTGATCGAGGGGCGTTTCATCGACCCCAAGAAGATCGTCTGCCCGCACGGCGGCGCCTACGCCTTCGACGCCGAGCGCGACACCTGCACGTGCTCGCTGCACAACCGCCTGAAGTACCTGACCCCCAACGTCGAGCTGTCGGTGCTGAACGTCTCGAAGGAAGAGGCGGCGGAATACGATCGCTACAAGCAGCGCTACGCATCGTTCTGGCAAAAGGCCTTCGATCCGATCGCGGTGCGGGTGACGGTGGAGGAGCGGCTGAAGTTGGAGGCTTGCGTGCTGCCCTTTGCCAACGGGGGCTTCTACGAGCACCTCCGCCGCATGGTCGACAAGAACCCGCGGCCGCTGGCCACGGAGCGGATCGCCCCCTCGGCCGTAGCGTCGGTTTTGATGGTGCCCGGTCGCGAACAGATCGCCGAGTATCTCAACGGCATTCCCGGCGTGTCGGAAACGCTCCGGGCCGACCCGACGCTGACCGACCTGAAGTGGGTGGGGGATCGCGTGGGCCTGCACTTCTGCGACGGGGAGACCATCCTACAGATCGATCCGACGCAACTGACGCCGACCAGCGTGCCGATGCTCGGCGAGGTGCCACTGGAGACGCAGGCGGCCGTCAGCGCGCTGCTGATGGCTATCAAGCTTCCGGTCTACGTGACGCTGGAGGTCGAGAATCCCGAGAGCGCGGCCCGCCTGCTCGAGCAGCTCTCGCAGCAGATCTTCCTCAAGCAGAGCACGCTGCTGCCGGGCATCCAGACCGTGATGGACGCCTATCGACTGCCCGACTACAAGGAGCACGCGATGTACGTCTTCAGCGGCCAGTTGTACGCCGTGAAGGTCCGCCTGCACGTGGCCCTGGTGGGCGATCGGCTGGTGGCAGCCACCAAGCCGGAGATCCTCCGCGAGGTGATCGACGTCGCCGGCGCCAACGAGACCCAAACACCGACCGAGGCCCACATGCTCTGGCGGTTCAACCGTGGGGGGCTGGGGCGACTGCACGACGATGCCCAACTCTACTGGGCCGAGAAGTCGCGGGTGGCCTGCCATCGGAACATCATCTCGATCTACAACCTCCGCAAGCTCTACGGCACGCCAATCGACGAGATCCCGCGGCTTTCCGAAGCGAAGTACGGCGTGCGTTACTTCTGCCCCGACCATGGCGAGTATTCGTTCGACGCCGAGCGCAACCAGATCGTGTGCAGCGTGCACGGGAACCGTGAAGACTCGCGCCAGAATCCGCGTCTCGATCGCCAATCGTCGTTCTCACAGTTCATCGAAAACCTGGACGAGGTCATTGCCTCGTTGCGGTTCCAGGACGACGCACTGATCACCACCCTGGAAATCGTCCGCAGCCGCGACAAGGAGAAGTAGCGCGCTCGACTCCGACGCCGCGCTGCCGGGTCGCGATTGCCGGCGGAGCCGACCCACACAAGCAGGAGATTCACGATGCGAAAAATGCAACTGGCAACGGCCGTCTTGCTGGCCGTGGGGCTGTTGGCCGTCGGGGGTTGCGTGGAGCTGACCGGACAGCGAATCGCCTGGTTCTACGACACCGCCGCCGACGAGTTGCAGGTCTTGATTCACTACGACGGGATCCACGATTCGGGTGGCGATCAACACGGCAAGGGCGCCGACCAAATTCCCGAGTTCGTGGCCGCCGGCGATGTGATGGTCCTGGACTGGCCGTTCCGCTTCCAAATGGCCGACGCGCGTGCGAAGCTCGAGGATGAGAACGCCGATCCGCGAGAGAAGGCGTGGGCCGGCCTGGTCGCTTCCATCAAGACCCAAACGGTCGGCTACTACCGGGAGCCGGACGGCCGGGTCGGCGCGGCCCAATTGCTGACGATTCCCAAGGCGACCGATTTCGTGCGCCGCTTGAACGCCTTGATCGACCGTGAGATTCAGAACGCCGGCACGACGGGCGGGGGTTCACGGGCCCGAACCTGGCAGCGGGTCCGCGAAGCTGCCCAGAACGGCCACGAGTGGGTCCGCCTCGACGGGCAGGCGATTCGCGTGACGATCCCGGTGCATGCGGGCGAATGGGCCGCAACCAAGGCCGAGTTCCTCGAAGATACTGCCCAACACGTGGCCAAGTCCCTTGCCGACGACGCCAAGCCGGAGCAGCGCCGGGGAATCGCGTTTGCGATTCAGGCCTTAAGCACCGCCCCGCTCTCGTACGTGGACGAGGGCGAGCAGGTCCAATTCGTTCTGGGCTCTCCAAAGAAGCCCAGCACGCTGCGGATATCGATTCGCGACGAGTACGAGCCGAGTCTCGAGACCGTCGTGGCCGAGTCGGTTAAAACCGATTTGGATGGCCGGCTGGCCGATGTTCTGCTCGAAGAAAACGCGAAGCCGTCGGGACCGCTTGCCGCGGTCTTGAACTGGGGACCGCCCGAGGAACAGGTTCGCGCTCTGGTAGCCGCTGCCGAAAGCGGCGACTCGGCACGCCAGGCGGCCGCGATGAAGCGGCTCGAGGCGTGGGGAGCCAAGTGGAATCGCGAGCGGGGCGTGCCGGAGGCCATCGAGACGACGGCCAATCGGGACGAGGCGTTGGCCGCATGGAGGGCGTGGTACGAGACCATGCGTCCGGACACCGCTCCGCGTCACAACGAAGCGGAGAAGCCTGACGAGTGAGGCCCCGTGTCGAAGGCAAACGCGGTATCCGCGCAGGAGGAGGGGCGCGCGGCGGCTACTCGTTCTTCCACGCAAACTCGACTTCCGGCAGGTCGAGGATGAAATCGGCGCCGAACGCCGTTGCCGGCGTGTAAAAGCCAGGATACGTGTCGCGATCGAGGACGCGCCCCAGCGATGCCAGCGCGGTGGCGACGGTGAGTCGATAGCCGCCAGGCGTCTCAAGCGTGGCTTCGACCGCGTCGCCTTGCCGGTTCGAGACGCGGCCCCAGAATGACGCCCGGTCGGCTTGGCTCGCTTCAGGCGAGGGTCCGCCCGGACGACGCAGGACGACGTGGCGGAGAAACGCTTTAACCGGCCAGAACCCGAGCAAACGCAACGCCCAACGCATCCCGCGGACCCGTTCGATCAGCCTTCCCGGCACGGCCATGTAGACCTCGATATTCGGAATTCCGGTGGTGTGCCACGCGGAGGACACGTCGCCCCAGGGGACCGTCATGGCCGCCCGTGGGCCGCCGCGAAACGGAATCTCCATCGATTTCCAGGCGACGGGGACGGTGGTGACTTGGCCGTCGATCCGCACGCGCCCACCGCGCGGCAGGCCTTCGAGCACCGTGCGGGCCGTGCCGCGGCTGACCCGGGTCAGCCCCGTGAAGGCAAGCTGCAGGCTGGTGGCGTCGGGCATCCGCCGGGCCAGCATGGCGGCCAGGCAGTCGCTGGGGACTACGTCGAACCCGACGGCCGGAATCAGGCTGATCCGCGCGCGTGTTGCCCGATCATGGCGCGCGGCGGCGGCCTCGATGACGTCGATCTCGCCGGTGATGTCCAGGTAGTGGGTCCCGGCGGCCAGGCAGGCGTCCATCATCGGCTCGCCGGTGGTCGAAAACGGGCCGGCACAGTGCAGCACGGCCGAAAGCGCCATCAAATGCTCGGCGATCCCTTCGGTTGTCGTCAGCCGAAAGGCGCGGGCCGGGCAATCCAACTCGGCGGCCAAGGCCTCGACGGCGCGACGGTTGCGTCCGGCCAGAATCGGGTGCATTCCCCGGGCAATGGCCTCTCGAGTAATCCATCGACCGGTATAGCCGTTGGCCCCGTAGATCATCCATGCCGGTCGGCCCATACTCCCGTTCCTTCAATCCGGTCAGACCCGCCAATGCGTTGAGCGGAAGAGGCAAGTCCTAAGCCGCCTTCGCAGCTTCTTCGGAAGACCCTTTGGCCTGGATGACCGGCAACGGGCGAGGCCAGGTCTCCGTCTTATCGGCATGGTGCGGGATCGTCGCCTGGGGCGGCGATGCGGTCATACCAGGCTCCGCCGACCGCCGGCCGAGTTGCGCGACCCCTTGGGCGACGAAGCGTTTTAGCAGCCTCCATTCTTCGTGCCCCAGCAGCCGCCTGTTGACCGCCCAGATGGTGAGCGTCGCCAGAATGCCCCACGCCCAGAGTTCGTGGCCCGAGTAGGCCACCAGGCCGGCTGCCGTCCCCGAGATCAGGCAAAAAGCGCCCAGCAGCCCGAGGGTTGTCCAAATGTTGACCCCGCGGTCCAGCAATCGATGGTGTACGTGGCCTCGATCGGCCACCATCAGGCCCTGGCCGTTGAGCGCGCGGCGGAGCACAGCCAGACCTGTATCGAGCAGAGGGACGAACAACAGGGACGCCGCGATGGTGACGTTGGACGTCCTCGGGCCAGCCAGCGACACTTGCAGTGCCAGCACGGAGACGGCCAGTCCGATGACCATGCTACCACAGTCACCCAGGTAGATTCGGGCAGGCGGCAGATTGTAGACAAGGAATCCGGCCAGCGCGCCCGCCAGGGCCATGGCCAGCAGCCTCGTTTCGGGCACACCGTGGAACAGCGAAATCACGGCCACGGCGAGCGAGATGGCGATTCCAACGGTCGATGCCAGGCCGTCCATGCCGTCGACGAGGTTCAAGGCGTTGATGCCGAGGACCAGCCAGCCCATGGTGAAGAGAATGCCCATCCACCCCAGTTCGAAGCCATAGCCCAACAGGGTGATCCGCTCAACGTAGTATCCCGCGAGGACAATGGGCAACGTGCAGATGACCTGTCCGAGGAGTTTCCAGCGCGCCCGCAACTCGTGGCAATCGTCGTAGCACCCGAGCACGCAGAGCATGCCGGTGGACAATCCCAGCGCGGTCAGGAGCATCACGGTGTAGAGGGTGCCCGGCACAATGCGATAGGATGCCGCGACGCCGAGGAGCACGGCCAGATAGACGGCGCCTCCGCCCCAGAGCGCGGTCGGCTTCGCGTGGAGTCGGCGATCGCCGTCGGGTCGGCTCACCGCGTCGAAACGCCACGCCAGCACTCTGGCCAGAGGCGTCAACAACAGACTTCCAGCGATCGCAATTGCCACTACCAGCGCCATGGATGACTCCTTGGTACTGGGGCAATACGTAGCATCGGAATCCCCTGTGGGCCTGTCAAACAAACAAGGTGGCATCGCCGCAGGCACCCCGCGGGTCTGCACTCCGAGAACGTGTTCTGAGAAGAGGTGGGGGAGTTTACCGGCAACGCGACGCCGAGGCAAGGCCAGCTTGCCGAGCGGCGGCGATCCGTAATCAGGCAACCTCTCTATGTGAAACGGGAACCTCGGGGACGGCTTCTCCGGCAATCTCGGCCGGCGCGAGTTGCTGCTCCGCCACGAGTCCCCTCATGGTAACGAACTGGTGATTCCGGCAGAGCCACCGGAGCTTGGATCGGGTGCTCTTGAGGTTCACATAGCACTTGAAACGTCGGAGCGGGCTCAGCGGCAGCCGGGGGTGGTTCAGATCCATTTCGCGGGGGTGGATGTAGACGATCAACGGCCGACCAGCTTTGTGCAGTCGGCTCATGCCCCACTGCATCAGCGGCTTCGGGGCCAGCCTCAGGTAGCCGCCGCCGAATAGACTCCACCTGCGCCCGAGGATTTCGATAACCGACATGGGGACTTCCGGCAGCACACCGTATCGCGTCTGAATCCGGTAGGGGCCCATCGGGGAATCGACCATCCCACCGTGTCCGCGAGAAGTGGGGAAGACGCTGGAGTCGTATCGATGGCCGGCTCCCTTGATGACGTCGAAGGCCCAAGAGGCTTCTTTGGTGATGCCGAACCCGGGTGCCCGGAAACCTTCGACCTCTTCGCCGATAATGTATTCCAGAATGTGCTTGGCACGCACGATATCGCGTTGGAAAGCGACGGGGCCCACCTTGTAAGCCAGCACGTGACCGTAACCGTGGCTGGCAATTTCATGCCCCAGGTCTCGGCACCTGCGCACCAGAGCGGGAAAACGCTCGGCCATCCAACCCAGCCAGAAGAAGGTGGCTTTGGTCCCGGTCTCTTCCAGCAACGCAAGGACTTGTTCCATGCTGCGTTGGGCCCGCAGGGGCAACGTCGACCACTGCTCGATGTTGGGCACGGCCGGGCTGTCCAGAATGTGGAACCAGTCCTCGACGTCGACCGAAAGGACATTGCGAGACGTGTTCATGGGTTACGCTCGTGGAAGCTGCGGATCAGAAGAAACGTCGCCCGGCGGCCAGGAACTCTCTCTGGTCGCAGACAGTCGGAAAAGAGAAATAGGTGGCCTCCTCCTGCCGATTCGGCTTGCGCTGCACGGTACCGTCCTTCAATTGCTGGATCGCCTCGAGCAAAGCCTCGACACCGGCGGCCTTCGTTTTGCGGACCAGCGAATCCCAGGTGTCGTTCCGGGCGATCTCCACTTCTTTTTGCACGAGGATGGCACCGTCGTCGAGCTTTGCTCCCAGGTCGTGCACGCTGACGGCGGTGGTCGTTTCCCCGTTGCGCAAGGCCCAGAAAGTGGGCATCAAGCCGCGATACTTCGGCAAGGGCGCGCCGTGCACGTTGATGCATCCCTGGGGGATCCGGTCGCGGATCTTCTTGCCGATGATTTGGGGACAACTGATGGAAATCAGCAGATCCGGCCGGTAGTGGTCCAGCAGTTGCAGGAAACTCTCGTCTCTGACCTTGCCGACCCGGTGATAGGGAATCGCAAAGGCGTCGGCCACCTGCCGGATACTGTAGACCTCACGGTCCGGTCTGGGGCGTGTCAAGCGCGCCAGGAGCCTGGCCCGAGCGACCCTCCAGCCCATCAGCCACGTGCCCTTGAGCCCGAACAGTCGGAAGTGCTTAAGGAAACCCTTGACGGCTCCCCCGTGCGTGCTCATCGCGGGAGAGGCCACAATGCCGATAATCTCCGGCCCCAGCGCCCGGCAGAGCGTCGCGAAGGACCGCGGCAGATAGAGGTTTTCTTCTTGTGTCAGAATGATGATTCTCATTGCCTGGGCAACTCCAAGGGGCTCGGCGTTATGTACGCATGAGCATTCTTGCCCCGATGACTTGCAGCATGAAGACCGGGTAGCAGATCTGCCGCTTCCACCGCTTCGGCTCCTTGGCCAACCGGTAGAGGAATTCGGTTCCCGTCTTTCGGAAGACTTTGGGGGCCCACTCGACACGCCCGCTGACCACGTCGAGCGTCCCTCCCACGCTCATGCAGAACGGTGTCTCGAGTGCTTCCCGATGGCGCGCGATCCAGATTTCCTGCCTCGGTGACCCCATGGCGACGAACAGCATATCGGCCCCGCTTTCGTTGATCTGGTGCACCATGGCCTCGTCGTCGTCAAAAAAGCCGTCGTGCCTGCCCGCAATCTGCAACTGGGGATGCATCTGCAGCAGCCTTCGGTAGGCACCTTCGTTGGATTCCGCCGACGCTCCCAGCAAGAAGACACTCAGGCCGCGTTGCGCCGCCCGGGCCGTCAACTCAAAGAACAACTGGACTCCCGTCACTCTGCGGACTTTTCTGCCGTAGAGGATTCGAGCAGCGATCGCGACCCCCACGCCATCGCAGATATGGAAATCGGCCGCATGAATTAGGCCCTTCAGCCCGGCGTCCAGCCGGGCTCGGTAGACCTTTTCCGGATTGATCGCCACGCAAAACGTCTTCTTCCGACGCCGGATCCGCTCGATGACACAGTCGACCGCGTGGTCGTACGACCGGAAAACCGTGATGGGAATGCCCAGGATGCTCAGCTTTTCCACGGGACTCGTTACCTCCATGTTCCTCGTCCTCCAGGCTATGTGAACATTTCTTCCATCCAGCAGCAGATGGCCAACAGAAGAAAGAGGTGCCTTTCCCGGTTGTGGCCGCCTGCGTGCTTGCGGAGCACCTTCTCCACTTCGGCCAGATCGAAGAAGCACGAGAATCGGGAACTCTTGTCCAAGAGAATCTCGCGCAGACCGTTGCCGTTTCGGAACCAGGCGGTCGTGGGCGACTGGAACCCTTTCTTCTTTCTCCTGACGATGGATTCGGGCAGCATGCTGCGGGCGTAATCCTTGTGGATCACCTTCCCACGCCCCAGTTGGACGCGGTACTTGGCCGGCAACGACTCGACAAATCGCACCAACTCCAGGTCCAGGATCGGCACGCGGCACTCCAGCGAGTGATGCATGGTGACCTTGTCCGTATACAGCAGCAGATCGTCGGCCAGATTCATCCGCAGATCGATCGACATCATGCTCTCGACGCTGTGCCTCCGCCTCCGGCAATCCAGCAAATCGTAGAAGTAGCGGAGCCGCGCGAGCGACCTGCGGTCGTGGCAGCCAATCAGACCGCGGATCTCCGCATCGGAGAACACGGAGTAGACGCTCAGGAACCGCTCGGAATCGAATCGCTCGCCCAGACTGGACAGGCCCCGAACGATGCGATCGTTTTTCACCCCAACCAGGCTCGCCAAGGGGCCGGCCAGCCGCAGCAGCGGCGAGGGTAAGAATCGCTGGTACAACTCTCCCTGGTACCGTCCATAGCCGCCCAGCGGTTCGTCGGCCCCCTGGCCGGTCAGCACAACCTTCACCTCGCTGGCAGCCAACTCCGCAAGATAGTGCATCGGAATCAGCGAGGTCGTGGCCAGCGGCTCCTCGACGATCGAGACGCACTTCCTCACGGATCCCAGAAAATCGTCAAAGCCGATACGCGTGACGCGATGTTCCAGGCCGAGTCGGTCGGCCGTGTCGCGGGCATCCTCGGTCTCGTCGGCCTGATCCCGATCCGTGAAGCCCACGGTGAAGGCTTTCAGCCGACCGTGGCAATGGCGCTGGGCGATCGACGCCACCAACGCGGAATCGACTCCCCCGCTCAACAGCACGCCCACCTCGACGTCCGACATCAACTGCCGCCGAACGGCGCTCTCGAACAGCCGCCCGTACTCCTCCAAGGCTTCGCCATACTCGCAGTGCGAATACTCGGGTGCCACGGCGGCGTAGGGCTCCTCCGACGTGGAGAGATCGCCGCTCGCCAGATCGATCTCGACCAGATGACCCGGGCGGACCTTCTTCATTCCCTGAAACAGCGTGTCCGGCGCGGGCAAATACCGCAGGCGAAGCAGTTCCGCAAGACTTGCCGGGTCGAGCGTCGCGCGGACAAGGCGCAACATCGGTTTCAGCTCGGACGAGAACACGAATGTCCCGGCGCCTTGCCAGTAGTAGAGCGGTTTCACGCCGAAAGGGTCTCGGGCCAGGACAAGCGTACCGCGGACGGAGTCGACGAAGGCCAGGGCGAAGATGCCGTTGAACCGTGCGACGGCGTCCGTGCCCTGGCATGCCATCGCGTTGAGGATGGTTTCCGTGTCGGAATGGCCCCGAAACGGCACATCCGGCAACTGGCGTCTCAACTCCTGATGATTGTACACCTCGCCGTTGAAAACGAGCGAGTACCGCCCACAGGTCGTCTGCATGGGCTGGTGCCCGGCCTCCGAGAGATCGACAATGGCCAGACGGCGGTGTCCCAGCGTGACCCGATGCCCGCCGACGGTCACCTCGACGATGCCGTGATCGTCCGGACCGCGGTGGCGGATCAGATCGAGCGTTGGTTCGTCGAGAGGCAGATCGATGGTACCGAGGATGCCGCACATGTCAGGCTCAACCCGTCGTGCCCTTGGTTGCCAGGGGTTTCTCCATGATCACAATCACACCGCTTGCCGTATTGGTGCGCATGTTCTCCCGGCTGGCGGGGAATTCGTTGTAGGTGAGATAGCGCCGCGCGAAATGCGGCTGTGCCCAGCGGTAAAGCGTCCGAATCAGTCGCGGTGGCTTCTGAAAGAGGTTTTCGAAGCACTGGAAGCCATAATCGCCAAAGAAGACTCGCTGTCGTTCACGCAATCCCGAGGGATGGATCACGCGCTGATCGAGGCTCTTCAGATCGTAGTGCCGCTGGTAGAAGACCGGTTCGCCCTGGTAGCGGTCGCCGTAGACGTTCTTGCCCACGTAGAACTCCCGGAAATGCCCCTCGTTCACCGGCGTCGTCAGGATGTAGACCCCTCCGGGCCGCAGCAGTCTGGCCGAGGCCCGCATGGCTTCGACGTCCAGATGGCCCTCGAAATGCTCGACCACGGAGATGTTGGTGATCACGTCGAAGGATTCGGCGGGCAGAGCCGTCGCCAAGAAGTCTTCCCGGATCACCCGAAACCGATCCTTGTACGGTTTTCCCCTCATGACCTTCTGGGCATGGCGGTGCTGCCAGTCGACCCAGTCGCACTTGTCCACGCAGGAGACGTCCCAGTTGGAGTGGCGAAGCAGGAACGTGGGAAGCGGCGAGTCGCCGCCGGAGCCGATGTCGAGGTGTTTCAGTCGTTGCCCGAACCGGCCTTGCAGTTGCTGAACGATGAAGGGAATCTCGGCGCATCGCTCGTAGGCCAGACCCTTGATCCGATGACGCAGGCCGAGCCGCTGGTCGTGCTTGCGGATTTCCCTCAGAACGGCACCGTCGATTCTCATCCGTTCTTCTCCCGTACTCTGCGGAAGGCTCATAGGGTTTGCGAAACGGCGTAAACGTAGGGCATCACGGCCCAGCGAAGCGTGTTCTTGCTTCTCTTGCGGCAGCCGAGGTCGATCTGTGAATAGACGTCGCGGCCCTCGCAGAAGTGGGTCCTCACCGAAGCGGCCAGCCTCTCGGCCAGCGGAAGATCCTCGCGAAGCGCGGCCAGATTGAGCATCTCTGCGTTGTCGTAGAGGTCGAACCGCACCAACCCGCGCTTGTTGGCCACGGCAAACCGGCGGAAGAGTCCCCATCGTGGGTCCAGAAGCTGCTTCTGCAGGTAGGCGTAGCCGCTCTCCACCACCGAGGCCGCCTCTTCCAATGCAACCAGCGCGTTCGTCTTAATGACGTTCTTCAACACGATGCACGAATGGAAGCAGTCGATAAACGATCCCTTGTCGTTCGGGCAATAGTACCAGGAGCCGTCGTCTTGCTGTGTCATCTGGACGAAACGGTAGAGCTTGCGGATCCGGTGGCGGGCACGGGCGCTCTCGGCCTCCGAAAGGTACGGCAAGAGCAAGGCGTACGAGTACATCGTGTAGGAGACGGCGTTGACGACGATCCGATCACGCAGCGGCCCGTAGGAGGTGATCAGGTAGTCGCCGCCATCCTCCATAACGACCAGATCGCGCTCGAAGAACGGATAGATGCCCTCGACGACCTGTCGGAACTGCGAAGTCCCGCTGCGCTTCTCGAATTCCACCATGGCCTCGAGGCAGTAGGGCGTAATCGTGGAAAACGGCGTATTGGGCCCATAGCGAACGGTCTTGCTCACCGCGTGAGCGAACGGCAGCCCCCACCCGATCCCGTGCTGCCATCGATGGCAGTTCACCACCAGCCAGTCCAGATGCCTGCGGGCACCGTCCAAGTGGCGGCGGTCCGCCGACTTGCGGTACAGACTCAGTAACGCCAAAGCGGCCATGGCGCGGACGACCGGGTATTCCAGCCGGGAGTAGAACATCCTGCGACGATTGTTGATGCAGTTGTCGAACAGCGCCAGCGTGGCCGCCGACGGCAGACCGGCCACCCGATGACAGTTGTAAAAGTCCTTCACGGCGTATCCCAGTCGCGTCTTCCAGATGTCGTACGGGTCGTACGTCGACAGGTCTGCTCGCAGGCAGAAGTGTTCGATAAGTGCCGTGTGGTCGCACATCAGTCAAACCTGTACGTCGGTGAGGCGTTGCCTCTGCGGTTGCGGGGACCTACTGTCCGCAAGTGGTGTGTCCTGTCCAACCAGGCGGCGAAACGCGGCCGCCAACTCGGTCGTCACGCGGGCCGAGTCGTATTTCCCGGCCGTCTGCACCGCCCCTTGGCTCAGCGTCCGCCTCTGCTGCTTTGAGAGCCGGCCGAACCGCTCGATGGCCACGGCAAGCTCGTTCACGTTTCCCGGTTCGAACAGCAGTCCGTTGACGCCTTCGCGGATGTATTCTACAAGGGCCGGGATGCGCGACGCGATGACCGGAACACCGCACGCCATCGCTTCGACGGCGACCAGCCCGAGGCTCTCCTGCCTGGTCGGAAAAACCAAGACGGAGAAGGCCTGCAAGTGGTCGGCGATCCGGTTGTAAGGCACTGCGCCCACGAAACGAACGCGTTTACCGATACCGAGTCTGCCGGCGAGTGACTCCAGGTCGGCGCGCTGGGGGCCATCGCCGACGAGGACAATCTCCGGCACCTCGGTGAGCTGCGCTGCGGCCTTCAGTAGCACGTCGACCGCCTTGATGCTTGCCAAATGGCCAAGGTAGCCGATTCGCAAGGAGCCGTTGCCGGCTTGCGTTGCCGGCCGCAGTCGTGCCATGTCGACCCCGCCACTGGGAGAGACATGCACCCGCCGAGGCCGCATGACGCGGCAAAGTTCCCGACGGTAATAGTCGGATGGCACCACGACCAGATCCGCTCGGCGGCAAGCCCACAATGTAATGCACCGAAACATGCGTCCGAGGAAGCGAATCCGCGTATCGGGCAACAGGTCCAGGCCGTGCAGGTTGACGACGAGCTTGGCGCCGCGGATCCGGCGGAGCAGGACGGGCAGAGCGGTATGCGACGGGTGGTGCAAATAGACGATGTCGTAGCCGTCAAACCGGGCAAGCAGCAGCCGCAGGTAGAAAAGCAGATACTGCCAAAGCCTTCCCAGGCGCCACCGTGCCATCCCGCGAATCACCAGGCGATCGACGCGGCATCCGCTCGCTTCCAATCCCTCGGCGATGCGGCGCAACCAGACAACGCAGACCTGCTGCTGCGTGGGATAGGCATTGCCGATCAAGAGGATTTTGATCGTGCCGCCGCGGCCATCGCTGTTTTTCGATGAGGGGTAGATCACTCAGCGCAGCCTTTCTGCCACCGGCGGTGCATCGGGGATCGATTCCAGCGCGTTACGCTCGGCCAAACCTGCGCCCTCAAGCCAGTCACCTCCGCCGGCACGTTGGTTGCCGCCAAGCCGTAGAGGAACACGGTGCTGGAGAAGGCGTACGTGATATCTTGAATGGCGAAAGAGGCGACACTGTCCCAAAACAGTATGCCGACCAACCACAGGTACGCGCGCCGTCTGTGTGGCGACACGGACCTGTGGCGGGAAGCGAACCAAGGCAAGAAGAACATCGCTAAGTACCACAGTCCGCCCAGCAGACCCATCTCCACGAACAGATGGGGATAATACGTGTCCGTGGTGACCAGCAGGCCCGTGTCATGCCATTGGAAATCGTAATCCCAGTAAGCCGGGGAATCGTAGCGGATCGAGGCCGGACCGCCGAAATACCCCAGTCCTTCTCCGAACAAGTTGCCGCCGGTCAAGGATTCCCACATCACGCGATAGGATTCGTTTCGGGCCGATTCCTGATGGACGACATACGCGTCGATCCGTTCCGTGGCACGCGTCAGCATCTCGTCGGAGATGGCGGAGAGCCCCGAGGTGCCCAGGGCAATCGCCGCCGGCACCCCCACCAGGGCAACGATGCACAGGAGCCCCACCTGGTATCGCCGATTGTGTGCGATCCGCGCGAGCACGTACACCAACACAATGGCCCACACCTTGAGGGTGATGGCGGACAGGGCGAAGGCAAAAAGCAGGAAGGCGAGTTTGGTGTTCTTCAGCAGGCGATCGGCGAGGATGGCGGCGAAGAGGTTCATCGCCCCGAACCCCACGGCCCCGCAGAGCCCACCCGCGCGGATCACGTTGCCTTCGACCTGATAGTAGAGGGTCGTGTTGCCCGTGAGATAGAAGGCGTAGTTCACGCACTGAAAGGCGTCGTTGGCCAGCACGAGCACGAGGAACGCACGCAGCAACTGCGGTAGCCGGTCTCTGTAGATGTAGCCGTGGAACAAGGCGAGAACCGGGACCAGGTACTTCGCAAAGGCCCAGCAGGCGGCTTGCGGGCTGAACGAGATGAAGGCGTTGTAGGCAAACGCCAGCCCGAGGACGGCCAGGTAGGCTCGCTGCAGATTCGTTGTCTTCCAGAAGCGTTGCAGGAAGTTCGCGGCCAGCACGCAAAGCAGCAGCGTATTGACGGCGCTGGACAGGAAGTTCGTTTCTCCCTCGCGAAGTAACAGCCCGAGTTGGGCCGACGAAGAGAGAACCTCGAAATACAGACACGCCTGGGACGCCAGCACCAGCCAAAGCGGCAACGTGCATGGGTCGAGCAGGCCGAGTCCCTGCCCTCGGGCCAGCCGCCCGCGCTGGCCGAGCCGCAGAAAGCGGGCGTCGCTTTGCCACTGCAGCATGCTGTTGTGCGGAACGTTCTTCATGGCCGTCTGGAAACCGCGTCCAACTCTCTGTGATCTCAAGCATTCGCTGCGAATTCTGCGGCAATGCCGCGAAGCGGAATCGCCGGCCGGGTGGAGCGCCTAATCAGGCATAAGTGCCCGACATGATTGCCGCCAATCTGCCTTCGTCCTTCAACCGTCTAACGATTCCATGTCCACCACCGCTGAACTCATGAACGTTGACACCTGGGATACTCTTGAGATGTGCTGCGTGGATGTAGTCAAGACGGTCATCCTTGGAGACAAAGATGGAGATTTTCTGATTCCGATTCTCTCGCAACAGCAGGGGCCGAATATCCCACGCCTTGCTTCTGAAAAGACTGCGCTTGTAGGTGTTGAGTATCTGCCTGGGCCATCGCCAATCCCCGTACCTCAGTCGCAGAAGCGGAGAAATGAAGGTCTGCGGTGCAAATGCCACGACCTCCCCGTACCCGATCAGAACGGCAAACAGTATGGCCGCATATCCTCCCATGGAGTTGCCGACAAAGAACACCTGCTCCGGGCTCAGTCGTTGAATTTCGTTGTGAACAAAGCCTGCTGTTGAGTGGATATCGCTGCTGATCTTCGGGAGTCCCGCATGATACCAGCATTGAGTGAAGTCTCTGACGAAGATCTTGTTTTCGTCGATGATCTTGGAAGAACGGTAGAACTCAAAGGGAGGCATTGCTATTCCGGCTGCAATTCCCCCAAAGAATATGTAGACCTTTGAAGCATCCGGTGATCGTTCAATTTCGACTGGCTTCATTTCTCTCATGAGATTCCCAGCCTGGGTGCTGCAGCACATGCTGTGGCTGCCCGGCGAGACAGCACGTTCAATTGCCGCAGAAGTAAGGGTCATTCTCCTCGTTGTTCGCGATGCTCAGAAAGCGTGAACTCAGTCTTCCGCAAATGCTCTCCACGATCCTGATATCCTCAGCGGACAGCTCCTGCTTCCACTTGGCCACGCTGTCGCGATTCAAAGGCTTCATGACGTTCGCATGATGGGATCGCACTTCCACGTCCCCCAGTCTCTTTCCTCGCTGGCTATGGCTGAGCATGGCCGCTCGAAAGGGGGTTTCCAGGAAGGCCGCCAGCTCGCGGCAAACCTGTTCTGGCTCAGTGACAAGGTCCTCGTAGCAAACCACGACCGACTGGCCCGGGGGAAGCCGCCGGCGTGCCCGCGCGATCTCTTCATGGGAGCGGCGCCAATGCCAGGCCGCCTCCGACGCGCGGTCGTACATCCCGCATTGCAGATAGGAATTCGCGCAGGCCCGGGGATCACGAACGAGGTGAATGATCTTCGCCCGAGGAAAGACCTCTACCACCCGCGATGCGAACAGCGAATAGAACGGCGTCTTGTCGCCCCAGCGATGCGCCCCCGGGAAGTGCTTGTCGCGGTAGGCCAGGTAGATCAGTTCCAGCACATTGGCCAGGCTGCGACGCTCTCCCCGCAGAGCCTTGGCCTCAGCGCGTGTCTCGCGAAGGTCCAGATCCCAAGTGAAAAACTCGCGATGCTCCTCGAAGGTCCCGATCAGGATGTCGCAGACAACGCTCCAAGGATGACCGCCGTATCGCAGGAATTGCTTGATGCAGCGTCCAACCGTGTAGGATTCGGGGGGAATCACCATGTCGCCGTGGGCGCACAGCATCGCGCGCAACAGCGTGTTGCCCGAACGCCCGCATCCGAGAATGAAGAATGGATCGCTCTGCAGAGGGCCGGCCAGGCGGTACTTCGGCAACGCGGCCCCCACGTTCATCAACTGCCCGTGCAGCCAGATGCCCCATCGCGGGACCCACCCCTGATAGAGGCGCCGCCGGCCGAGATCGTGCTTCGGTGCGCCGGCGGGGCGTTCCCGTGGCGGCTCCGTGCATAGGGCGCCGGCTGCGGGCACTGCCTCCGGATCACGCTGGATGACTTCAGACACGGATTACGCCTCCTGCCTCGCTGGGAAGGCATGCAACAGCCCAAAGACCGACGGGTCCACGTTCAGTCTGCTGCGAACCAGAACATAGAGCCACACGTTCCACGCCACCATCGAGGTCGTCGTGGCGATTGCGGCCCCGTACATCCCAAAGTAGGGAATCAGTAGTGCGTTCAGAAGGATATTGAGAATCACGCTGATCAGAAAAACCCTTGCCACAGCCTTCTGATGACCGGTCATCTGCAGCAGGTAGCCGACCGAACCGGCCAGGGCGTTCACCGCCTGGGCGATGGCCAAGATGATCAGCAGGTTCTGGGCGGCGACGTATCGCTGGCCAAACACTCCCAGAACCTTGTCGCCGAAGAAGACCAGAGCGATAACGGTCAACGTCGTGGGCCAGAAGATAAGCTGTGCCACGCAAGATACCAACCTTTGAAGCTCGGCCATCCTCCCCTGGTGATAGAGTGCGGAGATCATCGGCGCCGCGATGGCGTTGACGCCCAGCAGCACGAAGCCTGCCAGCGCGGCCGTTCGGGCTGCGGCAAAATAGAGGCCTGCCGTCTCGTCGCCCAGCAGCGAACCGACCAGGAAAACGTCGATCTGGCCTTGAAACGTGACCGCGGCAGTAATAATCCACAACGGCCAGGCCACCGAGCGCCAGTGACTTCGATCGTAGACCGGTTCGGCGTCGCGCATGGCCGACGGCATCAGACGCCGGAAGACGATGTTCTGCCCGATCAACAACACCGCCGATCCTCCCATCGAGACCGCGAGGACCATGACGCTGGTCAGGCGGCCCTTGTCGCCGCCAAAGGACAGATACAGCAGAAGACAGATTGCCAGAACAATGGCCGGACGCAGCACGTACAGGGGCAGATACGCGGCGACGAGTCGGTGTAGGGCGCGAAGCTGTTCCGCCTGGACCTGCATCAGCGCCAGAAAAGGCGTCAAGGCAATGCCCAGCAGCAGTGTGGGGTTCCCCTGCATCCAGCCCAGCGCGCTGCCGGCCAGCACCACCGCAGCGGCGGCCAGGGCTGCCACCGTGCCGGCCAGGAGCGTTCGGCGCCAGGCATAGCGTGCCGCGCCCCGGGCCAGGGCCGGTTTGCCGGTAGAAACATATTGTGAGATGAATCGCAGCGACAGGACGGGCAGCCCCAAGCCGGCCACGCTGGCGAGGATCAGCGAGAGGCTCATTGCCATGCCATAGCGGCCGAAGTGCACTTCGTCGAGCCAACGCCCCAGGCAGACGTTCAGCAGGTAGCCCAGCCCGGCCTGTGCCACGTACAGAGCCATGGCAACGGACGCGCCACTGGCCAGCATGCTCAGCACGGGATTGCCTGCCAGGTTCTGGTGCATTGAGCCGATCAGCCGGTGCACGATGCTCTGTTCGGCTCGCGGCGGCTGTGTGGCCCCGCTGGCCGCCTCCGGTGGAGCAGCCCGACCGATCAGCGTCCCGGCCGATGGAGGTTCCGCGCAATACGACTTCACCCGCGGCAACGCTTCGGGCGCAATCTCCTCCGGGTGGCAAGCGACAGTGTCCGGTATTGCGGCCATAGACCTGACTGTTCAAACGGGAATACACTGCAAACGATCAAGACCGACCAGCGAGGGGCCGGAAGAATCAGGCTCCCGTTGGTCGCCCTCGCGCATTGACTATGCAAACGTCAATAGATGCCTGCCATCCGACGGTACGGCGGCGGGAACCGGTTGCGGGACGGAATCTTATAGCGACAGGCCGGAGATGGGGCAAGATCATTTCGGCCCCTCGCCCGGGCCGAAACGCGGTGGTGGACTTGTTTTGCGCTGGGGCGATGGGGCCCGTGCCCGACAGCGGCGCTACGGATGCTTACACTGTTAACGATCAAGGCCGACCAACGAGGCCGGAAGCGAATCGGGCACCCGTTGGTCGCCCCCTCGCATTGATCGTGCAGACGTCAATGGAGCGGTCGGCCCAGGTTCTGCGGGCCGGAAACGGGTCGGCTGGAAAGGCGAAGTCGCCCATCGACGGCCTGGTTGAGCTGTCGCCGTAGGTCCTCATCGTGAGGAGTGCGCTGCTGGCACCAGTTGAAATGCCTCTCAGCTTCTCCAAATTGCTCCAATTCAAGCAACCGTTGCCCCAACGCGAGGTGGGCACGATAGTAGTTGGGATCGCACCGCAGCGCGTTGTGAAAACAGCGAAGGGACTTTTCACGTTGGTCCGTGTACCAATATGCGTTGGCGGCCTCGAGCCACACCGGCGCAGCGTTTCCCCCTTGCAGATCGCCGGCGTGATGCTCGGCAACCTCTGCCATGCGCACTCGCAAGAGTCGCAGCTTGTCGGGCCGTTTGATCACGCAGAAATGGTCCTCCATGACCCTCAGGCCTGCTAGGTCGGGTTGAAAGATGCTCAGCAGTTCGGGGACGGGCACCTTGTCGGCCAGGCATCGAACCAGCCGCTTCTGGCAGCCTCGGCCACAATGGAACGACGCCCGCCAATAGGCTACGGCCGATTCTTGGGCCTTCTTCAATCGAGGGGCCTCTCGCTCGACCCTGGCCTGGAACTGTTGCAGCGCGTGCTGGTAAGCGGTCTCGTCAAGCTCTCCATTCCAGCGGGCGTCTTGCAGGGCCTGGGCCTCCTCCTCGAGGGCCCGCACGGGGTCCATGGCGACCACGCCGGCGCTGAACAGGACGTCGCCGTCGACGGGGCGGACCTTCAAGGCTTGCCGCACGTAATCGGCCCGGATCGGCAGTTCCCGCTGCGGCCCCTCGAGAAACGCGAATACGACCAAGGGAAGGTAGGCCTCCCCCAGTAGGGGACAAAGCCTCAGGGCCCGGTCGGCTGATTGCAGCGATGCCTCGAGATGCCGGCACCGCTGGCCGAGGGCCATCGAGAGCCATCGCTTGGCGTCGGCCGACGATCGAAAGGGCGTTTCCAGTCTCGGATCGTACGACGTCAATACGTCGTGGCGGATCTCGTCCATGCTCAACGCGTCCGGGTCGTCACCGTGCGCATCGAACAGTTCGAAGTGAACCGAAGCCAGCCTCGCATGGGCACGGGCGTGATCCGGCTGCCACCGGATTACCTGAGACAATTCCCCGGCCATGGATTCCAGAGCCCGACGACGGCTGGCGCCGTTGAGCTTCCAGGAATCGCCATTCAACAGCAGGAAGCGATACCAGGCAGGTTCCGCCCGGGCCGCCGCAAGCCGGCTTTGCACCATCGGAAAACCCACCAGTATCACGCACACCGCTAGCACCAGCCAGCCGAAACGGGGGATGTCGAACAGTCGGGTGGAGGCTTCCGGGCCGTCGCGATTCGCGCGATCCAACTGCCACAGACGACAGGCGCAGGCGCCCAGGATCACGGGCACAATCATGCATCCGGGAACATACCAGATGAAGTCACCGATTGAGTGCACGACGCTGGCCGCCAGGCTGGCCGAAATGGCGGCAAAACAGACGGTCGTCCGCGGGGCGGATCCACGGCGGATCGATGCCATGCACCAGTATGCACAGAGCCCAATGGCGGTCAGGACCAGCAGCAAGCCGGGCACACCCATTTCCAGCGCGACCTGGACGTAGCCGTTCTCAGCATGGGTATATTCGATGCCCGGCGGAATGGTCTTCACGTCCCGAGCGTACATCGGGAAAACTTCACAGTGGCTGCCGAGCCCCGTTCCCAACAGAGGATACTCGGCGACGCCCGCCAAGACAACTTGCCAGAGTCCGCGTCGGCCCGCATTCTTGTCGAGTTCCTCCAGCGAGCCGAAGTCGTCCAACTCGTCGACCAGGGCGTCGTATCCGTGGACGAACAAGCATGCCGTCACGAACAGCCCGACGCCGACCAGGGCGAAGAGCATTCGGCGGCCGAGCGGCGACGCGCGGTTGACGATGAAGACGCAGACTACGGCCGCGGCGAAAATGGCCATGGCCCCGCCACGCGACAACGACATCAGACCGATGAACACGCAGCACGCCAGCGCGATCGCCTTCAGAGCCAGTTTCACATCGAGGGAGTGGCCCTCGCGGCCGAATCGGCTCTGCGGCGCCGATCGGCCCGCGCGGCTGCCGAGTTGCCGGCCAAACGTCCACCAGATCAACGGGCCAAGGCCCAATGCCACGAACTGTGCAAAGTGATTGGCATTGGTAAAGCTCCCCTTGACGAGTCCTTTCGTGTCGGTAAAAGGATGCTCGAAGAACCAGAAGAACTTCCCGTCGGCCGCGTCACTGGTGACAAACTGCGCCAGCGCGAAGGCCGCCATGGCCAGCGTCGACACGACGATCCAATACAGCAGGCGCTCGACGTCTTCAATGCGCCGCACCCGTTGCACGGTCGTTAACAGCAGCAGGGCGAATGCCGACAACAGGATGAAGGCCTCGCACGTGGCCGTCGGCGCCAGCGAGACCGTGTTCCATACGCCGAACGTCGTCGCCTCGCCGGAGTCCGGGGCCCACAGCGGCAGGCTCTCGTACAAGTGCGGCGACAGGGCATTCAGCAACGTAGCCGGCACGGGAACGAGTTGCAGGCCGACCAGTCCCAGCGCCGCCACAACCAGCAGGGTCACCGGCGAGCGGACCCATGTCGGCCGGGCCGTGCAGCATTGGTGCACGCACCAGCAGACGGCCACCCAGAGCGACAGGGCCACCAGGACGAGTTGCCCCAACGCGATCCGGCCTCCCAAGAGGAACGGCACGATGAAAACCACGGCACCCAGACCTGCGTCGACTGCCTGAAGCGAAAGCACGCCGACCTGTTCGCCGAGCGAGGAACGGCCGCGAACCTGCGGATCGAGGTGCACCGAGCGTCCGGATTGGCTGTGGCTGGGGGCGTGTGTTGCCATGGCTGTTCACTTTCGCGGAAACCTTGCGAGTCCTCGGAGGGGATCCGCTGCCGAAGACACGGTCATGCGGCCCTCGGCAGCTCCCGTCGGGACGGTCGGATCGTCCCACCGGCTTCTTCCCCTGCTTCCATCTGCTCGCCGTCAGTTTCCGGAGAATCGTCGTCGTGTCCGTAGCCGTAGCCGTAACCATAGCCGTAGCCGTAGCTATAGCCGTAGTAGTCGTCGCCCGTTTCGGCGCTGAGATGATTGACCACCACGCCAAGCACTCGGATGCCCAGGAGGAAGAAGCTCTCGGCCGCGCGAATCACGATGCGGCGCCGGTTCTTCTCCGGCCGCACGGCCAGCAGGATGCCGTCGACAAGCCGCCCGATGATGGCCGTATCGCTGACCAGGGCAGGCGGGCTGTCGATGAGGATCTGGTCGTAATGTGCCTCGGCCCAGGAGAGGAATTCGCAGAATCGATCGCTGGCCAGCAGTTCGGTGGGGTTGACGGGACGCGGCCCGGCGGGCAGCACGTCCAGGTTCGGGGCCAGCGAGTAGCAGAGGTTGGCCGGAACAGCCTCAGCAATCGGGCACGATTCGCGCAGGACGACGGAGAGCCCTTGCGGCCCGCGCAGATCGAGCATCGGCGTCAATCCCGGACGACGCATGTCGGCGTCGATCAGCAAGGTACGTTTGCCCGACTGAGCGTAGGCCGTGGCCAGGTTGGCAATGATCGTCGTCTTGCCGTCCCCCGGCTCGCTGCTGGAAACGACTAGGCGCTGGACGCCCCCTTCGGCGAGCGCCAGGGCGGTGCGCAGCGTCCGAAACGCCTCGGTTTCGACGGCATTGGGACGGACGTGGACGTGCACCGAGTCGATTCCCTGACCCGTCAGCGGCTCCAGCTTGCGAACCATGGTGAGCACGGGCAAGCCCAAGTGCATCCGCAACTCCTCGGGCGAGCGGAAGTGGTCGTCCATCAGGTCCTGCATGTAGACCGTTCCCATGCCGGTGCCCATTCCGAGGACAATGGAGACCAACGCCACCAGGAGCAGGCGAGGCGAGACCGGCTTGGGCTGGATTTCGGGATCGCTGAGAATCTTCGTTTTCACGACGCTGTCAGCCTCGAACCGCACGTCCTTGACGTTTTCGAGCTGAAGCTTCTTGACGTCGTACGACTTGTTCAGTCGCTCCAGGGCGTCCTCCAAGGTTCGCTCTTGCACCATTTCGCCGACCAATCGCATCGCCCGACCGGCGGCGTCTTCGCGGCTGAAATAGATCTCCCGCGCATCCGCTTCGTCCCGATCGAGTTGTCTCTGTGCCATGTCGATCAGGATCGGGCCCAATTGCCCGTTGCTCAAGGCGAGTAAGCGCGTGCTCTCAATCAGGCGCACGTTTCGCAGAAAGTCCTCTGCCTCGGCGATCAGGGCCTTGGTTTTGAGAATCCTGTCGTGATTGCGGAGGTAGATCTGCTCGTCCGCCTTCAGCTTCGCTCTGTTCTCGAAGAGGGTCTGCGTGGTTCGGGAGATCGTTTCCGGCGCCACGCGGCAGTTCTCGATCCAGACGCGCAATCGCTCCCCGCCCTGAGAATTGGCCAAATCCAAGGCGTGTTCCCAGAGATCTTCACCCCGCTCGACGGCCGCTCGAATGACGTTGCAGCGGACCCGGGACTTGCGGACACGATCCTGAGCCGCCATGAGCTGCCCGTCGAGCATCAACACTTTCTTGATCAGGATGTTGGCCCCGTCTTTGCCTTCCCGGAAGAACAGCTCCCTGGCCCGCAATCGGACGGCCGTCAAGTGGTCCTGCTTGGTGCACATCTCCTGCTCGATTTTGTCCAACTCCTCGGCGAGCCGTTGACGCAGGCTGAGGACCTCGTTGGCATAGGATTCCTTGACGTGGTTCTCGTAGGCGTTTACCAGGCAGCGGACAACGGCCTGGGCCGCCACCGGCGATTTCGAGTGGTAGCTGACCGTCATGATGCTGGTCTTGCGTTTCACGCTTGCCGCAAGATTGTCCTGGATGGTGGCAATGTGCTCTTCCGGGGGGACGTCGCGTAGGTCGATCAGCCACTCACGTTGCAGATTGCCATCCGCCGCCTCCTTCTTCAGCCTCTGGACGGCGTCGGACACGACCTTCTTGCTGAGGACCACGTGCCGGTGAGTCTCCATCCGGTCTTGGGCCTCGCGGCCCCCGGTCAGCCCCAGCTCTCCCGGTGCGTCCTTTTGGATCACCTCGATCTCGGCGTCCGACTGGTACACGCGGACCGCCGTGGCGTAGTACAGCCCTCCCAGCAGCCCGCTGACCGCCAACGCCACAATCATGACCCCTTTACGGTATCTCAGGGTGCGCAGAAACCGCAAGATCGACTGAATGGGGTGAATCTCATCCAGCGTTTCGGTGGCGGCGTGTGGGCTGGGCAACTGTTCGGTCATGCGGGTGACAACCTTGCCTGCTGATGAAATGCTTCGAACCGGCCCTTCAAGAACTCGGCTTACTAGAGATTCAACGGTGAACCCAGAGTGACACGCACAAACGTGCGCACCACGTCTTCGCCCCACGTTGCCGGGGTCTGTTTCACGCGGACGATGTCGCCGGGGGCCAAGGGGAAGTTCTTGTGGGATTCGTCATAGAGACTGAGCTTGATGTTGCCGAGGACCGTGCCATCCGGGGCCCGGCGCGTGACGATCACGTCGCTTGCCACCTTGGAAGATTCTCCCCCCGCCATGCCGATCGCGCCGTCTAGGCGAAGCCCGTGAACGATCGGATAGTCGATCGGCCCCGGCTCGTTGACCAGGCCCACGACCTCGACGGGCCGTGGGGGACGTTCTTCCACTGTCACCACGCTGCCGTCGCAGAGATAGGGGCTGCCACGGCCGCGGTCGGTCGGGTCGTTCAAATCAATCACCACGACCTGGGGTTCGCCCGGCGGCGCCGACGGCCGCCAAAGCGTGACTTGCGTGCCGGCGTTCTCTGCCAACCCCCCCGCCGTATCGATAGCCGCTTTCAGGTAGCTCGCGCGGAAGGGAATCTGGTGAACGATCTCCTGCCTCACTCCCCCGACAACGCGTGCTTGCCTTACGGCCCCAACCACCCGAACCGTGTTCTCCAGCCGGCTTTCCCGAGTCACGGTCACCGAAGGCTGGCGGTAGATTTCTCGCTGCTGGGCCATGGTTGCGATCTGCCGTCCGGCTTCGACCGTGCGCAATCCGGCCAAGGGAACCGGACCGATTTCGGGCAATATGGCCTGGCCGTCTTCTCCCACCCGGATCCGGAACTTCGCAGCCGCTTCCGTGTCCAGGCCGGCCGCCAATTCGATTTCCAGGACGTCACCGACGTCGATCAACTCGAGATCGACCGGGGGCCCGGCAAAGGGCGAAATGTCCAGCGTCAAGGGGTTCACGACCGGCTCAGGCTCCCACTCGATGGGAAGACTGTCCGGAGTGCGCGTCTCGATCCGGGCGCAGCCGGCAACCGCGAACAGCATCAGGGCAACCGCGACGAGGATTTCCAGGCACGCGAAGGAGCGTCCTGATGCGTCAATCGACGCCGTCGGCCCGAATCGCCCAGCAGCAGTTGGTGTGTTCAAGAGACTACAAGCCTTTCTGCAATTCGACCCCACGATCTGCGGGAAAGCCCAGTCGAACGTGCGGGTGCCAATGGGCTCCTGGCGGCAGAGCGAATCGTCGCATCCTTGGCCCCACCTCGCGAACGCACTACAATAGGCCGCGGCCGTTGCCGCCCGTATGTCGGCGTCGGCAGTAGAACCGAACCGTAGGCGGTAAGCGCGACCTGGATCCGTGGTCGGATGGGCAGGGACAACCCATATCGGCCACGTTCGCGCAGACGGTCCCTTGACCGCCGATGGTCCGCACGGTTCACTGACCGTTTCGGGCGCGGAAAGGTACTCGAACCGGGGGCGTCGTGTCGATAGCAGTTTTCAGCACATCGGGTGCAAACCACCCATGCGGTCACTGAGCGCCCTGATACTTGAGGAGTCATGAGAACATTATTCGTCGCCTACTTGCTCGCGTTGACCGTGCTGCTGCTGAGCCGTGCACCACGCTACGTCATCGGCTTCGATCTCGGGCTGCTGGACAATCTGGACTGGCTCGCCCATCTGATCAGTTTCCTCATCCTCGCGCTGCTGGCCTTGGCGGCCGACTGGCGTTGGCCGTGGTGGCTCGTCTTCCTGGTGCTTCTCGTCTACAGCGGGTCTACCGAACTACTGCAACGGTTCGTCCTGGGAAGAACCCCCCAATGGAGTGATTGGTTCTGCGACTTGGCCGGAATCGTCCTGGGCGCGGCCATCTGGGAGTTGGCCGCCAGAAGAAGGGAGCGGATCAAGACGGCCGACCACCCGACCCAACCAGCCTAAGAGCCTGCCAGCAAACAAGTTGGGCATACAGGAAAGATGAAGGGCTCGCGGCGGCTCTGCTCTTCTGTGGCACCCTGGCTGGAGACGCCGTTGACTCTCGTGGCTTCTCTGCACGTCGGCGGGCCGCCATCCGCATCTGGGAGCCCCGACGGACGGCCTAAAGGAAGGTGGCGTTGCCCCCATTCGCCAGGGCATAATGGCAGAGACATCGTCTCGCCGCCGGTCGATAGACTCTATATGAACGTCCACCGCTTCTTCCAACTCAACATGTCCGAAGGCGACATCCTGCCCATCATGGGGGGGAAATCTGCCGTCTTCTCGGCCCGCGCCCTCGACAAGCAGACCCCCAACGAAGACTCGGCCGCAATCATCGACTTCGACGGTCAAGCGGGAATCCTGGTGGTGGCCGACGGGCTGGGCGGTTCTCCCGCCGGCGAGCAGGCCTCGACACTGGCGGTTCGTGAGCTGATCGCTTCGATCGAACAGACCCCCACCGAGGAGGCGACGCTCCGGACGGCCATCCTCAACGGCATCGAGAACGCCAACCGCGCGGTCACCGAGTTGGGTATCGGGGCCGCCACCACCTTGGCCGTGGCCGAAATCCAAGGCCGCACCGTCCGCCCCTATCACGTGGGCGATTCGATGATCCTGGTGGCCGGCCAGCGGGGAAAGATCAAGCTGCAGACGGTCTCCCATTCTCCGGTCGGCTACGCGGTCGAGGCCGGCATGCTTGATGCGTCAGAGGCCATGCACCACGAAGAGCGACACGTCGTCTCCAATATCCTCGGCACACCCGACATGCGGATCGAAGTCGGCTCCACCATCGAAATGGCCAGATACGACACGCTGTTGCTGGCCACCGACGGACTGTTCGACAATCTGCACATCGAGGAGATCATCGAGCGGATTCGCAAGGGGCCACTGAAGCGCGTGATGCGCACGCTGGTGGCCGACTGCCGCCGCCGCATGGAAACCGCCGAAGAAGGTCAGCCCTGCAAACCGGACGACCTGACCTTTGTGGCGTTCCGCTGCGGGGCGTAGGTCGCTCCACATGCAGGCGGCTCGCTGGCGGGGCGTCACGGTACGACCAGCTCCCGTGTGCCTGGCCTGAAATAGGGGGCCTCCCCCGTATAACTGACAGGAGTCTGCGTCTGCTGCAGTCGGGCCAGCCGCTCGAGCAGTTCCCGGGCCAGTGCTTCTTCGAGTTGCTTGCGGACCTCGGCAGGTTGTTTGCTGCCCGGCTGGATCTCGGCGCAGTGAATCAGATGTACGCCGAAGCGCGTTCGCACCGGCTCGCTCACCTGGCCCACCTCCAGGCCGAAGGCCGCCCGAGAGAATGATTCGACCATCGAACCGCGCCGATCGATCGGCCCCAACAGCCCACCGGCGGCGGCGCTGGGGCCGGCCGAATACTCCCGCGCCGCCTCGCCAAAAGACATCTTGCCCGAAACGATCGACTCGCGGATTGCCCGGGCCTTCTCGACTAAGGCAGCCATCGCCCGCGGGCCGGCGTCCGCTTCCGGCCGCAAGAGAAGATGACTGACCGACATGGTCGTGCCGTCAAACTCGCGGCGATGGGCATGAAAGAACTCGGTGAGACGCTTCTCGGTAAGGTAGCGCTGAAGATACTCCTTCCACGTCAGCTTCCACGTGATTTGCCGCCGCAAGTCGGCCTCCGTGATCGAGCGTTCCGCGAGCAGATCGTTCAGGGAACGTTGCTGGGCGGCCAGTCTCGATTTCAGCGAGTCCAACTCCGACTCGACTTCGGTCGAGGTCGCCCCCGACTGCATCCGGCGGGCGTAAGCCAACACCAGGCGTCGGTCGACGATTTCCGAAAGCACCTGCGCCCTCAGTAACGGCACGGCGGCCGGGTTGACGTCTTGCCCCCGCGTGACCCTCTGGAACCACCGATCCACTTCGCCGGCGGTGATCGGTTCGTTGTCGACCGTGGCGACCACCGCATGGTTGTCGGCCGCCGGCTCGGCCTCCCCCCGCGCCCTGCCACCGCCGACCATTGCCGCAGCCAGAAACGCCCACGCCGCCATCGGCAAGCCAAACCACCGCATCGCAACGTACCTGCTTCCTGAGGCCAGGGGCATGCTGGGGACTCGCAGGGATGCCCAACTTGTTCTCTTGCGAGTCCTCGGGGCGCCGGTCACCGCGCCAGTTGCTTTTACCACACTGTGCCGTGCATGTCGACACGCCCCGCGGTAGGGGGCGCCCTCCTGCATGGACTGCGCGGGTGTCCACAGGAGCGGCCGTGTCCCCTCTGGCACCGCCCGATCTTGGTATAATTGAAATTGTCGGGCCGCGGATCGCAGGCCACCCAAGTCCGGCCAAGGCCAAGTGGCGTCATTCCAACTACTTCCACCGCAGCCAAGGGGACCCTCATGGCTCTTCCGGGATCCGCACGGGCGACGATCTTGGCGTTGGCGGTTGCCGCCGCGGCGCGGCCGGCGCATGCGGAACCGAGGTACTGGGCTCTGTTTCGCGACGGCGCGCAGGTCACGGCCGAGATGTTTTCCACCGGGACATCCTGGGACAACGAGACCGTGCTGGCCGACCGCCGTCTCTTCGATCCGGCCAACCCGATCCGTGTGCTCTGCGACACCACGCTGAAGTCTTCGCCGCCGGAGGCCTACGTTCAGATGGCCAACGGCGACGTGGTCCCCGGCACGGTGCGGCGGTGGCTGCCCGGCTCACCGCAAGACGGCCTGCCGGAGCGGTTGCTGCTGGTCCCGCGCGGGACCCTGCGCACGCCCGACCCGAACGGACTGGCCGTGCGGGCGGATCGCGTGTGGTGGATTGTTTCCGGCCGCCCCGCGGCGGCCGAGTGCGAACCGGCCGCGCTGGTGCTGGCCGACGGTAAGACGGCGGTCGCCGCGGCCCTGCGTTGGACCGAAGAGGGCGTCCGTGTGCTGACGGCCGATGGCATCGTCACCGCGCGATTCGCGCAGATCGCGGAACTCCGTGTCTCCAAGGTCAACCTGCTGGACGCCGTGCTCGACGACGCGCGTTATCCGCCGCTTGAGGGTGAAAGCCTTATCGGCCGGCTGGAGACCGTCGACGGAGCGGTGCTGACTTACCGCCGCACAATGACCCGCGTCGCCCTCGATCGGTCGATCCAGCAACCCGCCAGAAGCAGTCGGACTCCGCCCCCGCGGCAGATCTACCTTCAGCCGAGTTGGTCGCTCAGTCCGCTGATCTTGCCGGCCGACGCTGTCTGCCGGCGGAGCTATCGGACGGCCGACGAGGTGCCGCTGTCGCTGTTGCCGGCCCAGTTGACGGCCACGCAACGCGGCCTGCACTATTGGCCGTGGCAACGCAATCGGAACGTTCTGGGCGAGCCCCTGCAAAGCGGCCAGATGACGGTCGCCTTGGGGCTGGGCACGCACAGCCACAGCGAGATCGCCTTCGAGATGCCGCCGGAGGCGAGGCTGTTCCGCACGATCGTGGGTCTCGACGACCGCACCGGTGACGGGGGCTGCGCCAAGGTGGTGATCTATCGCAACGACACTTCCGGCGAGCCTCTCTACGCCAGCGGGTTCCTGCAAGGCGCAAGCGATCCCCTCCGCGTCGGCCCGCTCGACGTCCGCGGAGCCGAGCGGCTGGTGTTGGTCACCGAGTTTGCCCATGACGGCCGGCCCGCGGGCGCCGATCCCTTCGATGTGCGCGACCATGTCGACTGGCTGCTGCCGATGTTGTCCATCGAGCGGCCCGGCGGCGATCCGCAGCAGCGACAAGAGATGGTGTGTCGCTTCGTTCCGGGATGGAAAGGCTGGACGCCGGCAGACGCATTGACCGAGCGCCTGGCCCTTTCGGCCACCTGGGACGAGGCTCTTAGCCGCTGGGTGCCGATCGTCCGCAGCCAGCCAGCCACGCCAATCGTGCTCGTCCGCACGATCTCGCCTGTATCGTATGCCAACGACCTCATCGAGTTGAACGTCGCGCCGGCCGAAGGCATTCCGCCCGACCGAATCGAGTTGCGCGTCGACGGCACGGTGATCGCGCCGGCGGTGCAAGAGGCCGTGATGGACCAACGCACCCGCACCCGCTACAAGTATCGGAGATATCCGTTCCTGATCGACCGGGGGCTGATTGTCCGCTGGGACCTTCAAGCGTACCGCGGGCGCGAGGCCCGCGTGGTGCTGAGCATCGCCGCTGGCGCACAGCCTCAGGACATCGAATGGCGACGTTTAGCGTTGACCTCGGCGACCAGCGATCTTGGGCCCGACGGACAGGTTCTGGTCCCCGACGTGCCTAGGGGGCTTAGGCCCATGCCGGGTTCGTGACGCCGTCGGATCAACCGCGGACGACTCAGTCGAGCCAATCCTTGTTCTTCAGCCGTGCCGGCGTGTACTCCTCGGTCACATAGCTGATGTCTTTGCTGATCAGGGCTTCCACTTCGAGCTTGAAGCCGTTGTCCAGCAGCTTCTTGATCTCTCTTTGCCAGGGCTTCTTGTGGGCGAACCAGGGGTAGCTGGCGATTTGCCGGGCCCGCTTGCGGTCGGTGTCGTTGAGGTCGATCTTCACGCTATCCGACAGGCCGCAGCGCTCGAAGTCAATGCTGCGTATCCCGAGAAATCTCGCATCGGGAATGGCCATGCGCGTTGACTCGAACGCAAGATTGATCGAGCCCTGCTTGATCACACTATAGATGTAATATCCCCAAGGATCGTTGTCAAGCAAGCAGTAGACGGGCAGCTTGAGCTCGTGGTGCAGCCGATGCAAGAGACGTCGCACGCCGCGAGGCGGCTGCCCGCCACCATGCGTGAGAATACAGTTGTGCTTTCGCCAGAACTTATCTTCATTGAAACGCTGCCAAACGGTTCCCTTTTCCACGTGCAAGACGAATCGAGCATTGCACTGTTTGAACTGCATGATATCCGGCTCAACGATCGAGGGAATTGCGTACCCGCCGGAGCCCATTCGGCTGCAGTCGATGTCGTCGCCGCTGTCGGTCACCACGATGTTGCCCACCATGGCACCCTTGGGATCAGCAAACAGGTGCATCTCCTCGCGGAGGCTGGCCAGCGTTACTTCCACGTCTTCGATGATGGGATCACAATCCGATTGCTGATCGAACGTGTGCTCATTGGTGTCGGCGATCTTCCCTCGCAGGGTATAGAAGAGGCCACGGATGCTGTTGCTCTTGCCTTGGTCAATGAGGTCCTTCACGCCTCTAGCGACGAGCATCGTTTGCATGAAAGCCTTCGCCTGCGCAAGGTCGAACAGCTTCCGGCGCGTGGTTCTCTTGCCCATCTCGATGATCCTCTTCCGCGGGCTGTAGCGGACGTTCGAGAGCGCACGGGCAGGGATGTCAACGTGCGGGTCGCGACGTTGCCTGGCCGCGACGACCACGCCGTCGGCCAGACCGGTCAACTGGCTCAGCGTGCGTTTGTCGCGGGGCGTCAGTTTTGCCTTCATGGGGGCACGCTGGGTGACGGGAGAGAGTTTTCGCCGGGACGCCTTCTTCTTGGCCATGATGCAGCGGGGGATTGAAACCACGGAGGGGCACGGGTGAACACGGACGAATCAGAGCGGCTGTTACGAGAGGGTTTCAGCGGGAACCGGGACGCTTCGCAATACGGTGACGAGGTGAAATCGGTTGACGAATCGTTTGATTGGGATCTCGGGGAGTCCGAAGTGCCGTTTTTTTCAAAAAGTGCGGGACAGTTCAAACCAAGGGCGAAATGCACGTTGTCGGATGCTTCGACTGCGCGACGTCGCCGGTCATCTGCATCTATCTGCGTTCATCCGTGGCTCCTTCCTCTCCTCCGCCTTGCGGAAGAGCCACCTGCCGCGCTCGCTCCTCCGGGTCGACAATCAGCACGTTCTTGCCCAGATCCAGCTCTGGCTCGTCGACGGGCCGGCCGCGGTCGTCGAGTTTGACGTCCGCTTCGGAGGTCTTCTTCTTGGCGACCAATAGAAGCTGTGCGTAGAGTTCGTCACGGTCAGAGCCGTTGATTCGATGAACGGCGCCGGCCACTTCGCCCAGATAGCGCAAGAAGGTGTTCCGCCGCTCGCCTTCATGTTTGACCTTCCTGCGACGCCGCAGATACATCCCCAGCTTGCGTCCGACCGATTGCAGGGCCAGCCGCAGCTCTTTCTGGATCTCCGGATAGCCGGCCACCGCCTCCTTCGATTCGCTCGTGAAGGGGACCCAAACGCTGGCCATGTGGACCATCACGGTGACCGGGCCGCGAGGCAACTGCCCGCGCGACTGGCTCAACCCGTACGCCCGCCAGTTGGTCGTCATCACGGTCTGTGTGATCGTACACCCTCCGGCCTGGAATTGCAGCGGCACGCGGTTGGCGTAGCGAAGCACGTTCATCGTCTGCCCGTCGTGGATGTTGACGTTCCGCATGGCTTCGTGGAGGCGGTTGACGTCCTTCTCACGAAGCTTGCCTGGCGAGATCCGCGTCTTGGCGCGTGCTTCTTTGAGGATTCTGTCGGCCGCCTCGGTTCCCAGCCCGTCGAAGGTCGTGGCTAGAAACTGGCGGAGCGTTCGCGCATCGCTCTGCTCGAGCATCTCGACCAGCGCTTCGCGCGAGACGCGGTGGGCCGTGGAGCCGCCGCCGTATGCCAGGCCGACCTCGATCTGGAAGGGGTTGCCGCGATAGACGGCGGGCGGTCGCGTGGCCGCCGCGTAGAATTCACCGGGCACGATCTGGTGCAATCCCTTCAGGATCAGCTCCTCGCCGATCGGGGCGATGCAGTCGGTCGAGGGGTTCGAGATCTTCGTCTTCTGGATGGCCTGGTAGACCAAGTCGGCCTCGTGACGGCCGATCTTCTTCGTCCTCGCCCGCGGGCTGACGCCGGCGCCTTCGCAGATCCGCCGCGCCACCGCCGGACTGACCCGCGAAAAGGACCTGGTCAGGAACTGCGTGATCGTGGGCTCCTTGGTGTTCTTGAGCATCCCGACCAGCATTCCCAACTCGATGCCGTAGGGATGCGGCTTGATTTCTCTCGGCTCGGGCGGCAAGGTGTCGGTAACGGCCGGGTAGTGTCTCTGGTTGCCGTCGGGGTCTTCGTAGTGGATGGCCACGTGCGGGTTGGCAATGGCCGTTTGCTCGAGATACTCGTCGACGCTTCCGCGACCGCGCTGATACTTGGCCTCCAGCTCGATGGTCACGCGCGTGCCATGGTTTGCGTCGATCCACTCGATGCCGTGCTTCTCGATGGCTTTCGCTCCGGCGGCCCCCGGCGACACGACCACGCCTTCGCCGCGTCCGTTGACGATCTCGGGCCGGTTGTGTTTGGTGTCGATCTGGATTTCGTAGTAGTGGGCCGGTTTGCGCACCGAGACCTTCGACATGATCGTGACCGGCTTGCCGGTGGTCAGCAGCCCATACATTCCCGCCGCACTGATACCGATCCCCTGTTGGCCCCGGCTCATCCGCAGGCGGTGGAACTTCGACCCGTAGAGCAGCTTCCCGAAGATCAGGGGGATCTGCTTTTTGAGGATGCCGGGCCCGTTATCCTGGACACCGACCTTGTAGCGGTTGGGCCCCTGGCCGTTGCGCTGGATGTGGATCCAGATCTCCGGCAGGATGCCCGCCTCTTCGCAGGCGTCGATGGCGTTGTCGACGGCCTCCTTGACGGTCGTCAACAGCGCCTTTCGGGGATTGTCGAATCCCAACAGATGGCGGTTCTTGGCGAAGAACTCGCTGACGGAGATGTCGCGTTGGCTGGCGGCCATCGACTTGGCCGTGGCTCGACGGCGACGTGGCGGGGCGCCGTTGTTGCCGGAAACCGAGACCTTTCGCTTTCTGCCGGTGATGGCGGTTTTGGCTGGTCGAGTCCTGGTGGTCGCCAATCTATGAACTCCCTGGGATCGAATTCCGCGCGATGCAAGCTACTTATGGGGGGAATGGTGGACCCGTCCGCAAACGTCAGAGCCGCCCGCGTACCCCGCCCGGGTCCAGATCGCAGGGATTATAACGATTGTCCCGAGTCCCCTCCACCCGGTTTTCTCGGGCGCTTCGGCATATTTCGTATCTCTGCCACTTCCCGCACACAAAGATTCACCCGCAAGACCGCCACAAGCCGAGACTTTTATTGAGGACGCTAACACACCGCGGGGCGTCTCGCCTCGTACGAATCCTACCCGAATGGGCTTGCGTGATTCCGGGAATGACCCGGTCCCTTGGCGCCGCCTCCCGACCGGTGGCGGCGGGGCTGGAAGCTCCCCCGGGCCGTGCGAGTCTGTTTGAAAACACCTCTCCCGACCATGGAGGAGCCCGAGGATGGTCCGCAAACCAGTGCTACTGATGATCGCCGTGATCGCGGTCGTGACCGCTTGGGGGTTCGCCCCTGACGGGGCGCCGCTGGCCCAAGCCGCGGGTCGCCACCGCACGGCGCCCGACCTGTTCTACAACTACTACGTGCCGTCGGACAGTTACGGGGGCGTGGCGACCCAGTTGTACCTCAGCCCACGGCCCACGCCGCCGCTGGTCGGCCACACGTATGTCACTTACCAGCCGTTGATGCCACACGAGTTCCTCTACCGACACCACCGGGTTTACAGCCGCTACAATCCGGGAAGCGGCTGGACACAAACCATGGTGATCTGGAAATAGACGGTCCCACACCGACACATAGGAGCTGGCAATCATGAGAGCTTTCTTGCTGATAGCGGTCACGGCCGCGGCTCTGACGGCCGCGGGCCTGGTCGACGCGACCATGGCCGTGGAACGCTGTGCCTGCCGGCACGGACAATACGAATCCTGGCACGGCGACTACTATCATGTGGCGTGGGGCATGCCCGTGGCGCTGGTCGTGCCACCCAACGCCGAGAACCAAGTCCATTGGGGCTGGGGCGTGGGCAACACCCGCGTCACCCCTATCTGCTCGCAATTCGGGCGGAGTTGGCCCGGGCCCGTCTCGTACGATCGCGGGATGTTCCGACCAACGCCACGCTGGCCGAGCGACACCGATCAGTTCGGCGTGTATTACTTACGCGGTCCCTGGTAGCTCGGCTCCCCAACCGGGCCCAGTGGATATCTCTCTCCTCGACAGGGCAACTCGGCCGCCCGGGCTGCCCTGTGAGGTTTCTGTGTGCCCAGCATGTCCTGTAACTTGGAGGTGGAAGTCCTCTGCAGACCCTGACAGGGGGAACTGCTAGCCGAGGGCAACTG
>JAFGRD010000098.1 GCA_016935315.1 Pirellulales bacterium
AGGACTTGTACATGACGTACACGATCGACGGCGCCAACGGCACCTACGAGGCCAAATTGATCATCGTGCCGGAGCCGGGGACGCTGGCCCTGCTGGCCACCGGCCTGGCCGGCCTGCTGGCGTTGGCCATCCGCCGTCGGCGCCGCAGGGCGTGATGAAGAACATTGGTTGACCTTGGCACGGTCAACGCGCGAGGGCGACCAACGGGAGCCAGGTTTTTTCCGGCCTCCCGTTGGTCGGCCTTGATCGCATGTAGTGCAGACATCAATAGTCGCACTACCTCGTTATCGGATTATCGGAGGTTCTTGGACCGGTCAGCGCATCCCGGACTTGGGAGCGTCTCACGTCGACTCAACCACGGCGCGGGAGCGGACAAGTCACGTCTGTTCCGAAAGCCCCGCAAACACCGCTCCGAGAAACTCTTGGGTCTGGACCGCAATTCCCGGGCACTGGCTTTCTCGGGGGCCGGCGATGTTCAGTATTCTTACCCGTTCGGATTTCAGCCAATCGGATATCTCGCGGGGCGATACCGGGCGATTGAGGTCCACGATCCGGTGCGGTCGCTCGTAGCGCTCGGCCAGGCGGATTGTCAACTCGGTGCCGCCGCGAGGACGGCCGCGACAGAGAACCAGCGTGGCGTCGGAATCGAGCACGTTCTGCTTGGTGCGAACGCGATACGCCGGCGAATCGGTCTCGGTGAGCCGGTATCGCTTGGGGATCTGTCCGTCTTCAGCGAGCCTTCCGCGCGGGCACCATCCACCGTATGGAATCCCCAGTGCGATCGCCGCGTCGAGCGCTCCGCGATCCACACCGGTTTGACCACCCGAGATGATTCTTAGCATGCCGATTCTGGAAAACAGGGCAAGGCGCGAGGGTGGGGCGCGACCCGAAAACGACCGGTGGACAGGCACACTCGCCTGGATGTTGCGCAATCTGGAGAATGGAACCGTCAGCACAAGTCGTAGCCGCCCAACATCCGAGGATGTTCTGGTACGCCAGCCAACCGGCCTACCGCTAACCGGCCTACCGCTGGTAGAATCTGTTGGTCGGGTGGCTGGTCACTGGATCGGGTGACCGCCCACTGTCGGGCAAGACGAGTTCCGTGCCGGGCACGAGATAGTCGTAGTCGTTCCCCAGGACGTCGCGATTGAGGGCATGGACCTCTGCCCACCGCGATGCCTTGCCCAACTCATATCGCGCGATGTCAAACAAGGTGTCGCCTTCTTCGACCACGTAGATCCGCCCGCCAGCATAGGGTGCTCGTGTGCTAGCCGACATCGCACGATTTCGAAGTACCTCACGGCGATCCGGCTTGGGGCACAACAACGGATAGGAGGCCTCCAATTCCACCAAGTCGGGAGCCGAAATCACGTCGCCCACTTGAAGCCGGTCTTCTTTGGGCACGTGGGCGCGGTTGTGCTCGGCCAACGCCTTGAAATAGGCCTCGGAGCCGTACAGCTTCTTCGAGATCACCCAGTAGTTGTCATTCGGCTGGACCTCGTACTCGCCGTTTTCGGTGCGAGCCTGCTGCATCGTCACGGCGGTATCGGCGCCATAGGCCGAATCGGAGAGCGTCTGTGTGTCCGGCACCGTCGTGTTTTGGGACAAGGGAGTTTGTGGAGCGGTCGAATACTGGTAGCGAGAGGTCTGGCGGTATGTGGAGGACGGCTGGCTCAGGTTGTTCTCCGCGTAGGAGCCCGGACTTGGGGGACCGTATTCTCTGGCATCAGGCTCCAATGATGACGGCCCAGGTGTCGCCAGTACCCGCAACGCACTGGTCCCTTGAGCCTGTGGCACGCTGCTACCCGCCAGCTGCTGGGTCCGGTGCTGGAACGCGTCGTTGGGGCCGCCCGTGGAACTGGCCGCAGCCGCGCCGGGAGCCTGTTGGCCCGCCAAGGACGAGGCGGGTTGTGGAGGAAGGCTGTAGTTTTGGTAGGGGTCGTTTTGAATCGGTGTGGGCGGGTTGGGCATCTCCCAGGCCGGCGGTGCCGTGGTCGAATCCGCCGTGGCGACCTGCTGCATCTGGTCTGTGGTGGGGACTGCGCCCCAACCTCCCGTCGCATTCGACGTTGGGGCCGGTGTTCTGCTCGAATCCGTCTTGGGTTCCAGCACGGTGGGTTTGCCTCCGGCTGCGATCGTCGGCGTGGTGTCGCCGGCGGCCGGACTATCGTCCGGCTGGGGCGTTTCCCGATTCTCGCCATTTGACGCCGCCGTTGCCGCCGAGTCGTCTGCCCCACCCAAACGTCGGGCCAAGACCACGCCGAAAGTGATCAACAGGATCAAGATGACCCCCACGCCGATTTTGACTTCCTTACCCATGTCTTGCCTCCTTGCTCAAAAGATAAGGATGGTATGCTCACGCGCCGTCGCTGCCCGGGCTGGCAACACGGGCAGCGACGCGTAGTTTTGCACTTCGGGCCCGGGGGTTCCGGGCTGTTTCGGTCTCGTCCGGGCGAAGCGGCCTAGGGGTCAGCACGCGAAGTCGCGGGTCGTCGCGAAAGGCCTCCTTCACCCGGCGGTCCTCCAACGAGTGGAAGCTGATAATAGCCATCGGCGCCCCGGGCCGAAGGCAGCCGGGGACCCGCCGCAAAGCGACTTCCAGCGATTTCAACTCCTCGTTCACAGCGATCCGCAAAGCTTGAAACGTGCGCGTTGCCGGATCGATCCGGTGACCACCGTGCGAGCGAGGAACGCATCGCCGTATCAATGCGGCCAACTCCGCCGCCGTCTCGATCGGCTTCTTGCGACGTCGCGCCACGATTGCCCGGGCAATTCGCCGGCTGTACCGTTCCTCGCCGTATTGATAGATCAACGTGGCCAGACCCTCCACGCTCAGCCGGTTCACCAATCGGCGGGCCGGTTCGCCGCGGCCAGGGTCAAACCGCAGGTCCAACGGCCCTTCGCTCGAAAAGCTGAATCCTCGCTCCTCGTCGGCCAGTTGGTCGCTCGAGATGCCCAGGTCCATCACGATACCGTCGATGGTCGGAACCTCCAGTTGTGCCAGCACCTCGGGCAAGTCGCAGAAGTTGGCATGGGCCAACGTCACGGACAAGCCCGACAGCTCGCACTCGGCGGCCGCGATGGCCAGCGGATCGCGATCAAGCGCGATCACCAGTCCTTGTGGCCCCAACCGCTGAGCCAGTGCCCGCGTGTGTCCTCCGCCTCCCAAGGTCCCGTCCACGAGTGTCATGCCACCGTGCGGGTTGAGCCAGTGGACGACCTGATCCAACATGACGGGCACGTGGGCCGAAGGCATTTCGGTCATGGACCTTTAGGATCGGTCTTGTTAGGCCGGCACGTGCGGGAAGGACGCCGGCAGTCTTCGTGCAGCGCGGGAAGCTGCGGACAAGTTCAAATCAGAGGGGAAGGTGATTCGCTGCCAGCCCGGCGATCCGAAAAACACTCCACCTCAGATACGTCCTTGTATCCATGTGAGGTCGAGTGCTCGCGGCCCATCGCCGGCAAAGGCGACCAGCGGTTCCGCATTTCGCAGCCGGGAGGCATCCGTTCCCCCGTACCCATGAGAACCGACTTCACCGCCCAGGCGGCCAAGGCGAAGCGCCGGCCGGTGGCCGTCAACCGGCGCTACCGTTCTCATGCGTGGCGAACAATCGGACGGACAGTCCTTCGTATTTCCTTTCGATCTGGTTGGATCGGGTTTCGCGAGATGACGCCGATCTGCCCCGGGCTCATGGCGAGTTGGGGCCGCCCAACGCTGTCTCGGCCACTTCGTCGTAGTGTGGTTGTTTCTCGTTCAGGTACGACCGCCAACGTTCGGCCGACCAAAGCTCCACGTGGTCTTGGACGCCCAGCAGCACAACCTCCTGCTCCAGCCCGGCCAATTCGGCCAACTCCTGGGGAACTCGCACACGGCCCTGTGCGTCCACATCCACTCGTTGAGCCCGGGCGTAGAACATTCGCGTGTATGCTCGAACGTCTTGCCGTGTCGGCGACACGCGGGCCAGTCGGTCGGCCAACTGTGAGAAGGATTCCTCCGTGTATAACGACAACGATCCGTCGGTTCCCGGGGCCACATACAGGACCCCACTTTTGGCGATATCGATTGCAGTCCGCAGCCGCTTGGGGATTGCCACTCGCAGCTTCTCGTCAATCGAGCGGCCGAAGGTGCCTGTCAGAAACATGTTTCACCACAGATCCCCACAAAACCCCAATACGCACCAAGCATAACCAGATCAGCAGCTGCGTCAAGTCGGCTTTTCGAGGGCCCTTTTGGGCTTCGCAACGGCGATTATTCCTACTCCCCAACCAGCAAACGACTTCCAGCATCCGGCCGTGGCGCAAGTGGTTGGCGATATTTTTTTCCGATCCGGAGAGAATTTGGCCGACGGAGCCCCTGCCCTCTCCAAGGCCGCAGGCTTATACTCCTAGGCAGCCCGGAGGTAAAGCTCAGTTTCTGGCTTCCGCGGCTGGTCTCGGCGTGGTCAACCCCGTCTCTGTTGGGTAAGTATTCAGATTTCATCGAGTGCAAGGCGATGTGCGAAGTTGCCCAATATGACTACGCACTGCCGCAGCACCTGATTGCGCAGAGTCCGACGGCGTGCCGGAGCGATGCGCGGTTGATGATCGTAGACCGTCAGAGCGGCTCCCTGCTCCATAGACACATCCGCGACTTGCCCGAAATCCTCCGGCCGGAGGACTGTCTGGTCGTCAATGACACTCGGGTCGTTCCTGCCCGGCTGGTGGGCTACCGAACCGGAACCAAGGGCCGCTGGGAGGCCCTGTTCCTGGAAGCTGACCCTCATGGTTTCTGGCGATTGATGTGTAAAACACGGGGAAGACTCGTCCCGGGCGAGTCCATTACGCTGCAGAACAGGCGAGGTGAAGATGACTTGCGACTGACCCTGGCAGCCAAGCAGGCAGACGGGAGTTGGATTGCCCGGCCGGACACGGCAGGGGAGCCGCTTTCCCTGCTTGAGCGGGTGGGTCGCGTCCCATTACCACCATACATCCGCAAAGGCGAGATGGTTGAGTCGGACCAGGAAGACTATCAGACCGTGTTCGCCGACAAGCCTGGGGCAATCGCGGCGCCCACGGCGGGCTTGCACTTCACCAAGGCCTTGATGGGCCAGATGGAGCGAATGGGGTTCACCATCTGCCGCCTGACGCTGCACGTCGGTTCCGGGACCTTCCGGCCGATTGCCACCGAGTCGCTGGCCGACCATGAGATGCACGCCGAATGGGGGGGGGTCGCGGAGGCATGCGTCCAACGGATCGCCGCATGCCGAGAGCGTGGCGGGCGCGTGGTGGCCGTGGGAACCACGTGTGTCCGGCTGTTGGAGACCGCGGCCGCCGATGGCACTCCCAAGCCGTTTTGCGGTTGGACCAATCTGTTCATTCGCCCCCCCTATCAGTTCCGAGCGACCGATGTCCTTTTAACCAACTTCCACTTGCCCCGAACCACTCTGCTGGTGCTGGCCCGCACGTTCGGCGGAGAGGAGTTGACCAAACGGGCCTATGAAGAGGCGATTCGCGAGGAATACCGTTTTTTCAGCTACGGCGACGCCATGCTGATTCTCTAAGCTGCCGCCGCCGCCCGGCTGGCGCACTCCCGCTGTCCAGTACGTTGCATCGCAGGGGGGCATGGGTTATCATCGTCATGCTGCGATTCTACCTCCCCAACCGACGGTCTTCTTCGACGAATCGCAAATGGTCTTCGAGCTCAGCGGTTTCGGCAAACAAGTCTTAGCAGACAAGGAGAACATACGATGGTGACCCCGAATCAACCCGAAAAGTCCCGTGCAACACGGCGCGATTTCCTCAAGGCGTCGGCGGCCTCGGCGGCGGCCGTCGGCGGGCTGTCGATTGCTCAAGGTGCCCACGCGGCGGGTGATGAAACGGTCAAGATCGGCATGATCGGCTGCGGCGGGCGATGCTCGGGTGCAGCGGCGGAGAGCCTTAAGGCTGGGCCGCATGTCAAACTGGTGGCGATGTACGACGTTTTCGAGGACCGCCTGCAGAACCGTCGCAAGATTCTCCAGCAAGCGAGTCCCGATCAAGTGATGGTCGACGACGACCATTGCTTCACCGATTTCGACGGTTATCAGAAGGTGATTGACAGCGTCGACGTGGTGCTGATCGCCTGCGCGTCGAAGTTCCATCCGATGTATGCCGAGGCGGCGATCAAGGCGGGGAAACACGTGTTTGTCGAAAAGCCACACGCCATCGACCCGGTCGGCGTTCGCCAGATGCGGGCGGCTTGCGACCTGGCCAAGCAGAAGGGGCTCAGCTTGGTCTCCGGCCTGCAAAGCCGATTCCATGCCGGCTGGCGGGAAACCGTCAAGCGGATCCACGACGGCGCGATCGGCGACATCGTCGCCATGCAATCGATGTTCCTGCGAGGGCCCTACGTGCTCGTGCCTCGGGATCCGAAGCTCACCGAAACCCAGTATCAGTTTCGCAACTGGTACCACTTCCGCTGGCTCTCGGGCGACGACGTCCCCCAATCGCTCGTACACAACGTCGACCGGATGTCGTGGATCATGAAGGAGGAGATGCCGACCTGGGCGTTCGGCCTGGGCGGGCGCTCGTCGTCGTTCGGCGAAGTCTACGGCGATATGTACGATCACGACACCGTCGTGTACGAATACGAAAGCGGCGCCCGATTGTATGCGCTCTGTCGGACACAGCATGGATGCTACGGCAACAGCGGCGACATCGTCATGGGCACCAAGGGGACGTGCCAATTGAGCCGGTGTCGCATCACGGGCGAAACAAACTGGGCGTTTGCGGGTCCCCACAACAACCCCTACGACGCCGAGCAAAAGGCCCTGATCGACTCGGTCGTCAGCGGCCAGCCAATCAACAGCGGATACCACATGGTCGGCAGCACGATGATCGGTGTGCTGGGTCAGATCGCCTGCTACACGGGGGTCAAGGTCGATTGGGCCGATGCGTACAAGGCAGACTTGCAGTACGGTCCGCCGCCGGAAAAGTCGAATTTCGACATCGAACCGCCGAGCGTCCCGGACGAGACCGGCAACTATCCGCTGCCTTTGCCAGGCGTCACCAAGTTGATTTAGGACTCGTGCCGACCGAAAGGATTCCCCGTGAGCGAAGTCCAGACTGAACGTGTGCTGGTGGTTCCGACCGAGTTGTTCCACCGGCTGGGGCATTTCCAGGGTTTCTGCGGCGAAGTGGATCGCTATCTCGATCAGTTGCTCAGTCCGCGGCACACCAGTTATCGGCCCCGCGGCGAGGTCGAACAAGATCCGGGTTTCAAACAACTGATTCCCTACGTGATCTTACGCCACACCGACCAAGACGGCCTCGAAACGGTGTTCCAGTATACCCGGGGCACGGGCCAAGGCGAGGGCCGGCTGCATCGGAAGCACAGCGTCGGCATCGGCGGCCACATCTCGTCCGTCGATCTGGGTCCTTCCGGCAACGGGGATCCTTATCAGGAGGGCATGCGACGTGAGTTGGAGGAAGAGGTGGCCATCGACACGCCCTATACGGCCCGGTGTGTGGGGCTGATCAACGACGACCGGACCGAGGTCGGCACCGTCCACTTGGGTGTCGTCTACCTGTTCGACGTCGAGCGTCCGGCCGTACGGCCCAACGAGCCCGATATTCGCGAGAGCGGCTTCCGGCCGGTCGCCGAGATCCTGGCCGATCTGTCGGGATTCGAGAGCTGGTCGGAGATCTGCATGCGGGTGCTGTTCGCCGAGCCATCTCGGCCAGTTTGAGGCGGAGACGTGGTGCGACTGCCGATCTACATGGATCACCATGCCACCACTCGGGTCGATCCGCGGGTGGTAGAGGTGATGGCGCCCTACTTCACCGACGCCTATGGAAGCCCGGGAGACGGCCGCCCGGCTGCGGCGAGTGAGTAGTCTGGCCTGACAGTCACGAAATGTCCTGAAGAACCAATTCTTCCAGGCATGCTCCACCGTCTCAGAAGACCGCGAGCCAGGATTTCTCGCGACGCAGCATCTTCCTTGGACGAAGGTTGCACCGCCGGCCGTGCCTGAATGCGGCCGATCCCGTGTGCACGAGTGTTTTTCTTGATGTTTGCCTTGTGAACGATCCAGGGCGACCAATGGGAGGCCGCACAGGTCGGGCGCCCGTTGGTCGCCCTCGCGCATTGAGTGTGCAAGCGCCAATAGATTGCCAAAGAACGCCCGCATGGAAGCAGGGGAATACCTATACACATGCACTAGATGGCCGCTGCCGAGTCAACCCGTTCTTGGGCGGGCTGCAAAGGCAGATAGTCAATCGAGGATCTCGACATCGTCCAGAAGGACGCGATTTTCGGCGTCGCCCTCATAGACGATTTTGACATTGTTCAGCACGTCACCTTCGAGACTCGGTCCTTTCATTCCCCAGCCGACGCGGGCTTCCATCGCGCGAAACTCGACGTCACGCCATTTTCCCGGTTGCAGCCCGGCGATGCGATAGCGGCAATTGTCTTGGAGTTTCTTCGACCAGATCAACACGGTTACGTCTTTCACGGGCTGAAGCGGTTTAAGCTTGAAGCGGACGGTCGTCGCGTCGGTTACCGGCACGGAGTATGTGTCCCAAAGCCAGGTTCCCGTGGGCGGAAAGGCATAGGCTTTCGAGCCGTCTGCGCCACCGTCGGCGAGTTCGCCGCCCAGGAAACCGCCGGGGCCTTGCTCGAAGTCCTGCGAAAAGACCGTTCGGTCCGGCTGGGCGATCAGCAGGCCCGGCGTCATCAGGGCGCTTCGTCCGGGTGTGGCCCGCTTCTTGCCGTGTTTCGGCCGGCCGTGGACCGGGCCGATGTATTCGGTGGCGACCACCACGTCGTCGAACCAGACTTCCATCACACGGCTTTCCGGGCGGGGGTCCTTGTTGTGCCGGGCGGGTTGGTCGGTGTTGTAGTACAGCAGCCAGAAACTGTTGATTCTCAGCTTGTCGGTCGTCCGCCAGCGGAAGCCCGGGAAACGGCCGTAGAGCTCGCCGTCGACCCAAAACGCTTGCTCGCCGTCGGCCTTCTCGAGGCTGGAATTGGCCTTCAACATCGCCTCGACGCAATACCAGCGACCGGGCACGATCGGCTCCTGCTTGCCGTCGTAGACCGAGCCCCACTTGGTCTGCATCTCGTGCCAGTAAGTGTAGAAGTTCCACACACCCGGCGGAGGATACTTGCCCCAGCGACCCGTCGGCTCGATGCCGGTCGAGAACTTGGCGTCGCCGGGCGGGGTCTCGCCGGCGCCGCCCTTCGGCCATGGCGCGGGTGTGCGGTCGGCCACCAGGTGGACGAAGTGGTGGATATACCCGGTCTTTTCGTGAAACTTCACGTAGAACCGGGCATACATCGTGTCGACGCCCACCGTGTGAGTGAACAGGTGGCCATTGTCCGCGATGTGCAGCGACCGGTTGCCCGGCGAGTTGGCGTGAACGTCGTCCACAAAGCCGAGGTTCTCCTTCAAGTGAATGCTGCCCCATCGGGCGCCGGTTTCTTCGACGTTCCCCGTCTCGAAGTCGTCGACGAACAGCACGCGCGGATCGCGTTCGATGTCTTCGTCACCGGGATACAACGAGGCCAAACCTCCCTTGTCGGGGCGAGGTGCGGGCAGGGACGCCTGCGGCGGCAGAGGCAGATCATCCTCTGCACTACCAGCGGGTTTTACCCTATCGTCGCCGGCGTGACCCGGCTCGTGTGCAATCATGATCCAGGCGATGGCAACCACGAACGCGGCCGTCATGATACGCGAGAAGACCATCGGCTCCCCCTTTCCGCTTGTACGCACATGGACGAAACGCGAAGCGAGCCGCAGGATCTGCTCCCGCGTGAACAGGACGGAGCAAAACGCTCGCGCACGCCCATGGCGCGGGCATCGACCCCACGGCTCGCTGGTGTTGTATCGAGATCCGCTGTGTGCTTACGCCTGCTCTTCCTTGTCGAAGGCCGCATCGAAAGCGACTCGACTGGGCTCGAAATCGATCTTGCGGACGAATTCGCAGGCCTCGGCAGCGCCGGCATCGCGGTCCATGCCGCTGTCTTCCCATTCGACCGACAGCGGCCCCGTGTAGCCTGCGGCGTTCAGCGCGCGAATGATCTCCTCGAAGTTCACGCCGCCGCGTCCCAGCGAGCGAAAGTCCCAGCCGCGGCGAGGATCGCCGAAGTTCAAGTGGCTGGAGAGGATTCCGCTGCGGCCGTCGAGCGTGACGATGGCGTCCTTCATGTGGACATGGTAGATCCGATCGGGGAACTTGCGGATGAATTCGACTGGGTCAACGCCTTGCCAGATCAGGTGGCTGGGGTCGAAGTTGAATCCGAATTCCTCCCGGCCGTCCAGGGCGTCCAGGGCCCGTTCGGCGGTCACCAGGTCGAAGGCGATCTCGGTGGGATGCACCTCCAATGCGAACTTGACGCCGCACTCGCCGAACACGTCGAGGATGGGGTTGAAACGCTCGGCCAGCAGTTTGAACCCGTCATCGATCATCTCGGGCGAAACCGGCGGGAACGAGTAGAGCAGGTGCCAGATGCTCGAACCGGTGAAGCCGTTGACAATGCCGACGTCGAGCTTCTGGGCAGCCCGGGCCGAGTTGATTAACTCCTCAGCAGCTCGGGCGTTCACGCCGGCGGGGTCGCCGTCGCCCCAAACGTACGGGGGGAGGATCGCCTGGTGTCGCGCGTCGATATGGTCCAGCACGGCCTGGCCCACCAGGTGAGCGCTGATCGCATACACCTCCATATTGTGGCTCTTGAGCAGTTCCCGTTTTTTGGCGCAGTAATCGTCCTCGGCCAATGCCTTGTCGACCTCGAAGTGGTCGCCCCAACAGGCCAACTCGAGCCCGTCGTAGCCGAATCCGTTGAATTTCTGAGCCAACTCCGCCACCGGCAGATCGGCCCATTGCCCGGTGAACATCGTTACCGGTCGTGCCATGTCTAACTCCTTCTACGCTGTGTTTCACAATTCAATCGGGCCAATCGCCGGGGCTGCGCGGTTCGGCCCCGAACGCTGCCGCCAGCTATTCTGACAGATCCGTCGACGGATGCAACGGGGGGACCCTTCACTCTCCCCCCGCCCGTGTTATAATTGGATGGATTTGGGCGTCCCGCTTCGGGTTAGAGTTCGAGGCATTCGAGACAGAGGCTACGGGGTCCGTGGTTTCCATGCAGATTCGCCAGTTTCTTTTGCCGCCGTTCGTCTTCGCATCGTCGTTGGCCGTGGCATTGTCGGCACAGGCGGCCGGGCGAGTTCAACTGGAGTTGGTCGGCGACACGCGAGGATCAGCGCTCGTCTTCCAGCAGTGGCTCCAAACGCTTGGTCAGGCGGGAGTCAAGAACATGCGGATTCGTGCGGCTGGCCCTTCAGACAACGTGGGAATCGAGGTGCGAGGTACGGCCGAGAGTCCCATCTACGTGGTGACCGGGGTCGTGCGGTCGGCCAACGAACTGGTGTTGCCCTCCGGACGGTATGCGCCACGCGATGCCCGGCGACTGGCCCGGTGGTTGGAGGATCTGGCTCGGCTCGGCCCGGAGGATCGGCGCGAGCCCAAATCAGCATTCGGGCTTACTGCGGCACAGTTCGAACAGTTGCACGAAGACCTGAGCCTGCCCGTCGGCTTCTCGACGCGCGATATGAATCGAGCGGAGGCGGTCGAGAAGATCGGACATCGCCTGCCGAAGCCGCTGAAGCTCGCGGCTGGCCTGGCGACGTCGCTGCAAGGCAAGAAGATCGCCGAGGAGTTGCAGACGGTATCGTGCGGAACGGCGCTGGCCTACGTGTTGCGACCGGTGGGTCAGTGTGTCGTGCCCGACGCCGATGGGCCGGCGGTTGGGCTTGCGGTCGTCGCGGCCAAGCCGGCGCTGGAGGTGTGGCCGGTTGGCTGGGAGCCTGAAAGGCCCCTGCCTGAAGTGCTGCCGGCCGCGTTCGAGATGCACAATGTCAACGTCCAGGGCGTATCGGCAGCCGTGACGCTTGAAGCGATGGGGCAGCGGCTGAAGGTCCCCGTGCTGATCGACCACAACGCTCTGGCCCGGTACGACATTCAGCCGGAAAAAGTGATCGTCTCGCATCCGCAGCGGCGGACGACGTACAACATCGCCCTGCGCAAGCTTCTTTCCCAGGCAGGGCTGAAGAGCGAGATCCGCGTTGACGAGGCAGGCAAGCCGTTCTTGTGGGTCAGCTCCATCAAGCCGATGTGACCGACGTCGGCAACGCGCTTCTGCCGGTCACGTCGTACAGGATTCCCTGACTTCCGTTGATTTCTCCCTGGCCGTTTCGGGTTGCCGTGGAGAACAGAACCACCCGGATCTCCTTGCCGGCAAGAGTCCTCAATGCCAGTTCCTTCGCGTTGATCAGCCCGCTTGCCAACTCCTCCAGAACTTGGAGTCGCTCGTCTGGCTTGCTCCAAAAGCGTTTTGGCAAGAACGGCTGGTGCACGAGTTCTGCTGGATCGCCCGCCTCCAGCAACCTTACGAAGGCCGGGTTGGCGTAGGTCGTCTTTCCGTCGAGATCGACTGCGAAGATGGCGAGGCTGGAACTCCCAAGACGCTGACAGCTTTCTGCTTCCTCCTCCTGTAGTCTGTTTCTCAGTGCTCGAAAGACGTCGGTCTGCGCCACGATGCCGCACAGACGCCCCCGCTCTAAGATGATCAGCCGGCGGATCCCCATGTCGCTCATCATCTTGCTGGCGCTGAATAGGGAGCAACTCGGCGGAGCACTGATTAGCGGTGAAGACATCACTTCGCCGACACTGATTTCGGTGGGGCTCTCCCGTCTTGCCACCACTCGCTTGAGATAGTCTCTCTCGGTGAGAATGCCCGCGGGTTCCGCTCCCGACACGGCCACGATCGACGAGATGTGGCGCGACGTCATCAGTCCTGCTGCCTCCGCGGCAGTTGCCGTCCACGGGATGCTGGCCACGTCCGTGCTCATGATTTCCCGGACCGTGCGTCGCAAGCCGCTGGACGTATAGATCCGCACCAAGTCGGTCTGCGTGACGATTCCGATGAGTCGTTCCCCGTCGAGGACCGGCAACCGCTTGATCTGCCTGTCTTCCATGATTCTGCCCGCTTCCAGGGCGGAGACTGACGGGGCAATCGTCTGGACCGGAGACGACATGATTTCCGCGACACGGACTTGGGCCAAATTCCCGCACTGACCTGCAGCCGGCTTCAGAAAGTCGGTTTCCGTCAGAATGCCCGCCACGCGCCCTTCCGCGACCACCACAGAGCACGAGACCCGGTGCTCCGACATGATCTTGGCCGCCGAGACCATCGTCTCGTCTGGGGACACCGTGACCACGTCCCGGGTCATCACCTCTCTGATCTCGAGCCAAGCCCGAGCCGAAGGACACCAGCCATCCAAGGGAACTCGTCCGTTGCCGCTCTGCGTGGGATTCCCTGCCGAGGTCTTGAGCCCTTCTTCAGCCTGCATCGGTTCTCTCTCCTTGCTTGTCTCGGGGGATCCGACGCGTCTGCCTGCCCGTTTGTGCTTTGGCCGTACGCGCAGTAGCCGTTCTCAAAACAATAGCTTGCGGCGGCAATGTCTGCGGAGACACCGATCAAGAGGGGGCCCAGCTGCCCGCTACAAGAGTGAATCAAGCTGCTCTACCAGGCCGCTGAACTGTCCCAGGGCCGTGTCGACCGCCATGGGCTGTTCCATATCGACTCCGGCGTCGCGGAGCAGCTCGAGCGGGTCCTGGGAGCAGCCGCCGCCGAGAAAGTCCAGGTAATCACCCAACTGCTGTTGTCCACCCTTGAGGACGCGATCGGCCAGCGCGATGGCCGCCGACATGCCGGTCGCGTACTTGTAGACATAGAACGCCCGATAGAAATGCGGAATGCGAAAGCACTCCAGGTCCAACTCGTCGTCCAAGCGGAAATCGGGGCCGAAATAACGCTGCAACAGCTCCCGATAGACGTGTTTGAAGCAATCGACCGTCAGCGGCTCACCCGACTCGGCCAATCCGTGGGTAATCTTCTCGAACTCGGCGAACATCGTTTGGCGGAAGATGGTACCTCGCATGGCGTCGATCTGGCGATTGACCAGGAAGGCCCGGTGGCGGTCGTCGCGGGCGTGGTCCATCAGGTGCCTGGCCAGCAACTGCTCGTTGAAGGTGCTGGCCACTTCGGCGACGAAGATCGCGTAGTCGTAATAGCGGTAGGGCTGCTTCCTGGAAGAGAAGTAGCTGTGCATGGAGTGCCCGGCCTCGTGGGCCAGCGTAAACACGTGATCGAGGACCTCGGGCTGGTAGTTCATCAGGATGTAGGGATCGCCGTCGTACGAGCCGCAGCTGAAGGCCCCGCTCTGCTTGCCGCGGTTTTCATACCGATCGCACCACCGTCCCGTCAAGCCCCGTTCCAGCACGCCACAATACTCGCTGCCCAGAGGCTCCAGGGCCCCGAGGACCGCCTTTACGGCCTGGCTCCACGTGTGTCGCGTCTGAAGCTGGGAGAGGATCGGCACATACGTGTCGTACTGGTGGATCTCTCTCAGACGCATTTTGCGCCGCCGGACGTCGTAATAGCGGTGCAAGGCGGGCAGGTGCCGGCCAACGGAGTCGATCAGGTTGTCGTAGACCGATGTCGGCACGCGATCAGGGAAGAGAGAAGCCTCCAAGGCGCTGGGATGATTGCGGGCGCGGGCGTAGTAGACGTCGCGCTGAATCGAGCCGTTCAGCGAAGCCGCCAAGGTGTGTTGATGGCCGGCGTATTGCTGGTAGTACGCGCAAAACGCCGCTCTGCGCACGCTCCGTTTGGGTGAGTGCAGCAGCCTGCTGAACGTGGCGTGGCTGAGCTCGACCCACTGCCCCTTCTCGTCTTTGACTGCGGAGAACTTTAGATCGGCGTCGTTGAGTTGGCGGAAGATCTGGCCGGCGGCCTGAGCCATTTCGATCTGCATGGCCAACAGATTCTCTTCCTTTTTGCCCAGCGTGTGCGGCTTGTAGCGGACCAGACGCTCGAGCATCAGCCGGTAGGGGGCCAGGCGTCGGTCGGCCAGCAACTTCTTCAGTTTGACGGCGGAGAGGGCCAGGATTTCCGGGCGGATGTAGCTGGAGGCCTGGGCCGCGCGGCTAGCGGCGTTGAGGTAGCGGCCTTGCATCCGCTGGGACTCGGCGTCGGTCGTGTCTTCCGCCGTTTTCAGGAAAGCATACGTTCCCAGCCGCTCGCCGGCCCGATCGAAGCCTTCATCAAACCTCAGGCACGCCGCCAGGGTCTTCGGATCGCCCAGCTTGCCCTGGAACCTGGCATAGCCGACAATCCGCTTCTCCCATTTCTCGAACGCCCTTTCCCAGTTGGCGTGGTCGGGAAAAAGGCTGTTCAGGTCCCAGCGGTCCGACTCCTTGACTTTGCTGCGAGGGGAAAGCTGTCGCACGTCTTTCACTTGGGAATCCTTTCGAGCCAATGTGGACAGACGGCCGATGGCTGGCCCGTCCGGCACGATCGGCCGCCAGCGCGACTGCGCACGGACCGCCTACGGCTTCTTCAGGGGCTTGATCTTGACCTTGCGATAGGAGACATTGGCCCCATGGTCCTGGAAGCCGATGTGGCCTTCCCGCTTGAAATCCTTCAAAGCCGTGCGGAATTTGTTGCCCGAACCATCGGGGTTCTTGCCGGCATCGCTCCAGCGGTTCAGGTCCATGTCGATGATCTGTTGGCCGTTGAGGGCGACCGTGAGCCTGTTGTCAGCCGCCGTGACCACCAAGTGGTTCCACTGGCCGTCCTTGGCCATCTCTTTGCTGGGGGCAACGGCGTCGTACACGGCGCCGCAACTGTGCTTCGACGGCTGCCCCGCCGGCTTGTACACCTGGATTTCGATTCCGGTCTGGACGCAGTCCCTGGGGTTGTCCGTGCGGATGAACACACCGCTGTTGCCCTCCGTCTTGAACTCCAGGTCGAGCACGAAGTCGCCGAAGCGATCCTTGGTCCAAATGTCCCCGGCGGCCGCTTTGCGACACATGGCGCTGTCCTCGACCACCCAGCCTTCGCCCGGCTTCTGGCCCGCAGCGGTCTGCCAACCGTCGAAGTCCTTGCCGTTGAACAGGTCCTGCCACGGTTCCTGGTTCGAGTCGGACGCGGCCTCGGCCGCGGTCAAGCTCCCGACCAAAAGACCGACGCTGCCGACAACAGCCACTACAACAACGACGGCTTTCCACACACAATTCATGGTTCTTCTCCTGGCGGTACGTTCTTGTTCCTGGTAGCGGGCTTCTGCCCGTGTCTGATTATCCAACAGCAGCCGCCCCAAGCTTACTGCCCGTCGGTGGGCCTGTCAAGCTGCTCGGCGCCATCATCCGAAACGGACGCCGATCTGCTCGCCCAGGTCGAACAAATAGCGTCGCGACTGGTCGTATTCCTCCGCACTTGCCATGTGTTCGATCATCAGCGGCACGTCGGCAGGCAGCGCCGCCAAACGCTTCAGATAGGTCGTGTAGTCGAGGGAGCCGGCACCGAGGCGGACCTCGCGGAAGTGGACGTTCATCTCGACCTCCCAGGCCAGATCCTTGGCGTGGCAACTGACAATCCACGGCCCGAGCTTGTCGAAGCACTCGTTCAGCAGCGCCGTGTTTTGATAGAAGCGTCGGGGCGAGTTGACCAGGTTGCAGGGGTCCAGGTGCACGGCGAACGCATCGCGGTCCACCGCTTTGATCATGTCGAGGTACGAATCGGCGCTGTCGGGTAGACTCCAGCCCATCATCTCGAAGCCGAACTTGGCCCGCTTCGGCTTGACGGCGTCGATGATCTTCCTGGCGTTTTCCACCGAGGCGTCGAAGAAGCCCTGCGAGAGGTTGTCGGCGTGGGGGCCGTACCAGACCTTTGGGTCATACGAGCCGGCGATATCCACGCAGCAACGGGCCCCGATCGCTTCGGCCAGAGCAAGGCCCTCGGTAACTGTTCTGAGATTGGCGGCCCGCTTGGCCGCGTCGGCCTCCAGCAAGTTGCACCAGCGGCCGACTTCGGCGATCACCACGTCGTGTTTGGCAAACGCCCGGGCGATTTCGTGTATCCGGTCCCGGTCCGCCAAATCGACATTCGGACAATAGGCGGCACGATAGCCGAGCTTCTTGTGCGCCAGCGCAGCTTCTTCGGGATCTTGCGGGGCGTCGAAAACCGGGGCACCAAGCCGGATGGCGCGTGCTTTGGCCGGCGGCCGTGCCGCGAAGGCCTGCGGGCCTCGATCCCGGCCGAGCCATCTGGCGGCGACGGCCACTCCCGTTATTCCGGCAGTTCGCTTCAGAAACGTGCGGCGGTCGGATCGTTTTGGGTTCATGTCAGACTCCTACGGAGGTTAGTGCCGTATCGCGGCGTTGCGCAACGTGGCCGTCGCGTCGGCCGGCTTTCTCGCCGCAGAATGCAGCGGCAAGTCGAAGAAGAACACGCGGTTCTGATCTCGCTGGCCCCCGAGCTCGTCCGGAGTGATCAGGAGCCGATCGCCGAGAATGGTTCGCTCCAGAATCGAGCCGTCCGGCCCGGTCACCAGGAACTCGGCGGGGTGCACGAAGAGAATGTGGATCCGATTCTCCCGCGATCTTGACTGCACGATCGGGTCGTTGGTTTTCGGGCCGAACATGCCGCCCGACGGGCAGATCAGGAAGTCGGCGCCCGCATCGCAGAAGCGCCGCACGATGGCCTGCTCCGTCCGATCGGCACAGATCATCAGTCCCACGCGGCCGAACGGCGTGGGGAACACGTCGGACGAATCGCCGGATGAGTTTCGCACCCGTTCGTGCCCCAGTTTCTGCTTACGGTACTTACCCAACAGTTTCCCTTCCGGGCCGAGCAACACCGCCGTGTTGTAGCGATTCTCTCCGTCGGCCTCCAGCATGCCGGCGACGAGATGGATTCTCAGCTCAGCGGCCAAGGCGGCAAGTCGGCGGAAGTGCTCTCCCTCGGGAATCGGCTCGCCCAGATCCCGATAGGTCGGCAGTGGAATCGACTTATCGGCGATCGCGTAGCCGTCGAGGAAGCATTCGGTGGTGCAGACGATTTGTGCATCGCTGGCCGCCGCCTGACGAATCATCGCCTCCGCACGGCGGAAGTTGGCCTCCTTGTCGGCGCGGATCCACTTCAGCACGATTCCCGCGACGCGAACCGTCGCCGGTGGTGATCGGTCCCCCTTCCTTTGCGAAGCCGCGGATTGCGCAAGGGCGTTTCCTGCGACCATCGTACCGGCCAGCAGCAGTAGCAGCGGCGGCAGTAGCATGTTCCTGTAACGCACGGTCCTTTTCTCCCAAAGTGATCACAGGCGCGACGACGCGCCACGCCATGCCGAAAGCGTACACCGACGTGGGGCGCCGGTCAATCGCGGAGGCCGTGATGTGGTTGGCAGATGGGGGGTAGTCCGCTATACTGACTGACGTGTCCGTTCCTTTCCTCGTACATGACTTCTCTTCAGAGGGTTGGTGACATGCCGAAAACCGCCACGATTCACGCCCAGCAGCGGTGGGAATACGCTCTGGTCGAACGACGGACCGAAACCACACTCGTCAGCGACATCAACAAGGAGGGCGATCTGGGTTGGGAACTGGTGCAGGTGCTCAGGCACGACAAACCGAAAGGCACGTTCTGGACGGCCTTCCTGAAACGGCCCCATATCGGTCCCTCCCACACCACGACGACCGACGAGAAGACCGTTTCGACGAATCTGGAAGGCGCCAAGAAGGTGCAGCCGACGGCGCAACCGAAGAACAGCGAGGGTGACGATTCCCCGGATATCTTCGACTTCCAGTAGTGAAGCCTTTCGCACGGAAGTCGTCAGAGTCGTTGCCGTGTCGCGCGGCCGCGATCTTCAGTCACGGCCGGAGCAGCCGGTGTAGCGTCAATGCGTGGAAGTCTGTGATTTGGCCTGGGGAATGACGGCCGGCAACTCCAGCACGAAGCGGCTGCCGCGGCCAGGCGTGCTGTCGACCAGTATCCGCCCCCCGTGCTCATTGAGAATCTTCTGACTCACCGGCAATCCTAACCCCGTACCGCGGCTCTTCTTCGACGAGACAAACGGGCTGAAGAGGTGATCGATTTGGTCGGGCGGAATGCCCGGCCCGTTGTCCTCGACTGTGATCCGCACCACTGCCTTGTCGGCCGCGTAACGCGAGCGCACCGCTACGCGGCCCGGCGGCGAGCTCTCGCCCGCCGCATCGATGGCGTTGGTTGCCACGTTCAGCACGGCGCGGTGCAAGCCCTCGGGATCGAACACCAGATCGGGCATCGGGTCGCCCGGCTCCCAGTGCAGGTCTACCTGCATCTCGTCGGCCCGGACCTGCATCAGCTCGATCACGTCGCCAGCCACCTGGTTGATGTTCGCCACGGCCAGATCGGGCTCGCGTTCCTTGCTGAACGTGAGCATATCCATCACCAGGGAGGAGATCTTGCTCTGGTTCTTTTCGACGATCTTCCAACCCTTGTCGACCACCGTCTCGTCGTGTTCGGAAAGCCCCAGCTCGATCAGATAGCTGCCGCCGCGAATCCCCTGGAGAATGTTCTTGATGTGATGCGACAACGTGGCAACGGTCTGTCCGATCGCGGCCAGGCGCTCGGCCTGCACCATAGCCGAGTAGTATCGCGTGTCCTCCACGGCCAGTGCGGCCTGGTGGGCGATGGCGACCATCAGCTTCAAATGGTCTTCGGTGAATTTGTTGGCCCCGCCTTGACGGATGATCTCCTGGGGCGGAGTCGAGGTGTCGATGTAGATCACGCCCACCATGTCGTAGCGGCCTCGCATCGGTACGCAGATCGCCTCGCGGACTCTCATCTGCACAATGCTGGCGGCCGAGTCCCAACGCTCGTCCTGCCGGGCGTCACTGGTCAACACGCCCTCGTTCCGCTCGGTCACATAGTCCAGGATCGTTTTGCTGATGGTGATCCTGTCGTCCCCGCGAATTCCGTCGCGCGTGCGTCGCACCTTGGGTACCAACTCGTCGTTCGGCGGTTCGACCAGCATGATGCAGCCACGATCCGCGTCGACCCACTCGAATATCAACTCCATGATCCGCTGCAACAAGCGGTCGATGTCAAGCGTGTGGCTGACGGCCAGCGCCGTGCGATACATCACCTGCAGATTGCTGCGGGCCCGCGCCAGCCACGGATTCTGCAGCGAGTCGGCCCCCGGATCGAAGATGCGGCTTCCCTCCTCCTCGGTGACCGAGTGGATGATCTGCGAGCGATCATCCACCTGTTGGCTGGTCGCAATCCGGATGGCCTGTTGCAGGCCTTCGTCCGGCTCGTCGGAAGGGCCCGTGTACAGCATCAGCGTGCTGCCTACCTGAACCTGATCGCCACTGCAGAGTCGGTGCTGCTCAATCCGCTTGCCGTTGACGAACGTGCCGTTGGAGCTACCGAGATCGATGATCGTGTAGTCGTGACCGATCCGCCGGATCTCGGCGTGTTGGCGTGAGACTTCCGTGTCGTGAACCTGGATCGCTCCGGAAGAGTCTCGGCCAAGACGCGCGGCCGTGTCTTCCAACTCGAAGCGGGAGCCCTGATCGTTACCACGGATGACAAACAGCGACGGCACGGCCTATACTCCCGGATAGCACGCCCCATGATGGGGAGGATCGCCCTGCGCCGGCAGCAGCCTTGCCGTCCATCTGCTCGGGCGACGTCAATCCGCACGGGCGAGAGGATAAGAGGATGTATCCAACAACTCCTCGATTCTACGAACCAAGGGGGCGTAGTGGTAGGGCTTCGGCACGAATTCCCCGCCCGCTAGTCCCGTCTCCTCCCGCCGAACACTCCCGAGCATGACCAGTGGGGCGTGGTCGGCTTGCGACTGTTCGAAAAAATGGGCAGTCACGTCTTCCGGACCAGCCGGGTCAAGCTCCAAATCGAGGACGATCAGGTCGGGATGGTGGCGTCGGGCCAGTTCGAGTCCCGCACGGGCCCGGCTGGCTACGAACGTCTGTAGCCCGCGCCGCTGCAACGCGGTCTGGAGCACTTCGCACGTCTCCTCCGAGTGATCGACAATCAGCACACTCCGTTGGCGATCCAATATCACACCCTCCATGGCATCTTCAGGGTCGGACCTCCCTGTCCGACCCCTTTATCGATGAGGGCAAGAGCATAGCGACACATTTGCCCCGTGTCAAAGCGAATTGCGCCTTGACGTGGCCAAACGGAGGGAAAACAATGAGAGAACCTTGCGGGGGCCCTGTTTTGCGCAGGCGGCACACGCATTGCATCCTTCCCAAATTTCCGCGTATCCGGCCCGACCGACGCGACCGGACCGGTTTAGGTATGCCCGACTTGTTCGTCTGTGAGTCCTCGGGGCTCCGCAAGCCCGCGATGGAACACTGCATTCCTGGAAGTCCATCATGAAACGCCCGCGATATTGCCCCGCAGACCCGGTCCAACACCGACATACGTCCCCCGGAGGTTTCGCCTTGCGGGTCGTTTTGCTGGGGGCGATTTCGATCCTACCGGCCTTGGCCCAGGCGGACGAGAAGGCGGAAGCCATCGAGAAGCGGCTGGCCGATTCGTCCCAGTACCTGGCGTCCGACGAGCTCGAAGGGCGCGGCATAGGGACCAAGGGAATCGACCTGGCGGCCGACTACATCGCCCGGCAGTTCGGCGCCCTCGGCCTGAAGACCGACCTGTTCGACGGAGGGCCGTTTCAGGGTTTTACTCTGACCACTTCAGCTAAGCCGGGGCAGCACAATCGGCTTTCGCTGGTGGGGGCCGCCGCAGGAGACGGGCAGTCGTCGGAAACCGTCGAACTGAGGCTCGACCAGGATTTCTCTCCCATGGTGGCCAGCGGTGACGGGCGATTCGATTTGCCGCTTGTCTTCGTGGGCTACGGAATCACGGCCGAGAAGGAAGGCTACGACGACTATGCGGGCGTGGACGCGGAGGGCAAGGCGGCTGTGATTCTTCGCCACGAGCCACAGCAGAACGATCCGGAGAGCGTCTTCGACGGCACCAAAGACTCGGAATATGCACCGTTTCACGTGAAGATCTCCAACGCGTTCGACCATGGCGCGGCGGGCATTGTTTTCTGTACCGATCAATTTGAAATCGGCAAAGGCGTTCAACAGAATCGCCGTCGATGGCAGAAGGCCCTGGACCGACTGGGCGTCGAACACGAGAAGTTCAAGGAAGTCGAAGACCCGACGCTGGAGCAGATCGAATCCCAACGCCAGCGGATAGAAGAGCTGATGCGGCAGGTCGAGACTCTGAGCAAACGGCTCGCGTCCCAGTACGATCCGGTGCTGCCGTTTCGGGCCATGTCCGACGGCGCCGACCCCCGGCCCGGCTGTCCGGTGGTCCACTGCCGCCGAGCCGTGTTGGACCGGATCTTCACTGCGGCTTTGGGCTCCGACTTGACGACGCTGGAACGACAGATCGACGAAGGGCCCGCGCCGCGAAGCCGGGAACTCGGCGGCTGGCGAGCGGTCGGCCAGACCGAGGTCCTCCGCGAGACGGCGGCCGTGAAGAACGTGGTAGCCGTCCTGCCGGGCGAGGGCCCTCTGGCCAAGGAAAACGTCGTCATCGGCGCCCACTACGACCATGTCGGTTTCGGCCGCCAGGATTCTGCGGTGTCCGACGAGAGGACGGTCTACAACGGGGCCGACGACAACGCCTCCGGGGTGGCCGTAATGATCGAGGTTGCCCGATCGCTGGCCGAGCGGGAGGAGAAACTCCTCCGCAGCGTCGTGTTCATCGCATTCACCGCCGAAGAGCGCGGGCTGCTTGGCAGTGCGCACTACGTGAACCACCCGCCCATCCCGCTGGGGAATACGGTGGCCATGCTCAATCTCGACATGGTGGGTCGTCTGCGCGACGACAAGCTGACCGTCTTCGGCAGCGGCACGGCGCCCTCGTTCGGCGCACTGCTGGACCGCACCAGCCAGGACTACGACTTGGCGTTGACCAAGAAACCCAGCGGCTTCGGACCCAGCGACCATACGTCGTTCTATACGAAGGAAGCTCCGGTGATGCACTTCTTCACCGGCACTCACGAAGACCTCCACCGTCCAAGCGACGATTTTGAGAAGCTGAACGTCCCGGGCATGCGTCGCGTGGGACAGATGATCGCCGACGTCGCGGTGGCGTTGGCCAACGCCCAGCAGCGGCCGCAGTACGTGGCCCCCGACCCGCCGCGCTAGCCCCCGGCAATCTCCTCGCCATGAGAAGGCCGGCCCGATTCACCCCCAGCCGTCGACAACATGCCGCCGAAGCCGGGCAAGCCAGCGATCGCGATTCAGAGCCGTGCGGCCGTGGCTGCGGCCGTGGCCATCTGCGTTGTCTCCTGGTATTGTCGCCCCCCCGATGCGCCTCCCTGGTACAGCATCGTTCCCCCGTTGCTGGCCGTGACGCTTGCCCTGATCACCAATCGAATCTTCACTTCGCTCGGAGCGGCGGTCGTCGTCGGAGGCTTGCTAAGCGTACCAGGCAGTTCCGGTGGATGGATGTCAACGGTCGCGCACGGCGTCGGTGGGACGTTTCTCTGGGCCGGCATCACCGATCGTGTCAACCTGCTCATCCTCCTCTACATCGTTTTCATCATGGCAGCCATCTCGGTGATGCTCGTCGGGGGCGGGCTCCAAGGTGTGGCCGCGTGGCTGATGAAGTTCGCCCGCACCGCGCGCTCCACGCAATTGGCCACCTTCGCGGCGGGCCTGATTATCTTCATCGACGACTATGCCAACACGATGATCGTCGGTTCCACGTTGCGGCCGCTGACCGATCGACAGCGCATCAGCCGTGAGAAGCTGGCGTTTCTGGTCGACGCCACGGCCGCTCCCATTGCGGGCATCGCCGTGGTCAGCACGTGGATCGGCGTCGAGGTCTCTTTGCTCTCTGATGTCGCGGTCGAGCACGGTGTGGGCAAAGACGGTTACGCGATCTTCTTCGACGCCCTCGGCTTTCGCTTCTATTGCATCGGAATGGTGGCGTTCGTCTTCTTCAATGCTCTCTCCGGCGGTGATTTCGGGCCCATGGCCAAGGCCGAACGTCGCGCTGAGCAGCAGGGAAAACTGCTGGACGACGACGCCAGACCGCTGGTAGCCCGCTCGCTGAGCGCGGCGGAGCCACACCCCGATGCTGTGATTCACGCCTCCGTCGCGATCGTCCCCATGGGGATGTTATTGACGGCTTTTCTCGGCGGGCTCTGGTTCAACGGCGGCGGGGCCACCCGACTGGCCGCGGATCCGGTTGCCTGGCTACGCCTCCGCGTCTGGCGGGAAGTTCTCGCGGAGGCGAGCAGCATTCCGCTTCTGGCCTATGCTTCCGCGGTCGGCCTGCTGGCAGCCGTGGTCCTGGCAAGGCATGTCGCCCGGGTCCCATGGCCCGCCGTCATCCGAGCCGTCGTATTGGGCGTCCGCGGCAGCCTGTTGCCGGTGACGGTGCTGATCCTGGCATGGTCGTTGAAAGGGGCGTGCGAGGCGTTGCAGACCGGCAACTTCCTGGCGGAAATCCTCGGCGACACCATCTCGCCGCGGATGTTTCCCGCGCTGGTGTTTCTCGTTGCTGGGGTGACGTCGTTCGCAACCGGCACGAGCTGGGGCACCATGTCCATTCTGATCCCCACCGCCATTCCCGTGGCGTTGAAGCTCGACGGCGAGGTCTACGGTCCGGTGACGATCCTCAGCGTGGCGGCCGTTCTGGACGGGGCCATCTTCGGCGATCACTGCTCGCCGATCTCCGATACCACGATCATGAGCTCCACCGCCAGTTCGTGCGACCATCTCGCTCACGTTCGAACCCAGATTCCGTACAGCCTGACGGTGGCCGGGATTGCGCTGTGCGGCGGATACCTTCCGGCGGCCTTCGGGGCGTCGAACTGGCTGGGGATCCTGGGCGGCACGGCCATTTCGGGGCTTCTCTTCTTCACCTTGCGACTAACACGACGGTGACCGTCGTCACTGGGTCGCCCCACTCCGGAATGGGGGCACCGGCAGTATATCGGAATGGGTTTCCTCCGGCGATGATGCCGCCAATCAACTCTCGCCCGCGGAAAGGGGCTCCGCAGCGGCTCGGCGAACCGCGTTAACCTGTTGGCAAACAAAGGATTAAGTCTCTCGGGTGGGCGTCCGATTATCTGACCTTTACCCAAATGCTCCTAGCGGGCAGAATACCGCCTCCCTGAAAAGCACTTCTCCACACTACCGAAAGGTCAAGTCGGTAAGGCGTCCTTCAGGGAGAGGCACGCCGGGTCAAGGAAGACCGACTGTAACAGCAAGGAGCGCTGAACGTGAAGAGATCCTATCTGTTGGCCGCATTGGCCGTCGCTGTTCTGTCGTTGGGTCTGATCGGGGCCTACGGCGTTGCCCAGCAACCGACCACCGGCACGATGGCGCCCGCCCGTGGGGCAACCACCGCGCTGCTGGATGTCAGCTACATCTTCAAGAAGCACGACGGCTTCAAGGCGATGCTCGGCGATATGAAGGCCCGGGTCGAGCAGGCAGAAGCCGAGGTCAACAGGGACCGCGAGACGCTTCGAAGAATGGCTGAGCAATTGCAGGAGTTCCAGAAGGGCAGCCCTCAGTACAAGCGACACGAAGAGGAAATGACGGAGTTGCAGGCCACGGTCGCCATTCGGGTCCAGAAGCAGAAAAAGGACTTCCTCGAACAAGAAGCGAAAATCTACTTCACCGTCTACCAGCAGATTTCGCAACATGTCCGATACTACGCCCAGCAGAACGGCATCTCCATGGTGCTGCGATTCAACGGGGATCCCGCCGACATAAACAAACCCGACACCGTTTTGCGCGATATCAACAAGCCAGTCGTTTGGCACGCCGAGCATCTCGACATCACGCCGATTATCCTGGCGCAACTCAACCGGGTCCCGATGAGCCCGAATACCCGGCCGAATCCGGGGCCGGTCGGGCAGAGCCAAACCGTTCCCTTCAATCGGTGACCTGGGCGCGGCGGCGCCGCCCGGTCCCTCGTGGAAGGTCTGTGGAACGACGTCGGCGAATTGCCTCCTTTCTTGTCAAGGATGAAGGGCTGCTGCGGATGGAAGCCATACGAAATCAGCGAACGATTGCCGGAGAGGTCGCCGTCGAAGGAATCGGCTACTGGAGTGGCCGCCGCGTCCACGTCGAGTTCCGTCCGGCCAAGACCTATGCCGGGATCGCCTTCGTGCGAGACGACCTGCAAGGGTGTCCGCGGATTGCCGCCTCGATCGAGAATCGGATCGAAACACCGCTGCGGACTACCTTGCGCTGCGGCGACGCGTGTGTCGAGATGATCGAGCATATCATGGCCGCCCTCGCCGGGATGCAAATCGACAATTGTGAAATCCACGTGGATCAGCCCGAGATGCCCGGTTGCGACGGATCGAGCTTCCCGTTTGTCGATGCCCTGTGCACGGCGGGAGTTCTTCCGCAGGACGCCCCACGGCCGCGCAAGGCAATCGAGCGAGTGACCCGTCTGGGAACCGACCGGAGTTGGATCGAAGCCCGGCCGTGCTGCTCAGGCAAGACGATCCTCCAGTGCGAATTGGACTACGGGGACGACAACCCCATTGGCCACCAGACCCTGGAGATCGTGCTCTCGCCCGAGTCCTTCTGCGAAAACCTGGCCACCAGTCGGACCTTTGTGCTCGAGCACGAGGCCACGGCCTTACAGGCGAAAGGATTGGGGCTGCAGACCTCATTCCGCGACCTGTTGGTGTTTGGACCCGACGGGCCGATCGACAACCAACTCCGCTTCGCCGACGAGTGCGTGCGGCATAAGCTGTTGGACATGGTCGGCGACCTGGCCTTGGCCGGATGCGATCTGGCCGGCCGTTTCCTTGCCTATCGGGGCGGCCACCGGCTCAACGCCGAACTGGTTCGGGCCGTGCTGGCAGAGGACGAAGGGCAACTTGAACTGAAACGTTGTGCCTGAAACGGGAGTCGCAAGGATGGCGACCTACGTTGCCGATCACGTTTCGATCGATCCGCGAGCCCAGATCGACGACGACGTCGAGATCGGGCCCTTCTGTGTAATCGGACCGCACGCCCGCATCGGACGCGGCACCAAGCTCGAGAACAACGTGACCCTGATGGGGCACGTGAGGCTCGGCTGCTACAACCACGTCTATCCCGGAGCGGTCCTCGGCGGTGAGCCGCAAGACATCAGCTACGCCGGCACCGACACCAAAGTCATTATCGGCGACCACAACGTGATTCGCGAAGGCGTCACGATCAATCGGGCGTCGGAAAAGGAAGACGGCATCACTCGGGTCGGCGATTTCAACTTCCTGATGGCCTTCTGCCACGTCGCCCACGATTGCCAGGTGGGCAGCCACATCATCGTGGCCAACAACTCGCTGCTGGCCGGTCACGTCCACGTCCACGACTACGCGTCGCTCTCCGGCGCCGTGGCCGTGCACCATTTCGTCACCGTCGGCAGCTACAGCTTCATCGGCGGCGTCAGCCCCGTGCGACACGACGTGCCTCCCTACATGCTCGTCGAAGGCTATCCGGCCAAGCCGCGCTGCATCAACGTCGTCGGGCTGAAGCGAAACAACTTCCCGACCGACGTGATTCAGGCCCTGGCCGAGGCCCACCGGCTGCTCTACCGCGCCAAGGTCGGACTGGACAACGCGTGGGAAATCCTCCGCGCCAACGGCCATCTGGTTCCCCAGGTCAACCACCTGTTGAACTTCGTCCAAAACCAGCACGAAGGTAGCCACGGCCGAGGGCGAGAACGCAGGAGGGCGGCGTGAGAAAGCTCCGAGTTGCCGTGGTTGGGGCCGGCCGATTGGGCGGCTTCCACGCCCAAAAGCTGGCGGACGCCGCCGACGTCGAACTGGTGGCCGTGGTCGACCCCCTGCCGGCCGCCCGAAACCGAGTCGCCGCCAAGTGCCGGACACAACCGCTGGGCGATCATCGGCCGCTGCTCGGCGGTATCGACGCCGCGGTGATTGCCTCGCCGACCGCCTTCCACCATCGCCTGGCGTTGGAGTTTCTCCTGCGCGACATCCACGTGCTCGTGGAGAAGCCGATTTGCAGCACGCAGGCCGAGGCGGACCAGTTGGTCGCCGCGGCCCGACGCGGTGGTCTGGTGCTGCAGGTGGGCCACGTCGAGCGATTCAACCCGGCCTTCACCGCTGCGGCGGTCCACACGGCGGGCGCCAAGTACATCGAGGCTGTGCGCGCCAGCAGCTTCACCTTTCGCTCGACCGACGTCGGCGTCGTGCTCGACCTGATGATCCACGACATCGACCTCGTGCTGTCGCTGGCCGCCTCACCGGTTCGCCGCGTCGAGGCGCTGGGACTCTCCGTGCTCGGCGGGCACGAAGACGTAGCCAACGCGCGCATCGAGTTCGAGTGCGGCTGTGTGGCGGCGTTGTCTGCGTCGCGCGTAAGCCACCTGCCGGCCCGGCGGATGCAGATCTGGTCGCCACGTGCGTTTGCCCACGTCGACTTCGGCGCCCGCACTACGACGCTGGTTCGCCCCAGCGAGACGCTGCTACGAAGGCAGTTCGACGTCAACGGCCTCACGCCCGAGCAGGTGGCGTATCTTCGGGACCATCTGGCGGAAGAGCACCTGCCTCGCGAGGAGTTGGAGTTCGAGGCAGTCGACGCTTTGGCATTGGAGGTTCGCGACTTCATCGACAGCATCCGCACGCCGCGAGCGGCCCGCGTCAGCGGCGAGGCGGGCCGCGATGCCTTGGCCGTAGCAGAGCAGATTCTGGAGAAGATCGACGCGCACGCCTGGGATGAAACGGCCAACGGCCCGGTCGGCCCGCTGGCCGTACCGCGCCCCCGCGTCATTTCCGCGCCGCACCTCGACGTCGATTCGATCCAGTCGCCGCTTGCCCGCAGAGAAGCGGGATAGGCAAAGCGAGCCATCGGTGGCTGAGGCTGCTGGGCTCGCGGTCTCTAGCCCAGATCGCGATTCTCAAACGCCAACAGTGCCACCAACATGGCGACCGAACTGTACAGCACACAGTAGATCGCGGCGAAGCCGACATAGGACCAGGGAACGTGCTGGCCTGTGGAAATCGCAGCGTAGATGTTGAAGTGATCCAACACAGGCAGCACCACGGCCAGCAGCGTGCCCACAAACGAGACGATCTCGAAACGTCCCACCGCCGAATTGACCAACACCGGCACGAGGTGGCCGAGGACATAGACCGAAACGCAGATGATCAGATTGGGCATCATCGGTAGCCGTGTCGAAATCGCCACGCTGATCGACGTCAGCACGATCGTCTCCAGAAACGCGAGCCCCAGTCCCGGCAGGATCTGAACCATCTCGTCTCGGCATTCTTGTCGCGTGGGCTCCGTTTGGCCGTTTTCCCGAGCGTCGTAGACCACTTTGTACGAGACGCTGCCGAGGAACAAGGCGCCGAGCACGATGAACACGACTGCCACCGGGCCGATGATGCCCAGAAACTTGCCGAGAATGAACGACCGCCGGCCGATCGGCTTCGACAAGAGCGTCAGTGCCGTGCGGCCTTCGATCTCTTCGGCAATCGCTTTGCTGGCCGTCCACAAGGCGAGCATGATGGCCCAGACCATGATCCACGTCAGGCCCTGGTCCTTGACCACCTTCACGTCCTCGCCGAACGTGTTGTAGGGAACGAACGGAAATAAGATCAGCGCGAACCCGCCGACCGCCAGCACCACGTAGAACAACGGCTGCCAGAGGGCTTCCTTGGCTGTCGTCCACGCGATGGCCGCAATCTTCGGGAGTGCCAGTTGCAGGAGCCAGTAGCCGGCGTAAACGGCCGCACAAGCGATCACCACACCGACCGCCACCATCCAGAGGGGGTTCAGCCAGGTCATCAACGCGCCGAACAGAGGCAGGCCGACTAACGAGAGATCCATCGGAATTCCTGACCGGGAGACTTTGCAATCGCCAAAAGTGCCCTACCGCCCGTCACTTGCGTATTCTTACGCCTTCCACTAGCGGTTTGTTCGCCGGCATGCTCGCGGCTCGGTTCAAAAGGCGCGATGAACGGCCTGACCGCTCAGAACCGGATTTCGAAGTCGGAGAACTCTCCTGTGGTAGGCCGCGAGTTCACCTTCACGTCTCTGATATACCGTCCCATCTCGGCTTCAACCGCATCGAGCAGGCCCTGGACCTGGTCCTTGCTGCCCTCGGCGACGAGTTGCACGCGACCGTCGGGCAGGTTCCTGACGAACCCAGTCAGCGCCAGTGGCGACGCCAGCATCCGTACGGTGTAGCGAAACCCGATTCCCTGCACCATTCCGGAATAGAAAACCTCCCGTCGTTCGGCAGCTTGGTCCGCCACGGCTTGTCCGCCTCCAAACGTTCAAGTATAGCGCGTCTGCGGGCTCCGTGCCAGTGGGAGTCGTGGTTGGAATCCCTCCATCCGGACGACCGCCCGCTCCTGCGGAACGAGAGGGAAGATTCGCGTCACGAATTGACAACCGGGCGTGGAGCCCTATATTATGATGTTTTCCCGTCCTCGGACGGGCGTCAGGGACAGGTAGCTCAGTTGGTAGAGCACTGGACTGAAAATCCAGGTGTCGCCGGTTCAATCCCGGCCCTGTCCACTGAAGTAACACAAAGCCCCACAATGACTTGCGAAATGTCCTTGTGGGGCTTTTCCACTTGGCACCTGTGGGGGGTTGTGACGGATTTGTGCCAATCAGGAACATGAGTCAGCCTAAGTCTGCGGTTTCGTCGCCCGGTTCGGAGGGCTCAAAGTCGGGCTCGGGTGAGTCGCTTTCGGCCCCCTTGTGCGCGGCCGGATCGGAGGCCGCGGCGCCGTAGGACAGGCGGCCGACCGCGGCCCGCTTGCTGCCGGACCGCACCTTGGCATAAAGCCCCATGGTCATCGCCAAGGTTGCGTGCCCGAGAAGCTCTTGAACGGTCTTCGGATCGGCCCGGTTTTCGATCAGGTCCGTGGCGAACGTCCGCCGTAAACTGTGAATGTCCACGTGGTCGATCTCCCGGCCCTCTGCGTCGAGCCGGCGGGTCTGGATCCCGGCCAGCTTGCAGCAGCGGATAAAGAGCCGATAGAGCCCGCCGCCGTACGTCAACGGCGTGTTAATGGTCGTCACGAAGATGTGGTTGCGTGTGAACTGCCGGGCGGCCTTTGATCGGGCGCCACTGGCCGGCTCTCGTTCGGTGCGGGCGTCGAACTGGCGGCAAATGATCTCCCACAAGCCGGGCTCAATCGGGATTCGCCGCATGTTGTGGTTCTTGGCCACGCCGCGGCGGACCTTCAGTTCTCGCGTGTCCCAGTCAATGTCGCTAAAGAGCAGTTCGGCCAGTTCGCGGCGGCGCAGGCCCGTAACGAGGTAGGCGTACCAAACATCCCGCGACGGTTGTGGGCTCGCTTCCAGAAGCCGGTCGACTTCGTCCTTCTCCAGGGCCCGGCCTTCTTTCGGATGGTCGTGGGGAATGGGCTCGATGGCGCCGATCGGATTCGAGCCGATTAGTCCATGCTTGACGCCCCATCGCAGCATGCGCCCCAGGGTCTGCACGTCCGAGTTGACTGTCCGCGGGGAGGCGCCGCCGGCCAGCCGTTTTTCCCGATAGCGAATCACCGCGTCGAGGCTAATCATGTGGACCCGCGGCGGCATCTCGGGGAGGATCGCAGCCAGGTTGTATTCGTACCTGGTCACGGTCCCCGGCTTGTTCCGCTGGCGAGCGTACGCGAGGTACTGCGTGCGGAGTTCCTCGACCGAATAGTCATCGTCAAGAAGGCCGAAGTCGCCGCGGTTCAGGCGGGCCCGCAGCTCGGTCAGCATTTCCTCCGCGGCTCTCGCGTTACGCGAGAGAGGCTTTCGGATGCGTTCGCCGCGGTGGCAGAAGTTTGCCCAGTACGTCTTGCCTCGGAGGATGAGGCCCGGGGGAAGTCGTTTCGGACGTGGCATGATGGTCCTTTCTGCAAGGCGCCCGACCACGGGCCCCGGGCTTGCAGTCCCGGGACGCCGCGGCGGGCAAAGGTTTTCAACGCGATAGAATAGGCCCCGCTGTGGGTTCTGTCCAGTCGCCCGCGGCGGCCTGGTCGCCGCCGGTGGCATACGAAGAAAAGACGCCAAGCCCGGCTACTCGCTCGATAGCGGTATCAGAGAAACCGCCGCTTGTGCCTTGCTTGCCGCCAACGCGGGTCATCGCTTGAACACAAGCACAAGTAGCCGGGCTTGGCGCCTGACAAATGCTCACCGAAGAGTCCTCTGGTTTCGGGTATCGAGCCCGGGCGGCCCGGTCGGCCACCTCGACTCATTATGGTCTATGGTCCTGGTCTGTCAATTGCCCGGAAACCCCGGGGAAAACGGGAATCGGCGGCCGGCCGGGGCTTGCCTGCGTTGCCAATGGCGTGAGGCGCTCGAGGATCGCGCCTGTGGCGATGGTCGGGGGTGATGATAGAAATGTCTCGACAGGCAGGACGCAACAGGGGAGAACGTGGGAGGTGGTCATCTCGTACGCTCCGAAAAAAACGGCTCCCCGCCTCCCGTTAGGCGGCCGAGGATCAACCGCGGCGGGGAGCCGCCATGACAAGCCTGCTCATGTGCCCATCTGAAGATATTTGACCGGGTGAGTTCCGGCGTCCAACAGGCCCGCATCGAACGCCGAAAAGCCGATGAACGCCGTCTGATTGTATTCAGCGTAGCGTTCGACCAGGCGTTGAACGCGAATTTTGCCGACCTGTCGAATCAGGTACTTTTTGACTTGGCCGAAAAGGATCACCTTTTCGCTGGCGGCGATAGTGGCGCTCATGTGTGCATTGATGACGACCGGCCAGCCGCGCAAGGTCGGTTGCGCGGCTTCGGTGAGTCCGGGTTTCATCAAGTAGTTTCCATCTCCGTCTTTCAGCAACGATACCCCTTTGAAAACCGTGTCGGTCATCATGAAGCCACAGCCCGGCGTGCGGTAGGCCGGATCGACCGAGTGGACCAACTCGATGATCTCATCGGCGGCAATCGCCGTGGCACTCGCGGCCGTGACGCCCAGCGTAGCGGCCGTTACGATGCCCATTGGCCGCGCGGCGCCATTGCCGGTCGTGCAATCCCTGTTGAGGATGCGGCCCAGTCGCTCGCCAAGCATGGCGCCGACCACGGCCCCTACATCGAGGCCCGCGTCTCGCATTAACTGGTTTTGAACGCGGACCATTTTGGACGAGTACTCGTAAGACGAGAGACGCAAAGCGCCAACCTCCACGTCTTGCTCGCTGGTCGCCCGCCCTTCGCGCAGCAGCTCGCCCTCGTTGCTCGTGTCGTCCGACGTCGGGAACGGCAACTCTTCGCCGGTGGTCGTACGGACAACGGATGCCGACTGCAACATCCCGGAATGCGCCAGCAGCGCCCGCTCGAGCGCAGCCGTGAAGCCCTGCGGCACGAGGTAGCCGCCGCCCGTATCGCTGCCCGTGGTCATCGCGTTCCAGACTTCGCGCGAAACGCCCGCCCGGGCCGCGCCCAAAGCGCCGCCGGTGAGAGATTCGTGCGGAGAAAGGGGCAGTTCGATTTCGGCGGCCGTCGCCGAGTAGCCGAGGCTGGACAACGCGCGGCTCTCGCTCTCGGCGACCGGCAAACCCATGGCGAACTTGGCCCAACCGGCCATTGCATCGTCGATCCGATTGCCCGGCCGGCCGGCGCCGATCGGCGCGGGGGTGTCGGACAAGGGTGGAATCAGCGGGCCGGTCAGCCGCATCAGCATTTCATTGGTGGCGATGGGGATATTGTCGATCGCGGCCTGGCGCGAGGCCCGGAGGCGCTCGACGTCTTTGTGGGTCGCGTCGAGGGCGGCCCGTTCTTGGGCGGTCAGCTCGCGCCCCTCGCGGGCTGCCGTGTCAACGATGTTACGCCCTGCCTGGACGGCCTTGTGAATTGCGACGTCATGCGGAAATGGCATGGTGTTTTACCTCTATCTCTCTGTTGTGGTGTCGGTGTGGTGTCGGTGGTCTGGTCGCTCGTCATCCGGCGCGGGCAAAGTCGGCCCGCTCGATCAGCCGGCGGCGGACGGCCCGCAGGCTGGTGATTTCTCGTTTCGCGCGGGCGAGTCGCCGCCGCTCCGCCCGGGTCAGCCGACGTCCGTCGGCTCGGGCCCGGCCGACAATCTCTCGGCCGTCCAGAACGGCCAATGTGATGGCGTGGTCGATGATCAGCGGCATCCCGGGGTTACTCCTCGTCCTCGTACGGAGCTTGCTGTTGGGTCGCGGGCTCGCTCGCCGCGGTCGCCGCCGCGGTCGCGGCCATCACCTCTTCTCGGGCGTGCTCGATCCAGGCCGATCGTGCCGACCGGCGATAGTCGATGGCCTCGATCCGGTCGAGTAGGTCGTTCAGCTCGCCGAACAGTGCGGCGGCCTCGCCGGTTTCTTGGCACCGTTCTGGCTCGTTGAATCGGCGGAACGCCTGTGCGGACCCGGAGCGCTCGAGTTGTTCGCCGGCGCGGGCTGGGTCCGCAAACTGGCATCCTCCGGCAATCCACTCCGCGATGACGGAGGCCGACCAAAGACAGACGGAGCGGTTGGGGCCGATGAAAACGGGCCCCGGTAAAGCGCCGGACAACCGCCATCGGCAGATGGTGCTCTTGGACACGCCTAGCATGGCGGCCAGCTGTGAGGAGGTTACGAACGCGGGGGGCGTTGGGGCGGTCATGGTCAGTCCTGATGGGCTCGGGCGGGGGAACTGTGGGGCGCCTGCAATGATCGTCGCAGGTTCGCCGGCCCATTTCCAATGGCGTTTTTCACACCGCGGAAAAGCTCAATCCGGAAACCGCTCGCGCAACCAGGCCGCCATCTCCTCAGCCGTCATGGCGTGCTTGGCCAGCCAGTCGGCCAACTCCTCAGCCGTCATGGCGTGCTTGTCCAGCCAGTCGACCAACTCCTCAGCCGTCATGGCGTGCTCGCGGAGCCAGTCGGCCAGCTCGTTCCAAGCCGCCTCGTTGTCGGCCTTGGTCGGCCGCTCTTTCGCGGCTTTCTCGCTCCGTGGTTTGCTCGTTTTCTTGGGCATTTGATGCTCCTTTTTGTTGCCCGCCCCCCGGCAGCCCCCCCATTCCAATTTGGGGTTTTTTTTCGGCTGCCTGGGCGGTGGTTCCGGGGCGGTCGGGCGTCAGAATCTGGACCCCTACCCGGTTACCCGGTCTTGTCTTTCCGGTCGAATTATGACACAAAGAGTTGTGAAAAAGGCCGGCCGGCGGCAACTTACTATTCGCGCCGCCAATGCGTCGCCGGCCGGCCGGTCTATCATCATTCCGCGCGAAATACTCATGCCGGCGGCGCCTCCGTGTCACGCGGATACCAACGCCCCAGGTAGCTCGATGGCCGCTTGCCGCATGGCCGCGGCACTCCCTGCACTCGCCGCGTGACGAGGCCGGCGTGGGGCGGCGGGTGGCAGTGCTGGCAGGTCAGCTTGCCGGCGGCCGATAGCCACCAGGCGGCGCGGCCACACCAACGGCAATGGGCAGGCGGTCGGGGTCCGGTGTCGGTCATGCGGATATCCTCCGGTTTGTCGGCTGCCGCCCGCCGGCGTCGTGGGCCCACGAGGGCAGGTCGGCCGCGGGTATCTCCACACGCGCCAGCATCCGCCATAGGTCTCCGCCGGACTCGGCCAGCCGCTCCGCGAGGACAGTCTGCCAGTATGCGACGGGTCGCCGCGGCTGGGTCTGCCGGACGGCCTCCAGGCTGTCCGCGAGGGTATGCTCCGAGATGCGGCCGCACGCACGGAGATACGCCACCTTGGCTACCACGGTCCAATCGGCGAGCCGCTGCTCGCGCGACGCACGAGACAGCGGGACGACCTTGGCAATGTGACGCGCTATGCGCTCGGTGTCCGGCCACCACCTGTTCCAAGAAGAGAGACACACACGGTCGACTCGTCCCGTCTCGCCTTCTTGTTTTTCTGGTTTTTGTTTTTTTGGTTCTTGTTTGGGCGCCGCCAGCGGCGCATCGGGAGGCGCCGCCAGCGGCGCATCGGGAGGCGCCGCCAGCGGCGCATCGGGAGGCGCCGCCAGCGGCGCATCGTAGTGCTCTGCGGGCAGCCGATACGAGTTGCCGTGGCGGGTCCGGCGGACCTCGACGAGGCCCGCCGCGGCCAGGGTGGCGACGGCCCGCTGCGCGGTGCGGCGGCCGATCCCGGCCATCCGGGCGATGCGGTCGATCCCGGGATGGCACCGCCCATACCGGTCAGCATGGCGAGCCAGCACGCCGTACACCGCGTACGCGGGCGGCCCGATCTGGGGGAGGCTCTCGATCACGGCGTACTCCACGCGGGCATACGGCATGCCGTCACCTCCGGCGCGAGCCGGCTGACATCCCGCGGCCGCGGGCGGGCCGGCCGGTCGCCGATCGCACCACCGCGTCGACCTCGTCCCGGTCCACCAGGATGCGGCCCCGCACGGGCCGCAAGGCGGTCAGCCGGCCCTGCTCGATCAGCGCCCGGATGCTATCGGGAGAGAGCCCCGTGTACGCCGCGGCCCCGGCCACGGTCAGGTATCGCTGTGGGGGCGCGGCAGCCCGAGACAGCAGCTCGCGCAGCAGCTCCCCTGCGACCTCGACGCGGGCGGCCAGCTCATCCAGCCGGCCGGCGATGGCATCGACCCGGCCGGCCAGGTCCGCGACTCGCTGGGCCAGGTCCTCCAGCCGGGAGGCCGTCGCATCGGCCGGCTCGCCGATCGATCCGGCCGGCGGCCCGGCCGGTGTGTCGCCGTCGGTCTGTCTGGTCGGTCGGATCATGCATGCACGATGCGCGATCCCGACCGATCGCCGCAAGGGCGCGGCCCTACGTCGCGGGTGGACGCGCGTGGACGCGGGTGGATTCTCGGGTGGAATTGCAGGTGGATTCTTGGGTGGAATCCCGGCCAGCCGAGACCAGAGAAGGCCAGACGGCCTTGTCCCGCGTCTCTCGCGGGTGGATTCTTGGGCGGAATTGGGTGGATTCTTGGTGTGTGGGTGGATTTCTTGCGGGCGGCCCGGTCACTTCGCCCAGAACGCTGGCAACTGGTTCCGCTTAGAGTAGCCCTGAGCCCGTTTCCGGAATCGGTCGCGAGCGTTCTTGCCACTCATCCGCTTGCCGTCCAGGGGCTTCTCGTTGTAGCGCCTGAGCCCATCCACCCACGGCGTCTCGCTCCCGTCTTCCACAGCTTCTTTGGCCAGCCGGTACACTTCCGCGCTGATTTCCTCGGCACTCACTTTGCCGCGCCTTTCCTCGGGCCCTTCGGCCGTGCTGGCCGGCGCCGCCTGCCCGTTGCCCGACTCGCGTACAAATGGTTTCCCTCGCCACTTTCTGCGCATCTCTGGCCGCTCGCCGCCGAGCCCCTTCTTGCATCGCTTCCGCAAGTCGCTTCCCTCGACCAGCCGGGCAACCTGGTAGAGTTCGTCGGGGACTCGCAGCCGTTTGCGTTCGGCCGTCACCAATCTCTTCCAGAACTTGTTGTAGTCGCTCTTGTAGTAGTTCAATGTTGCGTTATCCATGTCCATCCTCCGACCGGCCTCGCTTAACGTATGCCCCGACACGAAAATCGCAGCAGCAGTACGCATCTTCGCACGCATTACGAGTACGGGGGCATCCTTGTCCTTCCAGGTTTCGCCGCCTATCCCGTGAGCCTCACAGGCCTTGTCCCACGTTCTGGGGTATGTGTAGGCCCAGTTAGTGAACGAATGATGGTTCAGCCCCGCCCGCCTCGCTGCCTCGTCACGGGATACCCACTCATTCGCGATAGTCTCGGCCACGTGTAGCATCTTCTGCCAGACTTCCCACGGCGCCCTCTCCCCGGTGCCTCGCCAATGAGGCTCCTCAGGCTCGTCGATCTCTTCGACCACGCCAAGCGAGTAGGCCAGTTCGACGGCCTTCTCTGCCCGAGAGCAAGCATCCGTCCACTCGGGCTCGTGGCGGCAGGCGTACGTATTCAGACCCGTTTGCCCGAGCCCCATCGCTCTGGATACCTTGGTGATCCCGCCGCCCAGGGCGACCAGGATCGCGCCGATCAGCATGTTGGCTTCGGTTTCGTCCCGGGCGCCGGGACGGGGGCCCTTTTTCCCGTGCGACTGATACCCGGTCGCCTTGCAGGCCGCTTTCCAGTCGTTCGGGTTCTTGTTTCGGCGGTTGCGAAACGTCTGCGGGCTGATGCCCACCACCTTACAGGCGGCCTCCTCGGTCAACGACTGCCCGGCAGCCACGCCGGCGACCGCCCACAGACACAACCGGATTTCCTCGGGCGAGGCCTTCTTGGTTCCCTTTCGGGAGCGACTTGCACACCGCATGAGAATCCTCCATGTTTTGTGCGACTCGCCGGCGGCCGGCCATGGAGGAACCGGCCATCTCGGCGGGTCGCGGCGACTGGCGAGAGCTACCCGCCAGCCAGGTATACCGCCGCTAACGTAGCATCCCCCCTTGCGGAGCAAAATGCTTCTTTCGGAAACTACTGTATCCCTCAAAAGTCTGTGACGGATTTGTGCCAAAATGTACCGCAAAACCCCCTGAAACAGCCGTTTTTTGGCCTCTGGCGAGACTCTCGTGAATCGACGCAACCCCTTGGAAAGTCAGGTACTTCCGACGCGCCGAATACCCGACCGGGGGCCCCCTGCGGTCGAACTGAAAATCCAGGTGTCGCCGGTTCAATCCCGGCCCTGTCCACTGCATAAGAGAAGGCCCTGCAAGGAGTTATGGCAACGCCTTGCGGGGCTTTTTTGTGTCCGGGCGGGCCGACACTCCAGAAACACTCCACGGGCGACTTAGTTACCATCCGTCGGCCCTTTCAGCACGTCGGGCACGTGCAACAGCTCTACGGCCGCGTCCGGTTGTCGGGCTAAGTTGATGTCGTTGCGTGGTTGGGTGGCTCCGGCGCCGCACGAGCGGTTGCAGGGCGTCTGCGAGAGCTTGGCGGGTGTTCGCGTGGCCAAGCCCGCCGCAAGTCGTTGGAAGCCGTAGGCTTCTGGGGAGCGATTCCGGCGGCTTGCTGGATGTTGTGGAAGTTTTACCGCAGCGTCCGGCGATGATAGAGCCTGTGGAACACAAGCGGGTGGAAGTCCCGAACTCGCCGCAGATGCTCCCCTACAACGCCGTGCAACAGGGCCCCGTCATCCCGGCCGCCTGTATGCCCAACGCCAAGACCTCCAGCAACTTACATGGCAACTGGCCACATAGCGGAGCACTGGCGAGACCCCCGATGATAGGCAAGGAGACTTCTGGAGGGGCTCAGAAGCCCTCCTCTGCCGACTCCCCAAAGTCGTCGGCGTACTCGTTGAACTCATCGTAGGGCTTCTGCGAAAGGTCCTCGAAGCGGGTGTGTTTCTCGAACCAGGCCAGCTTGATCGTTCCGGTGGGGCCGTTGCGCTGCTTGGCCACAATCAGTTCACCTTGGCCCGCCACGCCGGCGTCCCTCGCTTCTTCTTTCGACTGGTAGTAGTATTCCTCGCGATGGACGAACATCACCACGTCGGCGTCCTGCTCGATGGCCCCTGATTCGCGTAAGTGGCTCAATCGCGGGCGATGGCTGTCTCTGCCGCCGGCTTCGGCCTGGCGGTTAAGCTGGGCCAGGCAGAGAATGGGCAGCTTCAGTTCGCGGGCAAGCCCTTTCAGCCGCCGGGCCATTTTGGCCACCTGTTCCTGACGGGGGTCCCTGGGATCGTCAGGCTGGATGAGCTGCAAATAGTCGATGACGATCAGGCCCAGGTTCTCTTTACGCTGCAGACGCCGTGCACAGGCCGCGATCTCGGTAACCGTGCGGCTGGGTGTGTCGTCGACAAACAGCGGGGCCTTGCCCAACTTCGCCGAGGCTTCGACCAATTGCTTGCGGTCTTCACCCGAGAGAAATCCGCTGCGAAACTTGTTTGCGTCGATCCGGCCTTGCGAGCAGAGCATGCGCTGGGCCAACTCGAGCCGCGCCATCTCGAGGCTAACGAACAAGGTCGTCACGTTCGCCTTGATGGCCACGTATTCGGCGATGTTGGTGGCCATGGCAGTCTTGCCCATGCTGGGGCGGGCGGCCAAAATCACGAATTCCGAATCGTGCAGACCGCCCGTCAGGTTGTCCAGATCGGTAAACCCGGTTGGGACTCCCACGCCTTCGCCGTGTTCGAGTCGGGCGTCGATCCGGTCGAAAGCCTCGACCAGCAAGTCGTGAATGTTGGTAACCTGGTCGGTGCTGCGCTCGTCGTGGATGGCGAAAATCTTCTGCTCAGACTGGCTCAGGATTTCGACCGGATCGACCGTTGCGTCGTAGGCGTCGCGGAGGATCTCCGTGCTGGCGTGGATCAGGCTACGCAGCGTGGCCTTGTTGCGGACGATCTTCGCGTAGTAGGTCGCGTTGGCCGCATAGGGCACCGACTGGGCCACCTCCGCCAGATAGGCGGCGCCGCCGATCGCCTGAAAATCGTTTTCCCGCTTCAGCCGATCGATCAGCAACACGGCGTCGATCCGTTGGCCAGCCTCGTGCATGGCCATCAGGTGGCGGAACAGTTTCCGGTTGGCGTCGGCGTAGAAGTCGTCTGCCCGGATGATCAGCGCCACCTCATCGCACATTTCCGGGACCAGGAGCAGACTGCCGAGCACCCCCTTCTCGGCATCCAAGTCTTGCGGGGGCAAGCGGTCGAGGATTTCCGAGCTAACTCGACTGGGGGGGCGTTCGGCTGTAGCCATCGCAATCCGTGCTCCGTGGCAGTGGTGCTCCGTCAGCAGCGTCGGTTCGGAGGCGGCGAGCACCGCCTCGAGCCAACGCATCATAAATCATGGCCCGCCCGCTGACAAGCACCCGGACGGGTCAACTCTGCAAAACAGCCTGTGCGGCCACTTTGTCGGACGCTATTCCCATGATATGGTCTTGACGGAACTCCTTCAGTGCTCCTTCAGTCAGCTTCGGCGACCTTGCCCGTAGCGGCCCATTCCGCTCCACGAACGATAATCCGCATCACGTTCGGATCGGTGAGGATTTTGCGGTCGTGGCCGAAGGCGTTGTGAACCGTGCGGCCTTTGCCGTAATCCAGCGTGAAGACCAGGGGCTCGGTCCGCTTGCTCCAGTCGGAGTCGGCCTCGATCAGCACGTTGATCTCGCCGGATCCCTGAAGCTTGGCGTACAATTCGTCGTCGGCGATGAAGTCCTTCATGCCTTTGGTGATGGGATGCTCGTCGTTGACGACCTCGGCCTCGAACGCGCTGCGGGGGCCGTGGCCCGAAGTGCCCATCACCCACTTGCGACCGCAGAGCTTGCCGAATTCCTCCCATTTGCCGAACGACGCGCTGGCAAGATGCTGAACGAAGAAACCCTTGCCGCCCTTGACGAAATTCAACAGGTTCTCTTTGGCCTGGCCGGTAATGTCGGGTACGCTGCGGTTGAAGATCGTGAACACAATCACGTCGTAAGCCTTCAGCGCCGTTTCCGATTCCAGGATCAACGGGTCTTCACACACCTTGACGTCGAACCGGCCGGACTTGACCAGGGCTTCTCGCGTGGCCTCGGAAATCTCCCGCCAGTCGTGGGCCCCCACGTCATCGCCGGTGATTAACAGCGCCTTGATCTTGGCAGGCGCGTCGGCCGCAGGGGCGGTCGCGCAGAGACTCAAGACAAACAAGCATGTCAGCACCTGGGTGACAATCAAGCGTCGCATCGCAGTAGTCCTTTCTACCTAAGAGGTCCGTCGGGCATCCGCCGCGGATCGCCCAATCACTGAAGTGTGGTATAGCTTCTATCGTTCTCTCTCGTCGCGCCGCACGCGCCGCCGGTCGCTGCCGCCCTTGACCGACCGCACGGCAACCGTGTACGGTCCTTCTCCGCGCACCAGCCAGCGCACGTGAACGGCCCCCATGCCCGAAATGTTCTCAATCCGCATCGCCTCGGGCCGCCGCTTCTGTTCCGGGGCACTTCGGAAGAAGGCGTCGGGGCTTCGCAGCCCCAGGACCACAGTCAGGTTCTTGCCGTCGATCGAGACCACGTCCGGCGGCGTGATCTTGTGCTTCAGGTCGACGGCGGCGTGGGTGGGAATCAGCTTGGGATTGGCCACCACGGCGGTCACCTGCGTCAAATCGCCGGCGACCGGCTCCATCTTGATCGACTGGATTTCGACCTTCGGCATCTGGTCGGCATGGTAGAGCGTGAAAGCCATGTTTCGATGGCATTCCTCTTCCAGCAAGAACGAGGGTGGTTGACGTCCCCAGTTCTTCTTCAGCCCGCCGACCTCGATCTTGCCGTACTGTGGATGATCGACCTTCTTCCACGGCACGGTTCCTTCGCCGAAAAGCAGATACTTGTCGAATGCCTGCTGCTGTTCGCCGCGGCTGGAGAAGCCCTCGCTCGATGGTTTTCGGAAGTAGTTCCACGAAGTGAACAGCTCGTTGGTGTATCGGAACACGCCGCGCATCATGTAGAACCAGTCGCCTTCACCGCCGTAGACTTCGTAGAGGTCGTTGGCTGTGTTGATGTAGCGATAGCCGGGCAACACGAGTTGGCCATTCTTGGCGACTGCGTCGTAAACCACCTTGTCGGCCGGCTCGATCCGGTCGAGCTTCGTCCCGGGACCGCGGAGGATCATTCCGCCGGAATTGTGGTACTGCTGGGCCCCGGCGATGTTGGGATGATCGAGGACGAAATCGGCCACCGCCCGATTTTCCGGGAGCGAGAGCGGATATCGATGGGCGCCGCGCTGGATGTGTTTCGGCTGCCAGCGCCAGGGCCAGTCCCGGTTGGGGTCATAGTATCCGTCGCCATCTTCGTTCATGCGGCCGTCGCCGTCGTTGTCGAACCCCTCGCTTCCCAGGAGGCGGTACTGCCCGCGCTCGTCGTCCTCCGCCGGGATCATCAAGTCGGGATACTTCGGGTGCGGCTTGTAGCGGCCGTTGGGATCGTGCACGCGCATCCGCGTAATGTGACCGTCGCCGTCCAGGTCGTCGGGACCGTCTTCGTCGAACAGCCCATCGCGATCGTCGTCCACCGGCACCTGCCCGCTGCGAGGCGAGCTGCTCGTGTTGGGGCGGTGCATGTGGGCGTCGCGGGAATCGGGGCTCATCATGGGAACCAGGTAAAAGGTCCGCTCGTCGAGCAGCCGGGTAATCAACTCGTTGCGGCCGTACATCTCCAACAGGTACCAGGCGGTGTAGAGCGTCACCTGGGTTCCCTGGATTTCGTTGGCATGGATCGCCCCGCCGATCCAGAAGGCCGGCTTGCTGCGGTCGTCGCCGGTGGCGCGATTGGTGATCGTCATCAGCCACATCTCGCGGCCGCCGTACGATTTGCCCAGGCTTTGCAGTCGAACCCGCTTTGGATGCGCCGCAACCATCGCCCGCATCAGTTCCGTTGCCTCCGTGTAGTCGTGATAGCGATTCCATCGGGCCGGCACCTTCGGATCCGCGGGCGCACCGGCCGGCTGATAGGGCGTCTCCGCCTCCGCTGAAGGGATTCCGCAAGCCGCCACGATCAGGGCGGCAACCACTACGGCCCGTCGAGCGACGGTTCTCTTCAGATCGCCTGCAATTTCCCAGTGGCTCACGGCTCTTCGCCTTTCGTCTTCTTCTGTGGCTCTGCCTTCTTCTGAGCCTTCGTCGCTTGCATTGTGGCAACGTCCGGCGCCGCCAGCGTCAGGGTCTCCGTCTGCGATCCGACCGAAGGGCTCCACACTCGTAGGGTCAGCGTCGTCCGGCCGGTTTCCGGCGCCAGCACCAACCAGATTCGCTCCACGCTCCCTCCATGGCCGGCCAGCGCGGGAAGCGGTCCCCGAGCGGAACCAGTCGCCAGCGAGACACCTTCGGGAAGCTCCAACTCAACTTGCAGTGGGTACGGCTGCTGGCCGACGCACCCCATTTCCGACATCGTCGGCAGATAGCCCTGGTTGACCACAACGGCCGTCACTCGCCACGCGCCCCCGCCAAGCGGCTCTACCTTGGTCGCCTCGATCGCCACACGTGGCAGCCACTCCGCCAGTCGAAGGACGAACTGCTCGTGCTTCTCGACCAAGGCGTCCAGCCGGTCGGCCGGCGGGTTCAACCGAAGAAACGGCTTGAAGCCACCGACTTCCACCCGTTTGCCGGGAAACCCGGGATGCTCGATTTTCGTCCATTCGACGAACCCGTCGATCCCTTCGCGGGTGAACCACCGCAGGGCGTTCAGTTCCGCGGCGCCTCGCTCCTCCTTCGGCTCGTTCTTCTCCGGCGGCCCCTGCGAGGGCTCCTGGTGTTCCTCGTCCCCATCTTCGACAGTCTCGACGGCCTCGCCGCCGTGTTGCTCCTCTTCGTCGCCGCGAGGGTCGTCAGGCTCGACTCGCGGGATCCACCAACCTCGGCAGCCAAACGACCAGCGCCCGTAGTGGAAGTACGCCCACTCGCTGAACGAGCCGTGGCCCAGGGTCGAGTCGGGCGGATTCTCGCCGCCATGGATTTCGCGATATTGCTCCGCCACGAAATCGAAATAGGGCGCGTCGGCCGGAAGGAGCTTCGCCTCGATCTTCTTCGAATCCGACTGCGTGCCGGCCTTCCACGGCCGCATCAGATTGTCCTCGGGCGTGAACGTCAACACGGCGGCGATGTTCGGATGGTCGAAGGCGAAGTCGGCCACCGCTCGGGTTTCCACCTCCGAAACCTGGTGCGGGCCCGCACCTTGCTCGAGATACGGATAACGGAAAGTGAAGTTCCGATTGAAGGCCACGCCGCCGGCCGGATCCTCGCCGAATCGCTCGTCTTCGTCGTCGTCCCGGCCCTCGATATACAGTGAGTAGCGGCCTTGTTCGTCGCGCTTGCGATCGGCCTCGATCATCAGTCGGGCGTCGTCGGGATGCGGCATATGGGTCCCGGTCGGCTCCGCGACCCGAAGCATCGTGATCCACCCGTCGCCGTTGAGGTCCTCGGCGCCGTCTTCATCCAGTTCTCCGTCAGAATCGTCGTCGGTCGGACGCTCGTTGCCGGCTCGCTGCCGATAGGGCTGCTGAAAGAACGCCTCGCAGGCGTCGGGGGCGGCACGGGGAATCACGTAGAATGTGATCCTATCGAGCAATCCACGGATCTGGTGATCCTCCTCGGCCCGCTCGACCAACCGGCGAGCCAACCGGACCGCCAATTCACTGCCAACCAGATGTGGAGGATCGACGCCGCCGACCACCAGGATCGCGGGCTTGGTGTCTGCTTTGCCTGAGGCAATCGTGAGAAGAAAGACGTCGCGACGCCCCCTCGTGCTACCCAGGGACTCCAATTCGGCGTACTTCGCTGCGCCGATCGACTCGAGCTGCAATCGGTACGCACCGTAGTCCGTGTACCCTTCAAGGACCGGCCGGCCGGCTGCGGCAACGCCCGGAAGCACCAACAACGCGGCGCCGAGAATCATCAGGCCGAGCCATACTCGGTAAACCATGTGTTGCCTCGCTCAAGTTGTCTGCTGCGGCCGCCCGTCTGCTGTGGCTACGCACATTTCTACCCGGCCTGAATCCTCGACTCGCGTGTTCTTACCACGAAGGCATCGTGCCTCCTTCCTGGCATCCCTACCATTATAGCAGCGGTAGGCCGGCGGCAACACCGTTGCCCGGACACGTTTTCTGCCGGCACCTTGCCGACAGGAGACGGTCCGGCCACCCCCACCCGGCGACAGGCGAACGCCTACTCGGCAATGCCCCATATGTCGATCGCAGTTGAATCCCGCTCACCTCGTGCGTCGGGTCGCCGCGTGCTGTCGGTCAGGCTGTCCGCGTACGCGACGAGGTCTTTCAATCCCGGAGGGCCTGCTGGAGCCGAATCGGCGAACTCGTCCGGACCCGTCGCCCCGGCATCCAAGGTGCCATCGAAGTCGCCGACCAGCGGCAGCCATTTTGCGCCCTGGGGGCCGTACGGGAAATCAAGATCCGCGATACCGCTGTCGTTGGAATTTCGCAGCAGAAAACGAGAACGATAGGGATCGTACAGCCCGATGGTGTCGGTCCCGTCGTTGTCGAAATCGCCGGCCACCGGGAGCAAGTCCATACGGTGTCGACCATAGGCAAATTGCAGGTCGGCGACCCCGCTGGTGTTCGTGTTGCGCAAGTAGAACACCGCCGCGTACGGATCGTACAGCCCGACCGAGTCGACGCCGTCGCCGTCGAAGTCGCCGACCAGCGGCCGCCAGCCCCTGCCGGGCGGGCCGTAGGCAAGCACGAGATCCTGACCGGCGGCGTTGGAGTTGTGCAGGTGAAAGATCGAACCGGCCGGGTCGTACAGCCCGACCGAGTCGACTCCGTCGCCGTCCCAATCGCCGGCCAGCGGTTGCCAATGGGCACCGGGCGGGCTGTAGCCAAAATAGCGATCGGTTGCGCCCTCGTAGTTCGAGTCGCGAAGGTAGAACGTTCCCGTGCTCGGATCGTAAAGGCCGACCGTGTCCGTGCCGTCGTTGCTCCAGTCGCCCGCCAGCGGTTGCCATCCTGCTTGCGACGGACCAAAAACGAAATCCATATCGGCAAAGCCCATATCGTTCGAGTTGCGCAGGAGGAACTGCGACCTCCCCGGATCGTAGAGGCCGATCGTATCGACGGCCACGCTCTGCGCGTCTGCCGTTTCGATTGTCTCGGAGTCCCAATCGCCGGATGCCGCCAACTCACCGACGGCGGCGGACTCCATTGTCTTGAACGACTCCTGGACGAACATCACCGACAACAGGTCGCGCCGTTCGAGCGGTTCCAGTTGCAGGCGGCGCGAGGCCAGCCGTGGGCCGATGGGCCGTTGACTAGCCGAAGTGACGCTCCTTGCTCGAGACCCGGACCTCCGAAACAAACCATGCTTCCACATTCTCGAACCCTCCCTCGCGATGCCGGTTCGGGCGGAATCCGAACGCCGGAGACAACTCACCCCGGGCGAGTCGTTCACCGGGCTTCATGCCAGCGCGAGTCTATTCAGTATAATTGCCGACCCGGGCGCAGCAAGGAAGACACCACGTTCCCAGCAGGCCGCCAGACCCCTTCGAGTTCACTCGTCGACCTCGTCGGCGGCCGACTGCGCTTGTTCCAGCGCCTTCTCGGTGCTGCTGGGATCCACGCCGCGGCAGCTCGCCGTCAACCGCTCGGCGATATCCTGCAAATCACCGCGCCACTCCTCCTCGGTCGCATCGGGCGGACAGAGTTGGGCCAGTTCGCCGGCCAGCAGGATCAGTCGCAGCAGGTGCCGGAAGATCACGCCCTCTTGCTTCTGCAAGTGCTTGCTGGTGATGTACTTGTTGAAATCGCCGCCAAACTCCAACACCTCGCCCGCCGCCCAAACCGGGTGCGTACGGACATCGTGCACGCCCGGAAAGTCGTATTCAAATTGCAGACGAAGCTTCTCGGCCAGCGTCAGCACCCAAACCCGGTCTTCATCGTAGATCCGCCGTCGCGTGGGCTCTTCGCTTTGCGGTGGCGCCACGAGTTGTTCGGCCGTTACCAGTCCCAGGCGGAGCAACTGATCGTTCAGCCGTGTCGTGGCCAGCGGGCCGGGCGGCAACCGGTCGTGATCGGGCACCCGCACGTAACGCCCCACCGACCGCGGCAACTCCAAAACGCTCTCCAAGGCCTGGATCCGCTCCTGGCGGTCGGCAATGCCCAACTGGTTGACCAGGAAAACGCCGTACAGCGGGTTCAGACCCCGTAAAGTCGTCAGTTGGTGCAGCGTCTTGGTCGGATGGGCGAACTCGGCCTGATAGGGCGGCGGCAAGTCGGGCGTTGTGGCCGGCGGCGGCAACTGCCCGGCCGAGACCAGCGCCTCTTCCAACAGAAGCCGCGTCTTCGATTTCTTCGGCGCCGCGGCTTCGGTGTCCGGACTGCCGGCGTCGTTCGCGCCCGTCGCATCGTTCGCGCCCGTCGCATCGCTCTTCGGAGGCTCCGGCTCGAGCGTCACGTAGCCGGCCCGCCAAAGCGTGATCAGCATCGCGTCCAAGGCTTCTTGCCCCTGCTGCAATCGCTTGCTGTCCATCAGCCGCTTGCCGACCAGCTTGCGGACGATCTCCACCCTCGGCGAGGCCTCGAGCATATAGGCCAACAGCCGCCACGGCAACGGGCCCGTGCTCTGCAGCTTGCCCGGCGGCGCCGCACGCAGCTTGTCGAACTGCGCCTCATTCCAGTACTGCTCGGTCGCCCGCCGCTTGGGCATCTTCTTCTTGAGCTTCTTCTTCGCCTTCAGCAGGCCCGGGTCCTTGGTGTCCTCGGGAATCTGGTCGTACTGTTGGCGCCAGCGGGCAATCTTCACGTCGTCCTCGTGGGCCAGCACGAAGACGTAGCCTTGGGTGTCGAATTGCGGGCGTCCCGCGCGGCCGAAGATCTGGTGGGCGCTGCTGGCCTCCATCACCCGCTTCTTGTCCGGAGGACCTTTGAGGATATTGGGCAAGACGACCGACCGGGCCGGCAGATTGATGCCGGCCGAGAGCGTTTCCGTGCAGATCGCCACCGAAAGCAGCTTCTGCTGGAACAGCTCCTCGACGATCCGGCGGTACTTCGGCAGCACGCCCGCGTGATGCACGCCCACGCCCCGCAACAGGAGCTGTCGCAGCTTCGGCCCGGCACCTTGCGACCAGTCGTACTGTTTGAGCTTCTCGGCGAGCCGGGCCTGCTGCCCGTCGCCCAGTACGCTTTTGCCCTTGATCTGTTCGGCCACCGTCCAACACTGTTCGCGGTTGAAGCAGAAGACCAGCGCCGGCGTTTTGCGGGCTTCCTCGTCGCCCTTGGCCATGGCTTCGATCTGCTCGGTCAATAGGCGATCCGGCACCCATTGAAACGTCAGTGGCACCTTGCGCTGGTCGCCCTGCACTAGCTCCAAGCGGCGGTTGAAGTGTTTCTTCAGCCAGCCGACGAACTCCCGCGAGTTTCCCACGGTTGCCGAGAGCAACAGGGTGCGGACCTCCTCGGGCAACAGCGCCAGCGAGAACTCCCAGACGATCCCCCGCTCCCGGTCGTTGAAGCTGTGGAACTCGTCCATCACCACCGCGCCGACCTCATGGAAGTCGAACGCCTCGGTGTGCAGCAGGCGGTTGAAGAGGATTTCGGCCACGACCACCAAGATCCGGGCGTTGGGGTTTTCGCGGCGGTTGCCGGTAACCAGCCCCACGTCCGTGGCCGCAAACCCCCATTTCACGGCCAACTGCTGCATTTCGCGGAACTTCTGCTCGGTCAGGGCGATCAGCGGCGTCGTGTAATAAGCCATCTTGCCGGTGTGCAGCGCCTCGAACAGGGCCGCCTCGGCGATCAGCGTCTTTCCCATGCCGGTAGGCGCACAGACCAGTACGCCCTGCTCGGCCGAGAACCACGCCAGCAGGGCCTCCTCCTGAACCGGATACGGATCATACGGGAGTTGATCGAGATAGCGCTCGGCAAGCTCGTCTCGCGACAGGATGGGGACCATGGTTGCTCCGTAAAACTCCCCGCGGCGGAAAACAGAACCGTACTATACCATCTCATCTCGGCCAGGTTTGGCTTTTTGGTCGTCATCCTTTCGGCAGCGGCCGGCGGCTGGTCCTGTGAAACCCTTGATGGGTTTTGGATACGACCCGGCAAAACGGCTTCGCAAGCAGGTTCACCCCCTTGTTTTGCGGGGCTGAAAAGTCGGCAATGTCTCCGCGCAAGTCGTTTGAAACACACTTATTGCGTACACCGGTGTCCGGGACAGCGCCGGTGCCGTCCGCACTGCAATGCAACGCATCAGAGTTTATCGCCAATCGGTGCCCGGTCCCACCTCGGCTGAATCCTTGCGAATCCAGCTACGGAGGGCTTCAGCCCCCGGCGGTCGAAGCCGACCTCCAAGGACCCAGCCAGAAGGAGAACCCCAACACGGCGATCGTGGGGCGGCCAGGGCGAGGATCACCAGCAGGGCGATCCAGACGGCGCAGGATCGCGTCAGCGGCAACTCGGGCACGACGACGGGCGGGGGCTCGACCGACCGCGACCAACCATTGGCAAGCCGGGTCGCCGCGATCAGGAACACCGTCGCGGGCGACGCGTCAGTTGGGCCGGTTTCCGTAGAAAATCGCATGGTAGCCGGCCTTGGGAGACGGGAAGCGCAAAGACCTGCCGATGTGAAAATCCCACGCAGCAAACGAGGAGTCGCCAAGGGTGTCGGTCGGAAGCTGACTTCCGGGCCAGGCAAAGGGCGGCCGGACAATGACGTCGCGGCTCGACACACTCATGGGTTGCACCGGCAGCGCAGACGTCAGTAGTTCTCCTCCAGCACGCTTTCCACGTCGGTCTTCAGCGACTTCATGTACTGCCGCCACTCGCGGTCCAGACCCACTTTGGACTTTCCGAACACCTGGTTGAACAGTCCCAGATACTCCTTGGCCGGCAGTCGCTTCTTCGAGCGTTTCTGGGCGATCAGCCGGTAGTACGCGACGAGCTTGTCGAAGTGACGCTCCATGAGAAAATGCGTCAGGGCCCAAGCCTGGCCGTAGGCGTGCACGACGGCCACGTCCGCGGCCGCGAGCGTGAAGATCTGATCGGAGACGATGAAGTCGATGTCGGAGTGCACCCGGTCGAGGGCCAGCTCCCGGTACCACTTCAGCCGCTGCCGGTTGACCGCCCCAATGCCGCTCCAGGCGGCGTCCTTGGGCGACTCGAAATAGGTGGCCAACCCCTCGGCGGCCCAGAGCGGCACCGGCGCGCCGACGGGCATCAGGCCCGTATTGGCCGCCAGATGGTGCGTGGCCTCGTGGCTGACGACCTCGATATCCTGGTTTTCCCGGGCAACCCGCGTGAGCAATTGGATCGTGTTGGCGAACCGCACGATGTCCCTCGCGTCCTCGCTGCGCTCCTTGATGGCCTGCTGCTTGCCCCTTTGAAGCTCCTTGTTGAGGCGATCCATGACCTCGAAGATTTCGTTGGTGCCTTGGTCGTAGAAGACCGCGGTGTTGGCCTTCATGTGGTAGAATCCGGCGGCCTTGGTAAGCTCCATCTCCGACCGATCGCCCAGCTTGAGGTAGTCCACCTTGTCTGCAAACAGCACCACCTTGAGATGCTCCTTGGGAACCTCCAGCTCGAGCCCTTGCAGGCAGAACTTCATCAGGTAGCTTTCGTAGACGGTCTCCAGCAGACGCAGACGCTCCTCGCTGCGCGTCCACTTCGACCCGCTCGGCTTCGTCGTCGGCGTATCGTGCAGCAGCAGGAAGTGCTTGCTGCGGACAAACGTCATCGGTTTGCCGGGCTTGACGTACTCCTGAATCTCCCGCTCTTGTTCCGCGGAGGCGGCCACGTCGGCACTGATCTTCTGCTTCAGCGCGGCCAGCCGTTTCACCGTCGGGTGGGTGCGATCAATCTTCCAGGCCGCCGAAGCCGCCTCGTAGAACTCGCGCAACAGGCCATGGTGCAACGCCCAACTGCCGGCTGCCAGACAGGCGTCCACATCCGCCTTGGAGACGGCCTTGCGCAGCTTCTGGTCGGCGATCTCCTTGGTCGTCTGCGATTTGTAGATGCCGACGTTGTCCAGGCTGAAGTACAGCACGCCAAACCGGGAATGTCGAAACGTGACGCTCCCGCCGGGATTCGCGGTGACTCGGCCTTGCAGTGTGAACGCCAACGGAGTGCCCGGGATCGGATACAACGGAATATCCCCCCAAGCGGCGCTGGACGCCAGGACCAGAAATGCAAAGACAGAGGTCGGGAAATGGCGCATGCGACTACACCAGAAGCAGGTGGCACGATTGACAGTTCCCCATTGTAACCGGAAGGCCAATCACCGCCAAGCGGCCTCCGGTCAGCCCATGAAGGCCCACGGCCAGTGGGGGTTGCCGAAGCAGTGATTCGCGGCACCGAGCGAAATCCCCAGGAGCCAATTCTTGAAGGCATCTTTCGGCGGCTCAACCTTTGTGGCGGCCGGTTTTCGTTGCGCAAATTGAGTGAGTCAAAGCACTTATGCTCTCACGCCCTTGGCCTTCCAAATTCCGCCGGAGGCGTTCTCGGCCGAATCGGCGCATCGCAAGTCATTTTGCTGCAACCCGTTGCGGATTAATTGGTCTGATTCCGGCCCTCCAAAACCAACTGTCTTGGGGGGGATCGCAGTCACAACCTGTTATTGGAAAACGACTTATCGGTATCATTCCCCCCAGACATACGATGGTCAAGAACAGCCCCCGTGCCCTTGCCTGAGGTCGTAACATCCTGTGCTGCAAGCATTTAGGGAAAACCGGCTGGGCCGACATGGACTCGTGAATCTAAAGCCTTTCCTGACAACACTTTATGAAACCGACATTCGGCCATTTCCGGGCGTACGTGCCTGCGGAGCATCTCGGGCGATCGAGTCTGTCTGCGTCTTGGATGTCAACGAGCACACCGCCGACCGTGCCGCCTGTGCCTGGCGGGCAGCCAACTTGCGCGGCCCGACGGCGGTCTGGCCCGCTCGGGCGGGGCTCGGAAGATAGGTATACGGAGTTACAGTATCTGATCAATGCCAAGAATGGGGCCGGCTGCCGCATGCTCCGCTTGACGCATCAGCCAGATGTAGCTGAAGTCGCAAGACTTCAGAGCGGGGGCGTTCTTACCGGCACCCGGCCTCCGGATTCACGGTGGCAAGGTCGGGAACGTGCGCGCTGATCCTCACTCTCGGCAGAGCAACCCTCAGACGCTCGAGGCCATTGTGTGTTAGCCCCTTACAGCGAAAGAACTGGATACTCTGGACAGATTTCATGGACGCGAGTTCCTGAATGCCCTCATCGGTGATGGCCGCGTTGTCGATTGTCAGATAGGCGAGATTCGCCATGGAGGCCACCGCCAGCAACGCACGATCGCTGACAATGGCGTGATGCACGTGATACTTGCAGTCTCTCGTGTCATACGCGTTGCCGACTTGCAGATGGGTCACGTGAGGTAGGCGCGAGACTGCACGCACGCCGTCGTCATTGACGTTGGGCCCGAGCAGCGATACTTGAACCAGATGCTGATGCTTTTCGAGCCTGCTGAATCCCACCCCCGTGACCGCCGTATTCCATAAGTAAACACCATAGAGGTTCCGCCATCGCGCGAACGTAGCGAGTGATGCATCGGACAAACGATCATTACTGCTGCGAACCGCCTTCACGTCACGTCGTCCATCCGCCTGTACGATGGCGTCACCATCCGTGCTGCCATCACCCAAGCTAAACTGCGAATCATCGGCGAGGGCGGCAGCGGTGATGGCGGCCCTCGAAAACTCCAAAAACTCACAAGTCAGTTGCGGCAACGTATCGCGTAACGGGGAGGGCATCGAACGGGGCAGGCGAAAGAATCGGGATGGAACGGGCGAGCGTGAGCCCCTCCAAGATTTGTTTTCGAGACTGGCGGTAGACACTGCCAGAACGCGAGACAGCCCCGCACAGAGCGTTACTTGAGGAAGTAGGCCAGAGAGACCAACAGCAACGGGAGAGCCCTACAGAACCCGCCAGAGCCCAACGAGAAAGCCCCGCACGACACGAACGCCGAACGGGGCTTACCTGAGAGCTTGAGTTGCTCAGTCTTGGTCAAGCTGACTCTCTATCTCGGAACACTGTAGGCCAACGTTGGCGAAGTATTCGGCCATCGCCTCACAGAACACCGTCGGGGGAACCTCGATAACGCCGGTCTTTCCATCCTTGGATTTTTTGACCGTGCAATCGCTCACCCGAATCTCAACCCCAGCGGGCAACAGAATAATGAACTCATCCACGGTAGAACCCTCGCTATTGAACGGGTAGGCAGGGGAGTTGTCGGGGGCGGGGCTTCACTTGTCCAGTTTTGCCCCTGCCCCCCTATGCTTCCCCTGCTCAATTCTTAACCTCACGCCACTTTCAGCCCCAACCCTCGATACGCGGTCTTGCCCATCGTCTTGAACTTGCAACCGGGGAACCGCTCTGCCATCGCAATGCCAAGCTGGCTGTTCGGCAGCGGGGCAATTGCCCGTCGCTTGCAGAACGCCACGTAAGCCGCTGTAAGCTCGTTGGAGTAGATTCGGGCCTTGGGGGTCTCATCGGTCACAACGTGCGATTCGATGAACTCTGAGAGAACCTGTTGCGGGTTGACGATGGTTTCGCCAACGGCAACGGCTACCGCTGCGTTCTCCAACAGTTCCTTAATCTTGTAGTAGCTGAGCCCGTCGCCCGTCTCTGTCTTCAATCCCTCTTTCTTCGCCCGCTTCCAGATTGCCGTTAGGCTCATCCCCTGCGAACGCCACTTAGCCAACGTCTTGGTTGTGTCCCCGTCAACGTGCTTCGTGGTCACCTTGGCAGACTTCGCAGCCGATACCCGGTTGCTGATTACGGTAATGAACGCGATAAGCTCAGAGATAAAGAAGTTGTCTTCCTCTTCGTCTTGGTTCTCAGCTTCCAACGCGATAATCTCAACGTTGCAACGGCGGGCGATATGGTTGAGCAGGGAGGTTGTGGAGGGCACCCGGCTTAGCCGGTCCATATACAGCACGTAAACCTTGCGAACCTTGCCGTCTAGCATCGCGTCAACCAGAGCGTTCAGGGCCTTCCGCTCACCGAAGCTGCTTGCACAGTCTGAGTACAGCGGGATAGCGTCGCCCTCAATCCCTTCTTTCTCTCCCGCTTCAAGGCGAAGCCTCTCAATCTGTCGGTCAAGGCTTCCGGCTTGCTTCTGCTTGTCCGATGATACGCGAGCGTACAGAACAACGCCCTTGGTCTCGCTCAGTTCAACCGCCTGCTCTTCGGGGTCGATGCCGTCAACGAGACTCAGCAGAGAAGCTGTCTTGATGCGAGTATGGCCCCCGCTGGTGCGGATTGATTCAAGCTCGCCACGTTCAATGTAGTTGATGATGGTCTGCCGAGAGACGCCCGCGTAGTCGGCAGCTTGGCCAGAGGACACGAACGCACGGGAGAACAGAGCGTTGCGGGCGGGGGTCGAACCTGAGAGAATGGAAGTAGCTTGCATGACTGGTGCTCCAGTTGTGCGAGTTAGGGAAGGATTGAAGTAGCAGCTTCTTTCCTTCCCGCTTTTTCGTGTGACCCGACAATCGAATCACTCAACACCCATGATTATACGCCCCGAACCCAAAAGCGCAATGGCCTTCCCCAGGGATCGTGGACGCCCGGAAAGGGGTGTATGATACCACGATTCCCTGAGGAGGATGAGAGATGTCAAAACGGAG
>JAFGRD010000099.1 GCA_016935315.1 Pirellulales bacterium
AACTGCACCCGACCAGCGACCCCGTTTGGGCCCAAAACATTTCAAGAAAAACGAATTCCTGGTTCGAGCTGGCGAAGTTGGGTTAGCCACCGGGGCAGTGAGTCCTCTACTTCTCGACGATCAGCATTAGCCCGACATCAATCCCCTGGCCACCTTCGGTTTGATGGCAATGAACGGCGAGTGTGTTCTTCCCGGGTTTCAGCAGGGCTTTGGCCGAGGGGCTCAGCGGGGTCAGGACGTAGCTGGTCACATAGCGGCTGAACTTGTCCACGAGTTGGCCGTTGAGGTACACTTCAGCGTCCTCGTCATGGTAGACGGCCAAGCAGACCTCTCCGGTGCGGGGAATCTCATCCAGGTTGAAGCTGCGGCGGATCCAGATATCTGAGCCGTTCCATACGGTCCCGACCGCCGCTCCCGGCGTATCTTTGGTGCCAAAACCGCCGGGGCCCAACTTCCACGCGGCGTCGTCGAAACTGGCCTGGAACCAATCGTCGGCGGGTCGCTGGATCGTGTACCTCCACAACTGCGGCCGCTCTTGCGACGTGGGGACCAGCGTCTTGATGATCGGCGGCGGCAGATACAGCTTGCCGGCGGCGTCCGCGATACGTTTCAAGTCCATCTTGACCACCTGGCGGTCGTACGTCAGCAGGCCGTTGACCTCGACTTCCACGTCCGAGGTCTGCGTATAGACCGCAGCCGCCAGGCCGCGTGCGATCAGCGGCCGCATCTGGGTCAGCAGACGCACGTAGGCGTCGGTCAGCTCCTCAGACGTCTTGTACGAGACGTAGCCCCAGTTCTTTTCGGCCTGCCAGGTGTGCCCCGCCACTGGCATCCCCAAGCCGCCGAACTCGCCCAGCACGCCTACGCGATTGTCCTCGACAGGTCGCATCCCGGGGCCGGGGTAGCTGTGCATGTCCGAGACGTTGCCGCTGCCCTTGTCGTGCCAGCCGCTGGCCTCGTTGACCGGACGCGTGGAATCGTATTGTTGAGTCCAAGCAACGATCTCGGGCGTGTCGTATTGCCCCCAGCCTTCGTTGAAGGGCACCCACATCACGATGCTGGGAGAGTTGTGCAGCGTGTCGATCATGGCCTTCAATTCGCGGCGGAAATTCGCCTTGCTTTGGTCGCTGCGAGGCGAATCGCCCGCTGGCATGTCCTGCCAGACCAGCAGCCCCAGCTTGTCGCACCAGTAGTACCAGCGAGCGGATTCGTACTTCACGTGCTTGCGGGCCATGTTCATGCCGAACTTCTTAGTCATGACGATGTCATACTTCATCGCTTCGTCGCTCGCGGGAGTGTACAGGCCGTCGGGCCACCATCCCTGATCCAGCGGGCCGTACTGGAAGACGACCTGATTGTTGAGCATCAGTCGCTGGATGCCTTCCGCATCCTTGCGAACCTCCGTCTTCCGCATGCCGAAGTAGCTGTCGACCGCGTCGATGGTCTGTCCGTCTTCGATCAAGGCGACCTTTAGATCGTAGAGGTGCGGATCGTCTGGCGACCACAGCCTGGCATTCTCAATGGGCAACTCGATCGCCTGGCCGGCGATGCCCGAGCGCTTCGCGACGAGAGTATCGCCGTCCGCCGCCGTCAGTTGAACCTTGGCAGCCGCCGTGGCGCTGACCGTTACCGAGACGACGCCGCGATCGATGTCCGGCACGATCTTCAAGGATTGGATGTGCGTGGCGGGAACGGCTTCCAGCCAAACGGTCTGCCAGATGCCGGAGACGGCCGTGTACATGATGCCGCCCGGCTTGAGAACTTGCTTCCCGCGCGGCTGGTAGCCGGCGTCGGTCGGATCCCACACCGACAGGACGACTTCGTTCGAGCCTTCCTGCAGGGCGTCCGTAATGTCGAAGCAGAAGGGATCGTAGCCGCCGGTGTGCCGGCCGACCTCCTTGCCGTTGATCCAGACGGTGCTTTGCCAATCGACCGCGCCGAAGTGCAGCAACAACCGGCCGCCATCGGCGGGCTTCTGTGCCTCGAAGCTGCACCGGTACCAGAGTTGCTCTTCGGGTTTCAGGGGCTTCATCACGCCGCTCAGCGCCGATTCGACGGCAAACGGCACCAGGATCTCGCCGTCCCATCGGGCCGGCTGGTCGTCGCTTTTCGGCCGAATGGCATATTGCCACACCCCATTGAGATTGGTCCACTCGGGGCGCGCCATTTGCGGCCGGGGATATTCGGGCCACACGCGATCCGGCGAAACGTCCTTGGCCCATCGGGTCATCAGCGGGCCCGGGGCAGGTTGCCAGGCGAGCAGGCTCGGGACGCCTCCAAAAAGCATATACGCGGCGACCAGCATTACTAACGGTTTGCGGGGCATGGCTTGTCCTTTCAATCGCGGTCAACGGGATAGAGGTTCACTATTATACACTCTCGGGGCGGTTCCGCTACTTGCGCGTGGGGTCCACGCCGTTGGGAAGCTCGATCACCGTCTCCAGTTGCCGGAGATACGCCGGATGATTCGACGCAATACGGACAGCCAGCGTGGCGGGTTCGGCTCCCCGAAGACGGTTGGACACGATTCTAACGAGAAAATGGTTCCAGCCCTTCTTCAGCGGGAGACTGTCGAAGCGATAGCGTAGCCGATAGTCGGTCGGCTCGGTATCGGTGGGGGCCGACTCCCTTGACCAGCACGCCTTCGTCGTCGAAGGCCCGGCATATGCCCTCCCGCGCCGCCCGGAGCTTGCCCCCCATGTTCGCCAGCAGTCTCCTCCAGAGGGCCCCTGCCGGACGCGTGGCCACCCGATAGTCGATCGAACACAAGACGACCTTGCCGAGGCCGTGGTCGTACTCGACCAGCAACGCGGCCGCTGCGGCAAGTGTGCCTGCCGCGGCCACTGCAAGCCGGTGCGGAAGCAGTCGGACGGTGGACCACCGGCGCTTCACGGCTTGTCTCCTCGCGAGTCCTAATCGGCGAGAGCCACCGGTACCGGCACGGCCAATTCGCCGATGACACTTCCTGCCGAGAGGAGTTGGACGTAGATCCGCGCCTCGCGCGCAGGCGTGGCCGCCGGGGCGCCAACCGTGCACTCGACACGGTTGTCGCCGGCCCGTAGGAGCGTCGTTTTCCACAAGGGTGGGCCGTCCACGCGGAGCGACTCGGCATTCAAGCCAGGCCCCTCAAGCAGGAACTTCGATTCTCCGCCGGGGGCGACGGCCACCGGCGCCGCTGCCAGCGACAGTGAAGCAGTCCCCATCGCCTTGGCGAGCCCCTGCCGTGGATCGTGGTAGAGCAACAGGCTGGGCTCGGCCGATACGCAAAGGCTGATTCCGCCCTCGGAGGTCTTCAACGTTGCGAGGGAACCATCCAAACGGACAAGCTCCACGTCCTGATTCCCGGGCAGGGGAACCAGTACGTCCACCGGCTTGTCATCCCGCCATAACACCTGGAGGCAATCGCCGGCGCGGTCCCGGAACAGGTAGGCCTGGACGCCGTTGGGATAGTGTTGCTCTTCGACGAACTGCTTGTCGCAGATGCCGTTGACCATGTTGTAGTAGGCGATCGCATCCAGTCGCGGGTTGTACAGGTTGTACTTGCAGTCGAATACGCAATGCGAGTCGCCGAACTGGCCGCGGGCTTTGCCTTCGGCGTCGGGATACTGGATGGTGAACCAACTCACGGTAGCGCCACCCTCTGCAAAGAAGACCGTGAACTTCTTGATCATCTCCAGGGCCACCGCGTGTCGCGTCTGTCCCTGGCTGTTCAGCCCCAACTCGGTCGAGTGGATCGGTTTGACACAATGGTATTTCTCCATCAGCGCCCGATACTCCTGGATCGTCCGGCGAACGTGGCTGTAGTGCTCATAGACATGGAAATCGTAAGAGTCGAGGTAGTTCTGGTAGCCGGCCCGGAAGTACTCTTCGTTGGGCTCGACCGAAGTCCCGATGACGTGGATCTTTGGATCGAACGCCTTGACGGCCTCGTAGATCGCCTTGTAGGCGCGGACGTTCTCCAGCACCTTCTTTCCGGTGCCGTGGGGTTCGTTGCCCATGGCGATCATCGCCATGCCGCGATCGGCGAACTCTTGGAGGAAGTTCTTCATGCCGACACGTAACGCCTCTTCGCTGTACTCGTCGAACCCCTGACGCTCGACAGAGGCCGCCGGTGTGCCGGTGATCCATTTTGCCCCGAGCTGCTTGCAGCGATCGATGCCCGGGCAATGCGGCTCGTAAGGGGCCTTCGACGACCAGCCGCCCCAGACGCCCATCAAGCGCAGTCCGATCCGGTCCGCCAGATCGAAGTAGACGGGAATCCGGCTGTCCCAGTTGCGGATCGTAAAGGGCACCTGCTCGGCAACGCACCGCTTCGAGCGGGCCGGCGGCAGCACGGCCAGGCCGCAGTACTCTCGAACCGGCGCACCGGTCTCCTGCGGAATCTCCACGTGGAGTTCATGGTACTTGCGCACGGCAAGCCGATCCGGCGGGACGCTGAGCTGCGCGGAATAGACGAACCGCTTTTCTCTGCGAGGCGCCGTCTGCAAGACGGCTTCCCCCGGCGGAAGCTGCAGGGCGCCCCAGTAGTCGCGCATCGAATAGCGAACGACCCGCTCGGCTTCGTCCAAGGGCTTCGAGGCCTCGACGGATACGCGAAAAGTGATCTTGTCGCCGGGCATAAACAGGTTTCCCACGACGTCGTTGGCCAACAGTACGCGTTCGATCTTCTGCTCGACCGGCTGGACATTCAACGGCGAGGCGGACAGTTCGTCGAGCCAGAAGGAGCCGTACGTCTTCTTCAGCTCAATCCGGAATCTGGCCTGCGCCGCCGCGGGAGGAAGATCGACCGTCTTGGAGACCGACTGCCAATCCGCCTTGCCGAAGCCGATTCCGACGGGGATCGTCTCCAGCAGGGCATCGCCGTGATCGAGCACTTTCAGCGCGACACTGCCGTGGTACGAGTTGTCGGGCGAGTGCAAATCGGCCCTCCAGGCGTATTGCACCTGCCACGCTCCCGGACCGACATGGAAGGTCGGGCTTGTCGCCCAGGTGTCGCTGCGCAACTCCTCAAGCGGCCGCTTCAGAAGCAGGGACCCGGCCGGCCCAGCCTGGCCCGCGTCGTCGCTCTGCGCGGCGTCGTCACTCCGCAGGGTGTTGTCCATTCGCACGGTGCCGGCAGTCCGCCAGCCGGCCGGCAACGCCCCTTTGCTGCTGAATCGTTCGGCGAAGGCTGACGCTCGGATACGAGCCTCGACGGCAACTTCGGCCCGGATATCGGTGATCGTCAGGTCCGGCTTCTTCCCCTCGTCCGACCTGTCGTTGAGCATGAGTTCGATCAACTGGACTGAATCGTGCCATTTCCCGTCGTTCGCCCCGCCCCAATGCTCACCGCCGGCCATCTCGGTCGGGGCGATCTCAACGTCGTGCCACTTGCCGTCCGCGTTGAAAGGAATCTGTTTTCGCTGGTGACACTGCCCCGTCCCGTCGACCAAGCGAAGCGCATAGGACATGGTCGTCTCGCTGCGCATCTTCATGCGGATAACGTTCATGGCCTGTACGTCCAAGTGCGAGAATGACTTCCGCACGCCTACGTAGGCACCCCCGCCGGTGAAGTCGGCGTGCAGCCGCATGGCATTGCTGCCCGACGCCGGTTGATTGCGGACCAGGTCGAGGCCGCCCTGGGCGCCGGGAAACTCTTGTCCCAGGTTGAATCCCCAGTCGATCTCTCCGGCCTGAAGCATCTCGTCCAGTCGAACCACCTTGGCGATCGAGGTCCTTTTCTCGGTGCTGGGATACAACAACACGTCGCTAAGCAGCACGCTTGCCTTCGTTCCCGCAGGGCCCGTGGGTCCGAGGATGATGACCAACAGCCGTCCGGGCTGGTGCCACTTGCCGTCGTTCGCGCCGCCCCATTTCTCGTACGCGGTGGCGATGTCCAACGCCGACGGCGTGCCCATCTTCCTGAAATACTCTTCGACGGGCAGCCGCACCTGCTGCCATCCGCCCCGATCGTTCAGCTTCAAACGTATCTGGTGGCACTGGTCGGACGAGTCGATCAAGCGGATCGGTAATTGGGTAGAGCCGGCCGGAACGTTCACCCAGAAAGAGATCGCTTCTACCTCGACTTCGGGCAATGCGATCGAGGCCTGCACGTACTTGCCCCCAGCGGCAAAATCGCCCTCCAGCCGCAGAACCGGCTGATCGCGGAAACGTTCCGCAGCCGTTTGCAGTTTTCCCCGAGCACCGGGGAACTCCGGGCCGTTGCCGAACTCCCAGCCACCGGCAGCCTTGTCGACGTCGATCAGCGACAGCGGTTGCTGGGCCGGCGGCGTCGCGGCCAGCGTCAAAACCATCCAAGCAGACACAAGCAATCCCGGCATCATCAGACAGGCTCCCTGTTCGTTGATCCTTCTCGCCCCACGTTCCCCATCTGCCGTCAGCCACGACGCAAGCCGGGCCGACGGCAGCGAGCATTATAGCATGGCGGAGCCCTACCACGTCCAGGGCGCGGGGGACCAGCGTTCCCGCCGGGCAGCCGGTCACAGCGCCTCACTGCATCCGTCGAATCCGCACCTCGATGCCCCGGTCGTTTTTTAGCAGATCCACCAGTTCGGCCGGATTCGTTTTGCCATAGTGGTACGGGTAGACGATTTTCGGCATGAACGCCCGCGCGGCCTTGGCGACCATCTCCGGCGTCATGGTGTACGGCAGATTCATGGGCAAGAAGGCAACGTCGATGCCGGTCAGCTTCGTCATCTCGGGGATGTCTTCCGTGTCGCCGGCCAGGTAGACTCGTTTGTCGCCGAACGTGATGACGTAGCCGTTGCCCACGCCCTTGGGATGAAACGGCTGGCCGGGTCCGCGCAGGTGGACCACGTTGTAGGCCGGAACGGCTTCGATCTTCAATCCCTTGACGGTTTTGATGTCGCCGTTTTTCATCACCAGCCCCCGGCCCAACTTCCGGGCACAAACGGCGGTCAGCACCAACGCCGTGTCTTGGGTGGTGATCTTCTCGATCGCCGCGGGATCCAGGTGGTCGCCGTGTTCGTGGGTCACGAGGATCACGTCCGCCTTGGGCAGCCGGGAATAGTCGGCATAGCTACCCACCGGATCGACGTGAACGACCATACCGTCGAATCGGAACATCAGCGTGCCGTGGGCAATGAAGGTGATCTCCAGATCGCCCCGAGACGTCTTGATCGTGTCCCTTTCGAACTTCGCCGCCGGCGCGGCGGCGAGGCACTGCAGAGAGACGATTGCCGCAAGAACAGACGTACTCATTTCAATCCTCCTTTGTACAGACGTTTTCCCGAAACTGTCCCGCTTCAGCTACAGTATTGTACCTTTCGGCTCAAGGGCGACCAACGGGAGCCCGGAGAAAGCGGGCTCCCGTTGGTCGCCCTCGCGCATTGACTGTGCAAACGTCAATGACCTTCGGCTGCACGACTTCCCGGGAGGGAATCCGCGGCAGCAGTTGCGGGGCGCGCCATGCCGTACTAAGATCTGGGAAGCGGAGTGATCTGACCGAGTTGGATAGCCCCCCAATCCCGTGTGAGAGGATGAGAAGCATGAAACGCTATTGTCACAACGCCCTCTGGTTGCCTGTCCTGCTGATGCTCCTGGTCGCGAGCGTGCCGCCGTGCACGGCCGGCGAGCCGAGTCAGGGAAGCCTTCCGCTTGCCGATCCGGCTTCGGTGGACATGGACGCCGCGAAGCTGGCACAGATTCCACAGCGGATCGAGCAGTACATCGCGCAGAAGCAGATCTCCGGGGCCGTCACACTGGTGGCCCGTCGCGGGCGAATCGTCCATCTCGAAGCCGTCGGCCACGCCGACCTGAAGAACGACTTGCCCATGCAGAAGGACTCCCTGTTCGCCATCGCCTCGATGACCAAGCCGATTACGGCCACCGCGGTGATGATGCTTCAGGACGAGGGAAAACTCTCGCTGGACGAGCCCGTCGCGAAGTATATCCCTTCGTTTCGGAACGTAGCGCTGGACAGCGGGCCGCCGACGCGAGCGATTACGCTGCGCGACCTGATCACGCACACGTCGGGCGTCGTGGGTAGCCAGCGGACCGAAGCCACGCTGCAAGAGACCGTGGAAGAAATCGCCAGGCGGCCACTGGGATTCGAGCCCGGATCACAGTGGCAATACAGCCCCGGGCTCAACGTGTGCGGGCGGGTCGTCGAAATCGTCTCGGGACAATCGTACGACGAATTCCTCCGCGAGCGGATTCTGCAGCCGCTGGACATGGCCGACACCACGTTCAGCCCGGACGCGAGCCAACGGAAACGAATCGCCAGAATCTACCAGCCGACCACCGACAAAAGCGGCATCGAACCCGTGTCCCACTGGCTGACCGACGACGCGGGACAAAGGGCTCCCAATCCCTCGGGCGGCCTGTTCTCGACCGCGTCCGACATCGCACGGTTCTACCAGATGATCCTCAACGGCGGGCAACTCGGCGGACGACGCATCCTCTCGAAGCAAGCCGTCAAGCAGATGACCAGCGTGCAGACCGGCGAGTTGACGACCGGCTTCACGCCCGGCAACGGGTGGGGGCTGGGCTGGTGTGTCGTGCGGCAGCCCCAGGGCGTGACGAAAATGCTCTCGCCGGGCAGTTGCGGCCACGGCGGCGCGTTCGGCACCCAAAGCTGGCTGGACCCGCAGCGCGAGATGATCTTCGTGCTGATGATCCAACGCACCAACTTCGGCAACAGCGACGCCTCGTCGATTCGCGGCGATTTTCAGCAACTGGCCGTCGAGGCGCTGGGCAGCGGGCGGTAGCTACTCGAACCGCACACTCCAGGCGACTTCGCCACACTGGGGGCTCTCGATCACGACGCGGACCTGCGGTCCGGTCTGCTGCACGCTGACAGTGACGCCGGCCTGCTGTTGGTCGACCCCGGATACGTGGGCCTCAACGGCGTGGAGACCCTCGGCCTCTGCTTCCGGTGACAAGAGACGCAATTCGTAGGGGTCTTCGCCGACCACCTGCGAGCGACCGCTGAGCGTACGGCGTTCGGGGTCCCATGCGACGGCCGCCACGTCGATGGGGCCTTGGGTCACGTGACGTGACGTGCCAACCAGCTGCGGGTGTCGCTGCAGACGCTGCACGGCGATCACCCGACAAGAGCTGGGCCGAAGATCGAAGCTGCACTTGCCCGAAAAGGGCCCCACAAACGTGTCTTCCCAGTAGTCGAAGCCGACGTAGCGATCGTCCGGCAACGCGGGCAGCCCCAGCATGGCCGGGTCCAGTTCGAGCCTTGCAGGCTGGTTCTCGTCCCAGTTGAACAGCCCGACCAGGTCGATCCGCTCCTCCCCCAGCCTGGCCCGATAGTGCCAGACCGTTGGCAGATCGTTTTCCAGCAGGTCGACCGGCCGGCCCAGGCCCCCGTGGTTGGGCATCGTCCGCTTGACCACATCGAGCCTATCCGGCGGCAAACCCGGCAGCCATTCGCTGACCACGTTCATTTGGCCGGACAGGGCCAGCAGAGATCCCCACGCCCGGGCCTGGTCGAGCGTCAACGGGTCGCGCAGCATCAGGCAGTCGGGATCATTGAACCAGACCTTGTGGTGGAAGAAGTAGAAATGGCTGGTCGGCACGGCGCATCCGCGGACCGCGTCCCAGCGGGCGCCGATGTCGTGGCCGATCCGCATGCCGTCGACCAGGCCGAACGAAGCCCCCAGCGTGCGGGCGTTCTGGGCGATGTTGCAGCCCAGGATGAACACGTCGTCCCCGGCCGCCTCGCGGACCAGTTGCAGCCCCGCGCGATAGGCCTCGACTTGCGTCTGGCTCGGATCGTGCAATACGGCCGAGCCGATTTCGTCGTCGCGGTAGGCGGGCGAGGGGTACAGGATCTTCACCGCCATGCCTGACCACAATCCGTCGATCTTGATGTACTTGTAGCCCCAGTCGCGGGTGATTCGCTGGACCACGTCGCGAAGGAACTTGCGGGCCTCCGGGTGTGTCATGTCGAGGCAGCTTCCCGCCCAATGCACACTATAGACCGAGCCGTCGGGCCGCTTGACGAGCCAATCGGAGTGGCCGGCCAAGGCGTCGCAATTCGGGTCCCAGCCGAAGGGGATGAACCAGATGCCGCCGACCAGCCCCGCGCCGGTGATCTTCTCCGAGGTGCGTTTTATACCGTCGGCGTAGCGGCCGCGGGGATTGTACGTCGTGAAGTCGCGACTACCGATCTGCCAGCCGTCGTCGATCTGGACGAAATCGAAGCCATATTTCTTCAATTCCTTGCCGGCGAAATCGGCCAATTCGGCCGTCTTCTCCTGGTCCGACGCCCCGGCGTGATACCAGGTGCAATAGCCGCTGGGCACTTTATCCGGCAGGAGGATCTGGTGGGCCTTGGCGCACCCGGCGGCGTAGGCTTCCAGGCCGTCCAAGGCATCGTCGAACCAGCCGATGGCCAGCGTTTCGCCCGGGGCAGTCGTATGCGGCGGCACGAGCAGTCGGCCGTATTCCGAACGTCCTTCGAAGACCAGCCGCCGGTCTTGGGCACGAACGCTCACCACGCCCGAGGCCCGATAGTGGCTCAGCCAACCACAGACGACGCCGGCCCGCGTTTTCGGATCGGCCGCGGCGGCGAAACAGAAGTGGGTCTTGTCGGCCAGTTCGTGGGAACCTTCGGGCCCGAATCCCCGTAACTGCGACATCGGCGCACCCGCGTCGGCCACGGCCACCAGCGGCGTAACCTGCCTGACGGAGATCGGTTCCGTGCCCGTATTGCGGATCGCGGCCGTCACGCAGATAAACGGCAGCGACTCGTACAACGCCAATCGGCGGATCCGCCCGTCCGGCCAGGTGACCTCGATCGCCGTGCCCGAGCCGAGTGAATCGGCGACGTCGATCAACCCGGCGTCGGCACCGTCGTTGGCCTCGACGCTGTCGGTAACCTTGGGCCCGACCAGGCGGCCGGTAGTGATGAAGAGCCGGTCGCCACGACGGGCGGTGAACGTACCGGTTTGCGTGTCGTAGCGGACCTGCAAGGTCCCGTTGTCCAGGGTGAGCATTTGGCGCTCCGTTCTGGCCTCGACCGGCCCTGCCTCCCCGCTGCTGGGCTGCACGGCGGTCGCCAGCAGGAAAACGGCCGCGAGAGAGACTAGGATGCGTGCCATCGTTCGGCTCCGTTGCTGCATAACTCTGCTGACGCTTGCACACTCAATGCGCGAGGGTGACCAACGGGAGCCCGACCTGCCCGGTCCCCCGTCGGTCGCCCTGGATCATTCACAATGCAGACATCAATAAAACAGTCCACTTTAAGATAGGACATGGCGTCCGAAGTCGCAACCATTGGCTCCCTGCCAAGACAGTCTCGATGCCGCCGCGGGCCCGGAGGGCTTGCATCATGGGACCGATTCAGGTATTCCCATAGAAAGAGATGGAAAGATCCGTTCGGTGGTGCAGGCAGGCGTTGCGGGTGAACCCGGCCTCCTTGGCTGCTGTCTGCACCTTTCCGGGCGTTGTCGATCGCGAGCCTCCTCGCAACCGGCCTAACCGTAACCCGAGTTTTCCCGACAGGACCCCACCGTGAAGACCATGAAGGCGCTAGTCAAGAAAGAAGCCGGGCCCGGCCTGTGGCTCGAAGACGTTCCCGTGCCGGAAATCGACATCAACGACGTGCTGATCGAGGTGTTGCGGACCGGTATCTGCGGCACCGACGTCCATATCTACAATTGGGACGCTTGGGCCCAGAAGAATGTGCCGGTGCCGCTGGTCATCGGCCACGAATTCGTGGGGCGGATCGTCGAGGTCGGCAGCAACGTCAAGGACTTCCATCCAGGCGAGATCGTCAGCGGCGAGGGGCACGTGGTCTGCGGGCGGTGCCGCAACTGCCTGGCCGGGCGGCGCCATCTCTGTATGGAAACCGAGGGGATCGGTGTGAATCGGCCCGGGGCCTACGCCGAGTACCTGTCGCTGCCGATGACCAACGTTTGGCACCACGATCCCGAAGTGCCTCGCGACGTGGCAGCAATCTTCGATCCGCTGGGCAACGCTGTTCACACGGCCTTGTCGTTCCCCGTCATGGGCGAAGACGTATTGATTACCGGGGCCGGACCGATCGGGATCATGGCCGCTGCCGTGGCCAGGCATGCGGGCGCCCGCTACGTGGTGATCACCGACGTCAACCCCTACCGGCTCGAACTGGCCCGGAAGATGAAGCCCACCCTGGCCTTGGACGTCCGCAAGCGGAGCGTCGCCGAGGCTCAGAAGGAGCTTGGCATGCGGGAAGGGTTCGACGTGGGGCTGGAAATGTCGGGCAACCCGGATGCCTTTCGCGACATGCTGGCCAACATGTGCCACGGCGGCAAGATCGCCATGTTGGGCATTCCCGCCGAGCACGTGGCCATCGACTGGACCACCGTCGTCTTCAACATGCTCACGATCAAAGGCGTCTACGGCCGCGAAATGTACGAGACCTGGTACAAGATGACGGTGATGATTCAGAGCGGACTCGACGTCGATCCGGTCATCACCCACCGCTTCCACTACACGGACTTCGACAAAGGGTTCGAGGCCATGCGGTCGGGGAACTCGGGCAAAGTGGTCCTCACATGGAAGGAGGAGTGGTAGCGGCTCGACTCGCCATTCCGCAGAAGTCCAGCCAGCAAGGAGAACGCCATGTTCAGTGCCATGAAGCAACACCTCACCGACCAACTCCAACAGATCCGCCAGGCCGGTCTGTTCAAGAGCGAGCGCGTCATCACCAGCCCGCAGCGGGCACGCGTCGACGTGCTGGAGCACGAGCCGGTGCTGAACCTGTGTGCCAACAACTATCTCGGGTTGGCCGACCACCCGGCGGTGATTGCCGCCGCCCGCGAGGCGCTGGACAACTGGGGTTACGGCCTGGCAAGCGTCCGCTTCATCTGCGGCACGCAGCAGATCCACAAACAGCTCGAAGCGAAGATCAGCGGCTTCCTCGGTACCGAAGAGACAATTCTCTACTCGTCGTGCTTCGATGCCAACACGGGGCTATTCGAAACGCTCTTGGGGCCCGAGGACGCGATCCTCTCCGACGAGTTGAACCACGCCAGCATCATCGACGGCGTGCGGCTCTGCAAGGCACGCCGGTTTCGCTACCGCAACGGCGACATGGCCGACCTCCGAGCGAAGCTGCAGGAAGCCGCCGACGCCCGCTTCCGCATGATCGCCACCGACGGCGTGTTCTCGATGGACGGTATCATCGCCGACCTGCCGGGCATCTGCGATCTGGCGGAGGAGTATGACGCCTTGGTGATGGTCGACGATTCGCACGCCGTCGGATTCCTGGGCCCCCGCGGTCGCGGCACGCCCGAGTATCACGCCGTCGCCGATCGCGTCGACGTGATTACCGGCACGCTGGGCAAAGCGTTGGGAGGTGCCAGCGGCGGCTACACCAGCGGCCGGAAGGAGATCATCGACATCCTGCGCCAGCGAAGTCGGCCGTATCTCTTCTCCAACACGCTGGCGCCGCCGATCGTCGCTGCCTCGATGAAGACGCTCGATCTGCTTACCGAATCGACCGAGCTGCGCGATCGCCTGGAGGAGAACACGCGGTTGTTCCGCCGGGGAATGACCGACCGCGGTTTCCAAATCACCCCGGGCGAGCATCCCATCGTGCCCATCATGCTCGGCGATGCCGTGCTGGCCGGCAAGATGGCCGACGCGTTGCTGCTGCGGGGGATCTACGTGGTCGGGTTCTCCTATCCGGTCGTGCCCGAGGGCCGAGCCCGCATCCGTGTCCAGGTTTCCGCCGCCCACACGCGCGAGGACTTGGAGTTCGCCATGGACGCCTTCTACGCGGTGAAGCTGGACCTGGGTGTTTGAAGTCTTCCGCCGGAGTGCTGATCCGAGGCGTCGAGGTCTATACGGGCTACGAGTATTTCGACGTCGACCGGACACAAATCAACAGTCTGCTGGCGGGCCTGCGGATCGGATTCTAGCGATCTGTCGCGACCGCGCCGCCACCCGCGCCGTCACCCGCGCCCAAGGCCACGTCTAAATCGAAGACGATTGCCTTACCCAATGCGCGTCCGTCGCGTGAGGCGGCCGATCGCCAGACTTCGGCGGCACGCGGCAATCGGATCGGATCCGAGTGGTTCATGTAGCGGTACGAGTAGACGTAATACTCGGCCGCTTCGTAGTCGCCCGAAAACACGTCCGGCGTCACGCGGCACTCGTACATCGGTTCGTACGACAGCCCGTTCGCTTGAGGTCGGTCCCACGCAAGGAAAATCAGGTACCGCACGTTCTTTCGCTGCAAATACCGGCCAAGACCCCGGTCCCGCAAGGCGTCCTGGTAGCGCAAATCGTTGACCAGACCGTCGAGGTTCACGACAGTGCCCCCGCTCCAAAAGGCGAGTTTTCCACAGTCGGTGCAGGCCCAGATGCGATCCTTCGGCTGCGTTTTCATGAAGTCGACGAGGTCGCCCGCATCCGTGCTGGCCACGGAGGGCTTGGTGCCGGAAGTTGCCTCCGACGGCAAGCCGCGGGACCATGCCCGCGTCAGCGATGCGGCGTTGACGACGACGACAAACGCCGCCGCCAACGAGGCCAAGACCCGCAGGCGGCGAAGACCGACCACGTTGGCCGCGCCGACGGCCAAGGCAAATCCCGCCATCCACACCGCGGGCCCCACGTACCAGGCGGGAATCGGCTTCGACCACTTCTGGAACAGTACGAACGCCGCCAGTTGGATCAGACTCAGTGCCGAGCAGGTCAGTCCCGCCCCGCGACAGCCCTTGCCGATTTGCGCGTCGCGCGCCAGCAGCGTCGCCGCCACAACAGAGGTGAGAAGGGCAAATACCAACGGTACGGAGTCGGAGGATTCGCCGAAGACATGATGCCATTGGAAGTGGACGGCCGGAAAGCAGCTTTTCAAGACGCCGTGGATGGGAATTGGGTGTCCGAAATACCACTGGTTCCAGGCCATCAGGACCGCCGTGGCCAGTGCCGGCGGCCAACTCACCCACAGGCCGCCGCGAATCGCCGGCCAGCCGCGGCCGCGATCGCGCCAGACACACACCAGCGCGACCGGAAAAACCACGTACGGAAGCGTGTCGAGCCGGGCCATCACCAGCAACGTCGCGGCTACGCCGGCCGCCGTCGCACGACCCTTCCATGCCAAGGCTAGGAAGAGAATCAACAACGGTAGCACGAGAACAGACTCCATGCCGCCGAGATACGGCATCGTAAACTGCGGCACCAGGATCACGCACAGCGCCATGACCAAAGAAGTTTGGAGCACGGCGCCGTCCTGAGATTTCTGCCGGCGACGGGCAGCCAAGAGGCATCCAACCACCGTCAACAGAAACGCCGCCGCGATGCCCGCCAGGATGCCCAGGTATTGGCTCTCGGGCGAGGCTGCCGTGCCGAAGATCGCGTAGCCGGCTACTTCGAGCCAGAACAGCAGTGGATGAAATCCGTTGGTCAGCGAGGTGCCGTCGAACGTGAAACGGCCGGTTTCGACGAAATTCCGGGCGATCACCGCGTAGTAGTACGCGTCGTCGGAGAAAAGATCGATGCCTCGCGTCGCCAGATACACCCGCCGGAATACGGCCACGCCGGCCACGGCCAGCAGGGCCAGTACCATGGGCCAACTGGCCGCCGGCGGCAGCCCGCGGTCGGCGGGGCCTGTCGCTGCGCAACAACATGCCGTACGGGCCCTGGCAGCCCGCATCGCGTGGTGCGCGTCTACTGAATGGAGCGTGGTGGACGGCATCGCGTGCTGGAGGAGTGTTTCACGGGCGAGACGCGCCCCGATACGCATTCGGAAAAGCTTTCCCAGACTACCTGATCGGCACCCCGAACGTTCTAGTTGACTCGAAATGCCCGCCAACGAGTCACCGATGAGCGGTGCTACTCCGCCAGGGCAGGCAAACACGGAAAGCAAGGGAACATGGGGCAAGCAGAATGGCGGCCGTCAGTGGGCATCCTCCCTTCTCGACCGCACGTCGCCAATCGTATCACCGGTATGCGCGCCCCCGGACTTCTGCAGAAATCCGGCTAATAGTTGGGCGTCGGTGGGCGATAGTGGCTGATGTCGATCGACTTGAACCACTCGATGGTGCGGATCAGGCCTTCGCGCAGTGGCACTGTCGGCGTCCAGTCGAGACGCTCGGTTGCCAGGCTGATGTCCGGCTGACGCTGGGTAGGATCGTCCGTGGGAAGCGGCTCATAGACGAGCTTTGAATTCGACCCCGTCAGCCCCAGGACGAGTTGGGCCAATTCCAGGATCGTGAATTCCCCGGGATTACCCAGATTGACCGGCCCCACGAAATCGTCGGGGCCGTTCATCATGCGGATGATGCCCTCGATCAGATCATCGCGGTAGCAGAACGAGCGAGATTGCGAACCATCGCCGAACACCGTGATGTCTTCGCCACATAGCGCCTGGCGAATGAAGTTGGAGATCACGCGCCCGTCGAACGGGTGCATGCGGGGCCCGTACGTGTTGAAGATCCGCGCCACCCGAATGTTCACGCCATTGCTGCGGCGGTAATCGAAAAACAGCGTCTCGGCGGCGCGCTTTCCTTCGTCGTAGCAGGCCCTCGGCCCAATCGGGTTGACCGATCCCCGATAGGTCTCGGGCTGCGGGTGGACTTCCGGCTCGCCGTAGATCTCGCTGGTGGACGCCTGCAGCGCCTTGGCCCCACACCGCTTCGCCATTCCCAAAACGTTGATGGCTCCGGACACCGACGTTTTCATCGTCTTGATCGGGTTATGTTGATAATGGCCCGGAGCGGCAGGGCAGGCGAGATTGAAAATCTCGTCCACTTCGAGGAAGATGGGCAAAGTGATGTCGTGACGGATCAGTTCAAAATTCGGCTCGGGCAGTAGATGCGCGATGTTGCTCTTCTGGCTGGTGAAGAAGTTGTCGAGGCAGATCACGTCGTGGCCTTGCTCGATCAGCCGCTCACAGAGATGGGAACCGAGGAAACCGGCTCCACCCGTGACCAGAATCCGCTTGAGTGACGACACGTTCTTGAGTCCTGTTGCTGAGGGTTGTTGACGCTTGCACAGCCAATGCGCGAGGGCGACCAACGGGAGCCCGATTTTTCCGGCCTCCCGTTGGTTGGCCTGGACCATTCACAATGCAAACATCAATAGATGTCGATTGAGGGCTTCTGGCAGCACGTTGAAGAGGTCGAGTTTGATCAGTCAACGTGCTTCAGAAGTGGCCGAACCGGTGCAATTGCCGAATCTTTGTGCGCGGCGCGGCACGCCGCTGCAACCGTCCCACCCACAACCATACCACACGGTGTTGTGGGATCGACTCCGGCTGCGGCCTGGGCATGCAGTGTACGAGTGCCGGAACCAAGCCACAATAGAGAACCTGGATTCGGGTGTGGGGACGTGATAGGTTGTGAGTTTGGATGCGAGCTATCGCCACTGGGCATCATCGCAATGCGCACAACCGGCATGGACATTTTGTGGCATGCCACAAAATGCGGGGAAATCCGGGTTCCACGGATCGCGCCGATTTGGTAAGTGAGTACGTTTGGGTGGAGCTTCCACTGCTTTTGGGGGCGGTCTGTGGTTGAGGAGCTTGCCGATGGGAGAAACGGATAGGACCAAGTCGAACGATTCTCCGGACATCGATCCGCTGGGGCAAGCGTCTTGGTGGGCGCGTTTTTCCGATCCGACATCACCATCTTTCAACGAGATTCAGAATCTGGTTGACACGCTCCAAGATCAGCACCGCCGGGCGATCCACCTCTTGCGGGAAAGTGAAGCCCGGTTCCGGGTGCTGTACGAACAGGCCCCGCTTGGCTACCAGTCGCTCGACGCAACGGGATGCCTCCTCGATGTGAACCAGGCCTGGCTCGACCTGCTCGGGTACTCGGACAAGCGGGACGTAGTCGGACGATGGTTTGGCGACTTCCTGGCTCCCGGCCAACAAGCGCTCTTTCGGGAGCGGTTTCCCCGGTTCAAGGAGGTGGGTGAGGTCCGCGGCACCGAGTTCACCATGGTCTGCAAGAACTCAACCTCCCTCTTGGTGGCGATCGACGGCAAGATCGCTCGCGATGATACGGGGTGCTTTCAGCGGACGCACTGCATTCTCCATGATGTCACGGAATGCAGGCGGACCGAGGAGGAGCTTCGGCAGGCGCGCCACGCGCTGGAGGAGCGGGTCGAGCAGCGCACGGCGGAGCTAAGCAGCGCGAATCAGGAACTCCGCAAGGAGATCGACCGGCGAAACGCCGTCGAAGCGGAGTTGCGGGAAGAGAAGGAACGATACCGGACGCTGGTCGAGACAATTCCACATGGGATCCAAGAGGTCGACGCGGAAGGAACGGTGACGTTTGCCAACTCGGCATGCCGCCGGATTTCGGGGCGTTCCGCCCAGGAATTCCTCGGTGCCCGGATTTGGGAGGTCTTTGGCTCGGAAGATGACAGGGTAAAGCCCGCCGCGTATTTTCGAGCGGTCCTTGCCGACCAACCATGCCCGACTCCCTATTTCGGCTGCGTCTGCACGCAGCAGGGAGAGCAGAGCGTCGTCCGAGTGGACTGGGACTACAAGCGGGATCACTCGGGAAGGGTGGCGGGGCTGGTGGCTGTGGTCACCGACATCAGCCAGCAGCGGCATGCGGAGGAGCAGGCCCAGCGCCGGCTGGATCAACTCGCCCACGTCGACCGACTCGTGACGATGGGACAAGTGGTCAGTGGCCTGGCACACGAGCTGAATCAGCCGCTCAGCGCGATTGCCAACTACGCGCGGGCGTGCCGCCATATGCTCGCCGACCTGGAGCAAGCGAATTCTCGCGAAATGCTCGACGCCGCCGAACAAATTGCCGAACAGGCCCATCGGGCAGGGGCGATCGTCCAGCATCTACGGGGTTTCGTTCGGCGGGCCGATTCCCATCGCCAAGCGATCAGCCTCGACGATCTGGCCCGCGAGGCAGCGTCCCTGCTCGAAGTGGAAATGCGGCTGCACGATGTAGAGCTCGAATTGGCCTTGCACGGCTCGCTGCCGGAGGTGAAGGTCGACCGGATTCAGATCGAGCAGGTCTTCATCAACCTGATGCACAATGCCGTGGAGGCCACGCTGAGCGTGCCGAAAGGGCATCGCCGGGTGACCATCCGGACGTCGGCCCCGGATCCGAATGCCGTCGAGGTGGCCGTCGAGGATACCGGAAGAGGCATCGGAGATCAGAACTCAGAGCAATGGTTTCAGCCGTTCTACACGACCAGGGCGGAAGGGCTGGGGCTGGGTCTGGCGATCAGTCGTTCGATTGTCGAGTCGCACGGCGGCTGGCTGAAGGCCGTGCCGAACGCCGATCGCGGAACCACGTGCCGGTTTGCCTTGCCGGTGCAAGGTCACAGTACAGGAGGCCAAGCGTGAACGAGGAACAGACGGTTTTCTTGGTGGACGACGATCCGGCCGTGCTCCGGTCGCTGAGCGCGCTGGTCAAAGTCGTGTTTCCCCGGGTGGAGAAGTACGAGTCGGCGGCCGCTTTTCTCCAAGCCTATACGCCCGGCCGGCCCGGGTGCCTGGTGCTCGACGTGGCGATGCCGGGAATGAGCGGCCTGGAGTTGCAGCGCAAGCTCGCCGACGACCACGTCGACTTGCCGGTGATTTTCATCACCGGCCACGGCAACGTGCAGATGGCGGTCGGGGCGATGCGGGCCGGGGCCGTCAACTTCCTGGAAAAGCCGTTCCGCGAACAGGAGTTGTGGGACAACATCCGCACAGCTCTGGATTTGGACGCGCGGAATCGTGGCCGTCAATCCCGGCGCCGCCTGGCCGAACAGTGCATGGCCCAATTAACCTCCACCGAACGCCGTGTTCTCGACCTGATCCTGGAAGGCAAGATCAACAAGGAGATCGCGGCCGAGTTGCAGGTGAGCTTGCGCACCGTCGAAGACCGCCGGGCGAGGGTAATGAAGAAGATGGGAGCCGGCTCACTGGCCGAACTGATCCAACTCGCCCTGGCCCGCTGAAACGTCTTACAATGCCCCCTCCTTGCGGCCCCCACTCGGGCTCAGCCGCCTTCTTGCGGCATTGAGAGCACTTGGGCGATCCGCTCCCGGGTCACCGGTTGGATGATCCCACGTTCGCAGATGATCGCCGCCATCCGGTCTGCCGGGGTCACGTCGAACGCCGGGTTGTAGACGTGGATACCCTCCGGCGCCGTGCGGCAACCGAAGCCGTGGGTGATTTCGCGGGGGTCACGCTGTTCGATCGGGATTCCCTCGCCGCTGGGAAGCGACAGATCGAACGTGCTGGTGGGAGCGGCCACGTAGAAAGGGATCTGGTGGGCGGCTGCCAGCAGGGCCACGCCGTACGTGCCGATCTTGTTGGCCACGTCACCGTTTGCGGCGATACGGTCGGCCCCGGTGACCACCGCCTGAATCCGACCCTCTCGCATGACCGCGGCGGCCATCGAATCGCAAATCAGCGTTACGTCAATTCCCCGCTGCTGCAGCTCCCAAGCGGTCAGCCGAGCACCTTGCAGGAGGGGGCGTGTCTCGTCGGCAAAGACATGCAGGTTCTTACCCGACTCGGCGGCGGCGAATATCACGGCCAGCGCCGTGCCGTAATCGGCCGTGGCTAACCCGCCGGCGTTACAGTGTGTGAGCACGCCCTGGCCGTCTGCCAGCAACCCGGCCCCATGGCGTCCGATGGCCCGGCAGATCTTGCGGTCTTCCTCGTGGATGGCTCGGGCTTCGGCCAAGAGCCGCTCGGCGAGATCAGTTGAGGCCTGGCCGCGAACCGCGGGCGCCGCGCGTTTCATCCGCTCCAATGCCCAGAAGAGGTTCACGGCGGTGGGCCGGCTGGAGGCCAAATACTCGGTGACTTCGTCGAGTCGAGCGAATCGAGTCGCTTCGTCGGCGTCGCGAGCGGTTTGCAGTCCGACGCACACCCCGTAGGCCGCGGCAATGCCGATGGCCGGCGCGCCCCGCACGCGAAGCATCTTGATCGCCTCCCAGACGCTTTCAACAGTCCGGCAATCGATTTCGGCGAACTCGACCGGCAATCGGGTCTGATCGATCAGTCGCAGGCACCCGTCGACATCCCCCACCCATCGGAGCGTTTCCACATGCTTCATGACTTATCTTGTGCCAGCATCTTCTGCAGCGCGGCGTCCTTTGCGATGACTTTCTCAACCAGTTCCTGCTTGAACACGACCAGCTTCTCCTGGAGGCCCTTGTCGGACAACGCGAGGATCTTGACGGCGTGCAAACCGGCGTTTCGGGCGCCGCCGGAACCAAGCCCCACGGCAGCCACCGGGACGTCGCCGGGCATCTGGACGATGGACAAGAGGGAATCGAGCCCGCCTTGGACATCGGTCGGCACGGGAATGCCAATCACGGGCAACGTCGTATGGGAAGCGACCACCCCGGCCAGGTGCGCAGCCCCGCCAGCGGCCGCAATGATCACCTTCAGGCCCCGGGCCGCAGCCATCGTGGCGTACTGACGGACATTTTCCGGTGTGCGATGGGCACTCATGACCCGGATCTCGTACAGTACACCAAACTGATCCAGGGCCGCGGCCACGGCCTTGATTTTGGGCCAGTCGCTGTCGCTGCCCATCAGGACCCCCACCATGGGGGCGCTCTTTTCCGGCATGATTCGATCTCCGTGCAATGGCAGATGGTCTGCCGGGTCGGTCAAACGCGAAACCGACTGTTGTACGGCAATCCGAAGGTCTCTGCAACCGCCCGGTTGGTCACTTCACCCCGGTGGATATTGACGGCCCGGGCGATCGGTGGCCGTGTTTCTGCGGCCGCCGTCAGGCCGCGATTGGCGATATCCAGCACCCAGGGCAAGGTGACGTTGCACAGCGCAAAGGTGCTCGTGCGCCCCACCGCCCCCGGTATGTTCGCCACGCAGTAGTGGACCACGTGGTCGACGATAAAGGTGGGATTGCTGTGGGTGGTGGGCCGACTAGTGGCCACGCAGCCGCCCTGGTCGATGGCCACGTCGATGATGACACTGCCCGGCTTCATCAATCGCAGGTCGCTCTGTTCGATCAATCGCGGCGCCTTGGCGCCGGGAACCAACACGGCGCCAATCACCAGATCGGCATAGCGGAGGCAGTGGCGGATGGTGTGCCGGTCGCTGAACAGGGCGGTGACGTTTGCGGGCATGACGTCGTCGAGGTAGCGGAGGCGATCCATATCCACGTCGAGCACACTGACGTGGGCCCCGAAACCGGCGGCCACCCTGGCGGCATTGGCCCCAACCACGCCGCCGCCGAGGATCGTGATGTGGGCCGGTTCGACGCCCGGCACCCCACCGAGCAGAATGCCGCGACCCATTTGGGGGCGTTCGAGGTATTTGGCCCCCTCCTGGATGCTCATGCGCCCGGCAACTTCGCTCATGGGAGTCAACAGCGGAAGGCGTCCACGGTCGTCCTCGAGCGTTTCGTAGGCTACGGCGATGCACCCGCAGCCAACAACGTCTTCGGTGAGTTGCCGGTCGGCGGCGAAGTGGAAATAGGTGAACACGATCTGGCCTTCGCGGAGCCGAGACCGCTCGTCCGGCTGGGGCTCTTTTACCTTGACAATCATGTCGGCCCGGCCGTACAATTCCTCTGGTTCGTTCAGCAATTCGGCTCCGTGTTGCCGGTATTCGCGGTCGGGCAGCCCGGAACCGAGCCCCGCGCCTGCCTCGATGAGAACGTGGTGTCCGGCGCCCATCAGTTCTTCGACACCGACCGGCAGTAGCCCCACGCGATACTCGTCCTGTTTGGTTTCCCTTGGCACTCCCACGATCATCGGCTGCTCCTTGTCGGGCTGCGCCCAGTCGACGGGACAACAGGTTGGGGACCAATACTATCCGCACCGGGAGCAAACGGGAAGGGAAAAAACCGGCGACGTCACACCGCTACTTCTCCGGCTTCGTGTTGATTTCATCGCGATGGTCGACGCTGGTGCGCTTGCGCAAGTAGAGCTTGATAGGCACCTCGCCGAAGTCCAGGCGATCGCGGAAGACACCCAGCAGGTATCGCTGGTATTGGGTCGAAAGGGCCTGCGGGTTGTTGCAGAAGAGGACGATGGTCGGCGGCCGGTCGGCGACTTGGGCGGCGTAGTAGATTTTCGGGCGGCGATTGCGATGCAGCGGGGGTGGGTTGTGGTCCAGCGCCGCCCGAACCAGCTTGTTCAACCGAGCCGTGGAAATCCGGCTCCGCGATTGCTTGTACAGCATTTGGGAGTGATTCAACAGCGCCTTGACGTTCTTGCCCGTTTGGCCGGTGATGAACGCGATCGGCACGTGCCACATCGTCCGGAACGTGTCGCGCAGATAGGCAACCCACTTGTCCGTCGGCATGGAGCCCACCAAGAGGTCCCACTTGTTGACGACGAAGATGCAGGGCTTGTATTCTCGGGCGATGTAGTCGCACAACTGCTTCTCGACCTTACTGATTCGCTGGGTGGCGTCGAAGAACAGCAGCACGACGTCGGCCCGGCGGATGCTCCGGTGAGCGCGGTGGGTGCTGTAGAAGTCGACGTCGGTCGAAACGCTTTTCGTGCGGCGGAAGCCGGGCGTGTCGATCGCGATGAACACCTGGCCATCGAGCTCAAAGCGGACGTCGATACTGTCGCGCGTGGTACCGGGCACTTCGCTGGTGATGATCCGTTCGGCCTGAACCAGCGTGTTGACCAGCGTGCTCTTGCCGGTATTCCGGCGTCCCACAATGGCCACTTTCATCTCCGGCTCTTCAAGCGCTCCCTCCTCCGCCTCCTCGATCTTCGGCAGACGCTCCTCGATGGCGTGGATCAACTCCTGCTTGCCGATGTTTTGCCTGGCACTGACGGGGATCACCTTGCGACCGAAGCGATAGAACTCATCGGCTTCAGCAAGCAGGCCGTTGTGGTCCGTCTTGTTGGCCAGACACACCACCGGCACCGTGACGTAGCGAAGCCGCTTGGCGACCTCCTGGTCCAAGGGCAAGACGCCTTCGCGCGTGTCGACGACGAAGAGGATCACGTGGGCCGAATCGATCGCCGTCTGAATCTGTGTTTCGATGTGCTCGGTCAGATCGTCGCTGTCTTCGATGCCCATCCCGCCCGTGTCGACCAGCTCAGCAAAGCGATCGCCCAACTCGATCAGGTGCGTGACGCGATCGCGCGTGACCCCGGAGGTCGGATCCACGATGGCAATCCGCTTGCCGACGAGCCAGTTGAAGACGCTCGACTTGCCGACGTTTGGCCGGCCGACGATGACAACTTGTGGGACTCCCATCGATTCTCTCGCCCGAGTCAACTCATTGCCCCCTACCGGCCGACGGTTGCCGACTCGGGGACTTACTCTCCACTGTCCATGATAGCTCTCCACCGTCCATGATAGTTGGTTTGATACGCGGCGGCCAGTCGTCCCAAATCCTGCCGACAGGGGGGCACTGCCGGGGCTGGTCTTTCCCCCAGCGAAACACGCACGCTGGCACCTCATTACTTCGGCCGGTCGTCAACTCGTCTGGGCGGCGTTCCTGATGACCGAGAAAGCCCGACGCCCCCTTTTTCTTCAACCCCTGGACCCTATACTGGGTGTCGGAAACCGAAGGCAAGATGCCGCTCGTCAGGCCATCCCAATCCTCCAAGCAACACTTCAGGAGTGGTAATGGTTCAGAAAGGCCCGCAGTCCGAAGGGCGAATCGCGCGGACCGTCCTGCAGAAGCTTGAGAGTCTCCATCGGGCGGGGGTCAGCCACATGGGTAAGGTGCCCTTGCGGGCCGAAACGCCGCCGGCAGACATGGCGGCCGTGGCGCAGTCACCAGATGACGATCGGGCAGCGGCGTTGGCTGCCGGCACGCATGCACCTGGCGACGATCAAGCAGCCGCCTTGGCTGCCGTGCAACGGGAGGTGGCGGCGTGTGTTCGATGTGCCGAGTTGGCCCGCACACGAAAACAAACCGTCTTTGGGGCCGGCAATCCCCTCGCACGGCTGGTTTTTCTCGGAGAAGCCCCGGGGGCCGACGAAGACCGCCAGGGAGAACCGTTTGTCGGTCGGGCCGGGAAGCTGTTGACCGACATGATCGAAAAGGGCATGAAGCTGAAGCGGCGGGACGTGTACATCATGAACATCCTCCGCTGCCGGCCGCCGGGCAACCGCAACCCGTTGCCGGTCGAGGCCGCCGCCTGCCGCCAGTTCCTCGATCGCCAATTGGCTGTTATCCAACCGGAGTTCATCTGCTGTCTTGGGGCGGTGGCGGCCCAGAACCTCCTACAAACCACCACCTCGATCGGCCGGCTCCGCGGACATTTTCACGATTATCAGGGCATCAAGGTCCTTTGCACCTATCACCCGGCCTATCTGCTGAGGAACCCGTCGGCGAAACGGCCCACGTGGGACGACCTGCGACTGTTGATGGAAGAGATGGGCCTGAGAGTGCCGTGATGACTGCAGAACGTTTCAAGTGCTATTTGGTCACCAGGGACCATTCCGGCAAGGTCTCCGCCGGAATCGCCGAGAAATCGCTGGACGATCTGCCCGAGGGCGAAGTGCTCGTCCGCGTGGCCTACTCGTCGCTGAACTACAAAGACGCCTTGGCGGCCGAGGGCCATCCGGGCGTGGCCCGGGTCTTTCCGCACGTCCCGGGCGTCGATCTGGCCGGTGTGGTGGCTTCCAGCGGTGTCTATGAATGGGTCGAAGGGGATCGGGTCCTGGCGACCGGCTTCGACTTGGGGGCGAGCCGCTGGGGCGGCTATGCCGAGTACACGCGCGTGCCCCAGGATTGGATTGTGCCGCTGCCGGAAGGGCTCACGCTCCGCGAGAGCATGATCCTGGGGACCGCCGGCTTCACCGCCGGATTGTGCGTCGACGCCCTGCAGAAGCACGACGTCTCGCCCGAAAACGGCGAGATCGTCGTGACCGGGGCCAGCGGCGGCGTGGGCAGCATGGCCGTGGCGATCCTTGCCAAGCTGGGCTACCACGTGGCAGCCGTTACGGGAAAGGAAACTGCCCACGAGTATCTCCAAGGGCTGGGGGCCGAACGGATCCTCGACCGCGGAGAGGTCGACGACCGCAGCGGCCGTCCGATGTTGCACGGCCGATGGGCCGGCGCGGTCGATACGGTCGGTGGAAACATCCTCACCACGATCCTGAGATCCACGCGACACGACGGATGTGTCGCGGCCTGCGGACTGACGGCCGGAGACGGTTTGACGATGACCGTCTACCCGTTCATCCTGCGCGGCCTTTCGCTGGCGGGCATCGACGCGGCCTGGGGCCCCGTGCCCTTGCGTCACGAGATTTGGAGGCGGCTGGCCGGCCCGTGGAAACCGCGCCGACTTGAGCGAATGGCCCAGCGGACCGATCTCTCGGGCTTGCCCGAAAAAATCAGGGAGATTCGAGCCGGCAAGATCACCGGGCGCGTAGTTGTCGAGATTGGCGGGGAGCCTCACGGACGATCGCCGATGCACGAAATCTTCGAGCACACGGCCGACTTGGGGCTGCGTATCCGTGCGGACGACCTGGACGGGCTCTTTGCAGAGGCTGCCCGGGCGATGTTCTCGGCCATCGTCACTAACCTCGGCCAGGTGCACCCCCGTCAGACGGTCAGCCTCCAACTCGAAGGCGACCGGCACGACGAGTTGCTCCGCGACTGGCTGGGCGAGTTGCTCTACGCCTTCCACGCCGATCATATGCTCTTCTGCGAGTTTGAGGTTCGCCTGACCGACACCGGTCTGACGGCAACCGCCCGGGGCGAGTCGATCGACACCGGCCGCCACGAAATCGACGCCGAATTGAAAGCCGTGACCTATCACGGTCTGAAGCTGCAGCGGGAGGGCGAGGGCTGGCTGGCGGAAGTGATTGTGGACATCTGACTCCGGATTCTTCAGACGAATTTCAAGTTGTCACCCCCAATGCCATTTGAAGCCGCCGACATGCCGAGCGAGAATCGTGTTTCACCAAGGATCGCACGCCGGAGTTTCCTGCGACGTTCGGCCGCGATCGGAGCCGCCTGGGCAGCCGCGCCGGCGACGTTCGCCGCGGAAGCCGAGGACGACGGGCTGTTGTTCGACGTGGATGAAACGGGCGATCCGGGCGATCGTGCGCCGCGTATTGCGCCCTGGCGCCACGTAGCGCTCGATCCGGAATATGCCGGTGCGTGGGTGGTCGCGGGCGACGTTGACGGCGACGGTCAGGCCGAGATCGTCAGCGCGCGAAATGTCGATCAGAATGACGTTCACTACACCAGCGCCGTCGTCGCCCAGCGGCTCGACGGAAGCGTCGTGTGGCGATGGGGCGATCCGAAGATTGGACGCAAGAAGCTCCATCATGACGTGGCCTGTCAGATTCATGACTGGGATGGCGACGGTCGCAGCGAAGTCGTGCTTTGCACGAAAGGCTTCCTTGTGGCCTTGGACGGCGCCTCGGGCAGAGAGCGCCGCCGGGTCCCACTGCCCGACGACGCGACCGATTGCCTCACCTTCGCCGACCTTTCTGGCCAAGGACGACCGACCGACGTGCTGGTGAAGACGCGATACGGCCAGATCTGGGCCTTCAACCGCGACGGCAAGCTGTTGTGGACGGTTAAGAACCCCGGCGGCTTCCGCACGGCCCATCACCCCTTGCCGGTCGACGTCGACGGAGACGGTCGAGACGAGATCATGGCCGGCTACACGCTATTGGGACCCGATGGTCGCATTCGTTGGACGTATCGAGCGGAAACGTTCGACGCCGGCCGCGGCCACCTCGATTGCTGTCGGGTGCTCCGCATGGCCGACCACCCGGAAGACGTCCGGCTCGTGCTCACCTGTTGCGGAGCCAACGGACTGGCGGTTGTCAACGGCCTGGGGAAAGTCCTCTGGGAAGCGACCGGCCATCACTTCGAGTCGGTCGACGTCGGAAAGATCTGCGCCGACGTGCCGGGAATGCAAATCGCTGTCGACATCGACCATCAACCTTGGGGCCGGGGGCCGATCTGGGTCTTCGACGAAAACGGTCGCCATCTCGGCCGGATCATGACCAACTATGCCCGACATCATGCGTTGGTCGATTGGACGGGCGACGGAACCCAGGCCATCGTCGTCGCCGAAGGGCGCGGGGTGTACGACGGTCACGGCCGACGGATCGCCACGTTCGACATGGACGAAACCGGTGCAACTCGGTCGGCGGAGATGTTGGCGCTGGTCGGCGATATGACCGGCGACGGACGGGCCGACGTAATGCTGACCACCCGATCGTCTTCCGCCGTCTACATCTACCGCAATGAACGCGGCCGCAGGCCCTCGACGCCCGTCGCCCAGGGCACGGGCCTGAACTTCACGCTCTATTGAGCCGCCGCACTCCGATCGGCTACTCTCGGAGGGCCCGCCTTGTTCTTTCAGGAGTCCGCACCGGCACCTCCCACAAGGGAGCGGGCCGCTTCTCGCTCGTCAAATAGAGCGTCTTTCCGTCGGGGCCATAACAGATCGATTCACCCTGCAGACGCTGCGGCAGGATGATCTCGCACGGCCTTCGCCCGAAGGCGACCGACCAGTCCTCCTGCTCGCCGCGCGTGTATTCGTAGGCGTTGCCGTAGGTCAGCACCACCGTCCGCAGACCGTCGGGCGAGATGTCCATCGCCGTGGCCGACGGAATTCTCAGCACGGCGATCTTGCGAGCGAGGGCAACTTTCTCGGCCTCGTCTTTGGGCCACGCCAGGGCGTACACGTCGCATCGCGAAACCTTCTCTTTGGCAACCAGCAAGATCGTCTCGCTGGTCGGGTCGATCGCCACGGCCTCGCAGTCACGATGATCGTCTTCATACGCGTAGTAGATCGTCCGAGCCACCGGCACTTGCCCGACCGCCACCCCGCGTTTCGGATCCAGCCGCGGCTCCTCGATCAGGTAGAGAATCTGCACGGGCGAGGCCCGGCCGTTGTTGCCCGTATCGCCCACCAGCAGGTAGCTCTTCTGTCCGAGCCGAAACGAGACGACGTCTTCGAAATCGAACGCCTGAACATCGGCCAGCAGACAGGAGCCCAGATCCGTGCCGTGGGCGTCGAACGCGTAGATCCGCGCAGAGTCGCCCGAATCGTTGTGTGTCCAGAACACGCCGGGAACGGCCCGGGAACAGGCCAATCCGCTGCTTTCGTCGATGGCCGGGTTGAGGAGCTTACACAACTCACGGCCCGGGCCGTAGAGCACGGTTCCCGGCCTGTCCGACACTTCGGCCGTTTGCCCCGCCCGGCGCCGCCTGAGTTCCTCGCGGACGTACTGCTGGTCTGCCCGGCTGCAATCCTCGATGTCGATGGCAATGATTTGTCCGTCCGCCTGCTTCAGCAGGATCTTGCCGTCGCTGAAGTCGGCAAACTCGGCTTCGAACTGGTGCTCTCCGGTGCGGTCGGTCCAAGTTCTCGGCACGGCTGGCGATGCTCCCCACAAACACAGGAGCGTCGCGATGATCGAGGCTCGGGCTTTCAGCAGCCGCATCATTTCAGTTAAGTCGTAGCTGAAGTCGCAAGACTTCGGACTTGGGACCTTTTCCTACTACATCAGCATTCTGCACGACTGGCCGCTCCCGGACAACCAGGGGAGGGAACTGCCGCTGGGTGTCGGGGGCAGCAGCGATCCGCCGGGCGGTTGACTTCGGCCGCGTTCTCGAATATGAAGGAGGAAGCAGTGCGGATTGCCTGCCCCCGCCCCAAGTGTCTGATCAGTCGCCCCCGCATTCGAGCGGCCGGCTGCTCCGTGTCGTTTCCACGTCGGGCCCCTGCGGATACACTGAACGTATGAGATCCTCGTTCGCGGAAACCATGGTTCCCGGCGTCTTGGCCATCGTGGGCATCGCCTCGCTGGTTTGGTGGACCGTCTTCGGGCTCGGCGCCCCCGTGGTTGCGCTGAAGATCCGCAGCCCCGGGCTGGATGGCGCGCCGGCGGAGGGCCTTGCCGTGTCGCAAGAGCCCCCAGTGGTGGGTAGGCCAATCCGGTCCGACCGCAAGCCGTCCGAGTTGCCCGGTTCGTGGCCCTGGTTCCGTGGGCCGAACCTCAACTCAATTTGCGACGACGAGATTCCCCTGGCCCGGCAATGGCCCGAGGGAGGGCCCCCTCGGCTCTGGTCGGTCGAGTTGGGCCAAGGCTACGCGGCCGCCGCAATCGCAAACGGGTGCGTCTACGTGCTCGACTACGACGAAGAGACGCTAGCCGACACCATGCGATGCCTGTCGCTGGATGACGGCCGCGAGATCTGGCGCAACAGCTATCCGGTCGAGGTGGCCTGGAACCACGGTATGTCGCGCACTGTTCCGGCGGTCGTGGGCGACTACGTCATCTCGCTGGGGCCTCGATGCCACGTCGCCTGCTGGAACGCCAAGACGGGAGAATCGCTCTGGCTGAAAGACCTCGTGCTGGAATATCAGGCCACGGTCCCCAAATGGTACGCGGGCCAATGCCCCCTGATCGACACGCAGAGCGACCGGCTGATCTTGGCGCCCGGGGGCGACCACTTGCTGATTGCCGTGAACTACAAGACGGGGGAGGTAATCTGGGAGAGCCAGAACCTCGGCCCGAAGCCGTGGGCCATGTCGTATGCGTCGATCACGCCCATGGAGTTCGAAGGCCGCCGAGGGTACATCTACTGCGGCACCGGCGGCGTGGCCGGCGTGGCGGCCGACGACGGCAGCATCCTGTGGCACTACGACCGCTGGCGCAACAACGTGGCCATGAGCCCTTCGCCGGTGGTCGTCGGCGACGGGCAGATCTTCCTCTCCAGCGGATACAAGGTCGGCAGCATGATGCTGCAACTGAAGTCCGACGGCGGTCGCCTGGCAGCAGAGCCGTCGTTCGAGCTGAATCTGAAGCAGTTCGGCTCCGAACAGCAGACGCCCGTGTTTTTTGACGGCCATCTCTACGGTGTCCGCAAGCGGGACGAGAAGCTGGTCTGCTTGGACCTCGGGGGCAACGAGCTGTGGAACAGCGGGGAGGACAAGTTCGGTCTGGCCCCCTACATGATCGCCGACGGACTGATCCTGGCGCTGGACGACCACGGACTGTTGACCCTGGCCGAGGCGACGCCGAACGAGTATCGCCGGTTGGCGCAAGCCCAGGTGATCGAAGAGGGACACGACGCCTGGGGACCGATGGCCATGGCGGCCGGGCGGCTGATCCTCCGCGACATGACGCGCATGATCTGTTTGGACGTGGCAAAGAAATGACCCACAGTGGTCGAACCCCCAGGAGAGCCGACGTGAAAACCCGAATGCCGGTCAGACCGACTGACCTCGTCATCGGCGTGGCGATCCTCCTGGCGGTGGTGGTCGCGACGGTCGCCCTGCTGCGGCCGGGCACATTCAACGACCGGGCCCCCGCTGCGCCGGAGGAATCGAGCGCAGCAGCGGCAGAACAGCAGATCGATCCGGCGTTGATCTGCTACGAGCAGGCACGGGAAATCCCGGTGGCCATGCGAAAGCTCCGCGCGCTGGCCGTGGGCCCCGACAACCGAATCTACGTCGGCGGCGATCAAGTGATTCACGTGCTGGACTCCAGCGGAGCGAAACAGTCGGAAATCACCCTGGACGCCCCGCCGAGGTGCCTGGCCGTCGGCCCAGCAGACCATGCCTTCCCCGGGCGCCTCTACGTCGGCATGGATGATCACGTCGAGGTCTACGGTGCGGACGGCTTGCGCGAGGCAACTTGGGACGCGCTGGGTGAGCAAGCCCTGCTGACCTGCATCGCGCTGGCCGAGGAAGACGTGTTTGTGGCCGACGCCGGCAACCGGATCGTGTTGCGACATGACCCATCGGGCAAGCTGAAGAACCGGATCGGCGCCCCCGACGAGCGGCGACACATTCCCGGCTTTGCAATTACCAGCGCCTACTTCGATCTGGCCGTGTGTCCCGATCGCCTGCTTCGTGTGGTGAATCCGCGGGCGTTGCGCATTGAGGCCTACGCGTTCGACGGTGATCTTGAGTTGTACTGGGGCAAGCCGTCGGCGAAGCCGGACGGCTTCTTCGGCTGCTGCAACCCGGTCCATGTTGCCGTCTTCCCCGACGGCCGTTTTGTGACGGCGGAGAAGGGAATTCCGCGAGTCAAGATCTACAGCCCCGAGGGCGAGTTCAAATGTGTCGTGGCCGGGCCCGACCAGTTGGCCGTCGGCAGCGAGGACGTGATCGCCGACATGGCGATCGACGGCCGCGGCCAGGTCCTGGTTCTCGCCGCCCGGGCCGGCGGCCTTCAGGTTTTTCGGCCGAAGCAGACTGGCAACGGAGCAAAGCCGTGAAAGACGCCCCCGCCCACCAGCACCCATGCAACTGCAGCCGCCGCGAAGCGCTTCGTGCCTCGTTGCGATACGTGGCTCTGGGAGCGATTTCGCTGCTGTCCGCCGGTTTGATTGCCGGCCGGCCCGCATCCTCGGGTGCAACCCGATGCCGGCAGTCTGCGTCTTGCCAGGGCTGCGTCGTGGCGGACCGTTGCCGGTTGCCCCAGGCCCGGGCAGCCCGGAAACAGAAGAAGAGGTAGCGACCATGGCGGATCAACACGCACAGAAGATCGACCGGCGGAGGTTTGTCGGCAACGGCGTGCGTCTTGCGGGAGCCGTCGGCCTCGGTGGCGCGGCAGGGTTGCTGGCCGCCCAGCGGGGTGGGCCCGAACGAGACGTCTGGCAGATCGATCCCGACGTGTGCATCGCCTGCACGAATTGCGAGACGCACTGCGTGCTGGACGAGTCCGCCGTAAAGGCCGTACAGTGTTTCCTGATGTGTGGATACTGCGATGTCTGCACCGGCTACTTCCCCACGGCCGATTTCGAGCTGAACACGGCCGCGGAGAACCACCTTTGCCCGACGGGCGCGCTGAAACGCCGTTTCATCGAAGCCCGGGCCGGCGTCCGCTACTTCGAGTATACGATCGAGGAGTCGGAGTGCATCGGCTGCGGCAAGTGCGTCAAGGGATGTGCCTTGATGAACGGATCGCTCTACTTGCAGGTGCGTCACGACCGCTGTGTCAACTGCAACGAGTGTGCGATTGCCGTGGCCTGTCCCTCGCAGGCATTTCGCCGGGTACCTGCCAGCGAGCCCAACCTGCTGAAGAAGACGGCCCGAGATCTCATGGCAAAGAGGGCGCAAGACGCATGATTCGGCTCCTTCGAGTTTTGACGCCCTGGATCATCCTGCTGATTCTGGCTTCTGCGGCGAATGCGCAGAACTTGATCCCGTTGCCGGAATTCACGGACCACGAAATCCGGGAGACGGAGAACCCGTCGGCCCGCGCCGCGTGGAGGGAGCACTTGGATCTGGCCGCGTTGGCGGTCGGGTTGGTGCTGGCCTCGTACTTCGCCCTGGTGAAGCGTTCGCGGCGCGGGCTGTATCTGCTGGCGATTGCCTCATTGATCTGGCTGGGTTTCTGGCGGCAAGGCTGTGTCTGCCCGATCGGCTCGATCCAGAACGTCGTGCTGGCACTGGCGGACCCGGAATACGCCTTGCCGATCGGCGTGGTCGTGCTGTTTGCGCTGCCGTTGGTCTTCGCGCTGTTCGTCGGGCGAACGTTCTGTGCGGGCGTCTGTCCCCTGGGAGCACTCCAGGAGCTGGTCGCCGTCCGTCCGATCCAGGTGCCGGTCTGGTTGGATCAAACACTCGGCTTGTTGGCCTACGTCTACCTGGGCGCGGCTGTGCTGTTCGCGGCCATGGGAACGGCCGCCGACCCGATCTTCGTGATCTGCCGGTACGATCCGTTCGTCGGCTTTTTTCGGTTTGGCGGCAGCGCCAACATGCTGCTTGTGGGCGGCTGCTTTCTGGTCGTCGGCCTGTTCGTCGGCCGGCCGTACTGCCGATATCTCTGCCCGTACGGCGTGCTGCTGGGGTTGCTCTCAAAGCTCTCGAAGTGGCACGTGAGAATTCCGCCGCAGGAGTGTGTCCAATGCCGGCTGTGCGAGGATGCATGTCCCTATGGGGCCATCCGCGAGCCGACCGTCAATCAGACGGCGGAGGAACGTGTCCGAGGGCGGCGGCGACTGGCCCGGCTGATCGTGCTTCTGCCGGTGCTGGTCGGGGTGGGCGCCTGGCTGGGCCACGGCACGGGCGCGTCGCTCTCCCGTCTGGATCCGGTCGTGCGGCTGGCCGACCGCATCCTGCTGGAAGAGACCGGCAGGGCCGAAGGCACCAGCGACGCCAGCGACGCCTTCCGCAACACGGGCCGGCCGATCGAGGAGCTGTATCGCGAGGCCTTCGACAAGACGCGACGGTTCGGCGTCGCCGGCGCTTGGCTGGGCGCGTGGGTGGGGCTGGTGATCGGAGGCAAGCTGATCTACCTGTCCGTTCGCCGCCGCCGCGAAGACTATCAGCCCGACCGAAGCAATTGCGTTGCCTGCGGACGTTGCTTCTGGTATTGCCCGAACGAGCAGGCACGACTAGGCTTGATCAAAGGCCTCACGCCGGCCGACACCGCCCCCTGACGCCAATCGTCGGGTGTCCTGTGCAAGGAGACCAAGACCATGAAGGTAAGAGAGCTGATCGAAGTGTTGAATCGGTTTGAGCTGGATGCCGACGTGCGACTCGGCGTCGCCTGGCCCGACCGGGTCAACGAGACCTACGAGCGGCTGTGGGTCGGCGATTACGGCGACGGCCCACAGATCAACGCCGCCATTGACCTGAAGGGGTTGAGCATTTACGTGGGCTGCACTTTGCAGCGTCAGGCGAAGGACAAGGCCCCGCGGACGATCAAACTCGGCCAATACGACAGTGCCGACCAGGCGGCCAAGGTGCGCGACTTCTACATCGTCCACAAGAAGCTCGACGAGCCGTTGAACTACCCCGACTTCGATTACGAGAACTGGATTCCGCCGCGCACCAGCTCGGGCGAATACAACGAGCACATCGCGGAGATCCTCAAACAGAAACTGCTGAGTGATTGAGTCCGATGAATCAGGATACGCCCACTGACCTCCTCGCCTCCAGCCCAGGCGGCACCGGCGCCGGGCATCGAATCGCTACCCGCATCGCGGCCGTTGCCGGGGTCTTTACGCTCGTTGTCGGCGCGCTGTTGTTGTACGACTACAGCCGCCGGGAAGCGGAAAAGCTCCTGGAGGACGCGCCGTATCTGGCCCTGAAGGCGGCCGCCGTCCAACAACCGGACAACGAGCAACTGAAGGCGGAGATTCGCAAGGCCGACTTGCACCGTCGGGCGGAGTACTTCCGGCAGCGGCGGTTCACCGCCGTGGGGGCCTGGCTGCTGATCGTCGGCGCGGGCGTCTTCCTGGTCGCGCAGAAGTCGGCCGCCACGCTGCGGCGCAGGCTGCCCGACCCCGGTCCGCAGACCACGCCCCAAGACTTCGAAACGCGGTGGACCCGCGTGGGGCGCTGGTCGGTGGCCGCCTTGGCCGTGGCCCTGCTTGGGGCGGCCGTGGGGCTGATTCTGTCCGCGCGGCCCGAGTTGCCACAGTCACCGCAGCAGCTCGCCGAGCTGGTCGAGAAACCCGGGTCGCAAGACAATTCCCAGCAGCCGGTCTTGCCCGCGATCCCGCAGTCGGACTCGCCCGGGACCCCACAGCCGATCTTGCCAACGGCGCCGCCCCCGTCGGCAGAAGAAATCCGCAAGATGTGGCCGAGTTTCCGTGGTCCAGGCGGAACAGGGATCTCGGCTTACGCGAACGTGCCGACCAGTTGGAACGGGAAATCCGGCGATGGCATCCGGTGGAAGGAGCCTGTGCCGTTGCCGGGCTTCAATTCGCCCGTGGTCTGGGCCGATCACGTTTTCCTTTCCGGGGCGACCGAGGAGCGTCGCGAAGTCTATTGCTTCGATGCCGAAACCGGAAAGCTGCTCTGGCGGAAGGACGTTCCCGGGGATCCGCGGCCGGCGGCCGACGTACGCGAGCCTGAATACGCCGGCTATGCGGCTCCCACCGTGGCCACCGACGGCCGCTACGTGTTCGCCATTTTTGCCGGCGGCGATCTGGCCGCCTTCACGGTCGCCGGCGAGCGCGTCTGGACGAAACACCTGGGTGCTCCGGCCAACTCATACGGCCACGCCTCCTCGCTGGTTACCTACGGCAACGTCGTCCTGGTCCAGTTGGACCAGGGAACGAAGAAGGCCCAGAAATCGCGGTTGTTCGCGTTCGACATGGCCACGGGCGAAATTACCTGGCAGGCCGCCCGCGACGTGTCCGTCTCGTGGGCCAGCCCGATTCTCATCCACCACGCCGAACGCGATCAGTTGATCACCTGCTCTGACCCGTGGGTGATCGCTTACAATCCGGCGGACGGAACCGAGTTGTGGCGTGCCAACGTCATCTCGGGCGAGAGTGGCCCCTCGCCGGTGTTCGCCGACGGAATCGTCTGCGTCGGCAACGAGTATTGCGTGCTTTCGGCGATTCGTGTCGACGGCGAAGGCGACGTGACGGACACGCACGTGGTCTGGAGTTCCGAAGAGGGTCTGCCCGACACGTGCAGCCCGCTGGTCACCGGGGAGTTCGTGTTCGAGATGCCCTCGTCCCCTTACTTCACTTGTCTGGACGTAAAAACGGGCGAGTTGCTTTGGGATCATGAGTTCGAAGGCACATTCACCTCCTCGCCCGGCCTGGTCGGCAACCGCATCTACCTGTTTGGCGAGGTGGACAGCGAAGACGAAGTGGATGAAGAAGGCTTCCCGGTGGAGACCGCCAAGACCTGGATTGTGGAGCCCAGCCGGGAAGGATGCCAGATCGTCGGCGAGTGTGAGTTGGGTGAGGGTTGCGTCACTTGCCCGGCGTTCCAGGACGGACGCATTTACATCCGCGGAAAGACGCACCTGTTTTGCATCGGCCAGAAGTAGCTGCCGCAGCCATGAGCGAACTCGATCTCAGCTTTGTTGACCAAGCGGTCGAACAGTGGGGCCGTCGCCCGGAAGCGGTGATCCCAATTCTCCAGGCGATCCAAACCCATTACCGCTACCTGCCGCGGGAAGCCCTGCGGCGGGTGTGCGAGAGAACCGACATCACGCCCGCTGTGATTACCGGCGTGTCGACGTTCTACACCCAGTTCCGCCATCGCCCGGTCGGCCGCCACATGATCAGCGTCTGTCACGGGACCGCGTGCCACGTCAAGGGGGCGGGGCTGGTCCAGGACGCGCTGGAACGCCATTTGCGCCTCGATGGCGGCGAAGACACCGACGCCAAGGGGTTGTTCACCATCGAGAAGGTCGCCTGCCTGGGGTGTTGCACGCTGGCTCCAGTCGTGCAGATCGACGGCGTGACCTACGGCCATGTCACGCCGGGTATGGTCGGCGACGTGCTGGACGACTTCCTGCACCACCAGAAACAGGGGCCTCCGAAACACCACGACGCCCGCGCGGTGCCAACCGGCGAGGTGGGCGAGATCCGCGTTGGTTTGGGGTCCTGTTGCGTGGCCAACGGCAGCGGAAAGGTCCACCATGCCATTTGGGAAACCTTGACCGAAGCCGGGGCGCCCGCCGTAGTCAAGCGGGTGGGCTGCGTCGGCATGTGTCACCAGACGCCGTTGGTCGAGCTGGTGGCGCCGAACGGATCCTCGAAGCTCTTCGCCAAGGTCACTGCCGAAGACGTTCCGGGCATCGTGCTGAAGCATTTCAAGCCCAAGGGAATGGCGCGACGCGTCGGCTACTCGATCTCCCGATGGCTGAACCGCATGCTGACCGACGAGACCGGCGACCCGACCGTCCGGCGAGGGATCGACGTCCGTGACGGACCGGTGTGCGCGTTTCTCGGAAAGCAGCAACACCTGGCCACCGAGGCATGCGGCCAGATCGATCCGACGGACCTTGACGAGTATCTCCGCCACGGGGGATTCGAATCGCTGCGTCGCTGCATCGAAGAGCTTTCGCCGGAAGCAATGATCGAAGAAGTTCGAGCCAGCGGACTGCGAGGCCGTGGCGGGGCCGGCTTTCCCACCGGCGTGAAATGGGCCAAGGTCCGTGCCGCGGCGGGTGACAAGAAGTACATCATCTGCAACGGCGACGAGGGCGACCCCGGCGCGTTCATGGACCGGATGCTGCTGGAATCCTTCCCCTACCGGATCATCGAGGGCCTGGCCATCGCGGCCCGGGCCGTCGGCGCCGACGAAGGCGTCTTTTACATCCGGGCCGAGTACCCCCTGGCCGTGAAACGCATCGCCGAAGCGCTGGCGGTCTGCGAGGATCGCGGCCTGCTCGGCCAAAACGTGATGGGCAGCGAATTCGGGCTGCGGCTTTCGATCATGGAAGGGGCCGGGGCGTTCGTCTGCGGAGAAGAGACCGCCCTGTTGGCCTCGATCGAAGGCCGCCGCGGAATGCCGCGATTGCGTCCACCCTATCCGGCCGAGCAGGGGCTGTGGGGGAAGCCGACCTCGGTTAACAACGTGGAGACCTATGCCCTGGTGCCGTGGATCTTCCGCCACGGCGCCGAGGCCTTTGCCCGGCTGGGCACCGAAAAGAGCAAGGGAACCAAGGTCTTCGCCCTGGCCGGCAAGATCCGCCGCGGTGGTCTGATTGAGGTACCGATGGGGATCACGATCGGGCAGATCGTCGAGGACATCGGCGGCGGAATCGCCGGCGACAAGCGTTTCAAGGCGGTTCAGGTGGGAGGACCGTCCGGCGGATGCGTGCCCGCCGAAATGGCCGACACCCGCGTCGACTACGAGGCCCTGGCCGAGGTCGGCGCGATCATGGGTTCCGGCGGCCTGGTCGTGCTCGACGAATCCGACTGCATGGTTGATATCGCCAGGTACTTCCTCCGCTTTACCCAAGACCAGTCGTGCGGCAAGTGTACCTTCTGCCGCATCGGCACCCGGCGGATGCTCGACATCCTCGACCGCATTTGCACCGGTGAAGGCAAGTCGGGCGACCTGGAGCAGCTTGAGCGTCTGGCCCACGAGATCAAGGCGGGCAGCATCTGCGGGCTCGGTGGAACGGCCCCGAACCCCGTGCTGTCCACACTACACTATTTTCGTGAGGAATACGAGGCCCACCTTCAGGGGCGCTGCCCGGCGGGCAAGTGTGCGGCGCTGATCGACTACCGCGTCACGGACGACTGCATCGGCTGCACGCTCTGTGCGCAACACTGTCCGGCCGAGGCCATCCGGATCACACCCTACGTAAAACACACCATCGATCTCGACAAGTGCACCCGTTGCGACACCTGCCGCCAGGTTTGTCCGACCCAGGCGATCCTCGTCGAGTAGCAACCGCTTTCGCCGCCGACGGCTCCACACCCACCATGCCGAAGCTCACGATCGACCAACGCGAAGTGGAAGTTCCCCCGGGCACGACGATCCTGGAGGCCGCCCGCAAGCTGCACATCGAGATTCCCACGCTCTGTCACCGCGAGGGCGTCGCGCCGTCGACCTCGTGTCTGGTGTGTATGGTGAAGATCTCCGGCGTCAATCGCCTGGTGCCCTCGTGTGCCACGATGGCTGTCGACGGCATGAAGATCGAAAGCGAGACCGAGGAAGTGCACCAGGTCCGGCGATCGGCGCTGGAACTGCTGCTGAGCGACCACCTGGGCGACTGTCTTGCGCCTTGCTACATCGCCTGCCCGGCGCGGATGGACATCCCATTGATGCTTCGCCAGATTGCTGCCGAGGACCTAGGAGCCGCCGTCGCCACAGTGAAGAACGACATCGCGCTTCCGGCCGTCTTGGGGCGGATCTGCCCGGCGCCGTGCGAGAAGGCCTGCCGCCGCCGGCCGGCCGACGGGGCCGTGGCCATCTGCCGATTGAAGCGTTTCGTGGCCGACGTGGACCTTGCCGGCGCCGATCCCTACTTGCCGGAGTGCCGGTCGGACTCGGGCAGGCGCGTGGCAATCGTCGGCGCGGGGCCCACGGGCCTAGCCGCCACCTATTACCTGCGGCGTCAAGGCCACGCTTGCACCATCTTCGACGAAAACCAACAGCCCGGCGGTCGTTTGCGGCGCGAGACCACCGAGGACCAACTCCCTCGTCAGGTGCTCGACGCAGAAATCGAGCAGATCCTCCGGCTCGGCGTTGAGCTGTGTCTGGACATCCGCGTCGACGGCAAGGAGGCGAGCGACGATTTGCAGAACGAGTTCGACGCGATCCTGATCGCCTGCGGAAGATCGGCCGCCGACCAGGCCGAGGCCTGGGGGCTGGATTTGTCATCGCGTGGAATCGCGGTCGAGAAGGCGAGCTATCAGACGGGTATGCGGCGCGTCTTTGCCGCGGGCGGTGCGATCCGCGCCAGCGGGCTGGTGGTCCGCAGCGTGGCCGACGGAAAAGAGGCGGCTGTTTCCATCGACCAGTTGCTCCGCGGCCAACCGGTCACCGGGCCCAAGCAGCCGTTTAACACGAAGATCGGACGCCTGGAGGCGGAGGAGCTTCTGCAATTGACGGCCGCTGCGGGCGAGTCGCCGCTGCGCGATCCGGCCGACGGACCCGACGCCGGTTACGCCTGGGGCGAAGCGATCGAGCAGGCGGCCCGATGCCTGCACTGCGACTGCCGTAAGCTGGAATCTTGTAAGTTGCGCAAGTATGCCGCCCTCTATGGGGCCGACCCCCGGCGCTATCCGGCCCCGCGCCGCGCCTTCCACCTGGATCGGCAGCACGCCGAGATCATCTACGAGCCGGGCAAGTGCATCGCCTGTGGTCTCTGCGTGGAGATTGCCGCAGTCGCCAGCGAGCCGCTGGGGCTTACGTTTATTGGCCGGGGCTTCGACGTTCGCGTGGGCGTGCCGCTCGACGGGTCGCTTCGTGACGCGCTGGCCAAGGTGGCCGCCGAATGTGTGGAGGCCTGTCCCACCGCGGCGCTATCGCGTGGCGAAAACACGTCGAAAGAAGCTGCGCTTCGCGAGCCCGCCGTTTGAGCGGGATGGAAGAGGCATGTACGGTGTTGGGAGGGTGTGTGTAAGCATTGTCTCGTTCCGCTTGGTCCGTTCGGCACGCTCTGGCACGCGGCGGCGCGCTACGCCTTCTCCGGCTTGCCGTAAAGCAGCCAGTACACGACCGGGATCACCAGCAGCGTAAACAGGGTCGACGTGAGGATGCCGAAGATGATCGCCCAGGCGAGCCCCGAGAAAATCGGGTCCAGCGTGATCACCCAGTTGCCCAGCAACGTCGTGCCCGCGGTCAGCAAAATGGGCCGCGTGCGAACCGCCACGCTCTGGATGACCGCCTCGCGCATCGACAGCCCGTTCGCCTGGCCGTGGTAGATGAAGTCGATCAGGACGACCGAGTTGCGGACGACGATTCCCGCCAGGGCGATCATGCCGATCATGGCCGTGGCCGTGAGGAAGACCGGATTGGGGTAGCCGCTCTCACTCGGTCCGATTGGTCGATCCAGAAGGACGTTCAGCAGCCAGAAGCCCGGCATGATTCCGATCATCGTCAACGGGATGGCCAGCATGATCACGATCGGGAGCATTCGGGAGCCGGTCTGGAACATCAGGACGACGAAGATGCCCACCAGAGCCGCTCCAAAAGCCAGCCCCAGATCACGGAACACGTCGAGTGTAATCTTCCACTCTCCTTCGCCCGCCCAGTTGACGGTGTAGCCCACCGGCATCGCCCAGGGATCGCCGCCGCCGGGCGAAAGCCACGTGCGTTCGGCGAGCGGTCGCGGATGGGCGGCCGGCTTCGGCCGCCTGCCGTCCGGTTGGCGGTCGAACTGCATGTCGATGATCGCATCGGCCGGCGGGCGTCCGGCCACTTCACCGTAGACGTAGACCACGCGGCGCAGGTTCTTGTGGTAGATCGTCTTGTCCTCCGGCGCTTGGACGAACTGGCCCAATGCGCCAACCTGCACGAGTTGCCCTTGTTGCCCCACCACGTACAGCTCCTCCAGATCGTCGGCCGCCGAGCGGACGGCCCGTTTCACGCGCAGATCCACCCAGAGCGGATCGACTTCGCCGGGCACTTGCAGAATCGTGGTCGGCAAGCCGCTGAGAGCGAGTTGCAGCGTCTTGGCGAGGTTCTCCGTCGACACGCCCGAAAGGGCCGCCTTGGGCTTATCCGTCTCGAAAATCAGTCGCGGCTGATCGGCCTCGGCGCTAATGTCTACATCGACGATGTGCTCTTCCCGGCTCATGCGGGCCTCGACGCGTCGCGCGGCCGCGATCAACTCGTCGTAGCCGGCCTCGGGCGGGCCGTAGACTTCGGCCGTGATGCTGGCGATCACCGGCGGACCGGGCGGAACCTCGACCAGCTTGATGTTGGCCCCGGCCTGCTCGGCGATCCGTGTAAGGTCGTCGCGGATCCGCAGCAGCATCACGTGCGACTGCTGGGCCCGTTGTTCCTTGGGCGCCAGGTTCACACGAATGTCGGCCAAGTTGGGGCTACGGCGGAGGAAATAATGGCGCACCATGCCGTTGAAGTCCATCGGCGAGGCCAGCCCGACGTAAAGCTGGTAATCGCGGACCTCGGCCACGCCGGCCAGGTATGCGCCGAGTTGCCGCGTCACGGCGTCAGTCGCCTGCAGCGTCGTGCCTTCCGGCATGTCGACGACGATCTGGAACTCGTTCTTGTTGTCGTAGGGAAGCATTTTCAGCGGCACCACCCGGAACGCCGGTAAGGCCATGGCAGCCGCCAACAGCACCGCCACGCCGGCCAACGTGGCCCAAGCCAGCCAGCGGCGGTCGAGAATCGGGTTGAGCACCGCTCGGCTGATCCGATAGACGGGCCGGGTGGTCAGATCGAACGCCTTTTCGCCGCTGGGGCGCTCGATGAGCTTGCGCAACGCCACCATGGCCGACCAGGGCGTGATCACGAACGCCACGAGCGTGGACACCGTCACGGTCAGCGGCACGTTCAGCGCCATCGGCGCCATGTACGGCCCCATCATGCCGGTGATGAACGTCAACGGCAGGAAGCTGACGATGATCGCCAGCGTCGAGAGGATCAACGCCGGTCGCACCTCCTGAATCGCCTTGAGAACCGACTGACGCGGCCCCAGGACTCGCATGGCAAAGTATCGGGCGATATTCTCCACGTCGGTAATCGGGTCGTCGACCAGCAGCCCCAACGAGAGGATCAGGGCAAACAGCGTGACCCGGTTGATCGAGTAGCCGGCCAACAAGTTGATAAACAGCGTCAGGCTGTAGCAGACGGGGATGGCCAGCGCAACCACCAGCGCCGCCCGCCAGCCGATCACCAGGCCGATCAGCCCGACCACTGTCAACACGGCGATGAACAGGCTTTCGACCAGCTCGTTGACCTTTTCGTTGGCCGTTTCGCCGTAGTCGCGGGTGATGCGGAAGTAGACGCCGTCGGGCAGGTGCGTTTCGGCCAGTTCGTGCATGCGGTGCTCGACCGCGTCGGCCACCCAAACCGCATTTTCCCCTTTCTTCTTGGCCACCGCGATATGGACGGCCGGATAGACGCGCCCGTCCGGCGACGACGGGCCCTTCAACGCGGGTGTGTCCCGGGGAGTTCGGGGATTCTCGGCGGCCGGCCCGAATCCGATCCAACCGTAGCTGTCCGTCTCGGCCGGACCGTCCAGCACGGTGGCCACGTCCTTCAGGTACACGGGCCGGTTGCCCGAGAGCCCGATCACCAGGTTCTGCAAATCTCGCGCGTCGCCGACGAACGTCCCCGCGTCGACGACGAACTCGGTGTCCTGTTGCTCAAACTGCCCGGCACGCACCTGGACGTTGCTCGCCCGCAGGGCATCGGCGACCTGCAGCGCGGAGGTGCGCCGGGCGGCCAGCCGCACGGGATCCAGCTCGACGCGGATCCGCCGCGGGCGTCCGCCGATGACCCACACCTGGTTCGTGTTGGGAATGGCCTGCAACTCGTTTTGCAGTTGCTCGGCCATGCGGCGCAACTGGTAATCGCCGTAGAGTTCCGTCCGGTCACTCCAAAGTGTGACGTTGACGATCGGCACGTCGTCGACTTCGATCGGCTTGACTACCCAGCCGGCCACTTCCGGCGGCACGCGGTCGGCGTTGGAGTGGATCTTATTGTAGAGCTTGACGATCGAGTCCTCGCGGTCTTCGCCCACGTAGAAGCGAACCGTGACAATGCACTGTTCCGGGCGAGACATCGAATAGACGTATTCGACGCCGTCGATCTGGGTGAGCAGTTTCTCCACCCGGGCGGTGATTTTCTCCTCCACCAGGCGGGCCGACAGGCCGGGGGCCGAAACGAAGACATCGGCCATGGGCACGACAATCTGGGGCTCTTCCTCGCGCGGCGTCAGATAGAGCGACACCGCCCCCAGCACGACCGACACAACGACCAGCAAGAGGGCCACGTCGCCGCGCAGGAAGACCTCGACCAATCGAGTCATCCAGGGAGTCTTTTCATCCGTGTTGCTCATGGCTTCGTTGCTCATGGCTTCCTCGCTACGCCCCTTTCTGCCCAATCGGCTCTCCGACCGCGTCGGATTCCATCGGCGGCCCGGCGGGCGCTTCGTCGACCGACGGTGCAACGGGCGGATCTTCGGCCGATGGCCCGAGGGACTGATTCTCGGGCGGGGGATCCACCAGCACGTTCTCGCCGGCCTTCAACCCACTGAGCACTTCCACACGGCCGGGCATGCCCAACCGGCCGGTCGTGATCATGCGGCGCTGCTTCGTGTGCTGTTCAAGATCGACCACCTCGACGAACTGCAGTTGGCCGATGGTGTCGATGGCATCCGTGGCCAGGCACAGGTGACGTCGGGTGCCGGCGGGAATCAGCAGTCGGCCGGCCATCCCCTCGAACATCCCTTCAGAGCGAGGTAAGGCCACTTTCACCAGGAACGATCGGCTGGCCACCTCGGCCTGGGGCACGATCTCGTCGACCGTGGCCTCGACGTTTCGCTGCAGGGCGTCGATACGAACGGCCAGCGTGTCGCCCACCTTGAGCTTCACCGCCAGGTTTTCCATTACCGGCACCTCCAGACGTAGCGAGGCCGGATCATAGAGGACCAACAGCGGCACGCCGGGTTGAGCCATGTCGCCCTCCTCGGCCAGCCGCTCGACGATCATGCCTGCCTTGGGCGCATTGATCGTCGTGTACGAGATCAGCACGTCCGACTCGGCCAGCGCTTGCTGTGCGTGGTTCAAGTTGGCCCGGGCCACCTGGAGATTGGCGGTTGCCTGGTCCATGACCTCGGCACTAACCGCCCTTTTTTCAAAGGCCTGCGCGGCGCGCCGATAGTCATTCTCCGCCTGAGTCAGCGCCGCTTGGGCCCCCACTAGCGCGGCCTGCGCCTGACTTCGCTGGGTTTCCAGCGCCCGCCGATCCAACTCGACCAGCACATCACCCGCCTGCACCAGCTTTCCGCTGGTGACCAGGATTTTGTTGATCGGGGCCAGGATGCGCGAGGCGATGTCGGTGCGGCTGGCTGCCTTGAGCGTACCGAGGGCCTCTTCATAGTAATCCTTGGTCACCTCATGCACCTGGTCGATGTGGTTTTCCTCCTCGGACGTAAGCTTGCGCAGCGTGACCTCCATCTCCTCCGGCTGAATCTTCTTCTCGAATACGCCCGCCATCCAGGCGATTACCGCCACCAGACACACGAGAAAGATCAGCCCCGCAGCCAGGGGAACGAAGGTCTTCAGCACACCCGTAACGGTTGATTTCAGTCTCATTGGAGATCTCCCTTCAGACACCGCTCTGCCCCGGCTCAGTCGCCGACGCCTTGACTGCCTGAGCAATCACCCAGCCGATCACGCCCAGGCCCGCCACGAATACGGCCAAGAACAGGATCAACGGGCTGACCTGGACTTCTTCTCGGATTGCGGCCACGTCGAGGTACGCCTTGAGCTCCAGGTTCTGGACGACCTGTCGGCTGGTCGCGTTGACCGCCAAAACACCCAACTGGGCCAAGGCGATCCCCAGGGCCGTCGCACGCCTCGGCGCCTGCTTACGGCCCAACGCCATCAAGATCCACGGCAATCCGGGAGCCAGGGCGGTGGCGATCATCAGCACGTGCAGCCACCCTGTCGACATCGACGCTCGCAATCCCGCCTGCCAAGCCCCGAATACATACCAGCTCCCGGCAGCCGCAAACCAGATCGCGCCCGCGGTGTGCAGCTTCCAGGCGAAGCTCGAAGCCCACTGCCGGTAGGTTTCGTTCTCTTTGCGGGCAAACCAGGCGGCATCGACCACCAGCCAGGCGGCGGTGGTCATCAGCGCCAGCCCGAACATCAGCAGCCAACGGGGCCAGAACGTGCGATCGGCCACGTTCAGCGCCGTTCCCAAGGTCGCACCGCCAACGCTGTGGTTCTCCCACAGTCGCGACCAGGCACCGACGTTGGTCATCAGGCTCCACCCGTTCGCAAACAAGAAGCCGATCAGGATGAAGAGCATCGCCGCCCCCCACCCGGCAGCCTTCCGCCAAGAAGCCAAGCCGGCTTGCTCGTTGCGCAGCCCCAAGGCATAGGCGTACACGCCGTAGTAAGCCGGAATCAGAAGCCCGACGATGGCCAGCCAGAACCAGGCCGTCAGAATCGTGGCCGAATAGAAGGCCTTATAGTAGGCGACCTGGACGAACAACAACGGCACGATGCCGAAGTTAATGCCCAACGCGACCAGCACGGGCATCTGCGTCATCAGCCGCCCGGAAAAACGTCTGCCGTGCTCGCTGCCGCACAGGTGCAAGACCATCGCCAACAGCAGCCCGGCGTACCAGAGATTCATCGGCACCATGTGGAGCGTGAAGCCCAATGCCTTGAAGAACTGGACGAACCAGTACGGGGCCGGCATGGCGGACAGGCCGTGGGGATCGATCGGTGGCATCATGGGGCCTCCTGCACGGCGGGCAACGGGAACATGCCTTCCGGTCGCGGCGGAGCGATCTCCGCCAGGTAGTTGGTTATCAACTCGGCTTCTTCGGGGGTTCCAGCCCACGGCGGCATGAAGAAATGGGCCCCGTGCAGGTCGTCGATCACCGCCCGGATCATGGCCGGCGACCGGCCCCGGATCAGCGGTCCCACGGCTGAGTAGCCCTGGTGGATCGCGTGGCAGTCGTTGCAGTGATACTGGAAGAGCACCTCGCCCAAGGCAATCCGGTCGCTGTGGGGCAGTGCCAACAGGCGTTTCTCATCGATTCGGTCGCCGTCCAGCGCGCCGGGATAGTGCTGCTTGACGTACTCCCGCGTCCAGATTCCCCCTTCCAAATACCCCGTTTTTTGCAGGCCGGGGACTGCTTCCGAACCGAAGACATCGCCCGGCAGAACCTGGTTGCCCAGTACGACGTTGTAGATGATGTACGGCTTGCGGACGGCCTCGCGGACGAACTCGCCGATGCTGAACACGGCGATCCCGAACAGAAACAGCGCCAGGGCAAAGCCCGGAGAAAGCCAGCCTGGATTGCGGTATGGCCCCAGGTACAGCAGCACAAACACGGCCGCCGTCAGCGCGAAGATCAGCCCCATGAAGACGTTCAGCGCCGCGGCTCGCACGAGAACCGCCTGGGCCAGTTCGGGCAGGAATCCGTACCAGGACAGCCCGCCGGCGGTGACCAAGGCCGCGCCGAGCAATGCCGGTCTGGCGGAACGCTGTTCGATCAGGTCGCGCAGGCGGCCGTCGCGGATCGTCAGCGAGGCGTGCAAGTAGACGTAAAGCGAGCTGAGCAACAACGCGCCGCCCGTTCGAGCGATGGTCTGAGGGATAAACTGGGGATTGAGGAACGCCTTCCAGAAACTGTCGCCGGGACGCCAGTCACCAGGATTGAGCATGAACGCCGTGATGCCGGTAATCAACACCAGGCTGATCCAAGCCGCCATGGCATAGATCCAGCCGATCGCCACGTGCGTCTTTTCGGCGAGCCGGCCCCAGTAGTAGTAGAAAACGAAAGCCGCCGTGATCTCGACGAAGAAGAAGACCCATTCAATGGCCCAACCGAAGACGAACGTGCGGATGAGCACTTCGGTTGCCAACGGGGAAGCCAGGCCGATCGTCCACCAGATGCCCACCCCGGTAATCGCGCCGAAGACCACGGTCAGCAGAATGAAGAAACGCCCGTGGCGTTTCAAGTAGGCAAGGTACTCGCGATCCCCGCTGCGATAGGCCTTGCCGGTCTCGACCGCCAGGAAGAGACCGCCTCCCACCGCATAGTGGGACACCAGAACGTGAACCACCGAAATAACGGCGATCAGCATCGGCGCGGTCACGTATGGAACGTACCACCATGGATAGTGCATCGCAGGTTGAGTCCTTTCTGCGGAGTACTACCCCCTCGGGGGAAAAACCGATCTGGAGCACGAATCTCGCTGCCCGCGGGCATGTGACCCGACCCTGCGACATGGGCGTCTCGACGGGAGCTATGGGCGGACACCTCCGGATGTCGTCCCGCCAGGTGACGCCACGCACGGCCGCAGGCCGAGCCAGCCCAACAACCATACCATCGGACACCAATTCGTGAAAGCCGACTGAAAGAGGTTCAGACCGGCGAAGGCCGTCAAGAACAGCCAGAAGGGGCTCTGGAAAGCGGCCAGTAAGACGCTTGCCGTGACTACGATCCCGGCAACCATGCGCAATCCCTGTTCGATTGTCATTGTATTTCCTCTATCTCCTCCATTTCCACGGGGGCTTTTTCACTAACGGTCGGGCGCGGATCCACCGCGCAAGAGTTCGACATTCACGTGGCCACGCCGAACCGGGGCAACACCCAGCGGTTCAGCACAAACCACAAAACCAGCACGGCGATCAGGAAGCCGATTTCTTTCAGACCCATGCAGCGCTCCTCTCTTGTTCGTTCACCTGAGGCGTTTTTGTCTGTGTGGTTGGGCTTGTCTGCCACAACTTTCAAGCCTCCTGCGAGGGAAACATCGCTTCCCATCGCTCTCGCAGCAAGTGGCGAAGGTGTTGGTGCAACTCGCAGGGCAGTTCCACAGTCTGCCCGCACTTGTACAGGGTGATCGTCTGACGGATGTTGTCGATCACCACCTCACAGGGGCAGCATCCCTCCAAATGTTCTCGAAAGCTCTCGTAGACCTCAGGATCGAGGCTGCCGTCGAGGTAGTCGCCCAGTGCGGCCAGCAGCTCTTCGCACTTCATAAATCGTTCCTGTTCAAGGGGTTCTGCTATTACTGATGCGCGGGGTGCCCCGTTGGTTACAGCCGAGCCGCGCGTTGCGGGAAATCACCGGCGGGTGCGTTCCCACAACGTGACCGCCCTATTCCTCAACAGCAACGGCCGCCGCTCCGCCTCGGTCGCGGAGGGGAACCGGCACACGTCGTCCTTAAGTGCCTTGTTGGCAAGATCTTATGGCTACGATTGCTCGCCATCCCGATTCGTGGCGCCCCTTGGCATGCCGCTTGCGATGTCTGGGGCTCGTTGCGAGTGAACCCCGCACAAGCCCCCAAGGTCCAAATCATGGCATCTCTCGCCCTGGTCGAATACCCCGGATCGTCGAAAGCCGGCCACCCCCAACGCCCACAAGAGGTTCGGCCTCAGTCGATTCGTGTATTGCATGTGATCAATGGGGAACACTACGCCGGGGCCGAGCGAGTCCAGGATCTGCTGGCCCAAGAGCTTCCGCAGTTCGGATTCCAGGTGGGGCTGGCCTGTATCAAGCCGGGACGCTTCCCCGAAATGCGACAGACTCAGGACGTGCCGCTGTACGAGTTGCCCATGCGGCATCGGTTCGACTTGCGGGCTGTCTGGCGGCTGGTGCAGGTCATCCGTCGTGAGGGGTACCAATTGGTTCACGCCCACACCGCTCGATCCGCACTGATCGCCGCCCTGGCCTCGATCATCACCGGCGTTCCCATGGTCCACCATGTCCACAGCCCCACCGCTCACGACACGACCCACCGGTGGCGAAGCCGGATCAATGCCCTGGTCGAGCGCCTGAGCCTTGCCCGGGCGTCTGCCCTGATCGCCGTGTCTGCCAGCTTGGGGCGACACACGCGGCGGCGCGGGTTTCGCAGCGAGAAGGTCTCGGTGGTGCCCAACGGCGTGCCTTCGCGACGTCCGGTAGCTCGACGCTTGCCGCCGCGAGCCCAATGGACCTTGGGAACGGTTGCCCTATTTCGCCCCCGCAAGGGTCTCGAAGTTCTGCTGCAGGCCCTGGCGACATTGCGGTCGCAAGGCCTGGCCGTGCGACTACGGGCGGTGGGCGACTTCGAGACGCCTGAATACCAGCGGCGGATCCAGGATCTGGTCGAAGAACTCTCGCTCGCCGACGCGATCGACTGGACGGGCTTCCGGCAGGACATCGACGCGGAATTGGCGCAGATGGACCTGTTCGTCTTGCCGAGCTTGTTCGGCGAGGGTTTGCCGATGGTCGTGCTGGAGGCCATGGCGGCGGGCGTACCGGTGGTGGCCACGCGCGTCGAAGGGGTCCCGGAGGCCGTTCGCGACGGCCGCGACGGCGTAATCGTCGAGCCGAACGACCCGGACGCCTTGGCGGCCGGACTGCAAAGCGTCGTCACCGGCCGCGTCGATTGGCAATCGTTGCGAGAGAGTGCGGCCCGGCGGCACGCCTCGAGATTCTCGGAAAAAAGCATGGCTGCCGGCGTGGCGGAAGTCTATCGCCGCCTGACTTCCGCCTTTGCCCTCGCGCATTGAATGTGGAAGCGTCAATGAAGACTCGCAGAAGAACACTCACCGTGGGTCGCACAGTTCGCTGTTGAAGACGCGGATCTTCTGACAGTTCGGTTCATGCCTTGCGACGTATGCCGTGTGCATCGGATGCACCAAGTACTCTTGCAGCGCGGCCTTGTCCTGGAAGACGATGTGCAAGGAAACGTCGAAGTTGCGATCGTTGACATCCCGCTCCATGTCGGAACGCGTACCCGCGGCATACGACACGATGCCGGGAATCGAGCCCAGGTACTTCTGGCTGTCTGCGACCAGAGCGATCTTTGCTACTTCGCCGGCGTCCTTGAGTGAAAAGAACACATCGTGGGCCACCCCGGATACCGCCTCGACGCGTTTCCCGGCCGCCAGACGGCTGAAGTACTGAAGCCCGATGCAAGCCGATCCCAAGATGAACACGGTAAGGACGAATCGTCTCATGGAAAGCCTCGCTGCAGGCAGTGGAAAGCCTTGTCAAAGACCCTAAGAATCCCCCAATGGGGTCGTATCGGGCAACGGCTCCGCCGCTATTGATGTTGGCATTGCAGACGATCAAGGCCGACCAACGGGAGCCCGCGCGTACTTGCTGTGCAAACGTCAAACGGTCAACGTCGTTCGTCTCCCTCGGCCGGCGTGTAGGCGGCCGGGCCGATCAACGCCTCGATATTCTCCTCGTCGAGCGTCTCCTGTTCGGCTAGGGCTTTCGCCAGCGCGTTGAGCTTGTCGCGGTGTCGGACCAGCAACTCGTTGGCCCGCCCCGCCGCCTCGCGGAGGATACGCACAATCTCTTCGTCGATGACCTGTGCCGTGTGCTCGCTGAAGCGGCGGGGCTCGGTCATCTCCTTGCCCAAGAACGGATGCTCGTCGCCGTCGCGAAAGGCTACCGGCCCCAGCTTCTCGCTCATTCCCCAATGCGTGACCATGCGCCGGGCCAGTTGGGTCGCCTTGTTCAAATCGTCCTCCGCCCCGGCGCTGAACTCGTCGAACACGAGCTTCTCGGCCGAGTGACCGCCCAGCAAAAACAGGAGCCTCGTATGCAACTCTTTCTCGCCGATGTTCAAGCGGTCTTCCTCGGGCAGCAGTTGCGTAGCCCCCAACGACCGCCCGCGGGGAATGATCGATACCTTGTGCACGCGATCGCTGCTGGGCTTCAGCCAGGCCAACAGCACGTGGCCCGACTCGTGATAGGCCGTCATCAGCTTCTCTTTTTCGTTGAGCACCTCCTCGCGTTTGGCGCCCATCAGGACCTTGTCGCGGGCGTACTCGAAGTCGACCATCTCGACGAAGTCCTTATCATGGCGACTGGCCCAGAGCGCGGCCTCGTTGACCATGTTGCGGATGTCGGCGCCGGTCAGGCCCACCGTTCCGGCCGCCAGCTTCTCCAGATCGACGTCGTCGGCCAACGGGACCTCTCGCGAGTGCACTTCGAAGATCGCGACGCGCCCCTTGTAGTTCGGGCGGTCGACGATGATGTGCCGATCGAACCGGCCGGGACGCAGCAACGCCGGGTCGAGGACGTCGGGGCGGTTGGTGGCCGCCAGCACGATGACCGATTCGGTCTGCGTGAAGCCGTCCATTTCGCCGAGGATCTGATTAAGCGTCTGTTCGCGCTCGTCGTGCCCGCCGCCCAGGCCGGCCCCACGATGACGCCCCACCGCGTCGATCTCGTCGATGAACAGGATCGAAGGGGCGTTGTCCTTAGCCGTGGAGAACATGTCGCGTACGCGGCTGGCCCCCACACCCACGAACATCTGAATGAACTCCGAGCCGTTGATCGAGAAAAACGGCACGTTGGCCTCGCCGGCGATGGCCCGGCCCAATAGCGTCTTGCCGGCCCCCGGCGGGCCCATCAGCAGAATCCCCTTGGGCACCCGACCGCCGAGCCGCTGGAACTTCTTCGGGTTCTTCAGAAACTCGACGATCTCCTCCAACTCGTGTTTCACGCCCTCCAGACCCGCCACGTCTTCAAACGTGATTCGCTTCTCACCCAGTTCGTAGCGCTTCGCCGGGCTCTTGCTGAAACCGGCCAGCATTCCTCCGCCCAAAAACTGGTCGCGGGCGCGGCGAAACATGAACCACACCACCGCAAACAGCCCCACTGTCACGAGCAAATACACCGCCAACAGCATGCCCGTGTTGTCGGTCTCAGGCGTGGCCCCGTAATCCTTCTGGAGTTTCTCAAGAAGCAACGTATCGAGATTGCTGTCGGCCATCGCCGTGTCGGGCAGGGTCGCGGAGAACTTCTCTTTGAGCTTGGCGACCTTTCCGTCAGGCCCCTTCTTGCCATCCGGGTCATCCGGAGGGGAGTTAAACTCCCCGGAAATGGTGTTTCCCTGGAGACTTGCCTTGGCGATGTTCCCCTTGTCAAGCTGATCGCGCAGAAAGCCGTAGGTGATCGAGGAACGATTGCCCCTACCACCGCTGAACCACAAGAAAAGTACCGCCAGGGCCAAAACCAACAGCAGCCACAGCGTCGGGGTGTTTCGGCGCCGATGTGGCAGCGGGGGTCTCTCGGGCGATGGTGATGGCTTCTCGGGTTGACTGTCCATGAACATTCCTTTGCGTACACACCCCCCAGAGGGGCTCCGCGACCATATCCTGACTCCACAACGAATTCTACTCCATGGGCCGCGTGCGTTCGACCGGGAGTCTCCGCAAAACCGAGGAATCGTGCCCGATTCTCCAGCATTTATCAGCCGAGGGTCTTCTCGCGACACCTCAGATACAACTGGACTTCCTCATATCGGGCGCCCGGAGGCAGTTGGTCGAGAAGTGGGCGGATCTGCTCGGGGTGGTTACCGCCGATCGAGGTCTCCAGCGCGGAGAGCAATTCCCGCCTCAAGCACCACTCGGGTCGGACCTCCCAGCCGCTTTCCACCGCCTGCAGCGCGTGATCCAGAACCGCCTCGTGTTCGATGCCCCGAATCGCCGCGCACTGTTCCACGGTGAATCCGGCCGCCAGCAGCCGCCATGTCCAATAGTGGGACGGCTGGAGCTCGGCGGGAGCGGAGACTGGTGGGGTCTGTCCTGGCGCAGGTTCGCGCCGGGATGAACCCGGCGGCTCGCTCGCAGACTGCGGCGGCTTGCTTGTAGGCTGCGACAGCTCGCGCGGAGGTTTCGATGGTTCTCCGCCACGCAGTCTCTTCAGCAGCTCGATCGGAATTGGCAATTCGGCCTTCAATTCGGACTTATCGCGCATCAGGTCGCCGCCGAAATCGGTGAGCTCCACCACAGGCCGGAATCGATTCTGACCGAGATCCGTCTGCCGCAGACATCCGACCGCAATCAGGATGTCGATCAGCGTAACGACCTCCGGCTGCTTCAGGTGTCCCAAGAGCCCGAAGGTGCTCAACTGGTTCAGTCCCAACTTCTGCATTCTGGAGCTGGACGATCCGCAGAGCATCTGGGCGATCAGGTTCTTGCCGCAAGGAAATCGGGTCCCGATGCGTGCCACGCCGGAAAGCACTATGCGGATCGCCTCGACGGCTTTTTCGTCGTTGGCGACCTTCGATTCGGGCTGGCCGTCGGCGGGCTGAGGCGGGCGCCGCCCGCAATTGTCGCAATGGCCGCACGGCTCGGGGTTCGGCTCGCCGAAGTAGCGGAGAATCTCCTGCTGCCGGCATTTGCCGCTCAGCGCGAAGCGGATGACTCGATTGAGCTTCTCATATTCCGTCTCCTTGCGTCGCTGGTGGGCCTCGAAGTCGATCTCCAACTCGTCGAACGGCTTATCCCGCTGGAGCATGCGAACGGCCCGACCCCGAAACGGCGGCAGGTAGGTGAACGCTGCGAGACGGTTCAACTGCCGCAACGCACCGGCAATCGAGGTGGGGTCCAACTCCGCGTTGACCGAGAGCTCCCGTGGGTGGAAATGGACCAGTTCGTTGCGGCGCGTGCCCACCAGCCGCTCGACCGCCTGCAACACCCGACGCTGCATCTTGGCCTGTTTGGGCAGCAAGTCGACCAGCGTGGGCAGATCGCTGTCCAGCCGCACGATCGCCGCGTTCTGCGAGGCCACCAGCCGCTCCAGCACGCCGGCGTTCTCCAGGAGCTGCTCACAGTTGCCCACCCCGTCGTTGCCGATCGGCAAACCCAATTGCTCCTTGACTTCCGCCTGCGTCAGCTCGATCGGATCGTCGTCAAGACCACGCAGGAAGTCGTAGACCTGCTCGACGTTTTCCGGAGCGGGATAAGCGCTCTCGATGAAATACTCCTGGATGTAGCGGTCCGAGGCGTGATACAGCAACAGACAGCGCGAGGGCTTGCCATCGCGGCCGGCACGGCCCGCCTCCTGGTAGTAGGCCTCGAGCGTGCCCGGCAGGTTGTAGTGGACCACGAACCGCACGTCAGCCTTGTCGATGCCCATGCCGAAGGCGTTGGTCGCCACCACAATCTCGTGGCGATCCTCCATGAACGCCTCTTGCGTCGCGTGCCGTTGGTCAGGCATAAGGCCCGCATGATACACGCCGACCTTCCGCTTCGTCTGCCGGGCGACGACTTCCGCCACCTCCTCGGTGCGGCGGCGGGTCGAGGCATAGATGATCCCCGCTCCAGGCGTCTGACCGAGGAATTCGATTAACGCATCGGCCTTCTGACGTTCGGTCCGAATGTTCTGCACTTCGTAGAACAGGTTCGGCCGCGCGAACCCGGTGATGAATGTCCTCGGCTCGTGCAAATCGAGCTGCTCGACGATGTCTCGGCGGACCCGATCGGTGGCCGTAGCGGTCAGGGCGATCGTGGTCGGGTTGCCCAGCATCCGGCGGAAGTAACCCAATCGGGCGTAGTCGGGGCGGAAATCGTGGCCCCATTCGCTGATGCAATGGGCCTCGTCGACCGCCAACAACTTCAACCCCACGCTGCGGACCGCATCGAGGAACCGCCCGCTGCGGAACCGCTCGGGAACGACATACACCAGGCGATACTCGCCCGCCGCCATCCGTTCCAACCGGGCGTGCTGCTCGGCCATCGGCAAGGTGCTGTTGATGAACGAAACCGGCAGCCCCAGCACCTGGAGTTGATCGACCTGGTCTTTCATCAGCGCGATCAGCGGCGAGACAACCAGCGTCAGCCCGTTGAGAATCACCGCCGGCAACTGGTAGCAGAGACTCTTACCTCCTCCGGTGGGCATGACGCAAAGACAGTCCTGACCGCCCAACACGGTCGAAATCACCTCCCGCTGTCCGTCGCGAAACGACGTCAGCCCGAATCGCGGAAGGTGAGACTCCGGATTGAGTTGGGCGGCGGGGGCCATGGGCACAATACCCTCAAGGGCAGGCTTGCGTGTGTGCGTGTAAGCGACCTTATTATAGACCAGGTGGTGGCAGCAGGCCACGTGCAGTGGGGTTGAGCCGCCGGTCCACCCCGATAATATGGTGTCTATGCTAGATATTCCCGATGATCCCGGTCGGCGCGGTGCGGTGGCCATTGTCGTGCGCGACGGTCGGATGCTGGTCATTCGGCGAGCACGAACCGTCGTGGCCCCCCTGACCTATTGCTTTCCCGGCGGCGGTATCGAGGCCGACGAGTCGGAAGAAGCAGCCTTGATCCGGGAGTTCCGTGAGGAAATCGGCGTGACCGTTCGGCCACTGCGACGGATCTGGCGATGTGTCACGGCCTGGAAAGTGCAGCTAAGCTGGTGGCTCGCCGATCTGGCGACCGACGCCGTGCCGGTGGCCAACCCCGCCGAAGTCGAGTCGATCCATTGGTGCGCGCCCGCCGAAATGCTCCGACTGTCCGCTCTCCTGCCGAGCAACCGAGAGTTTCTGGAACTCGTGCAACGAGGCGAAATCGAAATCGGCATCTGAGCACCCGCCGAAGAACAGGTTGGGCCCACGCGGAAGGCGGCAGCGGGCTGCGGCAGTCGGCTGTGGAACAGCAACACAGGGCTGCGGGCGCGAAATCACCGCGCGGGAAAGAACTGCCGATTGAAGATCTCCGGGTCGAACGGGTCGAGCGGGACGAAATCCGAGCCGGGCGCGTCGGCATGCACGGGAAACGTCTTGCCGAACGGGTCCTTCACACTCGGCTTCAAACGGCCCTGGGGCTCTGCCATGGGCCGCGCAGCCCGATCGGGAATCAGCGAACCGGGCTTGTCCGACGTCATGGCTCGCACGGGCGGCTTCTCCCGTGTCGAAACCGTCGCCGGCACATCCGCCGCCGGCTGCGCCGCCACCTGAGCGACCCACTGGGCGATCCGGCGATACTGATCAGTTTGTTGGCTGGTGAAGATGGGCGCCTTCGAGGTCCCGTGCGGGTGAAGTGCCGCCTCCAGCAACCGGTTGGCGGCCGGCCGGTCCCGATCGATCCATTGCAGCGTCGCGTGCAGGTTCCGCTGCGTCAGCAGGCGACTGGGCGGGTGGCCGACGGGCATGCGCAGGAGCTTGTATTCTGCCGTGGTTCCCGGTCCGTGGCAGGCGGCCGCCGCACAATGGTTCACCAACAGCGGTTGGATTGTCTGCGTAAACTCCTCGACCGAACCGGGAGGCATGCCCCGCGTCATCCGCTCCAGGTCTTCCGGCTGGGGTGTGGGGTCGGGAGGACGAGTCTCCTTCGGCCGGTCGACCGGCTTCTGTACGGCCAGCGTCAACCGCCGCTCGAGAATCGGGATCATGGGATGATTCGGATCGGCCTGAAACGCGTCGGCCAATTCGCGGGCCGCGTGGCCGGGCAAATCGTGCTGGAGGCACCAGCGGGCCAGACGAAGGTGGTCGTGGGCGCTGCCCGACGGAACGGCCGCTCGCTTCCGACGATAGCCCTCCTCGATATCTCGGCAACTGAACTCGACGTCGGCCGTCTTGACGCGGATTTCGCCGTTGGGAAGCGCCACGTAGTAAAGATCGCCGGCCCGGGCAATTTGCCCCTCGATTGTCTGGCCGTTGCGCAATAACAACACGCCCTTCTGAGGGATTGGGCTGAGGCAGAGTTCGGCCGTTCTGGCAACGGCTGCCACGGCAACGAGCACCACAACCCCAGCGATCAGTCTACGCATTTTCGCGACCATAGCGGCCGGGGAAGGTAGAGGATTGGGCTTTGGGCGTCAAGAGAGAATCGACCCCACACTCCAGTGGGGTCCGCCCGGTCGGCGGACTCGAAAGGTCCCCAATCTGAAGTCTTGCGACTTCAGCTACCATTTGGCGACCGCCGTCAGGCAACGGCGTTGCGTCCGATCGCCCCTTGGCTGGGGGCCGCCTCGTGCCAGGGTGTCAGCGACCCGACCGGCATTGGGACCGTGGGGGAAATCTGCTCCGCGTAACGGGGTCGTATTGGAAATTGTCCCGTCTTCCGTGTCCTCGACTCGGCCCAGGCCTCGGCCTCGTCGGTCAGGCGATTCATCAGCCTCTGGATCCGTCCGCGGAAGTGCTCCAGCCCCAAACGGTCCAGCCGCGGCGGGATGTACACCTCGGGACTGATCACACATCGGGCGCGCGTGCAAGGACGCGGGATGGCGAACTGATCCCACGCCTTCTTCACGCGCCAGGGATGGTCGTATCCGAACCCCATGACCACCAGCGGCAGGCCCAGCTTCGACGCCAGATAGATCGACCCCGGGGCCAGCCGCCGCCGCGGCCCGCGGGGGCCGTCAGGAGTTATAGCCAGATGCATTCTGCGGCTCTTGCGCAACAGCTCGCGCACCGCCGCCACGCCGCCGCGATTGGTGGAACCGCGCACGAAATCGAAGCCCAGATGGTAGGCGGCGTGCGAAAGCGTCTCGGCGTCGCGGTGTCGGCTCAGCAGCATCGACAGATTGCAGTGTCCGCGCAGATAGATCGGAAAGAGTATGTACTCGTGCCAGAAAATGTAGATTCTCTGCGTCCCGCGGCCAACAACAGCGGGGTCGACCGAGCGATCGTAGAAGGCGGCCTGGTAGTCCAACGTGCTCATCCATACGCGGATGGCCGTGGCGCCGAGCAGGCCGCCGAACTTGTGCGCCAATGGACTATCGAGTCTCAAAGCTGCTGGCCTCCGTGCCGCTGTGAGAAGTTCAAGACAGAGTCGTTAGCCCCCGTGCCACTCGCCGCTGAATACCTCCACGGCCGGACCGGTCATATATACATGGTTGTCGTCTGCCCAATGCAGCCGCAGATCGCCGCCGGGTAGATGGGCGAGGATCTCGCGCTCGGTTCGGTTGGCCAGCACGCCGGCGACACACACGGCGCACGCCCCGGTGCCGCAGGCCAGCGTCTCGCCCGAACCTCGCTCCCACACCCGCACGCGGACTTCCCTCGGCGAGAGCACTTCGACGAACTCGGCATTGACCCGATTGGGAAAAGCCGGATCCACCTCCACCCGCGGACCGATCAGCAGCACCCAACGGTCGGTGATCTCGTCGACGAACGTCACACAGTGTGGGTTGCCCATGGAAACGCATGTTGCTCGCAAGGTCTGGCCGTCGACGTTCAAAGCAGCGTCGACAACCGGACTGCCGTCGATCTGCGGATTGCCCGACAACGTGGTGGGAATCCGCTCCGGTTGAAGGATCGGCTCTCCCATGTCGACCCGCACCTGTTGTACCAGTTCGCCGGATGTCTCCAAGGTCAACGCCAACACACCGGCTCCCGTTTCAATGTGCATCGACTCCTTCCGGGCCAGCCCGTGATCGAAAACGTATTTGGCCACGCAACGGACCCCGTTGCCACACATTTCCGCCTCGGACCCGTCGGCGTTGAACATCCGCATCCGGGCATCGGCGTTCCGAGACGGGCAAATCAGAATCAGCCCATCGCTGCCAATGCCGAAGTGGCGATCGGAGACCCGCCTGGCCAATTCGGCCGGATTCTCAGGCACAGGCTCTTCGAAGCAGTTGACGTAGACATAGTCGTTTCCGGCTCCGTGCATCTTGGTGAATCGCATGATCGCAGTTCCATTTGCGTGCGGAATAGTCTTCGAGGAGCGAGCGGCTTCCGGGGTTCAGCCGCTCAGGTCGAGCAGATTGCCGCTCTGGCCAGTGGTATCTTTGCTGAGTCGCTGTGGCTCGGCGCCGGCGTCTTCCGCCTGAGTGTCGGCTTCACCGCCTTCCGGGGGGTTCTCCCAGAGGCGGCGTCCGTCGGCGTCACGTTCGTCACTCTCGTGGTCTTCGCCATCGGTTTCGCCGACCCCGGCAGCCGCATCGGCTTTCTCATTGCTGAGAATGCGGCGCTGCAGGGACGCCGAATCCTGCGAGGCCCGCTCCGGCTCCGACCCTTGAGTCTGCGCCAATGGCGAGCCGGCCACGCTGCCGGCAATCCCCCCTAATGGACCGACACTCATGAGAGATTCTCCGTCTGGCTGAGACCGCCGGCGGCGCCGGTCAGTCGGTCAACAGTTGCCAGGTAATCCTCACGTCGCGCAAGTGTGGACAGTCAACGATCGCAGGAGTTCGCGCGGCGAGCGTTCCTTCCCGTAAGTATAGCTTTCCCTGCCTAGGCAGGGCATGTCACTGGGTGTCTCGTTTACCGGCGCTGGCCGGCACCGCGGCCGATGTTGGGCATCCATTGTCGCGCCTGAGGAAACAGCGGCTGTGCGTTGGGGCCGATCTGCAGGTCGCGCTGCAACTGTTCCCACACCTCCTTCACGAACGGCAAGGCCACCTTCTCGGTTTGAGGGTTGTGCAAATCGCCGCGCACCTGAATCTGCATGATCTGCCGGCTGGCGCCTCCCATGACTTCGTGCAACACCGGCACGCGCATCTCGTCTCGCCCCACCACGGCGTGGAACGTCAGTCCGATCTTCTTGTCGAAATCCATCCAACCCTTGCCCAACAGGCTGACGGCGTCGCCGTTGAAATTGATCTTGTTGAAGTTGATGTAGTTGCCGCGGATATCGAATTCGATGTCGCTCTTGCTGAAGGCGGTTCGGTCGGGCTCACGGATGCTGAGAATCTTCAGCAACGCAATCATCACGGGCAGCTCGTAGATGTCGGCGTCGCGCAGTCGCACGATGCCACGGCCGCCCAGGTTGTTGATGCTCCGGCCGATTCCCCAGAGATCCACGGCGGCTATCATGCTGCCCTTGAGGTTCTGGCGCCCGGCCATCACTTCCTGCGCGCATCGGCTCAGGTCGGCGTTGGCGAGTGTGGCGTGCATGCGGTAACGCGGCTGGGCGCCCAATGCGACCGAGCCGTCGCCATAGACGGTTCCGCCGAAGACCTTGGCCGTAATCGGCCGCGGTTTTCGCTGGGCGCTCTGCGCCGTATTGCGATTCTGCCAATGGCCCACGTGCGAACCCAGCAGCACCTGCTCATCGTCGATCCAGATCGGACCCATCACCTGCGTGAATTGGCAATCCTTGTACGTCAGCGAATCGATCGCCAGTTCCCCCAGCGAATGAAACCGCCGGCCGTCGAATCCGCCCGCCACCGTCATGCTGCCGTAGAGATTCTCCAGCTTCACGCCGTAGTCGATCTCGCCGCTCGTGAAGAAGACGGTCTGGTTCCATCGCGATCGGATCGGTTCGTCTCCCCGGGCGTTGCCCTCCAGTTCGAACGTGCCGCGGAGATAGAGCGGACCGGTGGGCTTGAGTTCCACGATCGCCTGTTTCAACCTGTCGGGAAGCGCGGGAATCAGGTCGCGGTCGACCCGGAGCCGGTCTACGTAGAGTGGTTCGAGATGGAGATTCCACTGCCCATCGGGCAGAAAGTCGCAGTGACCTGAAGCGGCCATCTTCACGCTGCCGTGTTCCCCCCGGAAATCCGTCAACGTCACGTGCCCGTCGCGGTACTTCAACTCTCCGCGCAGACGCTCCACGCGATAGGGAAACTGCACGGGCTCGATCGACGTGTGTTCCGGCTGCGTGCGTGCGGCGACGCTGACGCTGATCTGCTTCTCGGCGTACTGATAGTACACGTCGGCCTGAAGATCCACGATGCCCCGCGGACGCAGCCGATTCCACACTTGCTGTATACTCGGCTGCAGCGCGCCGCGCAGCTCCGCGTCTAGGGGGACGTTGACGCCGGTGAAGTGCAAGACCAGTTGCTGGTCCTCGGCCGGCGGCGTCATCTGCCCGCTGCAGAGGATCCGCCCCGTGTCGTTTTCCCCGGTCAGGTCCTGAAACGTCCAGCGATCGTCGAGCATGTCGATGGTGCCGAGGATATTGCTCACGGGGTACTTGAATTTCTCGTAGGAAATCGAGCAGCCGTTCAGACCGATCACCAAGTGCTTGTGCAGCGGCTGGCCGGCTGCTTCGCGCCAGGTGCGGGCGTAGAAGTCGAGTGTGCCGCGGGGATCCAGCGAGCGCACGAACAATTGCGGCCGCGGCGGCATGGCGCGCAGCAGCTTGTCGTCGATCGGCAAACGGCTGCCCCGGACCTCGAACCAGCCGTGCGGACCGGTCATCGCGTCGAGCACTTCGGCCTTGACGTGAATCGGCTGGCCCCGGCTGGACGCGGTCAGATCGGCCGACAGTCGATTGTCCTTTAACGTCATCAGTCCCTTACCCTCGTCAAGACGGTAAGGAAACTTCTCGTGCCAGAACGAGACGTCCAGACACTGAACTACCAGGTCCGGATACCACGTTTGCCCGTCGTAGGCCAGTGTCAGATCGGCGTCAATGCTGCCGGCCGGAAGGTACTTGTCCCACTGCTGCTCCAACCGTGCCCGCAACGGCCCGGGAATATGCGCCAACAACTGATGGTCGAGCTCCAGTTGCCGCACCTTCGCTTCCAGGCGCAACGGACTGTCCGCGGCGAGCCCCTCCTGGCTGGCCTTCATCCACAGCGTGGCCTGGCCGTTGCTGGCGGTCAACTCGTCGATCGAGAATCCCGTGTGGCTCAATTGCACTCGGGCACGGATGTTGTTCAGAGGACGGGGTAGCCGTGGGTCGTCGATCCGACCGTTCTCGAGTTCGCCCGAAAGGGCATACTGCCAGGACGGTTCGCTCGCCGGGTCGTAGACCATGCGGAACGCCAGCGACGCCCGCCCCCGCAGATCTCCCAGCGCAGCCAGTTTCGCTGTCAGTGGTTGCGGAATCGCATCGCGGAGTTCCGGTGAGAGGTCCATCCCCTGAACCGTTCCGCCGATCGCGCAGACTTGTCGCTGTGGATCGAAGATCCCTTCGACCTCGACGTGTCCGAAGTCGCCGGCGCCGAGCGTGCCCTTCAGCGCGCGGGCGTCGGGCTGGGAACTCCCCGGGTCGGGGGCGTCCAGCGTCAAATCCACAGTGAGTGCGATCTTCCGGGGGGAGTCGCCGCTGGCGTCGAGGATCTCGACCGTGCCGTCTTCAATCGTCAGCGGCGCGGGGCGCTCGCAGAACCTTGGCGGCGGCAGCAACCGGGCTGCGTCGATGGTTCCGTCGGCCAGACGAGTAACCCGCAGCGTGGGTCGCCGGATCGTGATCCGGGCAACCTGGACATCGCCGCGTATCAACCGTTGGACGTCGGCGGCACAGTGGAGCACGACCCGGTCGAGATACACCAGTTCGCCACGCGGTTTGTCCACCGCCGGATCGGCAACGGCCAGGCCGCGAATCTCGATCCCCTCGCCGACCAACCCGGCAGATCGGACCGTGACCTTCAAGCCGCTGTAGTGTTGACCGACCCGCCGGAGCACTTCACGGCGGATCTCTTCGTCCACCCGCCCGGGCAGATAGAAAACCGCCAGCGCCACGCCGATCGCGCCGAGCACCAAGCCCCACTTGAAGCAGAACCAACAGAAGTTGACTACACGCGAGAAGATGAGTCGTAACCCTCCATGGCCATCGGCATCAACTCGCCCACCGTGAAACGCCGAGCAGTGGAGCCGCCCGAACGCTATCGGCAGCGTGTTTGCCTACCTCATCTACGGCTTGCCAGATCGGATCGTTCCCCGAATCGGCAAACCTCCCACGCCCCAAACCACGGCAAGTCCTTGGCGGGCGAGAACATAGGGGCGTCATGGTACTCTGGGGCGCCCCGACCGGTCAAGGCAAATCTGCTCGCCCCATGGGCCGCGGTCCACCTGGATTCGGGCGATTTGCCGTGTCGGCTGCCAGTGAACGACCGCACGTTTTCTCTCGGGAGGAGAAAACAGGCGGAATAGGAGAAAAGGGAAGAGCGAGCTAGATGCGCAACCCATTCCTCCTCGTCTTCGATTGTTGCCTAAAATCGCGCCCCTCGACATTTTACATGCGATTGATAGCTTGTATACTTCAAACTGCAATCTGAGTTTACTTTCGCACCGTGCCCTGTATACTGCGATCGCGATCAGGACTTCGCGATGTCGGCGAGGGGCACCCGACGGATTCACACTTTCATCGACAGGAGTTAGCTCATGGCCTCGTTACCTTCGTACCTTGCGGCGGCCAAGCCCATGCCGCAGGAAAACCGCGCCGCCTGGTACAAGAACACCGCCCAAACCTATGCCGGCATCATGCTCTGGTTCGTCTTCTGGCAGGATGTCGTTTCGGGCAGCCCCACGCCCGGCGGCAGCCTGGCGGCCGGTTTGGGCGTCGCATTGCTGGGCCTGTTGATCGCGGCGCTCTTCTGCCATTTTCTAACCTATCTGGTGCCCGGCCTGTTGGGGATGAAGACCGGCCTGCCGTTGTATGTGGTGGGAACGTCGACCTACGGCGTCCGCGGCGGGTTCATCATGCCCGGATTCTTGATGGGGGCGCTGCAATTCGGCTGGTTGGCCGTCAACGCCTTCTTCTCCTGTTGGGCGATCTGCACGTGTTTCGAAATCGGTTTGGATTCGGCGGGTGACGTGATCGTCCCTGGCCCGGTCCATGGAACGATGACGATTGCCTTCATCCTGTTGGCGGTCTTTGTCGGGCTGAAAGGAATTCAGTACGTCGCCCGAGTCGCCACGTTCATGCCTCTGATTCCGTTGGCGATCCTAGTGATCCTCCTGGTGAAGACGGCCGGCGGCTTGGGCAGCTTCGATGCGCAGAAGCTGGTCGACACGAACCAGGCCGCACTGCAGGCCGACGCGGACACAAAGGCCGTTGCGGCCAGGCAGGCCCAAGCGAAACTGGCCGAGGCGACAACCGACGCAGAGAAGGCCACGGCCCAGAAGGAAGCGGACACGGCCGAAGAGGCCGCCACGGCCGCCTTGGCGCAGGCCGAAGGCAAGCCCATCGAAGCCTGGGCGATCTTGCTCTTCCTCTCCACCTACGTAGTCGGCTTCTTTGCCACCGCAGGCGCCGCCGGCGCCGACTTCGGCATGAACAATCGAAATGCATCGGATGTCCAATGGGGTGGCCTGGTGGGGATCGTCGGAGCCACGTTTTTCGCCGGAGGCGTGGCGATCCTCGTCGTGGCCGGGGCCTACGGGGCCGGGCTGGTTACACCCGAATTGCAGATGCAGCTTAACCCCGTGAAACTGATGGGCGCCATCGTGCCTGGCATGGACAACACCTTCCTGTTGCTGTTGGCCGTGGCCGCGTTCGCGCCGGCCTGTTTTCCGGCCTTCATTGCGGCCAACAGCTTCAAGACCACCATGCCAAAGTTTGGCACGGTCGCCGTCGCCATCGGTACGGCGGCAAGCATCCTGTTGGCCGTGACCGGACTGGCCGGCCAAGCCGTGGCCGTCTTCAAGGTGGTCGGCGCCTCCTTCGGCCCGATCTGCGGCGCCATGGCGGCCGACTATCTGCTCTCCGGCAGGAAATGGGCTGGACCGCGGGCCGGGTTCAACCTGGCCGGATGGATCTCCTGGGCCGTCGGTTTCGTGGTCGGGGCCATCGACCTGGTGGCCGACAATGTCTCGGCGCTGTCGGGACTGGCCATCGGTGTGCCTTGCCCGCCCATGGCGGCGTTGATTGTCGGGTTCGTGCTGTATCTCGTGCTGGCGAAGGCCGGCCTGGAGAGCGAGAAGGTCGAGATGCCCGAGGCCGCATAGGCACAGGGCCGGTCAAAGACCGAGTTAAGCATGCAAGAAAGGGGAAGGACGCTCGTCGGCCTTCCCCTTTCGTTATGCCCCCACCTGACAGGCGGCTACGCAAGCGTGAAATCGGGCAGCCGGACAATCTCGCCGCCCTTGGTCGTCGACTCGTGGGCACAAATGCCCACGCACGTCCAGTTCGCGCTGGTCACGGCGTTCGGCCACGGATCGCGATCGCCCAGCAAGGCGCTGACGAATTCGTTGACCAGGTGCGGATGTGAGCCACCGTGTCCTCCTCCCTGGATGAACGAGAGGTGCTCCGCGTCCTGAATGGTCGCCGTGAACGGGCGGATTGGCTCGGGCAGCAGATGGGCGTAGTCGGGCACCTTGACCCGCGAGGGGATTTCCGGCTCCGGCTTCTTCGCCGTATGGATCACATGCTCCTCGCCTTCGACCAGCGCCCATTCGAAGCTCTGCTTCGTCCCGTAGACGTCGAAGCTTTCGCGATATTGCCGGGCCGTGTCGAAGAGGAAACGCCAGATGTGGGCGGCGACGTCTGAATCCTTGATTTGGATGTGGCAGGACTCGACCGCGAATCGGTTGCCCGATTTCTCCGCCAATCGGGCGTCGATCGTCCCCGATCCGAAGCAGCTCACGTGCGCGGCACGCCCGTCGACCAGCCCCAGCACCGGGCTGACCACGTGCGTGGCGTAGTGCATGGGGATCATCCGCTCCCAGTACTCGGGCCAGCCTTCCATGTCTTGGGGGTGCGACGCCTGCATGTACTGGATCTTCCCCAGCTCGCCCTTCTCGTACATCTGCTTGATAAACAGGAACTCCCGGCTGTAGACCACCGTTTCAGCCATCATGTACTTCAGTCCCGTCTCTTGGACCAGCTCGCAGATCTGGCGGCATTCCTCGACGGTGGTCGCCATCGGCACGGTGCACATCACGTGCTTGCCTGCCCTCAGGGCCTCCATCGACATCCAGGCATGATCGGGGATGGGCGAGTTGATGTGCACGAAATCGACCTGCGGATCGGCCAGCACATCTTCGTATTTCGCATACCGCTTTTCGATGCCGCAGGCATCGCCGATCTGGTTCAACTCCGCCTCGTTGCGCCGGCAGATGGCGTACATGTTAGCGCCGGGATGCTTCAGATAGATCGGAATGAACTCGGCCCCGAAGCCAAGCCCGATGATCGCGACGTTGACTTTCTTGTCACTCATGAATGCACCTCACTTGCTCTCGGTCGTGGAATCGCAGACACACGCGGCCGATTATACACGGTGGCCGCCGGCGCGCACATCGCCCGCGAACAGTGCAGGAGCCTTCCCGCGCAGAGACGGATCTCCAGGCCGCCCGGCTGTGGTCATGGCCACGAACAATCCGGCTCGACTCCGATAATCGCCCCAGAGACCCCAGATCGCCTCGTCGGCCACTGCGAACGGACCCGGTTGGCCAGCGACCACATCATTTGCCCGGCGGGGCGCTGCGTCCTCGAGAGCGGGAATCCTCCAACCACTGCCGCAACTCCGCGACGATCCGTGGCTGTTGGCGGTACAGATTTCGGGTCTCTCCGGGATCATCAGCCAGATTGTAGAGTTGGCCCGGAGCGTCCGGATCGGTATCGGGCAGCCGATACTCCGCCAACGCGCCGTCGTAGCTGTTTCCTCCCGAGCCTTTGTGGGCCAGCAGCTTCCACGGCCCACGGCGGATTCCCAGGGCGTTGGAGATTGTCTGGTGCAGCGTATACGTGCGCAGCGGAACGTTACCCTGGCGGCCAACAAGGACGGGCAGGATGTTGTAGCTGTCTTCGCCGGCGTCTTCAGGCAGCTCGGCGCCGACGATCGCCGCGCACGTCGCCATCACGTCGGTCAGACAGACGGTTTCGTCGCTGACGCTGCCTGGGGGAATCCTGCCGGGCCAACGGGCAAGAAACGGCACGCGGTGGCCGCCTTCCCAATTGTCGCGTTTGAAGCCGCGCCACGGCCGCGCGCTGTCGTGGCCGGACTGCTTGCGCATCTGCGTGATGACGATTTCCGGGCCGTTGTCGCTGGAGACCATCACCAGTGTGTTGTCCGCTACCCCGAGGCGATCCAGCGCGCCGAGCAACTCGCCAACCACGTAGTCGAATTCGTAAATGAAATCGCCGAGTGGGCCGGCCTCCGTCTTGCCGACGAACTGCTCCGCCGGCATGGCAGGCAAGTGCACGGCTTGTGTGGCGTGGAAGAGGAAGAACGGCTCGTCGGGCCGCTCTCGGACGTGGCGCTGCAAAAACCGGATGCTCTTTTCGAGGAAGACCAGGTCGACCTTGCGGAAGTCGAAGCCCGGAGCCTTCAAGCCCGCACGGAAATGCTCATACTCCAGCCAGTTTCTTGTCGCGGGCCGCACCAGCTCCGTCGGCGTCTCGACGACGCGATCATTCTCGATATAGGCGTAGAGCCAGTCGGTGGTAGGGCAGCACGCGGTGCCGAAGAAATAGTCGAAGCCGACGCCCGTTGGTCCGTTCCGGATGGGTTTGCTGAAATCGACCTGTCGCACCTTCTCGACACCGCCGCCGCGTGGCCCAACCGGCTCGCCGTTGTGCTGATAAAATGTCATGCCCACGTGCCACTTGCCGACGCAGCCGGTCGTGTAGCCTTGTTGCCGAAGCAGCTCAGCCACCGTGAGGCGGCGCGGTTCGATCAGCGGTCCGTCCACGCCGGTCAGCACGCCGCGCACCCCCGTGCGGAAACACATGCGCCCGGTCAACACGCTATAGCGCGACGGCGTGCAAACCGTCGCCGGGCTGTGCGCGTCGGTGAGGCGAAGGCCTTGCCGGGCGAGCTTATCGAGGTGCGGTGTGAGAACCTTCGACTCCGGGTTGTAGCACCCGACGTCCCCGTACCCCAGATCGTCGGCAAGGATAAGCAGGACATTGGGCCTCTCGGCCGCCACAACTACCGGCGCCAGGGCGGTCACCAGAAACGCGCCGGCGCCGAAGGACCGGATGAATTGCTGGATCATCCCAGGCATCCCCTTTGCGCCTTGTGACTGGATTTCGGGCGTACCCGGCCGCCCATTCCGCCCAACATAGTACACGGTCTGCCACGGTGTCAAATGCCGCACCGATGTCGCCGGTTTGGGCAAACGGCGACGTGTTGTCCGCGGTCAGGGAGCGTCGCAACAGCCTCGCAAGGAAACGGCCCCGGGAAGACATTTACTTATCCGCCTGCAGCACCGATAATGACGCCATCTGCAACCGACCTCCAAGACCGTGGGGAGAACAAACATGGAAGACGGGAAGCTGGGAGTGGCTATCCACGGCGTGGGAAACGTGGCGTATGCTCATGCCGCCAGTTGGAAGAAGAATCCGCACGCGGAAATCGTCTCGGTCAGCAGCCGCCGCAAGCAGAGCGCCCAGCGATTGGCCGACGAGATGGGGCTGGAATGTGCCGTGCGCAACGACTACGAGGCCGTCCTGCGCGACCGGCGGGTCGATGTTGTCAACATCAGCGGACCGAACCACGTTCACGCCGAGCAGGGAATCGCGGCCGCCGAGACCGGTAAGCATCTGCTGATGGAGAAGCCGATGGTGCTCTCGATGGACGAGAACCGGGCCTTGCGAGACGCGGTCGCCAAGGCGGGCATCCGGAGCGTCGTCAGCTTCGTTCTCCGCTGGAACCCCCTGTTCGAGAACCTCAAGTCGCTGCTTACCGCCGGAGCGATCGGCGAGCTGTTCTACGTCGAGGTGGACTACTGGCACGGTATCAGCCCCACGTGGTACGGAGGCTGGCAGTGGGCCCACAAGCGAAGCACCGGCGGCAGCACGATGTTGCTGGGCGGCTGCCACGCCGTGGACGCCCTGCGATGGCTTGCCGGCGACGAGGTGGCCGAGGTCACGGCCTACTCGAACAACCAGAAGGGGCTGTTCGAGTACGACGCCAACGTGGTGGCCATCTTGAAGTATCAAAGCGGCATTATCGGCAAGACGTCGGCACTGTTCGACGCCGAAATGCCCTATGCGTTCAACATCGATCTGGCCGGCACCGACGGTACGCTTCGCGACAACCGGCTCTGGTCGAAGCAACTGCTGCCCGGGCAGACCGGCTGGACCGAGATGAAGACGCTTCTGCCCGACTCGGGCGACGTGCACCACCATCCCTTCGACGCGGAGATCAACCACCTGGTCGACTGTATCCGCGAAGACCGTGAGTCGCACTGCAACATCGCCGATGCCTATCGCACCCACGAGGTCTGCCTGGCGATCGACCGGTCGATCGAGCAAGGGGGAGTGGCGGTCAAGCTGCCGTTGGACTGACCACTTGCTTCCTTCCTGTTTCGTGGACACCCAACTTGCTCCTCATCTTCCTACAGGCCCATGAAGGATGCGGCTGAGATGGAAATGACCCCGCGCCAACGCTGGCTGGCCCTCTTAGCCGGAGGTTTTCCCGACCGTGTGCCGACGGACTATCAGGCGACCGAGGAGGTGACAGCCCGGCTGCTGAAAGACTTGGGCTGTGCCGACGAGGAGTCGCTGTGGCGGAAGCTGCACATCGATGGCCGCCGGTTCGTCGAGCCCAACTGGCAACGGCCGGACGACGGCCGGGCCTCGCAGGCCGACATGTGGGGCGTTCGATTTCGTCGGGTCGATTACGGCACGGGCGCGTACGAGCAGCCCGTGTCGCATCCCCTGGCGGAGGTCGAATCGGTCGCACAGGTCCATGCCCACCGCTGGCCCGATCCGGACGAATTCGACTACGCACGGATTACCCAGGCGCTGCAGTCGGACGACGGCCACCGGCCCATCCACGCCGGCTGCTATGAGCCGTTTCTGTTGTACGGATACCTGCGCGGCCTGCAGCGGGCCTTGGAGGATCTGGCATTGCACCCTGAGATCGCCGATGCGATCCTGGGACGCATCTTCGACTTCCATTATGAGCACCATCGCCGGATTTTCGAGGCTGGCCGGGTGGCCGCCGGCGGAGGCCGGATTGACCTAACGTGGGTGGCCGAGGATCTCGGCTCCCAGACTGGTCCGCTGATGAGCCTGGCCATGTACCGGCGGTTCCTGCTGTCGAACCAGATCAAGATGGCCAATCTGGCCCGCTCCTTCGGCATCCACGTGATGTACCATACCGACGGCGCGGCCCGCCTGTTCCTGCCCGACCTGATCGACCGGGTAGGCATCGAGATCCTCAACCCGATTCAATGGCGTTGCCCGGGCATGGAGCGAGAGCGGCTGGTGGCCGATTTCGGCGATCGGATCATCTTCCACGGCTCGATCGACAACCAGCAGACGCTGGCCTTCGGGTCGGTCGAAGACGTGGCGGACGAGGTCCGCCAGAGCGCGGACATCTATCGCGGGGCCCGATGGATTTGCGCGCCATGCCACAACATTCAGCCGGTCAGCCCCACGGCGAACATCGTGGCAATGTATGAAACGATCCATGAGGCGGGTAAACTCCGTAGAAATGACTGACTCCCTGACCTACAAACCGAATGTGACCGAGGTCCTGGCGCGGCTTCGCTCCCTGTACCAGCGATGCGCATCCGATCGGATCTGCGCGGTGATGGAAGTGCCCTGTGCGGCGTTGGCCGAGTTTCAAGAGCAGTACACAGCCGGCTATTGCGGCGATCCGCAGTCGGCCGCTCGGATCGCGTTCTGGGACAAGCTACTCGGCGAACGTGCCTCGCTCGAAGACGATTCCATTCCCAGCGCGTACTTGAGCGAGTTGGACCAGGGGCTATACGGTGGGCTGCTGGGCGGACGCGTCCAATTCATGGCCCACCCGGAAAACGGCTGGATCTCCTCCATGGTCGCCCCGCTGATCGACGACTGGTCGCAGTTCGAATCGCTGCGTTTCAACCCGTCCCACCCGTGGTGGAAGCGGTATCTGGACCAGTTGGCGGTTTTTCTGAAAGGGGCAAACGGCAAATTCGGCGTCAGCCATTTCATCCTCATCGACAGCCTCAATTTCGTCTTCGAGCTGATTGGTGCCACCAACACATACCTGAGTCTGCACGAGCATCCGGAAATGGTCCGCCGCGCGATCGAGCTGGCGTTCGATCTGAACGTGCGGGTGCAACAGGCGTTCTTCGACACCGTGCCGTTGCTGGAGGGCGGCACGTGCAGCAACATGGTGCAATGGGTGGCTGGCCGGGTGGTCTCCGAGAGCGTCGATCCGTTTCACATGACTTCCGTCGACGACTTCGAACGTTGGGGACGCGAGCCGGTCCAGCGGATGTTCGATCGCTTCGACGGCGGCGTGCTGCACCTGCACGGCAACGGCCGGCATCTGCTCCCGGCCGTCTGCACGCTGAAGGGGCTTCAGGCAATCTTCCTGGGCGACGACCGGGGGTATCCGCCCGCCTTCGATGTCTTAAGTGACCTGCGGGACCGCGCCGGCGACGTGCCCCTGGTGGTGGCGGTCGACTATGACGGTTTTGTCACGGGGCTTCGACGCCACGGTCTGCTCGGGGGCGTATTGTATCGGGTGGCCCGCGTGCCCAGCATTGACGTGGCCAATCAGTGTATGGAACAAGTGCGCTCCTATCGGGTATAATGCCGGCCGGCCACTGCCTCCTCGTTCCGGGAGATCGACGACGACATGCCTGAATCCCTCAAGCAACTCGGCACCAACTTTTCCGCGTGGGACTGGGCGATCGTGGCCGTTTATCTGGCGGGGACCGTCGCCATCGGGATCTACGTGAATCGGTATATCCGCAGCATGGCCGACTACATGGTGGCGGGGCGGTCGCTGCGATCGTTCCTGGGCATCGCCACCATGATCGGCACGGAACTGGGGCTGATCACGGTGATGTATTCGGCGCAGCGGGGCTTTTCCGGAGGCTTCGCCGCGTTCCACATCGGCCTGGTTGCCGGCGTCGTGACGCTGATCGTCGGCCTCACCGGATTCATCGTCGTGCCCTTGCGGGCGATGGGGGTGATGACCATCCCGGAGTTCTACGAGCGGAGGTTCGGCCGCGGCGTGCGCGTCCTCGGCGGTTTGCTGCTGGCCGGCGCCGGCATCCTCAACATGGGCCTGTTTCTGAAGGCCGGGGCCTACTTCGTGGCCGGACTGACGGGGCTGACCGATCCGACGGCGGTCAACATTGTCATGACCGTGCTGATCGCACTGGTCCTGTTCTATACGATTCTCGGCGGCATGGTCTCCGTGGTGATCACCGACTACATCCAGTTCGTGGTGCTCTCCCTGGGCATGCTGCTCTCCTGCTTCCTGGCCGTCCGCTACCTGGGATGGTCCCAGATTGTTGAGACCGTCAAGACCGTGCACGGCGATGCCGGCTTCAATCCGCTCAACGCGAAGGGGTTCGGGCCGTCGTACATCGTCTGGCAGATCTTCGTGGCCGGGCTGGTCTCCTGCGCCGTCTGGCAGACGGCCGTGATGCGCGCCTGTGCGGCCGAAAGCGTGCAGGTCGTCAAGCGTCTTTACGCCTGGTCCTCGATCGGGTTCCTGATCCGATTTCTGATTCCCCAGTTTCTGGGCATCTGCGCGCTGGCCTATTTCTGGCAGCATCCCGTCGGTCGCGAAATCTTCTTCACTCCGGAAGGCACGCCCATCAAAGACGTCGAGCACGCCGAGATCACGATGATGGCCATGCCTTTGCTGTTGGCGCACATCCTGCCGGTCGGGCTGATCGGCCTGGTGGGCGCAGGTATGTTGGCGGCCTTCATGTCGACGCACGACAGTTATCTGCTCTGCTGGTCGTCCGTCCTGGTCCACGACGTGATCAACCCGGCCACCGGCGGACGGCTCTCGACCAGGAAACGTCTTTTGTTGGCCCGCATACTGGTTTTTCTGATTGGAGCCTTCCTGTTGGCTTGGAGCCTCTGGTATCCGCTCGAACAGGGGCTTTGGGAGTACATGGCGGTCAGCGGCGCCATCTACTACGTTGGCGCGTTTGTGCTCTTGTTGGGCGGGCTCTATTGGCCCCGAGCGAGCCGAACCGGGGCTTACCTAGCGCTGGGCTGCGGCACGATGGCCGTCTTCGGCCTGAGTTGGCCCTGCAAGCAACTCTCCAGGGCCATCGTGGGACTGGGGATCGTGGAGTCGGCGGAGATTCGCGAACAGCATGTGATCCTAGCCGTCACCGGGTCGGCCTTGCTGGCCATGGTGGTCGGCTCGCTTCTGTTTCCCGACCGCCGCAATGCCGAAAACGCCAAATCCTGAGGAGCCGACGCGATGGAGCTTTGGGCCGAATTCTGGACCTGGTTGCTGATCGGCGCCGTTGCCGTGTTTGCCGGGCTCGCCGTCGTCGTGACGATCGGCGGCTTTTTCGACGTCCGAGCGCTGCTGCGAGGCATCGACGCAAAACACGCCGAGGAGCCGCCGGAGGATGAGACCGAGGCGGGCTACTTCCCGCCATAGACCTTGGTGTACAGCGGCAGGTGGCGGTAGTAGACTTCCAGCATGTAAATTGACAGGCACGTCACGTAGAGCCGGCCGCCGTAGGATGCCCACTGGTCTCTGGTGGGATTTACCGGATCCCAACTGCCCATCTCACGACCCCGCTGGACCTGCTGCTGCGGTAAAACCTGCTTCATCGCGCGGTTCCAACGCTGCCAGTACTCGCCTTCCATGTGGTGGGCCACCTGCGTGGCATAGTACCAGTAGTAGACGTCGCGACCGTCATCGAAGTTGACCAGGTTCTCCGGTTGCGTGATCCACTCGACCCCCTCGACCAACCGCGGATCGTCGCGGGCCCAGCCCAGATACTGTCGGCAGAGCAGCCCCTCGGCCGTCATCGACCGGCTGGGCATCTTGCCCGGCTCGTAGCAGTAGCGGCTGGCGTCGTCTTCCGCCGCCACACGATCCAGAAAACGCTCCACGCGCTGGAGGCAATCCTCGGGGACCTCGATTTTCGCCATCCGGGCGCTCTGCAATCCCATCAGTATCCAGCCGGTGACCGACAGATCGCTGCGGCCGGCCGGGACGTATTTCCATCCGCCTTCGCCGCTCTGGCTGCGAAGACAGTACTTTACGGCTTGCTCCGCCGGCCCGAGAAACCTGGAATCCCCGGTCATTCCATACAACTCGCACAGCGCGATAGTGCACTGGCCCTGCGTATAGAAGCGGTGGTTCATCGGCCCTTCGTGGAAGAAGCTGCCGTCGCCGTCCTGCTGTTCGAGCAACCATCGCCAGCCCGCCGCAACGTTCTCGCGATACGGACCCTTCTTGTGCGTGTTGCCTCGGCCCTGGAAGGCCAACAGCGCCATGGCCGTGGCCGCGACCGGGTTGTCGTAGTTCCTGGAAACGCCGTCCCGAAACGGACCGCTCAGGCTCCAGCTACCCGCGTCAGGCCCCGTCTTGGCCTGGTTCTGCGCCAGCCAATCCAGCCCCTTGTCCACGGCGTTCTCGGTTCGGCCGTCGCCCCCATATCTGCCAAGCAGCGATGCCCGGCGGCCTGCCTCGCGGCCGGTTAGCGCAAGCCCGATTTGCGGCACGTCGATTTCGCTGGGGGTTAGGGCGCCATCGGGCTGAAGTTCCAGCATCTGCGGAGCCGCTAGAGGATCACGCACCTCCGGTAGCTCGCTCAGCGAAAAAGCCATTTCCTCGGCCGTTTCGACGTCCTCCACGCCTAGCGGCGAATCAAACTCCAACTGGTCGCCCAACTCCTCGGCGGAAACGGTCTCGAAGTCCAGGGAGATCCGGGTTTCCCGGCTCATGTGTCCGACCAGCAGCCCCAGAACGATTAACACGGCCATATGGAAGGCGCCGCTGATCAACCAAGCCGGCGAGTATCTGGCCGCTATCGACGAGAAATCTCTCCCGCTTGCGCTCCCAGATGCGTCCCCGTGAGTCGTCTGATTCGATTCCTCCGTGACGACCGAAGGCAACGGAGCATCGGACCGGGGCAGCACGATTGGGTGGCCGGTCGAGCCGTTGGCCGGGCGCGGCTGAGCAGGGCCTCGAATTGGAGGGAGCTGGGAATTTGCGGGAGACCGCTGAACTGGGGGGGGAGGGTTGGGCTCCAATATCGCGGCCGGCGGCGAAGGCCGAATGCGAGCGTTCGCTTCCCGCGGCGTACCGCCTGCGGCCTGCTCGTCCGGGCCAAACGTCGCCATTGAAGTGCCTCCTCCGCCCCCACCCCCAACTTCCGACAGCCGACCACCCCGTACGGCAATTCTATGTCGTCGGCGCAGATGCGGCAACGACACCAGACCCGAGCGACCCTATCGCAGTTTAGCAGATCATGCGCACCCAGTCAATAGAATGGCGCGAAAAATCGCCCACACCATCAACGCCATTGCATCCGGAAAAGGTTCGCTACAAAGGGGTTCCCACCTGCCTTCCCGCGTTCATCTCGCAGGAGAGTATTCGGCATATTGCAGCCGGCCCATTCGGTCGCTATGGCCAAGGCCGTACGGACCGGCCGCCTTAACGAGTCTTGCGCGGAAAAAATGGGCAATGGCCTCGACTCCGACTGACACTATGGTAAAATTAGCTCTGTCAGCGGGAAGGATAGCGGCCGTCGGGTCGCCGTCCCCAGCCAGACGTGACGCGGGGTGGAGCAGTCCGGTAGCTCGCGAGGCTCATAACCTCGAGGTCGCAGGTTCGAATCCTGTCCCCGCCATTTCGATCCCTTGACGACGGTTGACTCCGCTCGTCAGGATTTGCACAAACCCCTGTCAGCACAGGGGTTTTGCTTTGCGCGGTCGACTCTCGACAATCGCCGGCATGCGCTGACTGCACCGCATTTTGCACCGCTACTGCACCGCATTCTGCAGCGCGCTGGCCGCTGCCCGGACTTCCGCTTTTCCCCGGAGAATCATCGCCCCGATCGGAAGGTCGACGATCGCCA